>CAMNXA010000001.1 GCA_946566685.1 uncultured Lachnospiraceae bacterium
TTTGTGTGTTTTTATCTAACGTTCTTGTAATATACACATCATGATAATCCAGACGGAAATCCTTATGATATTCTCCTTCTCCACTTGCATACAAAATTCCTTGTTGATTGTTGACACACAAAATTCCTTTTCTCTTATCTTCAGGAATTCCCAATGTATCAAAAAGTACAGCCACATCAGGAATCGATATATCGCTGTCGCCTTGATTGGATACGAATACTAAATATTCTTGATTCATCAAACCAGCAACAACATCCGCAACCTCCTCTTTTTCTACTGCCTCCACCAATTCCTGGTTCTTAATAAGAACAGATATATATTGGCTGTCTGCTTCCCAAGATTCATATCTTTCATCTCCACGTCTGTCAGGAATATCATAATTATCTGCAATATAGGCACCTAAAGCATGCGTATATTTCTGGCTTCCTCTATAATTTAAATGATCTGCATCAGCTGCATCAGTTGAATAATCAATACCCATCTCTCTATATCGTAAATTATAATCAATAAACTCCACATCATACTCAGCCGCAATATCAGAAGCCATATTAAAGACAGCTTGTGCATTTTCTGTGATACCAGCATAAGGACTTATGACAATCAACAATGGGATCTCTTTATCTCTCGCCAGTTCAAGGATCTTTCTATAATATACTTCTGATTTTGATGATAATGGATTCCTTTTCCCCACATTTTCAACATCAGGATTGTCATATGAAGCAGTCCTCATATTACAGCCATATCCCTTCCAATTTTCATATAATGGATTCCCCTGATTCTTCAAAAAATCTGCTCTTGATAAATCGGTATATCTGGTATGGTACTGGATATATCCCAATATATATTCACCCCATTCATCCCGTGGGGTACTTACCCTAATTGCATCCAGTTTATCCTTGGACCATCTTAAGCCATATGTATTTACCACAGTACCCACTGAATAATAATCGCCTTCAAAAGTAGTCATATAGGCTTCCAAAACAATTAATCGTGGTTTCTGGGTTTTAAGTGCTTCATTTAGATAATAATATGTGTACCACAACTGCTGATAGGAGCCTGCCAAAATATATGCTGCAATTCCATGTTCATCCCACAATGTGCCCGTGTTTATATCTTCAAAAGCATGACTGCTTCCCAGCACCAGAACATCTATCGAATTATCCTCCAGTTCATACAATTTGGTCACTCCATAAATTCCATCAGCCCTTTTCAGCGCAAATAGATTATTAATATAATACAACACTATGGCTAAGATAAATAGAAAAGAAGATATTCTCATCATTGATTTTCTCATAGTCCAATATCCCCCTAAAATTGAAAATATATAAATTGTTGTGCATCAAATGTCGGCCCATATTCCCCATATACAAAAATCATTACAATCAACACAATAACTGCTAACCACTCAAACCAAATATTTTGCTCCATCAGGAAGACATCTATCAGGACCTTTTTCTTATATCGAATCAAATCTATGAGGAATAGCAACAATAATGAAAATATTAGTATATTCATCTCTACTCGATCCAAACCAAGTTGATACATGCCGCCATTAAATAATGACCAGGGGGTCGGATACATAAATATACGTTTTATGAAGCGCAAAGCATCAGTAATGGAATCCGCTCGAAAAAATATCCATGCAAAATCAACAAACCCGAAAGTAATGATAGTCTGCATCAGCCTCCAGCTGAAACAATTGGTATTGACATGAAATTTAGTAATGAACTTTTTGTAGGAAACCCCCAGAAAATCTGTTATTGTCTGATACAGTCCATGTATCCCACCCCAAACAATAAAATGCCAATTTGCGCCGTGCCAAAGTCCACACACTAAGAATACAACCATTTTATTTATACTTTTTCTGACAGCACCTTTACGGTTTCCACCAAGTGGAATGTATACATAATCCCTGAACCAGGTGCTCAAAGAAATATGCCATCTATTCCAGAAGTCTCTTATACTTGTAGCAAAATAAGGAGTATTGAAATTTTCCATCAATTCAATACCCATAATTTTGGACGCTCCAATTGCAATAAGGGAATAACTGCCAAAATCACAATATATCTGAATAGCAAAAAAAATTGCTGCAAGGCAGAGTTCTGCACTCCCATACATAAAATAATTATCAAAAACAGTATCTACAAGAATCGATACACGATCTGCTATGACCATTTTCATAAACAGACCCCAAACCATCAAGATTGATCCAGAAGTAACGCGTTTTGCATTCCATATCTTCAATTCATCAATGTGCTGAATCTGTGTCAAAAGATTCTTGGATCTTTCAATAGGGCCTGCTACTAGTTGCGGAAAAAAGGAAACAAACAGGGCGAACTGCAAAAGATTTCTCTCAGCCTTTATATCTTGACGATAAACATCAATAACGTAACCCAATGCCTGAAATGTATAAAATGAGATTCCAACAGGAAGTAGAAAATCAAACCGGTAACTAATCAAGCCAATATGTAAATGCTGGGTAATTCTATCCAGCGTCTGTATCAAAAAGTTTCCATATTTAAATATACCTAATACAGATAAATTTCCACCTATACATATGGCTAATAATATTTTGCCCCCCCCCCCTCATAAATATATCCAATACTACTAGATTTGCTTTTTTCTATTAAAAGGCCACTAATATATGTAAATATTGTTGATGCTGCAATTAACACCGTATATTTTGGATTCCAACTCATGTAAAAATAATAGCTCGTAATCAACAGCCACACTTTTCGTAATTTAACAGGAATAATAAAATAAACAAAAAGTGTAACTGGGAAAAAGATCATAAAATGCATTGAATTAAATTGCATATGCCTATCCTCCGTTATTCGTGGATTGGTTACCTCAGATCAATGATTGAACGTAAATCTTTCAGTCTATTTGCATGGATCAATGTATTCCTATACTGTCAACATGAAGCTACTGCTGATGATCCGAACCTTCTCCATACAATCCACTAAGTTTCAGTATCTTTTTTTAATCCAGTTTATGCTCATCCCACCCATCTTCACATCTTCCCATAACACACTGTATCATCCATATTCCACCGATGATGTGCATAAAAAATATCATACTCTGGATTTATCTCCTTAATTAATAAGGGAATCTCCCATAAGTGCTCCAACTTATGATAAGCAGAAATTGCCAGGATTGGATTCCACTTCTGAATGCTCTTACGTGCTCCCTCCAACGCCCTTATCTCACTTCCCTCAATATCCATGGAGATAAAGTCTATTTTTTTGCCATCAAGGATATGATCTATCGCATCAACCTCAATCTTGATTACCTTTTTCCCCGCGTCACTATTTAACAATGTTCCTGACACAAAATCGTCTCCTGCTGCAAAAAATAATTCCTGCGCCTGATCCCATACACCCATATTATAGCATTTCACATTTGTCAACCCATTACTTTGACAATAGTTCTCTAACACTTCAAAATTATCTCTGTCAGCCTCAAATGCATAATAATGATAATTCTGATTTACCCCCCCCCCTGCCTATCTGAGCGAGAAATCTTTGCAAGGTATCTCCCTCACACGCCCCACAATCAACAAAATTACCCGACACATGCTCCACAATACGATTATCAAAGTATTGGTTCTCTTCATATACTTTCCAGACCAATTCTAAATCATGAACAGCTCTGTGCAGTAAAATATTTCTAAACACCTGCTTCGATTCGGTATCTGCCAGGATTGTATATACCCGCTCTATCTTATCTGCATTCGAATTAATCGTATCCCTGACTTGTTCGTTCGGCAGATATTGAAAATATTCAGGATCTATATACATATAATTATCTATCCCATGTCTCTGTAACTGTTGGTGGATTTGATACTTGACATTGGCACAAATAATAACCAAACTGTTGTTGGGTATATCATCAATACTTATCACACTGATATTCTTATACAGAGTACCCCATTTCGCCTGGTCATTATCTGCAAAAAAAGCTGGCACATATCCCATAGCACATAAATCTTTATATACCTGCTGCGCTGCCAGCCCCGTCCCCCATATGCCAATAATTCCCGCATTTTCTATTTTATCCTGTATTTTACTCCAGTTATCCTTATATATTTTTATGTCATTTTGTAATGTTTCTATAAATCCCATCTTATTCCTCATTCCTATAGATTCTATACTCTCTATCTTTCATCCGTCTCGCCATCCGGTTTTACTAACAAGTAACTTCTATAGAAAACTGTCCCTTTCCACATTGAATCTATCACTTTACCAATTTTCAAGGCACCCATTTCACAAACATGCTTCTGTACCGCTTCTGTCGCTGATTTCAGGATAACATATGCTGCCTCACTTAAATCATTTCCTGAAAGCTCTAAAGCAGTTTGTCCCTCTGTAATCAATACATCAATATCCTCTTTCATCTGTGAAATATAGTTAATCTCCGTATCAAACAGCCTATTCAATGCTTTTTCCATTTCGTCAGGCTGCTTCCACCTCCATACCTGTGAACCGCATCTGTACAGATATCTTGCTAAATGTCCTTCATCATTGGTTCTATCTACCACACGAAATCCACTAAAGTCAACCTTACCTTTCCCGTAAAACAATTTCTCTCCAAAATAGCGAGAGAACCATAGCAAAAATGAGTGTTCCCCAAAATCTCTGTTATGAACTCCTCTGTAAAAATAGGGATTAGGAATCACCACAGTCCCATCATATAAATCCACAACATTTTTAACGTAATTTACCTCAGACAAATTTACAAACTCTTCATAATCCGCTTCACTAATATAAAGCGGAATATATTTGTTACCTTTGGCCGCCAAAAACGTACACCTGTGCTTTCCGCTGGTCAGATTAAAATATTTTCCTTTTCTGTTCCAGACTGCCGTTGCTGCATTCCTGACAAAAAAGAGCGGATCTAACTGTAATGCCTCACTCATTTGTTCAAAAATATGTGTCCTATTCGCAATCACATTGTCTCTCCAGGCAGCTGTGATTTCTATTTTTCCTTCTATCTGTGCCGTAAATTCACAATATTCTTTTAAATATGGCATTACAGAACAATTTTGATCCCCGTCTAAACTTCTAAAAAAGTTAATATGCGTAAAAAAACAAGGAATAGATACATTTCCCCATTTCTCCATTTCATCATCCTGATAATCATTTGTAAAAATATATTCTACCGGAATATAAGCCGTAACCTGTCCATTTTCCTTGGAAATTAACGCATAATCATGTAAGCTCGCCTCATGTGTACAGTCCGGAATATTAAATTCAGGCCTCTTTAAACATCCTTCGAACAAATCATCATATAACTGTGCCAACTCTTTTTCTTTATTTGAAGCATTGCCTAATAAAACATTATAGGGTTTATAAATCAAATTTCGAAAGCCGGCCTTTGTGAGCTGCCGTGCAATTTTTTCATGCTCAAAAACATTTTTAACTGATATATAGACTGCAATTTCCTCATCATCCCCAATCTCCGGCACCTCTTGAATACTCCATACAGGCCGCCCATTATATTGATCCATTTCATGAGCCCTTTTGTCTATATATCCCATTACATCATAACCGCAAGATTCCAGGGTATCCTTGACAATTCCCCCGATTGATGCTGCACCATAAAGTATAAATTTCCACATACAAAGCCCTCGTATTAAAGTTCTTCCTACAATTTTCTACTATAAATGCCAACTTCCCTAACTTCTTTTTCTTCTACTACCCTAAGCAAAAAATGATACTCTTTAAATCCACAAGCATACAATAATCTTTTACTTTCATCAATATTCCCATAAGTTTTATAAACCAGGAATCTACAACTTCTCAAAGCATCGAATCTCAATATATCTTCCAAATTCTTTCGAATATCCTTCAAAACAAATGCAAGTTCTATCTCTTTTTCCACCTGGCAAACGTCTTTCCTAATCTGTATGTTGCCGATTTGAATCAGCATTTGTATTTGATTAATCGTATTTATTATCTCTTCCCTATCCTCGATTACCGCCGCATACTTTATTCCCATTCTGAGAAAATTAGCTGCAAAATAGCCCTCATATTCACTAATTTCTAATATATTGTTTATTTTTCTACTCTCTTTTCCTAAATACTTAAGAGTCTCACATAAAATATCTACACACAAATCATCCTTTGTAATCTTCTCATATTTAAACAGAGGATGTGGTAAATGATAGGAAAACTGTTGTGCACACCCTTCCATTTTATCACAAATTGCTTTGCTGACAGGCATGTTAAGCCATAATTCATAATCCTCTCTGCTCATACGGACCGGTATCCATCTGCATCCCTTATCAATAAGAAAACATACTCTGTTATGTCCATCCATCACATTAAAATATGCCCTCTTATTCCACTTCACTTCTACGGGTGCATACATAAAATATTCATGATTTTCTTTCCATTCCTTTTCCAACATAAGATAAGTGTTGAATCTTCTCTGCAAAAAATCTCCGACATTCTCTGACTGTCCATCTTCTGGCATATAGACCTGTATAAAATTATCCGCATTATCAATCTGCCCCTGGAAAAACTCATATCCCTCCGCAAGAATCCGAAAAGATGCCACAGGAATATTTGCATTGCCATCCGGCCAATTTTCTTCTGTATAAAGCAAATCTATCGGGCACCAACTTACTATATATTCACTGCTTTTGCGGATAATACAATCTACAAAATTCGCTCTTATCAAAGTGCTATAATAAGGTATTTCTCTAATCCTTCCTATATCATGCTCACAGCAATACGTATAAATCTCTAACATCTGTATACGCGGATTAGCAAGATAACCATCTCCCATGGGCAGAAAAATAATTTTATCGATTCCGAGGTCATATAGATTCTGCGCAACTTCTTGATGCATAAATGCATTATGAATACACACTACTACAACTATATGTGTCCCCAGTTTACTTACCCCGTCCTGCGGTGTATAGATTGGAATATTGATATCCTCTGTGCAAATGGAGGCAGCATTTTTATCAAAAAAAGCCGACACATGATAATGTCTGCTAAAATAACGGTATCTTTCCTTCCCAAGTGCACCGCCCCCATAAATCACCATATTATCATTTGCTGATATTGTATAATAACCACTCATTCTCTTGCTACATGTCCTCGTATCTATTCAGATTATATAAGCTTGTCCGCATCTATTTCGTCAATATGTTCTTTATAAAAACTGCATAAATTCTCTATCGTCATATTCCATTCAGAAAACTGGATATCCCCTATTTCATCTCTAATTCTCTGATTACATCCTGTATACTCAGTCTTAAATCCCTCTTTGGCCACTAAGATATCACAATCTATGTTCAATATCTCTCTCACTTTACAGGCAAGTGTATACAAATCAATCTTCGTTCCACGACAGACATTATAATGTCTGTAATGCGGCTCATTTTCAATAAACCACCTCATGATTTTTACTAAATCCTCTATCCATAAATAATCAAAATATACGTTTTGTGATATCGTAATCGGCATACCCTTCAGGCTTCTACAGATTGCATTAGAAATAAATCTTCTGGACCATTCTTCATACTTTCCATACACACCAAAAAGACGAAGATCATAAAGATTTCCATCCTTTCGACAAGTCTTAGACATAATATACTTGGAAAATCCATAAGGGTCCCTGGGAACATGAGTTCCAAAATAATCTTCTGTCATATTAGGGATATAATGTGCTGAACTGTACTCTGCCCCGGAGCCAAAATAGTACATCTTTCCATAATATTCTCTGCATCTCTCCAAATTAAAAAACATACGAAGATTATCATCGAGAACATCATAATCAGTTGTATCGACTTTCACCACATCATTTCTGTTAGCACAGTGAATAATAATATCAAAACACATATCTTCCAGATATCTTTCCACTTCAATATCATCCAGAAGATCTAATTCCCGATGATCAGGCGCATAAAGTTCATATTGATCTTCCAATTGTTCTTTTAAATTTCTTCCAATAAATCCTGTGGACCCCGTAAGTAATATTTTCATAATATTTTACACATTTACTCCTCTTACCTTTGTTTCATCCTGCACGGAATACCGTACTAATTCATATATAGCTTCTATAGCTGCATTGATACTGCCTTCATCAATTATTCCAGGGATTATATTTCCTGCCTCTTCCCTCATTTGATTAATAAAAGCATCTATTTCTGCATCATGAGCGATATTCCCAACGTAATGGGATTCTTGCAGCTTTTCTTCATTCTCTTCTCCCTGATGCAAATATTCTGCTGAAAGCTTTTTGGATAAATCAATCATATCCAACACCTTACTTCTCAAAGCAACGGGAGCAATCTCCATAACCAGAGATTTCATATATACTGGTGGAAAAGTCTCTCTTTCTATTGCCCACTTGATGCTAAGAGCCGCATAGATTGCATATAAGTAATCCTTAATGATGACTTGACTGTCTTTTGAAAAATATTCCTTTATCTGATCCACATGATAAGGAATGAATTTCTCTTTCCTAAACACGGAGTTCATTATGGGAATTATCTTCATCTGAATTCCATAAGGATCCCACGTATAGGGAGACTGGAGTGTCCAACCAATTATATTATATAATCCACAGGATTCTTTGCCATCAAACGCAGGCGTGTGTAAAAACTGCATAAATGATGTAAATTCCCACAGAGGTATAAATTCATAAGGTAAGTTATCAAAATAGACCCTGTGCTTTAAATCTTTTTCCTTTTCATGGAAGGGTATATATATTTTTTCCGGATTACTTCTATCTACATACAAAAATCTTGTATCATAATCACTGTCCTCATACTGTAATCCTTTAGAGATTCCTCCCACTAAGGCTCCATAAAGCAGCATAAAGTTCTTTTCTTCTGCGAACTGTAGTACATCACTCATAAATTTCTTTTGAAATTCTTCATTACCAAATAACATGTTCTACCCTGCCTGTCGAACTACATACCGTTCTTACCATTCTTTAGAAGGAAGCCGATATAAAATAGTCAAAATCTATCCCTTCCTGCTTTCTATCCCCAGTCAATGCTTCTTTCGCCATTTCACGCCCTGGCTGCGTTGTCACCCAGATAAAATCACATTCTTTAAAGATGTCATGCCCCGGCTTTATAACCGGAACATTCATACAGCATCCTTTTACATAGGGGTCAATAAATGCTTTGATACTACTCTGGGGACAAATCTCTTTCATAAATTTATATACTAGTTTACCATGTACGCCGCATCCCCATATACCATACGTAAACTCGCTTTTAGAAGCACGCTTTTCCTGTAATATTTCTACTTTCTTACGTAGTTCCCGGTTCATCTTCTCATTGGGACGATTCTCAAGATACGAACTTAATTCACATGTATCCGTGTATATTCTGCTCAGTCTCTCCAAGCCGCTTTGAAACGATCTAATAAATTTTTCCTGAAATTCAGATACATCCACTACCTGAGGATTCCAGTCAATCCTTTCAAAATCATTCGGATAATATAAAGGAATAAATTTATCTAACCAACTGAATCGGTAATCAAAGTTCTGCGATACCGCTATTACTGGTATACCCATCGCCATACAGGGCACTATAGCATGTAGTCTTGAAGACACTACCAATGCGCCTTCCTCACAATATTCCCTATACTGCTCTATTGCAATAGTATTAATACGTTTTACTTCCTCATCATCTACAGGTAGTTTTTCATAAGTATACGCATGTGTCTTCCTGACAACACGATCCTTCAATTCTTCTGGTATATATTTTTCCAAAGCCTGTGGTACATCCACCAGATAGATCTTTGTCTGCTTCGGGCTCTCTTTTCGTCTGGGCAATGTTAACGTGACACATCCGGACAAATACGCCTGTACTCCTTTTGCCCTAAGCAGTTCCATTGTCTCTTCATCACGACAGCCAATCGGCTGATACATTCTCAACTCTGGTAAAATATCTTCACATTCTGGTTCGTTCATTGCAGTGCTGATATAATATGGAATGACTTTACGGCTTATAGGGAAAATATCAAATCTTTTATAATTCGTTATGGCCTGTGCCATGGGTACTATTACATATTCTCCATCATAGTTTTTTAATCCCGTATAATTTAAATCGATGATATCTTCCTTAGGTATTCCCAGCTTCTTATATAAATGATCAATCGCATAAGCCTGCGCATTATCGCCTATGTTTGCCACAACATTGCTATGCTTATCTAATGAAATATCATCATACCATGACACAAATCTTCCATACTTCATATAAATCTCCTCCTACTGCCTTCATGATTCAGATGAATTTACCTGCTCACCTGCTCTACAATACCGATGATCCTCCGTATACCAATCACAGTGGTCACACGCTTCGCACCAGTCTCTCTTAAAAAATTCCTCAATCCCTTCCCTGCAATTTGATCTAATCTCTAACAGATCCTGTTTCTCATCAATATATCCAAGATCATATAATCCAATGGATCTGATACAGGCATACATGGCACCTTTATATATGGTCTTACACCACCACGGTGCATGACACTTATCATACTGTCTCCTTAATTCCTCCATGCCGCGATTTCTCTTTTCGCAGCTCCCTGCTGAAAACCATTCCTGTTCGTATAATACATTAACGCAAATTCCATACTCTCTTAATTTATCTACAAAAGTTCCAGGTTTATCACTAATGCCATAATCGCTCACAATAACCGACAACTTCTCATGCTTTAGCATAGAAAGCATTTCTTCAGATAATGTGACTGTCCCGTTTGTAACGATTGCAACATTACGAATTTTATCCTCCTTAACCACATACGCAAGCACCGCATCTAAGTCCTTATATAAAAATGGCTCTCCTCCAATCAACTCCAGAAAAACACATTCATCGATGTTACTTACCAGGTTATCAATATCCTGAAATATCTCCTCTTTTGCAACATCTTCATGCTTCCTTAAATACGGAATCATTTCAATACATTCCTTGCATCTGTAGGTACATCTGGTTGTTAAAACCATAGTCATTCTTGGCAAAACAAATTTGTTGTTATAAAACAATTCATTATATTTTTCTTTTAAGTCTGTGACCGACAGGTTTCTCCTATTCTCATTCTCCAGATGATATGCCCACATCGCATACAATGCCAGGTTGTTCCTACAGGGAAGAAGTTCCGATGGATATACGAATATATTTACCCCCCCCCCTCACACTTTTGCAATTCTTCGATGATTTCTTCCGGCTGTCCTACAGTAATGACCCACAGGAACTCATCCACTGCTATATCATTTAATATGTCCGGAGAACATACCTCTTTCTTCTCGCATCCAAGTATATAAACAAAACCCGCATCCTGTTTTTCTTTTTTCCTGTCCACAAGAAATGCAACTTTTTCTTCCGGAATATTATAATCCATCATAAAACGATGTGCCCGGTTATCTGCTCCCCAAATAATAATCTTCTTATCGTATTCCATAATATTTTTATCCATTTTGTGCTCCTTATTATATTTCTAAACCACAATGTATGAAATTTCTAATATCCGTTCAATAAAATAGTATCGCCTTCTACCAGCAAGTCCGTCCGCCGTCCACAATTACTGTTGCACCTGTCATATACGAACTCGCATCCGACAAAAGATATAAAATCGTCCCTTTATATTCATCACTATCAGCCATTCTTCCCATAGGAATCAGATTAGACAGCTTATCCAAAAAATCGTCATTTTGGTTGTTAAAGACGCCTGCCGGACATAAACTATTTGCCCGAACACCCTTTTGTGCCCAATAGGTAGCAATATATTTAGTTAATCCCAGAATCCCATGCTTTATGACAGAATAAGTAACCGGCTTCACCATCTGCTCTTCTTCCTTTAACCCATCCTTTTGATATATTCGCTGATCCGGGGCAATAATTCCTAAATCTGATGATATATTTAGAATTACTCCTTTCTTCTGTTTCGCCATAACGCTGCCAAATACCTGTGAACAAACCAAAGCCCCTGTTAATCCTACAGAAATATCGTCCATCCACATTTCAATAGGGAAATCCTCAAACCGGATGTTTTTCATGTTTTTTGCATCTCCCTCAACCTTTGGATTATTCGCAGCATTATTGATCAGTCCATCTATATGCGAATATTTCCCGCATATTTCTACTGCAAGCTGCTCCATTGCATGTCGGTCTTTTATATCTGCCTTATAAATCTCTACTATGCCCTCCGGATACTCCTTTAGAAGCTCTTCTTTCGCTCTATCAAGACTTTCATTCGAAATATCAATAAGTACTGGAATACCGCCCCCATCAAGAATTGCCTCTGCATGCTTTTTCCCAAGAAATCCTGCTCCTCCAGTTATGATGATTACTCTGCCTTTTATCTCAAACTTATCAATTGTATTCATGTCAACTCCTCTTTTGCCCGCCATCAATTACGAGTTCTGCACCTGTTATAAATCTTGCACGCTCAGAAGCCAGAAATACAATTGCATCTGCAATTTCTTCCGGCCTTCCAAATCTCTTTAACGGAACCTCTCTATTAATATAAGCTTCTGTTCCCTCTTTATCATTATTATACAATTCTTCCCAGCGTCCCCCCTCAAACATAATATTTCCTGGAACTACACAGTTAACCCGAACAGACCTTTCTGCCAGATCCCCTGCCAAATATTTGCTCAGTGTTCTAATTGCATTTTTAGCAGCAGCATACGCATAAGGAGCCCGCATCCTCTCATAAGCAACAATGGACGAAATAAGAATAATGCTTCCGTTATCGCTAAGAGACAGTATTTCAGTAAACTCTCGTATAACCTTTACCGCTGGCAAAAGATTCACGTTAATAAGCGTTTCCCATTCCTTAATGTCCAATTTATCTTCACAAATTGGTATCCCCGAGCCCAGATTAGGCACTAAAACATCCAATCTCCCCCACGTATCTTCAATATAACTACGGCACTGTGATATAGTATCTGCCACTGTTATATCCCCGGTAAAACAAGCAACATGTCCACTCCCATACTTATCGCACAAAATTTTATAACTATGCTTAAGCTTTTCCTCATTTCGTCCATTTAAAAGTACATTTGCACCTTCTTTTAAAAAACTCTCAGCCGTAGAAAATCCTATTCCCTGAGAAGATGCCGTTATCATTACATTTTTATCTCTTAATCCTAAATCCATAAAAGCCTCGTATCATCCTATTTCTACATAGTTTCCCGCAAATTTATTCTATCCATGCATATAACATCATTTCCATGCAGTTTCTATGGTGCCGAACTGCAAACTTATATTCAGGAACCAACTCATAAAGAAAGAGTGGGATTTCAAACACATCATCTGCCTTATACGCCATTGCAACAACAATATTGGGTTTCCATTTTTTTATACTCTTTTGGGCGCCCTTCAAAATATCCATCTCACTCCCGATCGTATCAATCTTAAGCTGTGAATATTGTTCCGTCATAAAATCATCCAATGCAATCATCTGTACAGTTTTGCCTTCATTTCCTATTAATCCACCTGTCCTCCCATCTAACTCTGAAGAAGAAAATTTTACATTACCCTTCTCTGCTCCAACAGCCATTTGATATATTTGAATTTTGTCATCTTTCATTCCCCATTCTTTCAGTAAACGGCTTCTCCTCTCACTTAAAGCGAAAAAACTGATTTCATCCGGTTCAAATCCAATAATTCGCTTACATACCCCAAATTTTTTAAACAAATATCTTTCTATTGTGTCCCCAACATAGGCTCCACAATCTATATATATTTCATCTTTATCTATCTTGTCAAAAGCCGCAATTCCAAGACAATAATTTCCATACAATATATCATCTGCATGAAAGGGTCGTCCCGTTTTGTCTCCCCCCTGCATTCTCTCCAAAATCATTGTTTGATAAGTCTTTTTGGAAAGATCATCTGTCAATAACTCATAACATTGAAGCAGTTCCCTCCTATGCAGCATATAAACTGCTTTGTCGTAAGCATACCATTCTTTCTGCACACTGGTCAGCTGAGCGCCCACTTCCTCTATAACCCTTTTCTGTAAAGAGCATATCAAAACTACAATATCATTCCTTTTTCCTAATTCTTCCGGACTTATGACCAACAATCCATTATATCTTTTTCCCCACCACTCATTGTTATTGTCACAATATCCTTGTATATTGACTCCATTTTTCTGCAAATTTGCAATAGATTTTTGATATCGATTCGCGGTTTCGCCCACGCCCCATATCCAAACCTCCTTATTTAACAGGGATAAAGTATCTACCCCCCCCCCCCTTAAGCTTTTCATGTCTTTCAAAATTTCCACGGTATTTTCCTCCTTGTTTGCACATCTAAAACACATTGTATAAAATTCTCTGCTAATCCAAATATTTACTCACATACCCCTTTACAAATCTTGTTTGCCTCTCTATATTCTCGGATTCTTTTCCCTCCTCTCCTCTGGCCGCCTGCAAGATGAAAGCCCCCTGATAATCAATTTCTTTCAACCCCTTAAATAATCCATCAAAATCAGCGTTACCTGTCCCCAATTCCACAGTAGTTCCCCTATATACTCTGTCTTTAATATGGATATTAAAAATTCTATTTCCAAGTGTAGTCACTTCTTCATACATATCATATCCAAGACCGGAACTATTTCCACTATCATAATTGGCTCCAATTCGGTCAGAATTTATGTCTTTCAAAAAAGCCAAAAATTCCTTAGGGGGCAAATCTGTTTCCAGACCAAATCTAACCCCCACATCTGTCTGCGATATCATCTCTAAAACAAATTCTTTAAATTCTTCCTTTTCTGTTTCAGTTTTTAAAGAGGAATCATCCACCAACGGTATCTCAATCAGACTAATTGCAAGTTCTTGCATTGCGTCAAGTACATGTCGTAAAATCTGTACATTTTCTATACGCATCTCTTTCTTTATATCCCCATCTTTTTTAAAAAAAGCTCTGCACATAAAATAATCAAAGCAGACAGAATGAACCCTTACTCCGGTTTCCTGCATAACTTTTTTTAAGATTTCTTTCCCGCTTTGAGTCCAAAGTGGATTTTGTTCATATCGATCGAAATCAAAAATAAATTCAATCTCATCTAATCCTAATTCTTTTGCTAACCTAAATTCCTTCTCCCAATTATCAAATGGGAAAAATTGAATTCCTCTTCCCTTCGAAGGAGTCAGGCGCCCCTGCATAATTCCATAATTTCTCATTTCTATTTCCTCTTAAAAGCATAGGGTGTCGGTGCGCCGCTATCCTTACCTGTACTACCGCTTCCCCATCCTTTTATCTGTTCAATAATATCAACACCGACATTATTACTCCATGTTTTCAACAGTTTGGAAGTAATTTCTCCCATCTTCCCTGTCCCTATCTTATCTCCCGAGAGACTGGTTACTGGCAAAATACAAAACGGTGTTCCTGTCATAAAAGCCTCATCCGCATTTACCACATCATAAACATCAATATTCTTCTCCCTGTACTCCATCCCCAGCTGACCACATAACTCAAAAACATACTCTCTGCTGATCCCCCTAAGGATATTACGGGGTTCCGGCGTAATCACCACGCCATCTTTTACAATAAAGAAGTTATCCCCTGTACCTTCTGCCACAAAATTATCTGTATCCAACAACAATGCCCAATTATTGTCCCCTTCATATCCTGACACCTGAATATTGGCCATCAGATAATGTATTCTGCTTCTGTTCTTGACTTTAGGATCAATTAAAGACGCGGGTATCGCTCTCTGAGACGGTATGATTGCATTAATACCTTTATCGAACAGCATCCCCATTGATGCAACTGTCCAGCGCAAAGGAAAATCCGCAATAACGATATTGAGACCTTTTCTTGTTCCCACAACATCTTCATACAACCCCAATAATCCTCTTGTCACATCTATCATGATACGATGCTCATCATCCGCCTCAAAAAAAGGGTCATTGATCTCTATGGTTTTGTTGACCGCCTCTATCATCTCCTCCTTAGACATCTGCTCTTCCAAAGCTATCTGAAGATACTTCGCAGAGGCATACAACCTGTCAATATGTTCTCTCAATTTAAACTGCTCCTTATTAAATGAGCGGGTCATTTCAAAGATCATATCGCCAAACATCAAAGCCGAATCATAAATACTAATTTTCGCATCCGCCTCATCAACAAATTCTCCGTTAAAATAAACTTTTCTCATGACTTCCTCCTACCATAACATCAGTTTGTCTAATTCTTCTTTATCTATAAATGGCGCCATATCATGTAACGCAGGCGTAGCAAACGTATTATCCTCCAATAAACGAGATTGCAGTTTCGGCTCAAATACATCGTCAAAATCCTGTATGACCTCAAGAAATGCATGTCTCTCTGACTGGAACAGCCAGTCTATGCATGCTTCTGCATCCTCATTAGTCGCACATCTTCTATAATGATAACCAAATGCAAGAGCCACCTTCTCAAAATCTGGCATTCCTACTCCTGATTCTGGATCACACCCAACTTTAGTTCCATCAAAAAAGTTCTTACAGGTATTTCGTATTGTTCCATATCCCTGATTAGAGAAAAGAACAATTTTTACCGGAGCATCATAATGTTTTATCGTCTGCAATTCCTGTAGATTCATCATGATAGATCCATCACCGGTAGCACAGATTACTTCTTTGCCAGATGCAATAGCTGCTCCAAACGCCTCTGGTAAATCATTTCCCATCGTTCCTACCCAAAAATTTGCAATTAGTCTCTGTTTAGGTTTGCGTATCCCTTTTTGCACAACACCTGCTACACCCATACTATTTCCAAAAGCTATAATACAATCATCAGGTTCCTTATTCTCAAAAATACTCCAAAAATAATTCTGCCTTACTGGCCCCTGCATATTGACATCTTTCGGAACTTCAATAATAGGAAATCTTTCTCTTAATGCATCACAATATAGAATCCAATCTTCCCGCGCACTGATTTCTTTTATATTTTCTTCCGCCATATCAAAAAATATCTTCAAATCGGAATGAATCAGTCTGTAAATATTTAATCCTGGTTTCATAGCCTCATTCTGATCTATATCCACCATGACAATCTTGGCACGAGGTGCAAATTCCTTTTGATTAAATCCTGTCTGAGTCAAATGCAGGCTATTCCCTATCACAAGTATTGCATCCGCATTTTGCAATATAAAATTACCCACACGCGGCCCTATTGTGCCAGACATACCATAATACAGAGGATACTCCATGGAATGTGCATCAGCCACATGTATTCCAGATACCACCGGTATCTTTACCTTATTGCAAAACTCCCTGAACTCCTCTATAACATTGCTGACCCGTACCCCTGATCCTACCAAAATACATGGCCTCTCAGCTTCCGCCAAAAACCGATTGATGAAATCCATATCTGATTTGCGGGCAGCCGGAAGCGCTGCCACATGTTCCAGTGCCGGCAATAAATCTTCCTCTTCAACCATCGCACCCTGCACATCTAAAGGAATATCCAGCCAGACCGGTCCTCTTCTGCCACTGGTCGCAATATCTATAGCCTTCTGTAATTCTCTTCTGATACTCAATGGATTTATGACCTTTTTTGCATATTTTGTCATATGCTTCACGGCAGGCACAATCTCAAATTCCTGTTCGCCTCTTTGTCTGAGAGGCAGCCCTGAACTCTCCACAGAAATTTCATACCTTACCTGTCCCGCTAATATCAACATTGGCAGACTGTCCTGCCATGCACACAGTACACCTGTCAAAGTATTGGTTCCGCCCGGACCACTTGTCACACAAACCACAGGCAGTTTTCCGCTTGTCCTGACATATGCTTCAGCAGACATGGCACATGCCTGCTCATGATGATTATAATACTTGCCAATCCTTTCACATCTGGCAAATGCATTATTTAAATGCATTGCCCCTCCTCCAACAACACTGAAACAGTCTGTAATTCCGTTCTCACATAAGATATCCATGATAATATCAGCTACCCGTCTTTTCATCTCCAACTCCTCATTTCTGAAACAACCTATGTTCCACATATTCTGCCCATAAATGGCCTAAAAAGATATGTGCCTCCTGAATCCTCGGTGTGATCTGGGATGGCACTTTAATCACATAATCCGCTGCTTCTTCCAATTCAAAATTATAAAAATCTCCCATAAGCATAACCGAAAGAATTCCATTCTTTCTAGCATATCTTAATGCTTCTAACACGCTTTTGGACTTTCCGCTGGTACTGATTCCTACCAGGATATCACCTGGTTGTCCCTTCGCTTCAATCTGTCTCACAAATATCTTCTCATAACTATAATCATTGCTAATCGCCGTTAATGTAGATGTATTTACAGTCAACGCTTCAGCATTCATAGCCGCGCGTTCTTTATAGAAACGGCTGATAAACTCCGTTGCTATATGTTGTGCATCTGCCGCACTGCCCCCATTTCCGCATAACAACAGTTTCCCGCCGTTTTGAAAAGACTTGATAATTTCGTCACCTATCATCATTGTCTTCTCAATAAGCGCTGTGTCAGATGCCATGGATTTAAAAATGTTAGTGTGTTCCTCCAGCCTCCGATAAAAATAATTCTGCGCCGTTTCACCTGCATTGTATTCTTCGAGGATTCCGACTAATTCCCATACACAACCATGCCCTCCCCGATTCTGCAATATGATATCAGAAACTCTTCTTGCCTCATCAATGGAATCCGGCGGACAAATTCCCAATCCGGCATATTCCAATGCTTCCACATCATACTTACCTTCACCAATAAAACAAATTTCCTCTGTCTTATACCCCGATTCCTTCTGTATATCCTGAATAGTATCTTTCTTGCGTTTATTGGCCGAATAGAAATAATCCCAGGGGAATCTTTGCTTAAAGTATTCTACCAAGGCATTCCCTTCACCCGTTATGGCAGCCAACTTATACCCTCTGCGATGTAATTCAAAGACAGCATCCACATCCTTAAAATTCATACGTTTTTGTTCCTGACCCTTGCCATCAATAATCACTGTATCATCTGTAAGAATGCCATCTATATCAAATATAATTAGTTTAATCATTTTTTATCCTCTAAGTTTTTTCTTTACTTCTTCCTCTGCAACAGTAAGTATTTTCTTACCCGTACCCATAATCTTCTCCGTCTCTCTGATATCCTTGACCAGTTTACACAATTCATACGGCTCAATAGACGCCTTCTGATCAGAACCATACATGTTTCTATTTAGTGTGATATGGCGTTCAATAGATGTAGCCCCCGCCACAACGGCACATGTACTGACCAGAGTACCTGTCTCATGCCCACTATATCCCACCTTACACTTATAAATATCTGCAAGAACCCTGATTAATTTCAGATTAGCATCTTCTGCCGGCATCGGATAGGTACTATTACAATGCATAAGTTCATAAGGGCATTCATACTTTTCAAAAATCTCAACGGCATGATCAATCTCAACTAACGTACTCATCCCTGTCGCAATATAGGTATATCTCTGTTCTCTGGCCATCTCCTCCAATAAATCCATATTCGTCAGCATGGCTGAGGCAACTTTATTATACTTACAATCATATTGGTGCAAAAACTTCTGTGAATCCACATCCCAGGCTGAAGCATACCATTCAATTCCCTTCTCTTTGCAATAACGGTCAATCTCATCATATTCTGCTTTGCCAAATTCCAATCCTTCCTTCTGGGCCCTCTGCGTGTCTCCCCAAGGGCTTTGTCTTGGACTGTCCAGAAATTCTTTCGTATACACCTTATCCACTGTCCTCTTTTGGAATTTAACAGCGTCACATCCTGCTACTACAGCCGTGTCAATCAGCTTCTTGGCCAATCGAAGATCTCCATTATGATTGATTCCTATCTCTGCTGCTATAAATACTGCCATCCCTTGCTCTCTCCTTTGTTATCATAACTTTTCATTGAGTATAATTATATTTTCTGTTACTATCGGGAAAAATAATGATTGTATCTACAAAACATTCTCTAACAAATGTTATCTTCAAATACAAAACTATATCTTTTAGTATATTACATCAATACAAGTATTGCAAGGAAACCTTTTGACGTCCTTACAAAGCTATCTTTATAAAGTGCCCTATGAAGACTTTATTCCCTGTCCATTATAACATGATATTTCTATATACTTCGTCTTTATCATCCTGCTCAATGGAAAGATATCTCTTGGTTATCTCCATTGAGGAATGATTATAAATCGACATAATAATCGCTGGAGACACGCCCTGCTTCCAAGCATGATATCCAAAAGTCTTCCGTAATGAATGGCAGCCAAGATTCCCTTCATACCCCAAACACTGACAGGCATCCTTAATAATTACATAGGCTCTATTTCTCCCAATATGGTTGTTTACCCCTATTCTACTCTTAAAAATATATTCCGCAGGCTCTATTCTGTCTGATAATGATTTCTTTAACTCGCACAGGCATTCCTGACATTGATCATTCAAATATATATTAGCTATTTTCCCTGTTTTTTGTTCATTTATAATCACATGTTCTTTAAATTGTTTTTGTTCAAAATTCCAAACATCCCGCCACTCTAGTTTCAACAGATCACTGATTCTCAATGCTGTATTAATACCTAGTGTGACTAATGCGTAATTTCTTATCTCTCCTTTGTCATAAAAAAACTTTCTTAATTCATGAATCTCATTGATCTTTCTGATTGGTTGCGTTGTGCTCATATTCTTTCCTTTCCTTGAAGATAACATTTGTTAGAGAATGTTTTATTCATAACACGAAAAAAGAGAATAAAAAAACTGAAGACTCTTCCATGAGTTTTCAGTTCTCGCCTTGTTTATATTCATACGTGTCCTGCCATATTTTCACCCTCTGAATGGTGTTTCAGACTTTATAATTTTCTTACTGACAAGCTTTGGTACAATCCACACCCATTTTATTCGTATCTTCTAAAAAAACCATTACTCAAACTTTACAATCCTGAATATACTCCCCCATCGTATATCTCTATATACTCATATTGTCCACCATTCAAAAAGTAAGCAAATGTAGCCCCTCCTCCGTGACTACTGTAACAGCTATTACATTGCGCCAATAAATATGTTTCAACAATATAATCTTCATTTCTTTTTCTTACGGTAACATCTCTGAATTCTCTATACATCTGTTCTGTTGGCACAGGTACATCATTTTCAAAATAATGCAACAGTTTTCTATCGACAAACCAACATTTATCTCCCCATTTTGTTCTAAATTTATTAAAATATTCTCTATCATCACATGAAAGAAAAATATAATCACATCCCCACTGGTTCATCTTATCTTCAACAATATCCATTAATTCTTCACATGTAGGTTGCTTTGGATGATTGTTATACAGCTTTTCCTGTCGCATCGCACCAGCTCTCAACCCGGCCCTGATTCCAACACCAAGCACCTTATGTCCCGGTTTAAAGATTCTCTCGCGTTCCAATGCAATTCGGTTCTCTATATTACTGTTTAAACGAATATAAGATTGAATAAAATCATGCCAATATTTCATCTTTTTTTTGCTTGTAGGGTACATTGTTTTCCATTGAGGACCCTTGACCTTCCTGTACCACCATTTTGCTTCTAATACATTTCTGCTCTGATATAAATTTTCCAACGTATAACCTCTTATTGGTTGTTCATAATAATACTCCCATGAATTCTCTATACCCTTCTTATCCTCATCCTGCATCAAAGGCATATACATATCTTTTAAATCTACCACAGGAATCCAACCTCTTCTTAACGCAAATTGGCAATAGGGTATCACAATCTCAAAAATTGTACTATACAGACCCAATGAACTGTGTTCAAAAGATATGCGAAAAAAAAACTTTCCCCTATTCTTATCTCCATAATGTACCGGACGATATTTTCTTACTTCTTCAAATATTCTCGTACGTAATTTGTAATACCCCAAAATGCTATTTTCATATATCGTCACAATACACGAAAACTTTTTTATTCTCTCTTTTATCTTATTAAGCATTCCTATCACCCCTTTATCAGAAAAAATCTCTAAATGTTAGAGGAGAGTGTCAGTAAATTCTTTTTCCACATCTGAACACTAAAATCGCCTTGATAATGATAATCTACTTTCACATTATTACATAACCACTCCCAGTCAATATCTCCAACCTTCTCAAAATAAAACATATAGTCTGGATTATAATATGGCAGCGTTGCAATCTCCTTGTTATTAGTAATTAATTTTTTATTATATATAACTGCTTCAAGATACCGCTGTGTAATTCCTACATATCCTTTATGCATTACTTCCAAAATACATTTTGAACTTCTCAATCTTTGAACATTCTCCGTATATGGCATCTCCGTATAATGGACATTCTGGTTATCTATACTGTTATGTCCATATGGCTTAAGCCAAAAGTCAAAATCAATCTGGTTCTTTTCACATTGTTTTACAATTTCTGCTATCAAATTCTGCCGATGCTCATCAATCGCTCCACAATAAAACAATGTTGTATTACTTATGTTTTCACTGATTTGAACATCTTCCACCTTCGCATACGCATAAGGAAGATATTCAAATCCAAATTTTTCGCAATTATATGGATGCATAGTTGCAACCACATCAAATACTTCCAATACATCCTGAATCTCCGGCCACAATCCATCTGGCATTGGATCTATTATATACAGAATATATCTGATATTTTGATATCTCTTTCTCAAACGTTCAAAATACTGTCTGGAATAATAATGTAATAGAGCGGAATTAAACAATACTATATAATTTTCCTCATTACTGTCAAAATCACAATGGGACAATGCATATTGATTATCCAAAAGACTTGTTCTTAAAACCCACCTGATTATACCTTTGCCATGCCCACCCAGCCTCAGATTAACAATTCTCCAAATTTTTCTTATCTGAGAAAAATATTTAAAGTCATTTCTGAGAAATTCTACTTCCACATCATTCTGAAATTGCTCCATAATGTTTATATTGCCTTTTCCCCATACACCAGCAATAAAAATTTTTCTCTTCATACTTATCCTCTTGTGCAAAATAAAGACTGGCAGTATCATATTTATTCTTCTATTAACTTTGCATATCCTACACCTGTTCTACCCATATCATTTCCACTATAAAAAGCGTATATACCATATGGAGTTTCTAATAACATTGCATAACATGCCATCTCGGAATCCCACCCTGCCAGGGACTTGTCTAAACCGATTACATCATCTTTCCTTTCCCAATGTTTGGCATCCAAGGATCTCGCATTGCCTATTACGTATTCTTTTGTCAGCAAATCACTTGTATACAACATTTCGTACCCAGCATCTGTCTCATATACTCTAGGCTTACCAATTCGATATTCATTTTCATTAATATCTACACAAAGACAAGTATCTTCATTGCTAAAATGCATTCCATCTGTAGATTCCGTATACCAGATATTATATTTAGGATACAGCCTTTCACCAATCTTTTTCCAACCATTAATAATCGTGTAGTATACACGAAATATCCCATCTTTATAAATCACATTATGTATACATCTGCCATATCTCCCCCGATTACTACGATCCAAAACAGGAACTTCCGAATAACGCATAAAGGTTTTACCCATATCGTTACTAATGGCTAAACCAGAAAAAGCGCAGAATTTCACCTTCTCAACATGCTGAAATCCCACGTAGTACATATATAACTTGTTCTGAACCCGTACCACATCCCCAAGAATCATACCATTATCATCAAAGCAGCCGGGATTTCCCACATCTAACGCCACTTTATCAGAAACATATAAAATTTCACTCGGATTCTTGGCCGAAACATCAATATATTTGATTCGGCTTACACCATCTTTATCTCTTACTCCACCCCATATTCTTATCACATCATCCTCTACCAATAATGCGGTTGGTGTCATAAAAGAGTCCTTCTCCCAATCATGTTCTCCTTTGGGACAATATATCAGTCCAACTTTTTCAAATCTCATCGTCATTCACCCCGTAATATTCATATGCAGTCTTGTTTACTTTCTTTGCCGGACTCCCTGCGTAAATACCTCCTATCTCATCAAAGGAATGCGTCATCACTGCACCAGCAGCCAATAAAGAATCCTTTGGTAAGACAATATTATTCCCCATTGTTGCGTTTACTCCCAAAAAACAGTGCTCTCCTATTTCACAATATCCGGAGACTACTACATGTGATGAGATAAAGCAATGGTCAGCAATATGCGCACTATGACCAATATGATTTCCACTCCATAAAACTACATTATCTCCAATATGCACATTATATTGGATTGTATTATCCTCAAAGATAAAACAATTTTCTCCAATCACAACATTATTTCGCCACACAAATGCTGCCGAACTAATGTATGTCGCAAACTCATATCCCCACTCCTTACACTGTTGATAAAATCTTCTCCGCAGTCTGTTGAGCTTCTGATATGTTATAGCTGTAAAGACACAGTACTCATGTGGCGGATATAATTGAGGCAATTTTGCAAAATCAACAACTGGCTTCTCTTTCAAAGTATTTGATTTGACATAAGGTTTTTCCACGGCAAAGGCAGACACTTCATATTCAGAATCATAAGTAAAATATTCATAAGCAATTTCCGCAAATTCCGTATTCCCTATAATAACTAATTTTTTCATATCTCGAATTCCTTTTCACTATTTATCATTTTCTTTGCATCAATGTCAATGGCAGTGCATATATCCGCCCCATCAATTTGTATGCCCTGTACCAAACTGAAGGCTTTTTATATTCTGGAACAAAATCCATCATAGTCCCATTTCCATTTCCATTAATCAATGAAAGTCCCAACATACTCTCCATATCGCGGAATTTACTTTCAAATCTGCACTTATCCTCTATCATCTGATTAGAGGCTAAAACCAACTCTTCTCTCCACTTCTCATCACTTAATAATTTTCGAGCCAGATTCTTCGCGTCACTGGCACTTTCATACATAGGAAAATCAATATATCCATGAAACATTTCTTCAAGCGTTTTCGATTTTTTAGTCAACAGCACTGCATTCGTTGCCAGAATATCTGCCACCCTCCATGAAAAGCCCTCCTTTTCTGTCGCATTTGGTAAATTCAACGCTAACTTAGATTTATTAAAGTTCTTACAATTTTGTTCTAAGGTCACAGATAAATTATAATCAAAACATCTGAAAAGTTCATAATTATATTGCATGGCGTGAGGCCAGTTCCAAGGATAACCATGTATTTCTAAATCAAACTCTGTCAATTCAGACAATATCGCAAATTTCTTCGAGCATGCTGCAAGACAGACGGAATTATACTGTGCCCAGTTTGCCATTTTAGGTTTTACTGACCATCCCGGAAAATCAAACATAATATCTGTTGTGAAGTCAGTCTCCTTCATCTCATCAAATGCTTTGAAGAAATTATTTTTTATCTCGTTCTTTTGTTCAGGATCATCAATATTACCATCTACTGCCACAAAATAATTAATAATCGTTCCGCTGTAGTTAGGCAGTGAACCAATATACATGATATCTTTTGTCTGCGGAATATCCATTTTTCTCATGTCTGTTGCTTGTCCAAATAACAGCATATGGTCATCCTGCGGTTTGAATACATCCTGGACAGCCGCTTCAATAATATGTGTGGTGTTCAAGAAATAATAGCGATCAATCTTTGACTTTATCACATCCCGGCTGGCATATAACATAGGAACATCCGCTGAATAAACTGCAACAGGACAATCTGTAATCTCCAGGATCTCATCTCCCGGCAATGAATTATTAAATGCTATGATCAGATCTGGAGAAAAATCCTTTATACTTTTATATACCTTTTCCTTAATCAAATCTTTCTTTAGGGAATTGCCAAACTGCTCCTCATTTATATTTCTTAAATTAAATGCCAACACATCATTTCCGCAACGCCTTAGGGCTCTTATAAATCCCTCCACAAAAGAATCATGATACTGCTCCTTCGTCCATGTTACATTAGAATATGCCGATACAATTATTTTTGCCATCGCTAAAATCCCTTCTTCACCTGTACAAATATTTCCGATCCAAATTCAGGAACATACTTTATCATCTTATTTAATCCCTCAAAAATATCTTCTCTAACAATTCCCTGTTGAAGCATCTTTTCCATTTGCCCTGCACTCAACAATTTAGGAAAATACGTTCCTTTTTGCATTACTTGAAATCCACATTTATTGACAATATCACATAAACTGTTTAAATCAAACACACTATTACGCTGCATCGTCTTTTGCAGATTGGACAACTCATGGACATCTTGAATCAGCCCCATTTCTTTTGCCAAAAGCCGATGCAATGAATTTGCATTCGGAACGTTAACATGCACAATTGTGGCTTCTGAGCAAATCTGATAAATGGCTTTTAAAAGTTTTTGCGGTTCCTCCACCTCATGTAACAAACTGCTCAATACAATAAAATCATAATCCTCACAGGCATCTTTAATCTGATCCAGCTTCTCTTCAAAAAAACCTTGTATGCACACAACATTACTTCCTGATTCTCTTGCTTTTCTCTCTGCATTTAAGATAAACATATCCCCTGGTTCCACAATGACCATCTGTTTATAGTCACTAACATATTCAAATAATGGTTCCATGCCGCACCCGATCTCAAGTACTGTATCATGTTTACATGAAAGCATTAAATCTAAAATCTTTTCTCTGCGATATTTCACCTGGTATTTTTCACAGGGTTCTTCCTGATATTTTGCTTCATAATCCTGTATATCCCGCATAAACCTGTTTCTCCTTTATGTTCTATCCAATATATAAATCCACACAAATCCTCTTATAATTCCTTTTCATAAATTTTTGTTATATTATGGCGGCTCCCATATTCCTCTTTCGTATTGGTCAGATTTTCATTAATCTCCAATCCTAAATGCTCCGTTGTAATTCCCCAGGACAGATAACGAATATTCCTATCCTTATAGATATCTATCATCTTGTAGTAGATATAGGTCATCGGACTCAATTTACCGTACTCAGAATCTGCTGCCAAGTACTGCGTATGGGCGCAGTTGCCACTCTCAAACAAAAATACCATTGAAGCAGCAACTATTTTATCATCATATACACAGCCCCAAAATTCAATGTCCCGCGGAAACCTCTTTTTCAGATCAAGTAAATCTTCCACAGTATGGTAAGGTTTCAAATGGTATTTCTGCAAATTATCCGTCAATACTTCATGAAATCTTCTGATATCGTCCTTACCGATCAACTCCCTCACTTCCATATCTGCACTGATACATTTTTTGGCAAGACGCTTTTTTAACTTAGAGAAATTTTTAAGTATGTCTTCTTTATCATAATGATCAAAATCAATATATAAATTCAGTTCTTTATATTCTCTATATTTTCTATAATAAAAACAATACTCTAACAATTCTGCGGGCAATCGATCTAAAAGTGGATTTGTCTGCTTCAAAACACACTTTGTAAAACCCATTTCTGTAAGATATGCTTCGAACTCGTCCAATAATTTAATAATCTTCTCTGCACGCATCATATCCGAAGATACTATAATTCCTCCATATGTGCTTCCAGAATGTGATGAAAAAACTTTATCATCACCCTCTCTGATTTCACAGGCTGGACAAACTGCCACTAGTTGGTCTTTTCTATAAAACATAAGTGAACAATCCAGATATTTTCCTTCAGAATGATAATTGAAAAAATTTCTTGTCTGTAGAAAACAACCATTACAGGATTCTTGCAGAACAAACTGATCCCATGCATCCTCATAATCTTTCTGAAATGTAACAATCTTATATTCCTTTTCTTGTGATTCCACAACAATTACTCCTTCATGCCATAGTCTTTATACTACTTTAGCTATTGATATCAGCAAAAATTTCTTCTTTCTTTCTCTCAACAGCTTTGCCATCTTTAATCTCATAAATCTTATCACAGTTTCGGATTGTTGTAAGTCTATGGGCAACAATGATTAATGTCTTGACACCCTGTAATGCATCGATAGCTTCCATAACAGCCGTCTCTGTCTCTGTATCAAGAGCCGCTGTTGCCTCATCCAATATTAATATATCAGGATTTCCATACAGTGCTCTTGCAATCGCGATTCGTTGTCTCTGCCCTCCTGAAAACTGTACCCCAAATTCTCCAACCATGGAATACAACTTGTCTGGCAAATTCCAGACAAAATCTTTCATCTGTGCCATTTCCAAAGCCTTCCACACTTGTTCATTATCAATCTCATCATCCCGAAGTCCGAACGCTATGTTTCTACGAATTGTTGAGTCCGTCATATAAATCGACTGTGGGACATATCCTATCATCTGGTTCCATCTTCCACCCAAATCCTCTATATTTATTCCATCCGCTAAGATTTCACCGCTCTGTGGCTTTAATAATGCTAATATAATGTCTGCCAAAGTAGTTTTTCCCGCTCCTGAACTTCCAATAAAAGCAACCGATGTTCCCTTCTTAATTTTCAGGTTCAAATCATCCAATACTTTAGTGTTTCTTGTTTGATAGGAAAAAGTTATATGAGATAATGTCAATTCATTTTCAAATTTAATATGAGAGATATCCTTTCCCGCAATCTTTCTTTGAACATTATCACCATTGTTCTCTAAATCTTTTACCAGATACAATGTACTATAAGCCGCAGACAATGCCGGCGCACTATAAACAAATGTATTCACAGCGCCTAACATACCTCCCACAGTTGGAAGAATCCTAAATGCCGCACCGGCAAGAAGGGCAAGCTGACCCAGAAGCTGAGTGGAATTATCAGACGTAAACATCTGAATTACTACTGCTGTCAATAACCCTACAATACAAACCGCCTCAATAATGTAATTAGGCGCTGTCTGTCCAACAGACATCCTGACACTTGCACGATTGGAAACTTTCATACAATCATCATACTGTTTTACAAAATACTTCTGGCGGTTTGTCACTAATACTTCTTTGCTTCCCTGGATTGCCTCCATGGATGCCTGCTGGCATCTATAGGTATATTCTCTCGCTAACATTCCATATTTTTGCATCGGCTTTCTAAAAATTATCTGTGTTAAAGTAAAACAAATAGCAACAAGAATCAATAACGATATGGCAAGTTCCGGAGTCGCTGAAACAATCAGTATCGTAATACATAACAATGTCAAACTGTTATTAAAAAGACCAAACATTTGACTGATAATCGTATACACACTGGAAACATCAGCTCCTACACCTCTTAACAGACGCGCACTGTTGTTCGTAAGAAAAAAACTATATCCCTGTTTCATATAAGCAGACAAAATACGCACTGACAACTGTCTCATAATCTTACATGCGTACTTAGAAGAAATCCAGATATTGAATATATTATAAACATTTTTGACTACATATAAAGTAATCATGACTATACACAAAAAAATAATAATCTCATTGGTATCCTGCAGATGAAAAATGCGAATGAAAGGTTCAATATACCATTGTTCCTTAAGAGTCTCTGGTTCAAGAAATGCATTTAACATTGGTATCAAAATGGATATTCCCAACATCTCAAAGATTGCATGAATTAAAGACAAAGAAAAAATTATTATACAATACCCCTTCTGTTCCTTAGTGAGTATAAAATTCAATTTATGAAGCGCATCCTTAATCTTGGCAAATTCGTTTTTCATCTTATCCTCTTTCTTCATATATTAATATATTGCAGGAATTCTTCATAATCCCGAATATAATCATCCTCATCATAATAGTCTGAAGCCAGTACCATCAATACCGCATCTGATGTAAAATCATACATTTCCCGCCACATGCATGCTTCCACCAGAAGCCCTTCCGTAGACTTGTCGAGCCGTACCTCTTTGACCTCTTTTCCATCATCTAAAGAGATGGTACATGCACCACAGGGGCAGAACAGTACCTGCTTCAATGACTTATGTGCATGTTTTCCCCTATGTATTTCCGGTTTGGTTCCATACATAAAATATACTCGTTTCACCTCAAACGGAATATTCTTCTTTTCCTCCAAAGCGATTAACATACCCCTCTCATCGCCATGGGGTTGAAACTGAATCATCTTAATCTCCATATATGCCCTCTATACTTTCTCTATTTCCCCTTAACATTAGGATACGCACAGTCATTGCCAGTCATTCAATGCCTTGATCACATAATCCGTTTCTTCCTGCATCATCCCATAATACATTGGCAGGCTGATCTGTGTATCACTAATCTCCTCGCAGATTGGCAGACTACCTTTCGGTATTCCCAGTTCCTGATAAGCCTGCTGATTATGAATCGCAATCGGGTAGTGAATCCCTGTATGAATTCCCTTCTCTTCCAAATAGGAAGCCAGAGCATCCCTTTCAGAAGTCCTTACAGCAAAAATATGCCACACTGGTGTATAAATGTTCCAATCCACCTGGGGCAGGATTAATTTCTTATTTTTGATTCCTTCCAGATATTTGCCAGCAGTCTTTCTCCTGTCCTCATTTACCTTATCCAGAATAGGGAGTTTTGCCCGCAAAAAAGCCGCCTGCAGTTCATCCAGCCTTGTGTTATATCCCTGATAAATATGATGATACTTATAGTCTGACCCGTAATTAGACATCGCACGAACCTTTTGTGCCAGGTCATCGTCATTGGTGGTCACGCATCCGGCATCCCCAAGCGCTCCCAGATTTTTCCCCGGATAGAAGCTAAATCCCGCCGCATCCGCCAGTCCGCCGACACGCTTTCCCTTATACAGAGCGCCATGCGCCTGTGCCGCATCTTCAAAAACCTTGAGATGGTGTTTTGCCGCAACCGCATGAATGGCATCCATGTCTGCCGGCTGTCCGTATAAATGCACGGCCATGACTGCCTTCGTTCGATCGGTGATATTCTCTTCAATCTTATCAGCATTTAAATTATAAGTCAACAAATGAGGCTCCACCAGCACAGGTCTTGCCCCTGTCCTGCTGACCGCCAGCACTGTGGCAATAAAGGTATTGGACGGCACGATCACTTCATCTCCCTCTCCAATCCCGCTCGCCTTCAGAATCAGAAACAGAGCATCCAGGCCATTGCCACAGCCAATACAATGCTTTACGCCGCAATACTCCGCAAATTCTTCCTCAAACTGTCTGCCTTCATTTCCTTCAATATACCAACTGTTTCCAAGCACTCGTTCAAACGCACCGTGGAGTTCTGCATCCAATTCTTTCTCCAGTACTCTAAACGATACAAAAGGTACATTCATATACTTTTATCCTCTTTTCTTCAATAATGTGATAAAGTTTCTTATTCTCTTGCTCAAAAAAAGGAACGGAAAGTTTCTCCGCAATTCCCAATGTTCATCCTTGATAATCACCCGCTGTATTTCTCCTAGTGAAAAGCGATACAGGTATTCCCGTATAAAACTGTCTGTCTCTATTTTATCATATCTAATCTCATAAGGACTTATATGTTCATCGATTATCTGACCTAAAGCATCTACAAACTGTTTCTTTCCCGGAATGCTTTCCTTAAGCTTCTGTCCCTTCGCTTTAGCATAGTCGGGATTATCCAACAATCTGTGAATTTCTTCCTGGGCCTCCTTTCTATTTTGAAACTGGTATTGGCACTCCTCTGCAACACATAACACGCCTGCATGTTCATCACCAGTTCCAATGGTGACAGGTACTTTACCTGCCAAAGCAGCATACTGTGTCATCAACCCACCTGCGAGTGGATAGGTACTCAGATAAAAATAGACATGTTCCATAAGCTGGTACAAATCCCTGCGCTCTTCAATATGCCATATCCGTGCAGGAAACTTTCTCATCAATTCCTTTAACTCTGAATCGTCCCCAAATCCCGCATATAAAAAAAGAACTTCTTCATCATACCGCAGTATATCTTCAACTATTCTATAGTAAGTATGCTCTGCATCAAATGTTTTATAGAGACCACCACCACTAAACACCACCTTATGCCCCTTTGCTTCAAAAGGAAAACCTTCAAAAGATAGTGTTTCATCCACATATGGTGTCAAGGGGAGCTTGAGCAGCTTCTCCTGATTGATACCGCGAAAAACTCTGGAAATGACCGCCCCATAATCCCGGAATTCTATACAATAGTCAAAGGCATATTTCCCTAACCAGAAGGCATGATCTGTCAGGTTAATCTGATAACGTTCCACGATTCCCTGGTAATTGCCAAATACCGCAATACCAGCCACATCATAGGGCAAAATATATAGAATAGCTTTCTTCGGGTGATACTTGGCATATATTTCATTGAGTGACTTTGCCATGGCCAGATAATCCTGAGGAAAAGCTAGATACTCCCGCACAAGGTTTTGATTCCTTGCAATCTTATCAAGCGTAGGCTGCTGTTTTTGGGCTAAAGCAGATACCACGTAAATGACGCGATACCCCAACGCCAACAGACTTTCAACGTAATTAATCATCAATCCTCTGATATCATAGCCAAAACCATCATAGAATAAAATTGTCCGTAAATCTGTTTCATCCTGCCCATAAGAAGGCTTCATAATAATTCCCTGGATTTCTTTTAGATACTGCTCTAACCGCTCGTCCCTGTAAAACTGATTCCATTGATATTCCAATTCTGCACAAGAGGCTATTGCTTCCAACGCGGCTTCATATTTCTTTTTGTTGATACTGTTCTCAGCAATCTTATACAGCCGCTCTCTATAGTAATCCACTATTCTCTTCTTTCTGGTAGCAATCTTATCGCTCACAATTTCTTCCTTCTAATCCCAGCTATGCTGTCCTTTCCTTATCTCTACTGCCCTATTATCCTACGTCCCATCACCCGCATACTCACCCATCGCACCGCAACCGCCGCACCTGCCGCCACTGCTAACGCCACCACTGCTATTGCTATCCACACAAGCGGATTCACAGGCATACCATCTGTTGTCAGCGTCATCAGCCAAACTCCCGCCACTGCCATCAACATCATATAAACCGCCAGCGTCATCAACAGCAGATTTCTGTAGGTAATATTCTTCTTCAAACTCTCTGTCTGTGCCGCCTTTTTTCTGTAGGTCTTCCACTGTTCCTCAAAATACTCTTTATAATAAGGGCTTTCCTTGGCATACCGCCACCATCTCTCATATCCCGGCATAATATACACCGGATTCCAGGGCTTTTCCTTCTCCTGCGTAGAAGAAAAATGCAGTACTTTGCATGTCTTCTCACATTCCACCAGATAATCGTACCCCATTGCCTCCATGGACTGGCTGTTTTCCTCCACACACAAATCCGCCGCTGGCAGGAATTTGATCTTATCCTGGAACAAGATACCAAAGGTCAATTCCTGCTGGGAATGTCCAAACGCCTTCACCACGTACTGGTCAATACTGAGAATCCGCTCCAGGGTAAAATCCCTGCGGATTGCCTTTACATCATACAAGGATACCACAAAAGTCAACACATCCCCGCCCAATTGTTTCATCAGTTCACGGTGTGCCGCCGGTTTATGTTCCGGATCAGGACATGCCGCATAACATCCTGTCAGATCAGTACTGTAAAACTCCCGCAGAGAACCTGACACCACGGCATCAGACTCCAGCGCCAATATCCTGTCCACATCATCGGGAAGCAGTTCATGGAAAAGCCAATAACAGCCAAGGGTCCCTAAAGGCCAATGATCAGATGCGGAAACAATCTTCCCTCTCGCCATATCCTCATCAAAACGCAGGATGACAATATGTCCACCATGGCTTTGTGCCAATTCTCGTTCTGTCCGAACATCCTCCTCTTCCAGATTCTCGGAGACCAGATACAAGTAGACCTCCGAATCCGTATTCTGCTCAAAGAGAGAACGGATCATGGGATAAGCATATTTAAAAACCTTTTTTGCAGTTGTCAGATAGACGTTCATTCTTGGTTTCATATCTCTGTCCATTCCCCTGCTAGAAGTCAAATCCCAATCCCATAGACTTCCGCCACGGCCTGTTCCCAGTCACCACGCACCTTCAACATGGCAAAGATAACATCTCTGACCGCACCGCTGCCGCCCTTCACCTTTGCCACATAATCAGCATACTCCCTGACTTCCTCACAGGCATCCGCCGGGCATCCCACAAAACCGCACAGTTTCATAGGAGGCAGATCATTCAGGTCATCTCCGATAAAACCAACCTCTTCCCTGGTCAGCCCATTAGTCTTCATAAATTCTGACAGGTAGGTAGATTTGTCCTTGATATTCTGTACAACATAATCAAATTTCATCTCCTGCATTCTGCGGGTAGTTGCCTGACATTCCCTGCCGGTCAACACCATCAACTTAATGCCCGCCTGTTTGGCCGCAAAATATCCGGCTGCATCTTTGGTGCAGAATTTCTTAAGTTCATTGCCATGTTCATCATAATAGATACCAGCATCCGTCATGGTGCCATCCACATCAATTACCAAATATTTAATCTTACATAAACTTTCTTTATCCAATATAACAATCTCCTGACTTACTATTATATAAAGAATCTGTCAAAAACACTATCTCTATCTGTTTACGGATATTCTCCACATACGTGCGGTTTCTGATGTTTTCTTCCATCCCTTTGGTGTGCTGGCTTGCCATATAGGATGTCACATAATTACCGCCGTCCTTCTGATAACCATCAAAACCTGCCACGTAGACCTTTCCAGCTTTCAGTCTCATCAGAAGCTTCATTATCATAATGACACAGTTGTCACAAACTCCTTTTTCATCAAAAGAAAGTTCAGAATAATTCAGTACATCAGGCTCTTCACATACATCCATCAGATTGGAAGTGACCAGAACCGCACTGTTTTGTCTCTTTTCCTTCAGTGCATCATAGCGCATTGCATTGGAGCAGAAGATATAATCCGCATGGTAATCCGCTGGTGCAAAATTGGCAGCAATCACCACCGGCGTCTCCTTCCTGATAAAGGCTTCTATTTCATCCTTCTGCTTCAAGATACTGGCACCGGGTGCAAGAATCAACACTTTCTTTCCCCGCAGCTGCTCCTGTAGTCTGGCGATCAGCTGTGAATCATCCACTTTATGATTCTGGAATTTACAGTACAGTTCTTCAATATATGCCTCATCATAGGCAGTCTTCTTCTGCTCTTCTATTCCCGCCAGAATCTGGTTGATCTGCTTGGCCCGCAGCCGTCCTTTGCCGATCAGATATTCCGCATAATTCCTGTGCAGATTATATTTGGCCGACAATGCATAGGGGGTACTATAGCCCCAGGGCTCAATCTGTTTTAACTGAATGATATGATCATCTATGCCATCCAGCACCGGATTTACATCATAGGTGGTGCCCTGTGTCTTATTCATGTAATCCATAATCAGTTCCATACACAAGTTTCCCGGCGTCCTGCCCATTCCCAGCATGGAAGCATCGATCACACTCTTTCTCTCACTGGCCTTCATGGCGATAAACTCCTGCGCCAGCGAATAGGACAAGGCCAGATTCTCATGCAGATGCAGGCCGATGACGATCGATCTGTCCAGATTATGCTCAATCAGGGAATAGATTCTGAGCAAATCTGATTTCATCATGGAACCAAAGGTGTCCACAATGGAAAAAGCGTAAGGTTGAATCCGATTGACTTTTTCCAACAGCTTCAGAATCATCTCGTCTGAATATCCCATGATATTGATGGGATTACAGAATACTTTATAGCCCTTTTCTTTGGCCTTCATGATAAAGGCAAGCCCTTCATCGATATCATAATCATGAAAAGTCACGCGGATGGCATCAATGGTCTTGCCATCATAGTCTTCCAGCTTATCAATATCATATTTGTTATGCAGGGCCATGGCGGTAAACATCGTTCTGCCCCTCTTTGCGGGAAATACGGGAAGCATCTGGCTGCAATTATTATACAGAGCCCTGTCCGGATCATACTCGCAGTTACGCAAAAACCCAATCTCCACATAGTCCACCTGTGATTCCACAAGTTCCCTGATGATACTTCTGATCGTAGGAAGACCAAATTTCCAATCATTGATATACCCTCCGTCACGGAGCGTACAGTCCAGTAATTTAATCGTATTCATAATCTGCCTTTACTTTTACACAGTCGGATTCGGATCCTTCATGGCATAAAGCGCCTTTGCCATCTCATAATCGTACAAATCATCGATATCCGCCGCCTCACGTTTATTGATTACAAGCTGATAGTATTTAGGGCCATAGTTATAGTGCCACTCCCGTACTTTCTCGGTGGGCGCCAGGTCAATACCATTGGTAAAATGATACATCATCGGCAACTGTTCGGAATTCTTGTGTTCCAGTCCCATCTTAAAGTTCAGTGGCCCGTTGTCATCCATCAGGTAGGTCTGATAAGGAGATACTGTGATCAGGGAATCATATCCTTCCTGCAATTTCTCAAAGTATACTTTGATCGCCTTTTCATACAGATAGGGCTCCACACAGGGGGATGTAGCGCAGGCATAGAGAAGGTGCGCCCCCTCAATGGTATCACACAGATACTCTAAGAACATGCCGAAGGGCACGGACTCATCCGCATATTTTGTGGGACGTTTGATCGCCTTGACGCCGCATTTCTCACCGATGGCAAGCATCTCATCGGAATCAGAGGAAACAATAATCTCATGAAGTCCTTTCACCTGTTTCAATTGCTCGATCTTGTGCTGTAATAAATTAGAATCACCGAACGGCAGAATGTTCTTGTTCGGCAGTCTTGTGCTGTTTCCTTTCACCGGTATCACGGCTGTGATTGTCTTGTCCATTTTCTTTTCCTCCTTATTTTTCTAACTCACGGGCAATCTTTGCAATAATCCCCGCAATTTCTTCCTCACTGGTCTTCTCAAACTCATGTGCGACCTGTTCCAGTTCTTTTCTGGCCCGGCGCTTATTCTCCAGCCATCTCCATCTGGGACTGTCACCTTCTAACATCGTCAAATACACATTATATAACGGCGTGATTTTTGTCAATGCCCTGGTTATCTTTTCCGCAGGTCCCATCTTATGATAGTATGTCCGAAGTTGCTCTTTGGTCAGATTATAATAGGGATTTTGCAGCACTTCCTCCGCCATATCCGCAAACTTCACATAGCTTGGCTTCTCCCAGTCGATGGTGTATACTTCATCGATGAGTTTCTCACTGACAGGGAAGGGTCTGTCATCCTCATGGGTTGTCTTTTCAAAATCTTCAAACTCTGATATCTTATCCGCATCCTTCAGGAAAGCCAGTTCATAATCCGCCGGCACCGGTACGGGAAAGAGCAGATAACACATCTTCTTTCCAAAAAAGGCTTCCACAAAGGTGGAACTGTTGCCCGTATAAATCTTATCACTGATCATGATCCACTGTTTGACGGACAGATCACCGATCACCTTAAAGTTGGGATATTTCTCTGTCATCTCCTCCGCCTGGGCACTCTCTTCCCCGGGATGGGGTCTGTAGATAAATACCACATCCGGCCTTTTCTCACAGATGCGCCCCATCCAGTCCAGGATAATCTTCTTGGAGGGGAGCATGCAGTCCTGGTAGTAATACCGCCAGCCTTCCCCGAAACGCCTGCACATTTCCACCAGGTATTCCTCGGTATGATGATCGGAAAAGTAAGGTGACACGAAGAGGAATATCTTTTTATCCGGACTGATTCCGTAATCTTTCAGTACATCCTCCTTGGAACGATAGTATCCCCGCAGTTCTTCCCGCAGGAAATCCATGCCCACATGGCCCACCAGTTTCACTTTCCTGGGATCCATCTTTGCCACATCAAGCATCCGTCTCCGGTTCATCTCTCCCCAGGAGATGCGCACCACTTCCTTGGCCACACCGGAGTAATTCTTATAGGCCTTGGTATCCTTCTCATCCATGGGGAACACGATGTTTTCCCACTGCATATCGATCAGCTTGTCAAACTTTACAAAGTTTTTGGTGTGCCACTCGATTGAACTGTTCTGGTAACAAGCCATGGTGACCACCACCTTGGTATGGTAAATGGGACGCATGGCCTTAAGCGCTTCCGCATCCTCTATGTGTATGATCTTGGTCCGATATCCTCTGCGGTCAAGTTCATATTTCAGCAGACAGAGGTTTTCCAGTTCCCTGACCTTATGCTCATAGATAAACATGAAATCCAGTTCTTCTATTTTATACTTTACCATCTGTAGATTTGTTTCCTTTCTTATGAGGTTTCTATCTTATCGCATTCATGCCCACTTAGTTTCCAGCGGCAGGCATCATCCGCATCAATTCCTCCGCAAATGCAGTAAAGTTACGCCGTTCATCAAATCTTTCCCGAAAAATCTCCAGCGACCGTCCGCACATCCGAAAATACTCTTCCGTGCCATAACATGCCGCCATCTGCTCGACAGCCCGCGCAACTTCCTCCCCGGCCGGCTTCTCTGACAGCAGGATACCGTTGCCGTCCACCATCTGTACCAGTTCTCCCACCGCCGTAGCTATCACAGGCACGCCGAAAGACAGCGCCTCCTGCACCGATACCGGCGAACCGCCCTCTGTCTCGGTGGTTGTGATAAAACAGCTTACATAATGGTTTTGATAATAAGCAATCACTTCTTCATTGGTAAGCGTGCCGGTGAACTCATAGCGGATGTCAGGCTTGTCTTTTAGTTTCTCCTCGGCCAGCCCGCGCAGGGCGTCCAGTTCTTCCCCGCCGCCGATATGCACCCAATGGACTTTGGCATCCGTCACAGCCGAAAGCCCTTCTATGATTCTGTCAATCCGTTTGATCCTGCCCGTGCCTGAACAGCTTACCAGAAGCAGTTCCTCGCCGCTTTGTGCCTTCTTTCGCTCTTCGACCGTCACTTTCCTGTCCGGTACGCCGAGACGGTATAACGGATATTTTTCACTGTCCGTAAGCTGATATCTGGTCAGGTAATAGTCTTTGGCATACTGTGCCGCAAAGACAAGTCTATCCAGTTTGGCATCCATCTGCGGTTTGAAAAATTGTCTTCCATAAAGTTCCCGCTCATCAAACAACTCATACCCATGGGTGCGCGCAACAATCTTAATCTGCGGGAATTTGTGTCTGTGCATGGTCAGTCCAAAACATTTATAATCAAACCAGTAAAAATAGAAAACTGCCTGCGTATCCTTTGTCAGGGAAATCTTTCGTTTCAGTCTGCGGTAAAAAGTTTCCGCCGCCGCACCAAACATCAGAGCCCTGTAGATTCTCTGGGGAATCTTTTGGCGGCTTTTTATGATAGCAGCAATCTCCGTGTAACAGTCCTTTTCGCACAGAAAGCGCATGAGGGAAAGTAATTTCTCTCCCGCACTCTGATTTTTGGAAATCATGCACGCCTCGATTTCTTGCCAGTCTGTCTCATGCTTTGGCACCCTCTCCTCTGGTACAGACAACTCCGCAGCGATTACAGATACCTGAAACCGCTCGCACAAATACGGGTATTCCGGCTTCACGAAAGAATCCTCGATTGGCCCGTAGGGATAATCCTGCGTGATCAAATATAAATCTGGTTTCCTGCATTGTTCCATGCCTTCGATACCCTCATTTACATCCTCAACTAAAATATTTCTTTACCATGGCCAGTACCGTGACTGCCAGGCTCTTCTCCTCCACGCTGCCTTCCTGGAACAGACGCCGGATATCCGCCCTCAGTTCCTCCCCCAGCACGGGATTCTCTATGGAAGCTTCCAGGTAGTCCTGCATATACTTCTGAATCCCCGGATCCTTATCATACCAGTAATCGATGGGATTCATGTTGTCCTGATTATCCATATGCGCTGCTTTGCAGATAGCCTGCCACAGAAGCCGCTGCGTGGTTTTCATCTTCCGCAGAAAGATATGGCTCTCCTTGGGCTTGACACCGCCCCATTTTTCCCAGCCAAACTCTGCCGCCTGCGGATATTTCTCATTGATCCACCGCAGATAGATATGGTGGTGATTGCGCATATCAAAAGGAAGGGAAAACGCCACATCCAGCAAGTCCACATCCATAAAGGGAGACGCTGTCTCAAGGTACTGCTGCCTGATCAGATAGGATGAAGACGCGCCCAACATTCCTCTGGTATAAATACCAAACATTTCCTGACAGGGATATTCCTGCAATAGTCCTTCCTCAAAGGAATACTGTAGTCTGTCGGAATGGGCGCTCTGTCCCAGTACCGGTTTCCCGCAGCTGAGTTCTTTATCCGGATAGAGTGTGCCAATGATCGCATCCCCGATCATGCCCGTATGCTCGATTCCAAACTGTTCCCTGTTGATCATCTCCAACAGCCGCCTGCCGCCTGTCATTCCCATATAAAGCGCCGCCCCGTTATTCTGGGAGGTCATCTCATCGATATCATACATCCACTTTGCATCGTCCAGCGGCTTAAAAAGATATTCATGTCCAAGCCGCAGGGCAATCTCTTTGGAAATGGTCTCATCCCGGTAGCCGGCCCTACAGTAAGTGACATTGACCTGATTAGTATAGCCCAGATCATGTGCCACCCAGGACACCATACGGCTGTCCAGGCCGCCGCTTAAATCCACCAGATGCCGGTAACCATATTCCCTGTCCTTCTCAAACTCCCGTCTGACCGCTTCCCGGAAAGCTGCGTCAATCTTCTCCACGGCTTCCTCTTCCGTAATGGATACCGGGACATCCTGTATCATATGATATCTGCTAACCGCAGCCTGTCCATCCCGGACGCGGAGATATTTGCCCGGCAGAAGCCGTCTGATCTGTCTGATAAAAGTGGTATCATCTATCATATAACCATAGGTGAGCATATACTGTGCCGCCAGCGGCCGAAAACCAACGTCCAGATGATTATATTTTAACGTTTCTACCATATAGTCCAAACGGTCGGAGACCATCCATTGATCACCATTGCTATAATAATACACAGGTTTCACTGCCACCTGATCCGTGTATACCAGAAGTTCCCTGGACTTTTTGTCAAAAAGATAGCCGCAGAAGCCGCCTCTGAGTTTCTTGAGCGTACCCTCCGCATCCCCTGCAAGGGCCCGGGTAAACGCTTCCGGCCAATCGACACTGTCCGCCTGCGTATAATCTGCCTTATTATAAACGTATCCGTTCAGAAAACAGACCGTCCGCTCATCTTCCCTGAAGATCTGATCCTCGGGAAATTTATTTAACAGATGGTTATAATGACAGCACTCTCCCATCACCTGCACCTCTCCCAGGCACTCAATATTCAGATTTCCTGCCGCCAAAAAACCATACAATGTCTTCATGTTTTCCCCATTTTTCGTAACGCCACAAATCTTTGCTCTGTTAATCCGCAAACAACGCCGCCGTCTGGGCACTGTCCGGATAATTGATCAGCACCGCCTTATTAACGCCCCAGAAAACAAATATGCTTCCCGCCGCCGCCGCGCTCGCGCCGCTGTCTATCGCTTTCCTGCAATCCTGTAGGCTGCCGGCGCCCCCGCAGGCAATCACGGGCACCTGTACGCTCTGCGCCACTTCCCCGATCAGTTCATAGTCATAGCCGTTCATCATACCGTCCTGGGTGATGGAATTGAGAAAAATCTCGCCGGCCCCGGCATCTTCCAGTCTCTTTGCGTAATCCACCGGATGATACTTGGTGCCATGGGTTCCGTTTTCCGTCTTCACCACAGCCTTGCCAAACAGGTTCTTTCCCACATCCATGGCGCCTACAATGCTCTGGCTGCCGTAGACGCTGGCCGCCTCTTTGATCAGTTCGGGGTGGTCTAAAGCCGCCGCATTGATGGAGACCTTTTCAAAACCGATCCGAAACAGCATACCGATATCCTCCAGCGAAGTAATCCCGCCCCCATAGCACAACGGCATGAAGCACTGTTCGGTTATTTTTTTTAAATATTCAAAATCAGGCCGCCTGTGCATGCGTGTGGCATTGATATCCAAAAATACCAGTTCATCCACTTCCCTGTCATTATAAATCTTGACAGCATTGATCGGATCCCCCACGTACACCGGCTTACGGAACTGCACTGTCTTTACCAATTTCCCGTTGTCCAGTAACAGGCACGGGATCAGTCTGTTATGATACATTAGAATCCTCCCTGTCAGAGCAGCTTCCTCATAGTTTTGCAAAATTTTTTAATATGCCCATTCCAAATTTGTGGCTCTTTTCGGGATGGAACTGTGTTCCCATGATATTGCCTCTCTCGACCACGGAATCAAACGAAAACCCATACGCCGTGGTGGCCGCCGCATCTTCCCGGTCTGTACACCGTACATAGTAAGAATGTACGAAGTAATATCTCTCCCCGCCGACAGAATCGGCAAACAATGGGGAATCCTTGCACTTCTCAATATAATCCCAGCCCATATGCGGAATCTTAAGCTGGGGCTGATCAGGAAATTCAAACTTCTTCACCTGTCCCGGAATCCACCCCAGGCCATCACAATCGCCCTCCTCGCTGTATTCCAGCAGAAGCTGCATACCAAGGCAGATGCCCAGGATCGGTGTTTTCTCTTCCAGAACCTTATCATTCAGGATATCCAGGAAATCTGACTTTCTGATGACATCCATGGCCATCCCGAAATGCCCCACCCCGGGAAGAATCAGCTTATCCGCCTGACGTATCAGTTCCGGGTCTCCGGTGACAGTACTGTCATATCCTAAATATTTTAACATATTTTTTACGGAATTCAGATTGCCCATCCCGTAATCGACTATTGTGATCATTCCCCGGCCTCCATAATCTCACATTAACCGTCATGTCACATTCTCTTCTATGACATGGATTCGTGCGGAGAATGCCGCTTTTCAGGCATTCTCTTACGCGAGAAAAAGTTGCAAAGCAACTTCTAGAAGTTCTTGGCGTCCCGTCCTATGGCGGGACGTCTTTAGAACTTCTTCTCGCGTTATTTTCGCCACTGCTTATGAATATGGAAATGCCACAGATGCACGATATCTTCCATCAGATAGATACAGCCAAACACAATTTTTTTGATCACCTTTTTCATTTTCCCGCTCCGCCAAACATCTTCGATAGTTTCTGTATCAGTTTTCCCGTCAGGTCGTTCTCATTATTGGGATAATCCCAGTAACTTAGACACTCGGCCTGCATGATCTTGTCAAATTCTTCCCTGGAAATCTGCATTTTCTCAATAAAATACTCGATATCCCTCTCAATGGTCTGTTCATCATAGGGCTTATCCTTTAACATCTCAAGGGCTTCCTGCCTGCTAAGCTGCCCTGCCACAATCAGGCTTGACAGATGCATCCTGCGCTTATCATATCCGAATTTCACAGGCAGTATATAAGTCTGATAAAATTTGGTATAAAAGGATTCATAGTGCTTCCCGCCATAATCACGCCAGCTGTAATTCTCCTGCAGGAATTTCTTGGCCTCCTCTTTATTGTAATCTATATAATCCAGCAGATTAAACCAGACAAACTTTCTTGTAAAATAATCATAATCCGGGCGGTTGAAATAAGGAAATGTCTTAAGTTTGCCCGAGCCGCCGCCATGTATCTTGTAGACAGACTTGATATAACGCCAGTCAAAATGTCCATAAGACCACTTTCTGGGAAGGATGCCTTCCGAGGAACTGTTATGTCCCATTATAATATATTTACAGCCGTATTTATGGGCCAGCATCCCCATGACCGGGAAGATCATATGATCTGTGGGAATCTCACAGTCGGGCGTGGAGGCCCTGAAAAATGCCAGCTGCAACGCCCGGAATTCCTGCCAGTCCACCACATAGGTATACAAATCCACTCCCAGCTTCTCCAGCAGGTTCTTGATGTTCTCCACCGCCAGTTCGGAATCCCAGCCATTGTCAATATGCACTGCCAGAGGACGGAGCCCCATCTGCTTAGCCAAATACATGACATAGCAGCTGTCCACACCGCCGCTGATGCCTACGATGCAGTCATATTTTTTCCCTCTTCCCTCGGCCTTTACCTGCTCCTCAAAGGCTTTCAGGTCAAAGCTTTTCTTCTTCTCTTGCACTGCCTGTAATTTCTTCTTTGCCTCTTTACAATGATTGCAGACTCCCTGCTCGTCAAAGACAATCTCCGGATCGGATGTGTCCATGACACAATAGCTGCATACTTGATATTCCATTCTGTTCCTCCAATGTCAGGGCATCATATTGTCCGGCCCTGCTGTTTCGCTCTTCTCCTGCCTCTGTCTATTGAGCGCCGATCATTCGCTCACACACCGCCTCTATCTGTTCTTCTTCCAGATAGGGATGCATAGGCAGGGAAAGGCATCTGCCGCAAATCTTCTCTGTCTGCGTGCAAGGTACTGCCTCTATCAGCTTCCCGGCAAAAGCCTGCTGTAAATGCATGGGCTTTTTATAGTAGACTGCCGTAGGGATTCCTTCTTCCTTTAAGGCCGCTATCAGGCGTTCCCGCTCCTCTTTATTCTCTGTCAGGACCGTGTACTGTGCCCAGGCAGACTGCATCCCCGGAAGAATCTCCGGCGTCCTCACCACATCCGCAAGCCGCTTGGTATACGCCGCCGCTATCTGATCGCAGCGTTTCAGTTCTTCGTCCAGAGAGTCCATCTTCTCAAGCAGGACAGCCGCTTGCAGGGTATCCAGTCTGGAGTTCAAGCCGATGCGGACATTGTCGTACTTGTCCCCGCCTTTGCCATGCACATGCAAGGACCGCAATATATCCGCCCACTCGTCATTGTCTGTAAAGACCGCGCCGCCGTCCCCGTAACACCCGAGAGGCTTTGAGGGGAAAAAGGAGGTCGTGGAAATATCGCCAAAACTGCATGTCCGGCGTTCTCCTATCCGGCCACCAAAAGACTGGGCCGCATCCTCCAAAACAAGCAGCTGATACTTTTCTGCTATCTCATGAATCTTCTCATGCTCAGCCGGCTGTCCGAACAGATCCACTGCCACCACCACACGGGGCTTTAAGTCGGTATGCCGCAGCACATACTCTATCGCTTCTTCCAGACTTTCCGGGCTGATATTATAAGTATCCTCCCTGACATCCACAAACACAGGCACCGCCCCCACCAGAGGCACTACCTCACCGCTGGAAAAGAAGGTAAAATCCGGCACAAACACCGCATCCCCTGCACCGATATTCCAAGCCATCAGCGCCAACTGCAAAGCATCCGTCCCGTTTCCGCAGGCGATACAATGCTTAACACCCACATACGCCGCCAGCTTCTCCTCCAGCCGTGCAACCTGTGGGCCGCTGATATAACGAGTCTCCTCTATGACAGCCTTCATAGCGGCGTCTATTTCCTTCTGATGCGCCTGGTATTGCTTCTTTAAATCCCGAAATTCCATTATCTATTTTCTCTCCCGATATTCATCTTTGCAAAATTCCTTTTTCGTCCACTCTGCCGCATACCCTGGCCGGCACACCCATGCACAGGGCATAATCAGGTATATCGCTGGTCACTACCGCTCCTGCCGCCACCATCGCATATTTCCCAATCCGGTGACCGCACACGATCGTTGCGTTGGCGCCGATGCTGGCGCCCTCCTCTACCACCGTATGCAGATACCCTGCCCGTCCTTTGGGGAAGCGTGCCCGCGGAGTCAGATCATTGGTGAAGACACAGGAGGGCCCTAAAAATACGCCGTCATGAATCTCCACACCCTCGTAGACGGAAACATTGTTCTGAATCTTGACTTCATTGCCAATCGTAACATTATTGGATATATTCACATTCTGTCCCAGGGAACAGTTCTCTCCGATCACAGCCCCGGACTGAATATGACAGAAGTGCCATATTTTGGTTCCCTCGCCGATGCTGACATTCTCATCAATATAGCTGCTCTCATGTACATAATACCCCATCAGTCAAATCTCCCCTTAAAATCAATGGTTGCACACTGTTCCATCGGGAATCTCACAATCTCCCCGGTTGCCGCAGACTGATAAATGGCAAGTACCAGTTCCAGCGCCCTTTTGCCTGCCTGTGCATCCACATAGGGTTCCCTGTCATGGGTGATGGCGTCTATCACATCCTCATACAGGGGGGTGTGCCCATAACCGTATACATTGGGGGGATTCTCATGGAACTGAGCCTTCACTTCCTCTGCGTTATCCAATGCGTCTGAAAAACGCCATTCCTCTATGATATTGACGGAACTTCCGCCCGCCTTGACCGTGCCTTTCTCCCCGAACAGATACAGCGTCTCCTCCAAATTGGAAGGATAGACATTGGTGGTTCCCTCAATAATACCGTAGGCGCCGTTTTTAAAACGAATCAGGGCAATCCCCAGGTCTTCCGCCTCGATATAATCATGTTTCAGCTTGTCCGTCATACCCACAACGCTCTCAATCTCATCGCCCATCATCCAGCGCAGAAGATCGATATTGTGAATACACTGATTCATCAACGCGCCCCCATCCTGTTCCCAGGTACCGCGCCATTTCGCCCTGGAATAGTATTCATAATCCCTGGCCCAGCGGATATGGGCTGTGCCATGGAACATCCTGCCAAAACGATCCATCTCCACCGCCTCACGGATTTTTCGAATGGATTTATTAAAACGGTTCTGATGGCAGGCGCAGACTTTCACGCCCTCCCTCCTGGCCGTCTCAATAATCCTGTCCGCATCGGCAAGAGACAGGGCAATGGGTTTTTCTATGATCAGATTGGCGTGTCCCAGCGTCATACAGTCCACAGCTATCTGGGCATGCTTACCGCTCTCTGTGGCGATCGCCACCAGCTGGGGTTTCTCTTTCTCGATCATTTCCTTATAATCCGTATAGCACTTTACCGTATCCGGCAACTTAAATTTGATAATCTTATCCCGCATATTGTGCGGTTCCAGATCACAGATTGCCACAATCTCCAGACCGTTCTTCTGGGCCGCCACAATATGGTTCGGCGAAATCCTGCCGCATCCAATCAATGCATATTTCATAATAAATGTCCCTCCTGTAAAGCCTTTACCATCTTATCCGCAGCATGTCCGTCACCATAAAATCTTGGCCGCTCATCCTGCGGGATGTGCTCTGCCTCCTTCGCAAATGCAAGCGCCGCTTCCAGGCTCTCCTTATTTTGTGGATTCACCTTGCGGATCCAATCAATATTCACCAGATCTTTCCAGATATCCACATCCATCATAAACAGACATTTTGCACCTGCAAAGGAAGATTCTTTGGATACCCCGCCGGAATCTGTGAGGATCAGCTTCGCCCTCTGCATGAGCGCCACCATCTCCACATATCCCACCGGTTCTATGATTTCCAGATTATCTATCGCTTCCGCCTGTTCCCACAGCCCATATTCCGTAAGACACTTTCTGGTTCTGGGGTGCAGGGGACAGATCACCTTTTCTCCCAGTGCTTCCACCAGATGCAGGATACTCTCCATCCGCTCTTTGGATGAGGTATTCTCCTGTCTGTGCCAGGTCATCACGATCACTTCCTCTTCCTGTGGCGTCTGCTCCATCTTATCGGTAATCTCCAGATAGGTATCATACATGATGTCGCCGGTCATATGGGCTTTCTCATGAAGTCCCTCCAGCCGCAGGTTTTTGATGGACTGCTCGTCCGGACTAAAGAGGATATCCGACAGATGATCTGTCACTACCCTGTTGCATTCTTCCGGGTTTTCCTTGCAGTGCATTCTCGGCCCTGCCTCCACATGGGCGATGGGAATGCACAACTTCGCCGCCACCAGGGCCCCCGCCATAGTAGTGTTGGTATCTCCATAAAGAATCACCAGATTCGGTTTCTTCTCCATCAGTTCCCGCTCTATGCCTACCATCGCCTTCGCTGTCATCTGCGCATGACTTCCCCCGCCCGCCTGTAGATTCACATAAGGCGCCGGTATGGCCAGCTCCTCAAAAAACACATCTGACATATTTTCATCGTAGTGCTGTCCACTGTGAATGATATTCTGCTCATAACCAGCCTTCTCAAGCGCGTGGTACAAAGGCGCCAGCTTGACAAACTGTGGTCTGTTTCCAACAATGTGTGTGATCATAAACCTGATACCCTTTCCTATTCCTATATAACGCGCCCGGACTGCCGTCAGAACGCTGTGTCTTCTTCTATAAACGCAGCCACAGGCCGCATCACCGCCTCCATGCTCACATGTTCCTGCGCAAACTGCCTGATCTGATCAGACATCCTGCCCTTATCACCGGCTATCCCCTTAATCTGCTCAAAAAAGCGGACAACTTCTGTGATATCCACGGTGCTGTCATCGTTGGGAAAAGTCTTTGCATAAGGATAGTCATCATCCAGCACATCAATAGCGCAGCCGGCAAGGAGAGGCATGCCTTTGGCCAGATATTCCCGGGATTTTAACGCCATCATCTTACCAAAATATCCCAGCTTATACATCCCAAAAGACACCAGCCCCAGGTCGCTTGCATCATACAGGTCGTCCAATTCCTTCCCGGTAAGCGTTGGATAGAAATGCACCTGCTCTTCCAGATGATATTTTCGCACCAGTTCCTGATACAGGGGCTTCTCCGGCCCGTCACCCACCAGATTCAGTTCCACCCGATAGTCCCCAGCCGCGGCCGTATCATAATATTGGTGCAGTCCTTCTATGATACGCTCATACCCGTGGTGTCTCTGCATGAAAGCAACCCCGATCAGCCGGAGTTTCTTCTCCGCAAACTGCCCCGCCACCTGCCTAACCTTCTCCACATGGATGCCATTGGTGGTGCGAAGCGTGGGAATCCCGAAAATTTCCCGATCCTCCGTATAAGTCACGAAACGATCCACATAGTGTTTCAGCCGCGGCCTGTAAATAAGTTCCTTCAGATAAAACGGCCAGGCGTTCCATTTCCCGAAGTCATCCTTATCATAAGGATAGGAAAAAATTTCTATGATGATCTTACAGTGTGGATATTTCTCCTTAATCTTCTTCCAAAAATACAGATAGGCCCTGTCCGCAACCGACCTCCTGACATACAAAAAGTCAGGCTGCTCCAACTGCTCCAAAGCCTGTTCATAATTTCTTCTGATAGACATGGTGGGAAAGAGCCCCAGAATCCTCTCCGGCAGGGATCTGTCCGGCGTGGTAACCTCCAGTTCCCGCATGTCATAATATTTTTTAAGTTCCTCCATCTGCATGTCAATTTTCTTGCTGACACCGATGGATTCACGCCCTCCAAAATGGATATAATAACCTTTTTTCATAATATCACAATCATATCACACTTGCCATTTCAATGCAAACGCCCCTGCGCGCTCCCATCCTGCATCGTTTCCCTGTAATCCCGGTAAATCTTCGCAGCCTCCACGATATTGCGCATCCGGAACCTTATCTTATTCCTGTTATCCTCATCCACTGTCTCGGTGGCCCGGCCCTCCATGTGCAGAACTTGCAGGGCGGGACGGTACAATACCATCTTTTGATGCCGCCTGCACCAGAGAAGCATGATATTCTCCTCATAATAAAATCTGGTCTCCGGCGAAAAGACCCTTTCTCTTTCCCGGAAATACTCTTTGGAAAAAATCAGACAGGCGCCCATGACGCAGACATCATTCCAGTCCCTGTCATGAGGCAGCCCTGCTTTCACATCCAGATTCCGAAAATAGCGCTTCATCAACGGGTAAAATAAGGGAAAGGCCGCCAGCACCATGCGGTTTAAAAATATTGTCCTGCCAATCTGTTTTGAGTCGGGCAGAGTGTCTGAAATGGGACTTTGATGAATCTTCCTGTCAGGATCATAGATATCCGGCCCTAAAACGGCAAAGGGCTCTTTCTCATAGGTTGCCCGAATCAGACCGGTAAATTCCCGCTGGGCAAAAATCACATCATTGTTGGCCACTACCAGGAAGTCCGGATTCCATTTGGCTACGGCTGCCGCACATCCGACATTGTTTCCTCTGGAAAAACCATCGTTTTCTTTCTTTAATATAACATCTGTTATACTATCTTCCGCATAGCGTTCGCATAACTGCTGGCCGGTTCCGTTCGGGGAGGCATTATCCACGATCACAATCCGGATATCCTGCTGCCCGTCAAGCTTTTTTATGGACTGTATGCACTTTTCCGTGTCGTCTATCCCATTATAATGCAATATCACAAAACAGATGCATCCCATTATGTGCCTCTCCTATTTCATACTATTTTATAAAAAATCTTCCTCAACAACTCATAATACTTCCGCGTCAACGCCACCTGGTCATAGGCTCCAAAATCCACCTCGTCCACCCTGTTCACCGGATTTCGCATCACCCGGATCCACTCGTCCACATCAAAGGGATCTTTCACATAATTGGCCTTGCCCTGAGTCACTTCTGGGATACAGGTCCTGTCTGTGGCGATCACCACCGTCCCAAAGAGCATGGCTTCCACGGGCGGCATCCCGAACCCCTCAAAGACACTGGGAAACAGAAAAGCCCTGCTGTGTTTATACAGTGCATTTCTCTCATCGTTTTCCACAAACCCGGTTAGGATCACCTGGTCCCGGAGCCCTCTCTCTGTTATCTGTGCCTGAAGCTTCTCCTGATTTTTCCCGCCCACGCCGGAAATCAGCAGTTTCTTCGGTAAATCCACTGCCTTTTCCTTAATCCTGGCCATCACTTCGATGATAGTATCCAGGTTTTTGTGGGGAATCAGCTGGGCTATAGTGTAATAATACTCGTTTTCTTCAATATGATACCGACTGGCGAGGGTAGCAAAGGGCGCCGTCTCATCCGCCTTCACAGTGATGGGGTTATAGATGGTGGTAATCTTCTCCGGCCTGACCTGATACCGCTTGATAATATCCTCCCGCACCCAATCGGATATGGCCACCAACTGTCTGGAAAAATGGGTGTCCAGCCACCAGCAGAGTTTTGAATAAGCAATCTCGTGAAAGGGATGATATTCCGGATAATGGGCCGCCTGCAAGTCATGTATGACATTGATATAGGTGACACCGCCGTTAAACAAGGGTCTGCAATACACCGGAACAAAACACTTACGGATTCCCCGGCGCCGCAGGAACCGATTCTGGCAGAAAAACTGCCACAGGATCCTGCCCGCAATATTGGCAGACACCACATTGGTCTGAAGTATCTCAATGCGCTCATCCTCCGCATAATGGATGAGGGATTCTCTGTTATCCCTGGATACCAGCAAAAAAAGGCGAAAAGGCTCCTTAAGTTGCAAGAAGCCGTCCAAAAGATTCCTGATATAAAATTCTGTCCCCCCGACCTTTCTGGGGCGAAGCCACAATAAGTCTACCGCTATCTCAAGCATATTCTCATTCCTGCCCTCTACTGCCCTGTTCCAGTTCCCGCACCCGTTTGTCGAGAATGGCAAGTTCCTGTGTCAGTGTCCGCAGTTTGCGGTTCTGTCTGGAAGCAATGGACGTCAATGACAACAAGATCAATATGATAAAGCCAATAGAAAAGATAAACAGGCCGTTCATATTATCCTGAATACCAAAAACCCGGATGATCATGGTCAGAAGTTCCGGCACCACCACCAGTATGCCCATGACAAAGCCAGCCACCAGCCACAGCAGCGTATACTTGAGATTTAACGCCTTCTGTTTCAGGAAATACAGTATCACTATAAAATAACTGATCACCAGAACGATCAGCACCACTCGCAGATTACTGGGTATCATCGTCTACTTTCCTTTCTTACTCCTGTGTTCTCTTTCCTCTTCTCAAACCATAGCTGAGCCTGCAAACCAGGATAGCCAGGGTTACCTTGATCATATAATAAACGGATTTCTTGAAGGTGATAGAGCTGATTCCGCCCTCCCTGGCCCGCATCTGCACCGGCACTTCTTTGACGATGCCCAGATGCATGATGGCCTCCACAATGGCTTCCGGCTCCGGATAGTCCGCCGGATAGTCCTTACTGTAAATCTCAATAAACATACGGTTCACTGCCCGGTAACCGCTGGTCACATCCATAATCTTCTTCCCGGTGGTCAGACGGATCAACAGACTCAGGATATTGATGCCCATCCGGCGGCTGGCCGAGGACTGAAAGCCCTCTTTTTCCAAAAACCGGGAGCCTATGACCACATCCGCCTCGTTTTGGAAAAGCGGCTGCAAAAGCCTGTCCAGATAGGCAATATCATGCTGGCCGTCCCCATCCATCTGTACCGCAATATCGTAATCATTCTTATATGCATAAATATAGCCGGCCTGCACGGCACCGCCGATGCCCATATTGATAGGCAGATCCAGGTATTGAAAATTTTCCCGTCTGCAAAGCTGCAATGTATTATCCGCAGAACCGTCATTGACTACCAGATAATCATACTGAGGCGCCGTCTCCATCATATGGTTTACCACATGCACAATATTTTCCGCCTCGTTATAGGCCGGTATGATCACCAGTATCTTTTTTTTACTATTTTCCATCATCACTCTTCCTCATTCCGCTTCAGGAATTTCTGCTTGATAAATTCCCTTACACGCACTCTCCACAACTGTCTTAAGAGAAGATAACCAGCCATGTAAAAAGGCCCAAACGCATACACCAGATATCGCTGCTGTCCAAAGAATACCAGGGAAATAATGAGCACTGTGACCACGTTGATTCCCAAAATCAGCGCCATCATCTCGGCCCCTTCTTTTCGTGCCCGCTGATCCGCATATCCCCATATCATCAAGGCAAACGCCGCAATATATAAGAAGGCCGTCACCAGATGGCAGAACAGATACAGCGGTGCGTACTGGAAGAATATGGTACTGACAAAAGCCTGCGGCAAAAGCATCAGCGCATGGTATAATACTCTTCCCGGATGTGCCATGATCAGCGTCAGCGCTATGGTCTGTAAATGTCCCGCCCTAATATCACTGAACTGTTCCGATTCTATGATATCAATCGCATGTTCCACATAATATTCGGAAGGCGTCCAGAAGCAAATACCGCCGATCTTACCGAGTCCGCCTACAATATCCTTCCACATCCATAAGCCTTCCCTGGCATAAACATAGCGCTCCTGCTCCACATCCACTGCCTCATACAGAGCCAGATACAGACCTTTTAATAACGGATCTTCAAAAAGAGACGCATCCTCATAGTCCGCCTCATACATGCCTCTGGAAAAGAGCAGCGTCAGATACTGGCTGGTATTAAAATTCTTTTGAGCCAGCTTCTCTTTATATTCCTGCTCTGTCTGTTCCTCCGAGGGCGGGCACTCCTGTGCTTCCGCTTCTTCCACCGCTTCCTGCGCTTCTGCCTTTTCCCCCGTCTCTGCCTTGGTCTGCGTCTCCTGTCCTATCTCTTCCAGAAAGGTCTCGTACCTGTCCGGATGCTGTATCTTAAGGCCAACCATATAGAGACGGTAATCTGTCTTCAGCACAGTATGATACCCCCTGCTCATTCCCATGACCAGAAGAATCCCTGTCAGGCTGATCACGATACAGCCTGTAAAGCCCGCCAAAAGCCGGAGCAGTCTCTCAATATTTCCCTTTTTCCTCCTGCACATACACACCAGATAAAGAAACACAATCCCACATACGCCAAAGAGTATCTGCAACTGGGAACGCACACCTGAAAGGAACAGTGTCATGCCAAAAGCACCTATCAGTCTGGCATAACTTTTCTTCCAGACTGCCCGCAGCAATATGACCAGATAAATATAAAAAAGAGAATAGGCAATCCCTTCCGTTAAGATGGCCTGTGTCATCACGGCTCCCGGCATTTCGATCGTATAAGGGTATAGCGCGAGAACACAGAACAGAGCGCCCTCCACAGGATGAAGAGCAAACTGCTTCCTAAGCGTTTCCTCCAGGAGCACCACCGAAAAAGCAGCCAGAACCGCCTGTTCTATAATAACTACCCACAAATAGACAGCATCCCCAAACAAGGCCTGATTTCCCAACAAAAACAATGGATAAACCGGCATAACCCCTTCATGCCAGCTCATCTCCATATAGCTGTCGCTGTCGTCAAACAATACCGGCCCGCCATGACCGGCTAACAGGAAAAAGGCCAATACCCCTGCAAAGAGAAACAGGCGAAGTCCATATTTAGTTAGGAACCGTTTCCCATTTTTCATCAATCTGATTCTCCGAGTTTCCCAGTCTGCATTCCCCTCTACAGATCCGCAAACACCTCTCCCTTGCTGCGCTCCACAATCCTGCCGTTCTCCACCTCGTAGATGGCATCTACGTTGCGGATGGTAGTCAGTCTGTGGGCGATAATGATCATCGTCTTCATCCCCTGCAGATGTTCTATGGCCTCCATGACTGCCGATTCTGTCTCATTATCCAGCGCGGATGTGGCCTCATCAAGCACCAATATCTCCGGATCATGGTAGAGCGCCCTGGCAATCCCAATCCGCTGCCTTTGACCGCCGGATAATCTGACACCTCTGTCACCTACAATCGTATCAAGCCCCAGAGGCAGACTGTCTATGAAATCCGCCAGTTGGGATTTCTTTATCGCAGCAAGCACTGCCTCCTCATCAATCTCCTTCTCTCTTACACCGAAGGCAATATTATTGCGGATCGTATCGTCTGATAAATAAATGACCTGGGGAATGTAACCCACCTGGGCATGAAAAGTCTTCGGTTTTTCATGGACATTGATCTGATCCGCCATGACCACGCCCTTCTGCGGCGCAAGGAGTCCCAGAATAATATCTACCATGGTAGTCTTGCCGGAACCGGTGGCGCCTATAAAGGCTACCGTGGTTCCCTTCTTAATCTTTAGATTCGCCCCATCGATTACCGGTTCCTCGGTATCCGGATAGTAGTAAGTAACATCCTTCACTTCTATGGCATCCCGCAGGTTCCAGTCTTCCCTGACCTCAAGATCCTTTTTGTCCACATACTCCTCAATGCTCACCAGATCGTGATAAATCAATTCCACAGAAGGGAACGCATACAACATATTGGTGGCATGCTCGTTAATCCTGCCCACACTGGGCATCAGCCGCATGGCCGCCACCGCAAAACCTGCCAGCTGAGCGACATAATAGAACATATCTGCCTCACCAAAGAGCAGTTTCACAACAATTGCCACTAAAAGCCCCGTCATGGACACAGCCTCCACCATATACTTGGGCATGATGGAAATGGTTCGCGCTATTTGCAGACCTCTTGCATACTTTGCGAAATATCCCTGGAATTCATCCGTAAAATAAGACTCTCGTTCCAGAATCTTAATCTCCTTGATTCCTCCCAGCGCCTGATTCATCCACTGGAATATCCTCCCCTCATAACCTTGATTCTCCAGCCCCAGCCTCCGGCTGTATTTTCTGGTCGTTACAAGGAAAATCCCTACGAAAATGGCCAGGAAGGCCAATACAATAATCGTGATGGCTTTACTTAGTCCCAACAGATATAACACCAGTACCGCACAGACCACCAATTCCGCTACCAGTTCCAGCGTATACAGAACCACCTGCATAAAACGGGATGTATCCTCATACAGGCTGCGTTGCAATGTGGCAATATTATGATTCAGATGAAAAGTATAGGGCTCCTTCATATAGGCACCCAGCAGTCTTGTGGACAGCTTCATCTGTGTATTATAGGAAAACTTGAAAATATATTTCTTCTCCAGGATCAAATATATATTTTTGACCGCATAGATAAAGATGATCACAAGTGTGAACGCAACCATAAAATCCGTTTGCGATTTGAAATGAAATCCCTCGTAAAATATCCTCAGATACCAGGTGTCTGCAATACTATCCACGTTTGTCAAAACATTGATGAAAGGCATGAAGACCACCACCGCCGCCAATTCCAGAAAACTTCCCACCACGATTGCCGCCATGAGGAGCGCTATCTTGATCTTGTCCCTTTTATCAAATATATAGCCGAGTTTGGAAAGCACCGACTTTCTCTTTTCTTTATTCTCTCTGTTCATAAATGGAGTTACCCCTTTTATCCTTATTATCCAAACAGACTCTGGCAAAGACTGCTGTGGGAATCCCTGTCGCTGATCTTCCTTGCCGGCGCCCCCGCCCAGGTGGTTCCCGCCTCCGGAATATCCTTCGTCACCACTGCGTTGGCTCCCACTGCCACATCATCCGCAATTCTAACCGCGCCGATCACTTTTGCGCCGCTCCCAAAATAACAGTTGTTACCGATTGTTGCCGCCTCATGGCTTCCACTTGTCGCACCGATCGTCACACCCTCCTGCAACCGGCAGTTCCTGCCAATCTTAGCATTGGCATGCACCACGATCGTACCATAATGGGGAATCGCAAGCCCCGGTCCAAAAACGTTGACCGGCAAAGTCATTCCCAGCCGCACACTCAGACGGTGGAACCGATAACCATGATATTTACGCAGCAGGACTCCAATCGGCCCTCTTATACAGTTCTTTTCATACTCCACCCTGCGAAGAAGCCTTTCCAGTTTCCAAATCTCGTCCCCGAAAAAACGCGGCGCCCTGTCATGCTGTCTTCCAAGCGCAAGCTGATCCTGTCTCAGATATTCATAGTATTCCTTTTTACTGCTGATCATAATATAGTACCTTTTATTATTTTCAAATCGTGTCTACAGCCACACCTTCACCTGGGAAAGATATTCCGTATACCCAGCCTCTCGATTGGCCGCCTCTCCCTCAATCTCATGCTTCTCCAGTTTACACTTGCCCTGCGATTGTCTCACATACCACTCATACTCCAGATCCATATGGCCGATGTCCAGCACGCGGTAGCCCTTCTGGAACAACTCCAACGCCAGGAATTTGGCCGCCACTCCCACCGAAAGTAAGAACAGCCTGTCCTTATCATAGGCTTCGCAGGCCTCCAGAATCCGCGGGATCGCCGCATAGGCATCCTTGGGCGGACAGATGATCCGCTCCACGCTTGCCGCCGTGTCCAGCAGATCGGTGCCCACGCCGTTGTGGGTTCTGGTGCCTTCCACCACCACAATATCTCTATTTTCCCATATCTTCCTGATTTTGGCAAACCATCTGCCGCAATTGCTGCGGTCTGACGCATAATAATAGCAACGTGAGACAAAAGTGGTATAGTAAATCCTGTTGGGATTGCAGTAGGTCTGATACGTTTTTCTGCAAAACAACAGATGATCTTTCCAGAACTGCCTGCTGGCCTTATGGTGATCGGAAAGTGTGTCAAATATCCCCGGTATTGTCACTATCAGGTCATCGTAAGGATAGGCCAGAATCTCAGCCAGTCCTTTCGCAATCTCCGGGGAGGCTTTCTGTAACATGAGGTCGCCGCCCTTGATCATCAGAATCTCGCCGTCCCCAAACCGCACCATACTCTTATTGGTATGGAGCAGCTCATCGATGGTCTCATCAATCGTGTGTACCTTTATGTTGTTGTGCAGGATGCCCTTTTCATATAGAAAATAGGCGATCGCCGCCAGGATATCTTTTATTCTTCTTTTCATGGTTTTCCACTTAGTACAGGTGTTCCTGTACGATTCTCTCCCTCATGCCCAGAACAGTCTCATAATAAGTTTCAAAATTATATTTCTCCACCACAGCGCGGTATCCTGCCTCCCCCATCTTGATCATACGTACCTGATCACACAGCATGGCATCCAGCTTATCAAACAGATCCTGCTCATCACAGTCCCGAAACCAAAATCCGGTAACATCATCCTCCACATAACAGGCCGTGCCGTTGGTGCTGCTGACAATCACCGGCAGGGAATAGCTCATAGCCTCAAGCTGGGAAACGGATGCCATCTCCAGCGTACTGGGGATCACATACAGGTCCGCCGCCAGATACTCCTTCTCCATCTCACATCTGGGAACATTGGTCTTCACCATCACCATATCTTCCATATGATGTTCCCTGACGAACTGTCTCACCTTCCCGCAATACTCCTTCTGGAAGTGGTTGGTAGCCTCACCCACCAGCGTCAGATGCAGATTGTATTTATCCTTGAGTCGTTTCACCACACGAAGCAGCATCAGGTGATGCTTTCTGATCTCATATTTGCCAATACAGAGAATATGTATCCTGTCATCCGCAAAATACTTCCTCTGATCCGGCGCACACTGCGGCCTTGTCACAAAGGGAACGAAATAATCTTCCGGCCTGATGGACGTCCCCGGCTTCTTACTCCCCATCACCGGCGTCATGCGTATCTTCGGTGAGAACCTGCTCACCAGACGATGCGGCAGATCTGTCTTTACAGGCTCTGACCAGAGCGGGTTCTGGTTATAAAGGATACAGGGATATCCCTTTTTCTTGCAGATATGGTAAGCCGCCATGGAATACAAAGACCGCTCCCGCAAGATCACCACATCCGGCGCAAACTCACAGATCAGCCTGCGCAGCCTGCCCATTGGCGGAAAGCCATGCTGTATCTTAAAGATAATCGCTGTCGGGTCTTTTCTGTGTATCACCTTCACGTACAGGAAATCTAAAATCTGATAGAGCCGTGAGTACCCCAAAACGATTGGTGTCACATAGGAATAATCCTCGATGATCGCCGCATAATGGCTGATAAACCGCACTTCATCACCGCGCTCCACAAGCCCTTTCATAATATCCATTTGATTCGTATGATAACGCGGCGCCACATACAGAAATCGCATAGTCTTTCCTCCGTAACAGACCCAAAGCAGCATTTGTGACACACGTGTCATTTATGTCATCCCAATCACGCTGCTCTCCAAACAGAACCGCCTGCTGTTCCACTCACTTTCTGTCAATATATTTATTCTCTGTCAGACTGTACTTCCCGCCCTTCAGGAACTTATGCCTGATCACCCACCAGCCGGGCACCCAGATATACTTATGCATGGCCGGGGACGCACTGCCGATCATCCAGCAGTTCCTGTCACAGTTCCGTGTACATCTGCGCACCTCTTCCGCCTGCGGGGAATTCCACAATTCCTCCCAACTCTGCCTGCGAAGGTTGCCCATGACGGCCTTCTTCTCCATACCGTTACAGGGAATCACATCGCAGAAGGGATCGATAAAGAAAGCGTTCCTGGACATATCACAGGGCAAGAGCCTTTTATTGCCATAGATATAATTGATCAGTCCATGATTAAAATAAGCCCGGAACCACTTTTTGGGAGACTTGCTCTTTAACAGTTCGTTGATCAGTTTTTCAAAATTCTGGGCCACCTTATACTTATCGTCAATCTTATTGTCCGTCTTGCGGAAATAGAAGGAATTATGCAGGGTAGCCGTGGCAAATTCCATGTTCATTTCATTGGCAATATTGTAAAGGGGCACCAGATCCTCACAGTTCATATCCTGCACCGTCATCCCAAAGCCCACATCCGGATGCTTCATCTCCACCAAGGTCTTTAACGTCTGATATCCCCTGTTGAAACCGTCCGGTATCCCCCTGATCTTATCGTTAGTCTCCTGCAGGCCCTCAATACTGATACGAATCCCCACCTTCGGAAATTCTTTACACAGCGCAATGATGCGATCCGTAAAATACCCATTGGTAGAAATGACAATCCTGTCAGATTTCTTATACAGTTCCCGCACGATCTCCGGAATATCCTGCCTGATAAAAGGCTCCCCGCCGGTGATATTAGTAAACGCCATCTCCGGCAGCTTCTTAATATCTTCCAGCGTAATCTCCTCCTCCGGCCTCGTAGGATCCCGGAAACAATCGCACATATTACATCTCGCGTTACACCTATATGTCACAATGACAGTCCCATACAAAGTTCTTTTAGCCATTTTCATCCTCACTTCTACGTATACACTTTCCTCATTATTTTATCACAATACTCTCCCACTGTGTCAAAATTTATCTCCCGGCAGTTCTCACTGTACTCTTGGCACACTTCCGGATGTTCCCACAAATCCCTGATATGCTCCGTCAGTTCTTCCACATCGCCCCCGCGGAAAATCTCCCCGGTGGCACCTGCCTGTACCAGTTCCGGCGCGCCTCCAAGATCGGAGACCAGCACTGGTGTACCATATACCAGCGATTCCATCACGGAAAAAGGCCCGTTTTCATACCATTCTGACGGATAAACACTGAACCTTGCGCCCGCAATCAACTCTTTGAGAGCATCTCCTGTCACAAATCCTCTGTTCTCTACGTTAGATACCTGCTCCACCTGCTCCTGCAGCGGCCCCTTCCCTGCAAACACAAAGGGAATCTGAGGCAGTGCCCTACAGGCCTCCAGCAAAGTACTGGTTCCCTTTTCCTGGGCAAAACGCCCGAAATAGAGCACATAATCTTTTGTGCTGTCCTGTTTACTGGTTCCCTCACCAGTCACTTTGGCATCCTCATCGATAAAATTACGCATCATCACGGTCTTCTCCGCCAGAAGAGGATTGGTGTCCAGCTGTTTTTTCATAAATTCGCTGGGGCAGATGATCACATCCACCATCCCGTAGGTACGGCGCTTTTCATAAAATCTGGCCTCTATCGTGCCAAGCAGGCTCTTCATCCTGGAATTATGGATGCAGCGGTTCTTGCTGCAATTTCCAAAGTGCCCGTCCCGGCAGGCAAAACATATCTGTCCTGTAGATGGGATCCGCATCATATGATTGGGGCAGACCCACTGGTAATCATGGGCCGTATACACAATCCTTACTTTTCTGCCCGTTTTCTTCTCATAGGAACGGACGGCATAGATCACAGAAGGGGTAAGCTGAAAATTAATATTATTCAGGTGCACCACATCCGGGTTCATATCCCGCAGCACCACGCCCATCTTCCGCTTTGCCTCTGCCGAATAAATGATACGGAAAGGATACAGAAGTTTTGTAAGCCGGCCTGTGTGAAAATCCATATTGGAGGTATAGCACTGAGCATGATTGCCGACAATGCGGTTATCATGTTCCATGCCGAAATACTGCACCTCATGTCCTTTCCTTTGTAATTCTTCCCCTAATTTAAAGATGTAAGTCTCGGATCCGCCATTTGGATACAAAAACTTGTTGACCATTAAAATCTTCATACATCCTTCTTCCTCTCATCACTGACCGCCTTCATCCTGCTTTCAGCATTTCCCTTTTCCCGCACGGTACGTCTATTCCCACTTGGCATTATATAAACCCATATCTTCATAAACCGGAATATAGGGGCTCCACTTTTCACCGCTGTATTCGTAAATCCAGCCCTGATACTTCGATGCGTCATACTCCAGCGGGTTCCTCAGTTCTTCTCCGTCCATCACATCCATGGTACCCACCACGCCCTCGTAGACGGAATAGGTAAGATGATGCATCTGTCCGTTGGAGGGCACCGGGAACTCCTCGTGGGGCACACCCCAGCGTTCACACAGATAATTCAGCCTCTTAGCGATAAAAAATTTAGTATACTTCACATTGGCATAATAATCCTCATAAGTTCCTGAAGACTTGCCCTTAAGGTTCTTATCCTGCCACATCACCTGATCCATCTTCACGGAAGCCTCTATCTCTTCCACGTATTCATCAATTCCGCTGTCTAACATTCTCTCAAACCATGGCAGAAGTTCTTCGTATTTATCCAGCATCCGTTCCTGAAATTCCGGTGTATCATACAAGAGCAGATACCAGTTAAGAATAGAATCAAATAATTTCGTATGTTCCACCACGGAATACGTATAATCCACGAACCGCCCTTCCATGGCTTCCACATTCCGTTCTCCAAAGGTATGCTCATAATCCCACACCGGCCCGGTATAGAGTTTGTCATCTCCCACATCCTTATAAAAATACATACTGGTAACGGCCACATCCGTATCCAGTGAAATCTCATCCACCAGAAAGGCGCTGACGAGGCTGTCCAAATCGAGATAATCCCATACCGCCGGGTCTCCATTCTGCACCATCTGGTCGATCCGATCCACATAACCCGATATATAATCCACCTGTTCTTTCGATGCGTGGGCCGGCTCCTTGATGCTGAACATAAAACCGGCGGTGGTCACAAAGCCATTCTGTTCCCCGCCATAGTATTCATCCGTATCTTTCTCGATCAGATAACCGCCGTCTATCGTATTGACATGATCTAACAGGTATCCTTTTTGATTCTCCTCCTCAAAAGGAACCGCCTCATCAATATCCGGGTTATTCTGTCTGTTTTCCTTTTCCAGATTATAGATATCAACCCGTCCTTCTCCCACTGTCACCGACTCAGTCAGCAGGTAAATGCCCGCATATTCACCATTAAAATACAGGTCGATCCAGGTTCCCTGCACCGTATTGGCCATCCCCAGCCGCTCGGCAATATCAAGGGCAATCTTGCTGTTTAATCTGCTGCCCTCACTCCACAGGGCAAGCAGCCGCCACTTATCCCCTTTGCGCAGGCCGCACAGGGGATATTTGTCCGCTAATTTGATGGTATAAGGCTTCTTGGGCCGATCCCAGGAGACATTTCCGCGGGAGACAATCTTGGGCAGGATATTCTGATACTCCGTCATACCATTGGCTAGGACCACACAGATATCTCCGGATTCCAGATTGTGCCTTTCCTCATTCACATACTCCATATTACCGCTCTCGGTATTGATAAAGACAGACGGTATATTAGCAGACTTCATGAACGTTACCTGATATTCATGCAGGGTTCCTTCTTCATCCATGGTCTGCAAATCATACGTGCGGTCTTCCTCCCAGGTAAAAATATCACCTTCCTCATACAATCGTCCGTCTATCTCCAGACCGTCCCCACAGACACCCATTTTGACTCTTTGATCTCTGACACAGGAAGGCAGGAAGAAATAAGACCTGCCGTCCTCCTCATCCTGCCACAGACTCACCTGATTGGTACTCTGCTGCATATTGACATCCACATAGAGCATTTCCCCGTCTACCTGCAATACCACACTATTTAATTTCATATAATGCAGACAAACCAGCACCGCCGCGATAATCAGCACAAGCACCAGTCCCATGCAATATCTCTTCCGCATTATTTCTTCTCCCTCTGACGGCCGGATATGCCTTTGTCCGTCACTTTCCTGTAAAGAGCCACCGTCTGGTCCACCACATCGTCCCAATTATATTTCCCACAGATAAAATCAGCGCTTCGGCTGCCATATTCCTGTACAGCTTCCGGATGATCCAGCATATACTGAAGCTGTCTCCTCAAATCCCCTACATCCCCCTTGTGGAATGTAAGCGCCTTATCCTCAGTCACCTCTGTATTTTCACAGATATCACTGACCAGACAGCAGTTGCCAAAACTCATGGCTTCCAGCAGGGTGAGCGCCATCCCTTCCACATCGCTTGGCAGCACAAAGGCATAGGCATTAGAATACAGTTCTTCCAGCATCTGTCCCTGTACAAAGTCCGTCATGATGATCCGCTCATCCTGCGCCGCCATTGCGTGAATTTGTTCCATATACTCCATCGCCTGGCTGCTGCCGCCGGCAATGACCAGCTTCTTGTCCGTCTCAATCTGTCCAAAAGCCTCGATCAGATAATGCAGCCCCTTCTCCGGCACGATCCGGGCAAGGAACAGGAAATACCCGTCTTGCACAAGCCCGTATTTCTCCGTGATAAGATCTGCTCCCCGCAGCACCGGTCTGCCAATCCCATTGGGAATGTAGGTAACCTGTCTGTGATAAGTATCTGCAAAATACTGCCTCACATTCTCGGACAGCACGATCACTTCATCCGCATACTTTGCCGCCATCTTTTCCCCAAACTTGATCACAAAGGAAGCAAAGTTACCCCACTTGGCTCTCTGCCAGTCCAGACCGTGGATAGTGACAACAATCTTACGTCTAAAAAGTTTTGGAATCCAGAGCATGGCGCAGGGTCCCTCCGCATGATAGTGAAATACATCATAGGAATGAAAGAGCGCCATGATTGTTGCAAAAAAGGCATACACAATCGCATTTAAACTGCTGCGCCTGAAAGTGGGCACAATATATACCCGCACGCCCTGATAGAACTTACGCCCCTTCCAGCCATACTCCTGGTCATATTTCTTGCCGGATACATGATGCCCGAACCGATTGTAAGCATCCACCTTATGTCCCAACGCCGCCAAACGCACGGAAAGTTCCTCCACCACGACCTCCACGCCGCCCTCCCTGGAGGGAATCCTCTTGTGCCCGATCATGGCGATATGCATACCTTCCTTCTTTGCTTTCTTAAGCGCCCGGTTTTCTTGATGCACATAATACAAAAAGGCAAAGTTTGTGTTTAAGTAACGGGGCAGCATCCGTCTGGGATCACGCAAAATCCGGAACATCCACTCCAGACACAGCTTTTGCATCCACATGGGCGCCCGCTTTGCCGTGCCTGCGGTAAAGTCAAATGCCGCACCCACACCCAGCATCAGTCCCTTCACCCTGTGACGGTGTTCATACATCCACCTCTCCTGCTTAGGCGCCCCCAGAGCTACCCAGACAAAGTCCGCCCCGCTGTCATTAATCTTGCGGACAATCTCTTCATCCTCCTGCCTGTCCAATTCCCGAAACGGAGGGGAGTACATACCGGCGATCTGCAATTTCGGATATCTCTTTACCAGAACCTTTCTGAGCTCTGCCAGTGTGTGTTCCGAACTGCCATAGAAATAATGCCTGTAGCCCTTTTCCTGGGATAATTCCAGGATTTTCGGCATCAGATCCGGCCCCGGTACGCGTCTGGCTTCCGAAAAGCCTCTCTTTCTACTCACAATGGAGAGCGGCTGTCCGTCCGGCAGCGCCATGGCGGCGCTGTTCTGTATCCTGCGGTATTCTTTATCCCGAAACGCCATCACCGTAGTGTGCACATTGGAGACACAGATATAGTCCCCTCTCAGTGCATCCAGATTCTTGGTAATATAGGCAATCGTATGCTCCATGTCCGTGACATTGATATTGGTCTTTAATATCTTGCAGTATGACAGCTGACTATCGCGTTTTGCATCCGAATATTTCACCAATCAATCCCCTTTCTTCTCTCTTTACAGCCCATCCCTGCCATCGCCAGAAAAGCGCCGGCCATCCCGCCGATCCACACACTTCCCAGATAATACCGCAGGGTCTCGAGTCCCACAGCCTTCCCTGTGATCACCTGCATAGGCGTCTCCGCGTCTTTATAATTCATGATGCGGTATCCCTCATAAGCCGGGTCATCCTCTCCCGTAAGATAAACAGACGTCTCCTCCAGTCCGTCCGTATAAAAACGCTGTACCACATATCCGGCCGGCTGTTCGTAAAGCAGGGCGCACAAGATGCCGCCTGCCACGCAGCCCGCCAGCGTCACCGCCAAAATACTCCTTCTATGCGCCTTCCAGATCTTCCCGGCAAGAGACGCCAGATAGTCCGGCAGCATGGCCAGTGGGATTGTGATCTCCTTCTGCGCCCAGGGCAGCAGACAATATTCCTTTTCGCCATCCTTTTGCAAAAACAGCATCGCCCCCAGGAAAATCAGGGTTATATTCTTAAAGGATGTATTAAATAACAGCTGTTCTGTCCAGCCGGCAGCCAGGAAACAGACCAGAATGACCAGTTCCCTCGTCTTCTGTGCGCGGGTCAGATAGGACAGCAGCATAAAATAACCGACCATGATGATGACAAAAGGAATCAATCCATAATTGATATAGCCCATGACATAGGAATTATCCATATTCATATAAGATGTCACAATCGGCGCAATATCTATCCCGAACAGACTTTTGTATTCCGGCTTTAAGAACTGCTCTGCCAGCCAGATCCTGGTGTTAAGTATCCGGTTCAGCCCCTGCACAATAAACCATAGGGGATTATTGTTCAAAAACCTGGGCAGCACGAAAGTCAAGATCAGACAGACCGGCAGCACCAGATTCGCCAGCAGTTTTTCGAAGAAACAAAATCGGGGGCGAAACTGTACATAGAGACACCCCGTCAGAAGCAGCACCACAATCCCGAATCCCGTATAGCTGACCGAATATAAAAATACCAGCAGATTACCAAACATCAACAGAAGATAATGCCGGAACTTATATCTTTCTTTCAACTGATAGATAATCAGGGCACAGAGTGTCAGATAGGTGATATGCAGAATGTTGGGGTGGGTAAATCCCAGACTCCAGCGAAAAATATGTCCCAGCCCCAGTTTCCTGTGCACCCGATAAACCGTGTGTTCCAGACGAAAGAAGGAAAAGGCGCTCAAGAAAACGGCACAGACCGACCATACCCACAATCCCACATGAAAGACTTTCTCCACACGGATTCCCTTCATGCCAAGCACCAGAAAAGCCACAAACAAAATACCCAGCGCGTGGGAACGACAATAGACTAACGATGTCAGGGAAAAGAGCACTGCCAGCATCCCCAGCTGCCGTGCCGTATATGGCGTTGCCAGTATCTTTAACAGACCGCACAAGAGCCCTGGAACCACCAGAAGCACAAAAAGTTTCTGTCCCTCATAAAACCCAAGGCCCTTAGCCAGAGAGAGCAGAAGGAAAAATCCCCAGAAAAAGGCTTCCTGCATTGTTATCTTCATCGCAAACTGTTTCGTCAGGTTCTTCATACGCCCTCCACTACATCATCACAGACAATCAGCGCCGGCCCCAGTGACCAGGGATATGTGTCATATCTTTGCGGATACAGGCCAAAACCTTGACACTCTCCGGAGCAGCCATAGACCCTGCCATCCCGGACAGATTTCTCCAGAGATTCCCTGCCGCGCAGGAAGGCCTGTCTGTACTTTTCTCCCACAAGAATCTTCAGTTCGATTCCCTCTTTGAGCGCCGCACAGACCATACCCGTGACGGAAGTGTCGGCAGGCCCTTCCAATGCCTGTAACTGCCAGGAAAATGCTCCATCAACTCTCTGATAATGAAGCACCGTATCCACAAACCCAACAAAAGGCTCCCGCAGCCGCTCCCTGCCATAATCCGACAGGAAACATTTGGACATGCCGCGCAACATCCAGCCCACGGCCCGTCCCCAGCCGATAATACCATATTTACAGTCATCCGTCATATCATAACCATGGTAGGGAAGACCGCTTTCTCCGTCCATCCCATAAGCCAGGAAATTGGCGATCTGCTTCACCGCCAGTTCCATACATTCTTTGCGGTTAAATGTCATGCCATAGCGGTACAGGAACGGGCACACAAGACCCAGCATATCGGCAAACACATACCCATTTCCCTGCCCAGCCCGGTAAAGCAGGCTTCCCGCATCGTCTTTGGCGTATTCCATGGCGTAATCCGCCATTTTATCTACCGCCTCACGATACTGCCTGGTGCGGGAATCTCCTCCCTTCAATTCCATATCCGTCTTGGCCGCCCGGTTTAAATACTGTTCCAGAAAAGTCTCTCCCGCAACCAGATCATCCAGAAAATAAAGGGGCATACCTTTCCCTCTCCATCTGTCAAAATATGCCTCCAGCACCTCTTCTATTTGCAGGATCATCTCATGCATCTGTTCCTCATCAAAGGCTTTCTTCTGCCATTCTTTCCCATACTGTCCGGCAAGTTCTGCCCGGCAGTACCATAACCCTCCTGCCAGAAGTCCGGTAGGCCAGAAAATCACATCCACCGGCATGGTCTTCCTGCCAAGCATGTATTTTCTGACAAAGCGTTTACACCGCGCCTTCATATCCGGAACCCCGTAGTGCATAAGTTCTTTACAGGCATTTTCTATCAATAATTTCTTATCCATGATAACCTCACTCCCTACCTATCTTTTCAGACCAGGAATCTTACTGACCACTACATTCCACAGATAGGCAAACTCATCTGTTCTGTGAAATATCAACAGGAATACCGTATTATACAATACCGTTATGATCAGCACCATGGCCGCAAACGTGAAAATCGTCACCTGCCCCATGACCGCATGCCGGACAGGAATCATCCCCAGCGCCACCGCTAAAATGACTGCCATATACTTACAGGAATCCACAAAATACGGCCATGACTTTCTGTCAAAACATACCCGATAGATGATCATGGGCCGAATCAGGTTTGCCAGGATCCCTGAAACCAATGTGCCCACATAAACCCCTGCCACTCCTATTTTCTGCACCAGAATGATGGACACCACCAGATTAACGCCCCCCTGTATCAGAGGCAGATATCGATCCTGCTCAAATAGTCCCGATGCGATCTTAAAATTCAGCAGCACGGTACGGCCGCCCTTTAAATAAAAGTCCACCACCAAAAGAGTCACCGTCAGTTCACTGACCAGCCAGCTCTCATCCAGCCATAAACCGCCAATCAACGGTGACAGCAGATGCCAGAACCCCACCGCCCCAAAGCCAAAAAGCCAGCAGGCAAAAAAGCGATATACTTTAAAAAGCTGGTACTGTCTCTCTTTCGACTCCGTAGCAACCAGATTGCCAAAACCTGAAATTACGGAATCGAAGATGATATTTACAAAGTTTCCCACATACGTGATGATATAAACATAATTGTCCACAACCGCAGAAGTGTCCACATTGACGAAAGAAGAAATAATAATCTTATCCGTCTGCAGCCTCGCCACATCGCCGACCTTGTGGCAGATGAGCGCCTTGGTCTTGGTGGCCACCACCTGGGTGTCCTCCCTGCTCAGTTTCACCACATCTTTATCCTTCAGATATGGATACATCCTGCCCAGATATACGCTCACAAAAATCTTTTGCAGAAGTTCCACCAGCGACTGGGACAGCAGATAAAACAGAAAATTCTTCGTAAGCACCAGCACCACAATCTGCACCAGCGTCACCACGATCTTAGTGACTGTGGTGATGTTGGTCTGGATATAGTTTTTCTGCTCCGCATTGACAAGACTGTATTTATAAGTCACAAAATAACTGATGACCGTGTTGAACAGAAAGATATAATAATATAACGTCAGTTCCCGTATGGAGAGACTGCCCGGATTCTTGAGAATATATTTCAGGAAGGGGGAGATTGCGATTCCAAGCACCGTGATCACAGCGGCAATGGAAAGATATGCCCTCTTATAAAACTGCATGTAAGATTTGATCTTCTCGCGGTCGCCCTGGGCCACCGGCTTATAAAGACTGTAATTGAGCGCCGTGCCGATTCCCATCTCCGTCAGGGACAGTACACTCAGCACATCGGTATAGATGCCGTTAACGCCCAGAAGCGTCCTGCCCAGCATCCGGATAAAAATGTCCCTTAGCAGGAAATTCATCAGTATGATCACAATATTACTGACAAACCCGAATATGATATTTTTCCTGGCCTGTTGTATTCTGCCCATATCACGATTCTCATTCATTTCCATGCCGTTCCCAACGGCATAATACAATTAATGTACGGATTCCCAAAGTTTACGGATCTCATCCCCTGCCTCTTTGGCTTTCCGGCAATACGCCGGCATGATCTCCCTAAGCCGCCTGCGGATTTCTTCCTCCCGCTCCATCATCCAGTCATAGGCACCGATCAGTTCCCCCGGCTCCGATAAAGACTGCACAGGCAGTACATAATGCTCCTCCGTGCCGAACAGATCCCTGGCTATGCCCCTGGCTTTGACGGAGTATCCTACCACCAGCGTGGGCACCATGGAAGAGTAGGCCGCAATGGTGGCGTGGGTTCTGGCTCCGATAAATGCCCGGCACTTTGAGATGACATATTTCAGCCGCTGACAGGACATATCCTCGAAAAGGAGCACCCTCTCATTGTCCCGATAGGCCTCATAAAGCTGGGCAAGGGTCTGCCTGTCATCCGTATGGTGCCAGATTACATGGGGAATCAGTGCAATTGAATAACTGCTGTTACTTAAAATATGATCCATCAGCTTCCGATAATTAGCGATGGTGATGCCCTCTACCATCTCATTTTCCACCACCATGGGACTGACATTGATGCCGATGGTCTCCTGTTCCCGAAACCCTGCCGGCAGCGCAAAAGCCTCCGGTTGCAGAGAAAAGGCCGGATCCGGGTACTGTTTCACATTTTCAGTAACACCGGCATCCTGTAAGGCCTGTGCCGTAATGGATTCCCGGGGCGTGATCAGCGCATAACGCTTCAAGTCCGCCACTACCTCCGGATTCTGCAAAAGTTCCGGCTCCAGGGAACACCCCCACAAAACTGTCCTGGCCCCTGCCCTGCAAAACGTGCCATTAGCCAGCATTGCCTCTTTTCTGGGCACTTCATAACAATACATGTCGCCCCCTATGGAGAGGTACAGAGGAGCCAGTTCTTTTCCCAGCACCTTATGGAATCGGTAACGCATAAAAGATTCCGGATCATGAAATATCTTACGCCAGCCATAATACCACACATGGGCCAGAAAATGCTCCGCAATCTTGCGTTCCTGCAAAATATCACACAGGGACGCCGGCAAATAGAGCCTGTCCTCCTGCTCACTGTTGGTCAAAAGCAGTTTGGGAATCTCTTCTATCATGTGGCAGGTGCTGTTGACAATCGCCTCACAGCCATGATTACCGCTGCCGCCATGCAAATACATGACAATCTTGTCATTTTTATATTCCATATCTCATGTCACTTTCCTTTTACTTAGAGCCCCTGCCTTTCAGCACAGCCCCCACCGTTTTAAACAGAATCTTGATATCCAGTCCAATAGACCAGTTGTCAATATACTCCAGATCCAGGCGCACCACCTCGTCAAAGTCAGAAATATCACTGCGCCCGCTGATCTGCCACAATCCGGTGAGACCAGGCGTCATACTGATCCGCCGCCTGTAGTGGGAATTATACTGCTCAAATTCGTCCTCCGTTGGAGGTCTTGTCCCCACCAGACTCATATCCCCCCGCAGGATATTAAAAAACTGCGGCAGTTCGTCAATACTGGTCTTGCGGATAAACCTGCCCACCCTGGTAATCCGGGGATCGTTCTCCATCTTGAACATCAGGCCCTGCATTTCATTGGCCTTCTCCAGTTCCTTCTTGCGCTCTTCCGCGTCAATATACATGGAACGGAACTTATATATCTTAAAGCGGCGCCCGTTCTTGCCAATCCTGGTCTGGGCAAAAAAGACCGGGCCTGGAGAATCAATCCTGATCGCCAGCGCCACAAAGGGCGTCAGTACGGCAGTGATCAGGATGCCCACCAATCCGCCGGCTATATCCATCAGCCGCTTAAGTGTCATCCTCCGGTAGTCATAGTGCGTGATGGAATAAGTCATGACTGTATAACCGGCAAAACTGTCCACCGTGATCTCCCGCTGACCGGCATCAATGATATCAATATTGTAATGACAGACCACACCCATGGATTCCAGGTCATAGATGATATGCTTGACATACCGTTTGTCCATGTCCGGCAAGTTAATAAAAGCCTCGTCCATCGCCATCTGCCTGGCCAAAGAAAGCACATCGGAACCGTCCGCCAGCACCTTGACACCATCTACGACCACGCCCTTCCTGTCTTCATCCACACAGGCCAGCGCCACAATCTGATAGTTAATATCCAGATTTTCCTTAAGCTGGGCCATCGTCTTGTCCATTACACTGTCCTTTGTGATGACCATGATCTTGACAAGATTGGACTCAGAAGTCAGATACGCCCGGAGAAACCGCTTCATAAAAAGGCGCATCAGCCATACCACAAACACATCCAGCACTGCAAAATATCCCCACACCATTCGGGAGAAAGCCGCCCCCCGCTGTAGCATAAACAGCACACTGGCCGCCGCCAGCACCATGAACAGGTTGAATTTCAATACCGCCACAAATTCCACGAAAACACCCCGTTCCAGAAAACTCCTGTTCCAGTCCAGAAGGAAACTGTATATCGTGCAAAACAGCAGAAAGAACACGCACACCAGCGCATGTATTTCCGGCTCCTGTACGCGGGCAAACTTCCCATAGCGCAGAAGGATAGCCGCCACATATGCAATTATGATACAGAGCAGATCTGAAAATAACAGACAATAACTCTCAATGATCTTTTTCTTCCGATTCATAATCCTCGTACTCTTTCATCGTACACTTTCATAAGTGAAACTATATCTAATATAGCATACCATTTTTAGGGGAAATTTACCACTTTTTTATTTGTTCACCCGCAGTGCCTCATCAAATCTCTGCACATCTACAACGGTACCATCCAGATTGTTGATCAAAACCACCTGGACGGTGGGAATCCGGTCGTCCTCACACCTTTCCACCACAAAGCTTTCCTCGGAATCTCCAAAATAAAGGCCTTTGCTGCCATCTTCTTTTTCTTTATATGTTATTTGAGCGAAGGAAGTCTCTGTTGTTCCCCCTTCTGCGCCGCAATATTCCGTAACCGTTCTCCCTGGATTGTCTATGATCAGACAATAGTCCTCTCCCCGTCCTATCGCCTCCTCCAACATGGGAAATTCATATTCCGGGGCAAGATTGTGAACCTGATTGACATATTGTTCATACTCCCAGATGCGGGACTCCCCATCCACATAAAGACACAGGCTGAAACTCTCATCTGCCATCATGACCAGATAATTCTGTAAGGATTCCTGGCTCTGTATCTTGTTTATCTTATACCGCTGGTAATCCACATAGTCTTCGTCCCATTCTGTCAGGCCATCCTGCCTGTGATCTGCCACTCCGTAGTTGTCTCTCAAATATCCACCCATAAAGGAAGTAATCTTCTGGCCGCCCGCCACATTCAGATGGGAATAGGAATCAAAGCAGTCCGTCTCATAATCCACCACATTCATCTGAAGGAAATTGAGATAGTCTACCCCGTACTCCCTGGCAATTTCGCCGGCATAGGCTGCCACTTTCTGCTGATCCTCCTGCGCCGGAAAAGGCAGAAAGGTCAGAACCACCTCAATATTCCTGTCCTGACACTCCTCAATAATCTTACGCAGATAAGTCACCCCAACACTGTTGATCGGCTCCGCCTTTACATCCTTTATCATAAATTCATCCGGCTCTGACAGACCAACTTCAAAAATAGCGCCCCTGGTTTGTCCATACTCTACTTCAAAATCATCCCGTTTCAACTCATCCCAGCGGTCATGATAGAGAGAAAAACTCCACAGGTATTCCGCCCGGCTGTCAAAATCATCGAAGATATCAAAGACTGCCCTCACCTTAGTCGCGCTAAACGGGATACTGTCCAGAGAAAAATGCATGAATTTCTGATCGTTTATCACCATTGCATCCGATTCCATGACATAACAGTCCACCACTACCACCTTGGGATCCGCATAATCCAGGGTATTCATCATCATCCAGTAACTGAGTGCCATCGGATGTCCATAACCAGATATATTGTAGGAAGTGATTCCATACTCCCTCCACAGTTCCATGGGATAAATCTCCGTGGTCACATGGCTGGTTCCCAGAAATAATACATCACACGCATCGGCCACCCGAAGCAGGTCTCCGTTTTTATGATAAGCCGTTTTGCCTCCCAGATAAAAAGCGGCTGTCTTGTAGGCGGCTGCCATCAGCAAAAACATCACTATAATCCAAAGTATTGCTTTTATCCTTTTCATTTATTTCTCCCCGCACTGTCAATCTCACCATCAAATACTGTCAGCCTGCTGTCAAACCGTTTCACATTCACAATACTGTTATCTACAGGATTCATCACAATCACCAAAACTGCCGCTCTGTTCCCCCGCGAGGATTTCTGTAGATAATTTTCCTCCATCCCTTTGAAAAACAAGGCTTTATCTCCCTCTGCATCGGTCTCATAGCGTACTTCCCCAAAAGAACACGTTACAGCCATATTCTCCTCACCCACAGCTTCCAGGCACACACCGTCCTGATGATCCACCACCAGGAAATAATCACTCCCGGAACCTGCTGCTTCTGCAAGCTTTTCGGCTCTTCCCCCTGCAACATTTGCAAGCAACGGCAGATACATCCCATTTTGCTGCCAGATGTCTGCTTTTCCATCCACGTAAATGCAATAATCAAATGCCGAATCCGCGCACATCATCCAATACTTATCCAGGGATTCCAATTGTCTCATAACTTCAAGCTTATACTCCGTATATCGCCTGTAATCTTCCTCCCAGTCCGCATATTCCTCCTCACCCCTGTGATCGGGGATATCATAATGTTCCTCTATATACTGTCCAATATAATCCGTCACTTTCCTACCACCGGAGCCATTTAAATGGGAGTTCTTGTCGGAACAGTCAACTGTAAAATCCACCACGGATAAGTCCAAAAAATTAATACAGGATATCCCGTATTCATCAGCGATCTGTTCTGCGCACAAAGCCTCCTGCCAATCCTCTTCCGATGCCGGAAAAGGCAGGTACGTCAACAGAACATCTATATCCCTGTCCTGACATTCTTCTATCATGCGGCGCAGATATGTCACACCCACCGTTTCCATATCAGCAGCATCTGCCACCGGTCTTAGTGCCATCTCATCAGGCGTAACAACATCAATCGCGATCTCCGCACCCTTTTGTATGTTGATATCCTTCTCAAAATCCGCCCTGTCAAGATCCCACCATCTGTCATGATAAGCCGCAAAATTCCAGATAAATTCCACCCGGTCTTTGGGATCTTCCATCAGATCGCAAATCATCCATATTTTATTGGCATTCAGGGGCATCGCATCCATCTCACCGTGCAGCATCCCCGCCGAGCCTGTCTTTTCTGTAAAACTGAGTTTATTGCAATCTATCACCACCAGTTCAGGACTGGCATCCTCCAGTGCATTTTTCATGATCCAATAAGAAGTGGGAATCGGCAGCCCAAACGCCGCCAGATTATAAGAAACAATCCCCTGGTCATGCCACAGTTCCATGGGATGCACCGCATTTGCCATATGGGAATTGCCAAAAAACAGCACCTCATATCTGTGGCTGTCTTCCATAAACTCTTTCTTTTTACTGTATGCATATCCCGGATCCGTCAGATTCGTCAAGAAGCAAATCCCAGCCGCGAAAAAAACAACGCCCATGCATCCCCAGAACAATTTCTTCGCGTTTCTCTTCATTCCTGCCTTTCCTTTCTAGAACTGGAAATAGATAAAGTTGGCTACGTCATACCCCGCACCCCACATACCAAACAGAAGGATACCAAGTATTGCCACGATCACACAAAGGCACTGCGCCCAATAGTCCTGTCTGGCAATCACCTCCCGCAGTTTCATTCCCTTATATTTACAGATATCCACTACAAAAAGCAATAAAATCCCCCACACCATCAATCTGAAATTCTTTTCATTTAAGCCGCACTCATACAAAGAACCGTCAAACCACACCCAATGATTCCTGGCCGTCAGCATTCTCTTAATAATGCGAAGCGCTTCAAACACGGTATTCGCCCGGAAAAATACCCAGGCAAGATCCACCAATAGGAAAGTTGTCACCACCCGTAAACATCTGTGACTCAGACTGTCCTCCTTTATATCCAATATTCCAACCATTTTTTTCTTTATAGGCGTTAATATGTCGCCAATAATCTGATATGCCCCGTTCAACAGACCCCAGATCACATAAGTCCAGTTAGCGCCATGCCAGAGACCGCTCACTCCGAAGGTAATTATCAGATTCACATATTTCCTGATTTTTCCTTTGCGGTTACCGCCCAGCGGAATATACAGATAATCCCGGAACCAGGTGGACAAGGATATATGCCATCTGCGCCAAAATTCCGCCACTGAAGCCGCAAGATACGGTGAATTGAAATTCTCCATCAAAGAAATACCCAGAATCTTTGCCGCTCCCATAGCGATAACAGAATATCCAGCAAAATCACAATAAATCTGTACTGCGAACAATAAAGTCGCCACGATCAGATAGACACCCGTATAGGTCTCAATATCTCCATAAGCTGTATCTACAAAGACCGCAATACGATCCGCCAGCACCACCTTCAAAAAATATCCCCAGAGCATCAGCAAAAAACCGTCCCGGAACCGGTCAAATGTCGGGGCCGCCGGTTTGTCCAGCTGGCGCAGAAGATTTTTGGATCTTTCAATCGGCCCTGCCACCAACTGCGGAAAGAACGATACAAAGAGGGCATACCGGAAGAAGTTTTTCTCAGCGTAAATCTCCCCCCTGTAGACATCCACCGTATACCCCAGCGCCTGGAAAGTATAGAAGGAAATCCCCACCGGCAAAAGCAAATCAAATGCCGGCGCGTTGAGTTCGATATGCAAATGGCTCAAAATCTGATTCAGACTTGCTATCCCAAAATCCAGATACTTAAAGACAAACAGAATGGAAAGATTGAGGATAAAGCTGGCCGCGACACACAATTTCCTGTAGCGCTTTCCCTTATCCTCCTGCGGACATTTTTCCAGCATAATACCTGACACATATGTCACAATTGTGGAAAACAAAAGCAACAGCACATACTTTGCATTCCAACACATATAAAAATAATAGCTGGCCGCCAAGAGCCAGTAGGTTCTGATCTTACGCGGAATCAGATAATAGACTGCTATCACAATTGGAAAAAAGATTAAAAAGTGCAACGAATTAAAAAGCATAATGCCCTCACTTTCCCTTACCGTACAACAAACAATATAACTATAGCACACTTATACTGGATTTTCTACAATTCCCCAGCCGGCGTAATCAATGTCCACCCCGCCCACAGCTTCTGCATCTGTTCGGGCACATAGACCTGGGTATTCTTATGGATGGAGGGCCGTATCATAATCTTGCCGGCATGAGCATTGAGTCTCGCCCCCCAGAAACTGAATGTGCTGTTAGCGCAGATATTATGTCTGCAATGACTCATCAGCATCATATCATAAAAGCTGTCATCCCCCTTATTCCAGTCAACAATCCGGTACTCTTTTCCCTGATACTTTGTGCGCACATAATCGCTGTCATCAGAAAAGATATAGAATACCGGATTGGGAATTTTCTCTTTCAGATAGCTGACCGCCCTTTCATAATACCTTTCCGTACAGATATTGCCAAACATCTCCCTATTGGCCGCATCCAGGTAATCACCCCGGCGGATGTGGATGCTCACCGACTGGGTCTGTTCCATCTCCTGCGCCATCGCTGCATTTTGTGGATTTTGGCTGTCTGGAAAACGGATTTCTGACCGCAGCGTATCCAGAATATCCGCATAATAGGCCTCACAGGCCCAGTATCCCACCAGATATTTGTTATCCCAACCCAAAACTTCCGGATGGTACATCTCCGTTTCTTCAAAAACAGGCACTAAGGCCGGATTTATCTTTCTTTTTACCTTCTCGCAAAGACCTGCCGACTCCTCGTAGCGTCTTCCCAAAAGGGTGCGCACCTCCTCTGCAGAGGCAGTTTTAATGGACAGTCCCTCAAACCGGTTCAGTTCAAGCGGCCTCGGAGCCTGCATTTTCTCCTGCACTTTATCTGCAAACCAGGCCATATCCAGCCTGGCTTCTTTCCCCAACATCTCAAATTTTCGATACAGGGCATACTGCTGTAATTGATTACCCAGCCCACCCATCAATCTTACAATGATCATTGCTCACCGCTTCTTTCTGTTATATATCTTCTTTTTCATAACTCAGCCTATTTTATGACGCAAATGTCACTTTCTCTTATCATATAAACGAAAAGCCATGCGCAGAAGAACCGGCAGAATCCCACCCGGGTGTTTTGCTGCCAGATACAACAAAGTGTCCGCCTTCCCGCTGACAGGCAGGGCCGTATTTTGAAACCGCTCCCGATTTTCCCCGGCGCCAAAAATCTCCTGTATCCTTTTCCTGTATCCGGGATCCGGATTGCGGAGTTCGTTCTTCATCACATACAAAAGCATGTAACAGCATTCCCGGTTTACCGCCTGCTCCCCGTCCGGCACCTGCTTGTCCTGTGCCGCCCGCATCATACATGCTATCACTCTCTGTAAGCTGTCATAGATGCCTTTATCGTAGCGGTGTATCATGGAACTCTCCACATAGCGGTAATGGTAATAGAGGGCATCCTTCATGACCACGATCCGGGTACTGTTCAGCATAGCCGGATACGTCATATTGGAATCTTCTCCAAACCTTACCCTGTAATCATAATATTTTTCATTGCCTGCAAAGACGGATTTCTCATACAATTTCATACAGCGGGACATGGGCAGGATTCTCTGCTGTCTGCCCACCAGTCTCTGTTTCACTTCCCTGTCCAGTCTCTCCCCCTCGTAAACACCGGGCGCGATTGCGCTGTACACCGGTTCTGTCTTTTTCTGTTTCTCCCGCAGATGGTTACAGCAGACAATCTCCCCCTGCTGTCCTGTCAGATGCGCCGCCATCCCGGTAAGGGTCTCCGGTTCTATATAATCATCGCTGTCCACGAACATATAATAATCCCCGGAAGCCGCATTCATACCCGCCACGCAGGCCGAACCCGGCCCCCCGTTCTCCTTATGAACGACATGGACTCTTGCATCCTGTCCGCCATATTCATCGCAGATCCGGCCGCTGGCATCCGTGGACGCATCGTCCACAAGGATTACTTCCAGGTTCTGATAGGTTTGCGTTAAGAGGCTGTCCACACACTCTTGCAGATAGGTTTCTGTATTATAGACAGGGACGATGATGCTGATCTTGTAGGGTTCTTTGGGCATTTGGTCCTCCAATTTGTGGTGATGTTATTTTCTATTTCTCTTAATTGCCTGCAACACACGATAAAGCCATATATACAACCTTGGCAGACGGCAGAAGAGTGACGCCTTCAATCGATATCCTCCCGGCAGATAGGCAGCGTTTCCCGGCACTCTCATCTGTTCTTGCAGTTTTTTCCGGCACTGTGCCAGATATTCCCCGGCTTTTCGCCGTTCCTGCACCGTACACAGGGCTATTTTGCCCACCGTTAGCATAACAGCCGTTATGTTTTTGGCCGCCGTCTGCGGACTGAGCGTCTCGTCCATCTTCAATATCATCTCCTGGGCAATCTCCCAACACCGGATCTGATCCATATAGGAAGGCGTAAAGGGCCGCTGCATCACCCCGCCGGGATTCTGATAGTATCCATATCCCGGATAGGTTGTCTCCACGGCTTTGTGCAGCCAGGGCAGGGTATCCACCAGAAAAAGCATGTCCTCCCCCACGGTAAGCCCCTCCCGAAAGCGCACTTTATCAATCAGCTGTCTGCGGTATAGTTTGCTCCAGCACCGACAGTTGTCCCGCAGGATGCTTTCTTGCAGATACTGCCGGCTGTCATACAGGCGCTCCGAAATCGCGGATTCACTCCTGTCCGCATCCGGCCTCCCTGCGCCTCTGCCTTCCGCAGGCAAAGCACTGTCTTCCTGCTTCATACTTTCCCGGATAATCTTCCACTCTTCTTCCGTACTCCATGTGCGGAACCGGCAGCCCGCCAGATCGCTGTCCGTGGCCGTAATCCTCTCGTACAGATGCCGCAGCATACCGGGGCAGAGTCTGTCATCCGCATCCACAAATGTCACATACGCACCTTTTGCCCGCTCGATCGCATAATTGCGGGCCGCGGACACGCCCAGGTCCGGCAGTGTAAACACCGTAATATTTTCATACTTTTCCTGCAATCCGGCACAAATCTCCCCTGTCCGGTCCGTGGAACCGTCATTGACGATCAGGATCTCCAGCGTATCATAGGCCTGTCCCACAATGCTGTCTATACAGTTTTCCAGATAGGCCTGTCCGTTGTGGACGGGCACGATCACGCTGATCAATTCGCTCTTCATGGATTAAGCACCTTTTCATAGATTGCAAGCAGGGTTTCCATATTCTGCTCTATCCCAAACTCGGCCGCTGCTTTTGCGCGCGCCGCATTCCCCAGCTTTCTGCACAGATCCTCATCTTCCAGCAGACGTTCCAATCCCGCCTGCAGCGCCGGCGCATCCTTTACGGGTACCAGAAGCCCTGTCTCTTCCGGCAGTATCATCTGGGGAATCCCCCCGGTATCCGTGGCCACAATGCCGCAGTAATGGGTCATTGCCTCCAGAAGCGAAATCGACTGTCCTTCAAAATATGACGGAAGTGTCAGAATTTTGCAATGCCGCAGCCACTTGCTCTTCTCTTCGCCGCTCACCCAGCCAAGCCAGGCAACATGCTCCCTGTCCTGTTCTGCCTCTCTCTTCAGCTGCTCCTCCTCCCAGACACCGCCCAGATAGAGATGAAAATCCGGAAATTTCCGCACCAGTGCCGGTACACAGGCCAGCAGCTCCCCAATGCCTTTCTCCCGGCACAGCCGTCCTAAAAACAACACATCATGGTTAGCATAATTCTTTTCGAACGCCTCGGGAATGGCGATGGCATCAGGCAGTACGGTAATTCGCTCCCGGCCTATCAATTCCCCGAAAAAGTCTTTCCAGGCCGGTGCCAGCACCAGAAAGGCATCCCCCATGGAAAGCACCCGTCTGATCTGCTTCCTGCCCGCTTCGTCCTGCTCTTTCCGATAAAACGTCTCAAAATCTCCGCCGTGCTGATGGATAACAATCTTTTTATGAAACCGTTTTGCCGTTCTGATAAAGAAACTCTTGCGCCGGTAGCTGTTATCCGAAGCCACGTTCACATGCACGATATCATAGCGGGGAAGCGCCAGCAGAAAGCGCAGATAAGCCGCCGCCGCCTGAAGCAGCTTACGGAACTTACTGCCCTCCACCATGGTTCCGATATAATGCAGGGCAATCTTGCGATCCAATCCCGCCTCATAATAATTGTTCACCACGCCGGAAATACCGCCATGGACACAGCGGGCAGGACCAATCATCAGCACGCGCATCATGTCCGCCCCCGTTCCGGGATCTCTTTGCCCCAATTTTCCAGCCAAAGGACGGAACCCATCATCATAAGCAGATAATTTCTCCCGATATAAACGGAAATCAAATGCGCCTCCACCACTGTATACACCGCAAAGGCCACAAACAGCACCAGCCCGCAGGCATCCTTTCTTCTGGCAAACTGCCACAGAAGCGCCAGACAGGCGGCCACATACAAGATGCCCGGAATCACGCCATACCGATAAAAAAGTTTGATCCACCCCATATCAAAATAATAACTCATGTTATTTTCTTTAGAAAACAGGGACCAGGTTTGAATCATGCCGTTTTTTTCCCACGAATCCGTGAGGCTGACAATCCGGCCGCTGATATGGCGGTCTATCTTCCCCAGCAGAACAATATGGGAATTATCCCTGGGATTTTCATAGAAAAATTCATTCCACTGGGCCTCCCGCACCCTCTGGGCACAGACTGCCGCATCCACCGAAAAGCCGATGCACAGGGCAAATACCAGGAAACCGCAGACATAAGCTGCTTTCTTTTCCCGCAGGGGTTTACACAAAGACATCACCAGGGCGCCGCCGATAAAAGCCATCGTGATGAGCATACTGGTCTTGGAGCCCGTCAGCTGATAAACGCCCACATTCAACAGCATCAATAACAGGTAAATATACCATTTTAAGCTGGCAAACCAGACATAAACGCCCAGCGCCGTCACCATAAGAAGCATACAGGAAAGCGCGTTCGGATGCCCCATACCCAGGGTATAGCGGGTTTCTACAGCCGCTTCCTCTCCTATATAGCGGGTCTCCTCCGCCGACTCCCGGCCATAAGCCTGTGTCAGGCTGATGTCACCGTAAATTCCCGTTACAGACAGCAGTACGATGAGCAGACAGCCCGCCAGGGTCACACAGAAGGTATACCGCAGCATCTGCCGCAGGGGAATATCCTTGCAGGCCGCCACAAAAGTCACGATTCGAATGATATCATTGGCTCCCGTGACCCGATAGGAGATAAATCCCAGCGCCTCAAAGGCAAAAAGAAGTGCCCACTCCTTCCAATCATACTTCGTGAGCAGGACTTTGGCCGCGAAAAGAAGGAAGGTTATCCGAAACAGATAGCCTTCTATGGGATTGGTATAGTTACTCTTGTCGATAATGACCACCAGAAGTTCGATGGTTAGCCCGGCATAAAAAAGAAGCCAGGGAATACGACTTTCCTCTCTCAAACGCCTGTACAATGTCCACACTTTATTCACGCCCTCCCATGCAGCGCCCTGGCCGCCATGCCATGCAGGCTTCTTAATACCTGCATGCAGGCGAGCTTTGTCTTCTTCCATAAAATGCCCATTTTTCCTACTCTGGGAGCCATCAGGAACGCATACTCCTCCTGGTGTTCCCGTAAGTACAACGGGTAAGTCTCATCTATTTCTACCCGTTTAAACTGTGCATTGCGCCCGAAAATATCCTCTCCGCATAGCAGCCTGTCTACCGCCTCATTTAAATATCGATTGTTATTATATTCCTGATGCGCCGCCGCCTGTACTTTGACTCCGATCCTTTTGGCCACATCCCGCTCTCCATCGCCGCCCATATAGCCAAAATGCCAGCCTCCGTCCGCGATCCGCACACTCCTTACATCTGTGGGGGATACCTCCCGCAGATACACGATCCCTTCCGGGGGCAGACTGCCAAAGTTGCAGACCTTCGTACCCAGCCACTGCTTCTTCTCTACCCCGGGAAACTCCCCTGTGATGGACAGCAGATTCCCGGAAATCTCCTCCATATTCAGAAAACAATAGAACATTCTCTGGGCCAGGTGATATATCTTGCCCGCATCAAAATGCTCTATCACCTGCAAAAGGGTATCCGGATTCGGAATCTCGTCCACATCGCTGAAAATAATGATATCCTCCGGCTTGCAGTCCGAAAGTGCCCGGATCAACTGATTTTTCTGATATTTATCCCGTTCGTGGGTGGTTACGCCGCTCCTGGGGGAGTCCGTCACTGCCACATAGCGGATCTTGTCTTTGAATTTATCAAAAAGCTGCCGGTTTTTAGCAAATATCATCTCTTTGCCTTCCCCGGAAAAAGTAACGGAGGATTCTTCCAGAACAAAATAATCCACGTAAGGATCCAGAATCTCCATCCGCAGTTTTAGAATATCCAATTCATTAAAAAATGGAATACAGTCAAATATCATAGTCTACTCCGCCTATTTTCTTACCTTAAAACGCACAAAATCTATCCTTTCAACATACCTGTCATCTTCTAGCGCCGCCATCTTCTCCAGAACAAAAACGGCCGAATAATATCCTTACACTTCTGCCACCTAACCTTCCAGGGATTCTCAAAATGAGGGTACTGCTCATTCCTGCCCCGCCATTTATGGAAGAGGAACGGCGCTTCCACATCCATGATCTCCGGAATCATATGCTCGTGTCCGAAATACTTTGCCACCTCAATCGGCGCAAACCGCATACCGGCCTCCTCAATCAGATTTTTATATTTGCAGCATAAAAAGATATCCTCGTTATAGTTGTCATCCTCCGTCTTTTCCCATTTTAAATGGGCCTTTTCGGGAAAATCCAAAAGTTTCTTACTGCGGATCGACACGCTGTTACCCACCCGGCAGAGTTCCCCTTTCGCATCCCGGTAGCTATAATCGTTCTGAGGAAGCGGCCAGGGAGATCCGATGAAATCGTAATCCAGGAATTCCTCCCGCCAGCTCTCCGGATGAACCACAAAACCGTCCGCATGGACAATGAGTGCATAGTCCGTGTGGATGTGTCTGCCCAGTTCATACACCATTTTGTAGTTAAACTTATCTATATTATCCAGTTTCGTTGTGTGGGAATAGCGAATCGCTCGGGGCAGTGTCAGAGGCTTTCTGTGGGTGATCAACACCACATCCCCGAAATCAATCCCCCGCATGCTGTATTCCAGCGCATGAATCGTCTCATAAATATCCACACTGGTCATCGCCGCCAGCGTCACATTTGGCAAATTCAGTTTTGACTGCTTTGTCTGTGCTTCCTCTCTCATCATGACCCTCAATCCAAATCTTTCACTTTCACATAGTCCTTATGATAATACCTCGTTACAGCCAGATTCAGCCAGTTGCCCGGATCTGTGGACAGATCCTCGAAGTCAAACAGGGCCGGTTTGGCGCTGTAAGGAGCAAGTTCTACCTCGGTAACCCCTTCATCCATATAAATCTCATGCCGTTCCATGGCCTCCGCATAAAAAGTCTGCGCATCCCCGTTGAACAGGGAACGCGTAGCCGAAATGGCTGTGTACGTATTTTTATCAGCGGTAAACACCCAGACGATCAATACCAGAAGCACACAGACTGCCGTCATCCGTTTCCCTGCCCGCTCCAGGAAACTGCCGAATGCATCCGCCGCCTTCTCTTCTCTCTGCCGGTGACTGAAATATCCAAGCCAATAGGCTGTGGTCATAAATAACCCCAGATAATATACCATCTGAATGATATTATCTACTCTGGAGAGCCCCACCATACCTACCGCATAAAGGGTCGGGGTAAACATGGCGGAGAGTACGCAATAGACGCCCGCCGTCACCCACACGGGATGGGCAAATGTCCTGTCGGAAGCTTTCATGATCTTCCACAAAACGGGCAGAACTGCCAGCCAGACCAGTATCACAAAAGCCGGCGTCCAGCGGATGATAAAGACCATGGTATGATAAAAGGACAAAAGTACCGACAAAACGGGGGAATACCCTACGGAAGGATCCAGCGTACTTCTCTCCAGATTTCCCGGTGCTATGACATTGCACAAAAACCCGGCGCTCCCTGTCACCAGAGGCAGACAGACCGTCCATATCTTCCGGCGGTTTCTGACAATGGCATACAGCAGGAGAAACACCAGCAGAATTTCCGCCTGCAAGCCTGTGATCAGATTGCCGCCGCCCACGATCACTGCCAGCACAGCGGCCGTGACACTGCAAAGTATCTCACCTTTTCTGCTTTCCGCCCACAGAGCCCCCGATACCGCTGTCAGCATAAAGAACCAAAGCGATTGCATCAAAATATAATGTGTGGAGCCATTGTACCAGTAAATTCCCTCAAAGGGAGCCTCCAACACCTGATAAAACATAAACAGCAACAGCAGGACCACAAACGAAGCCTCCGCCCTTTCCGCCCCCAGCCATTTTGTGAGGATATGCCGTCCCAGTATGAAGGTGGACGTGGCAAACATACCGATCATAAGAATCGGCACCACCCAGGCAATCTCATACTGAAAATTCATAGGGCATAACGCCATCAGGAAACAGGAAATATAGGTGCCCTGCCAGTTCTGATAAAATTCCATGTTCTGCCGCCAGGCTGTCTGCACGGATTCCAGATAGGAGCCCGTAGCCACCCACGTGTCGTGCACCTGTCGGCCGTAATCATAGTCATCGATACACATGACATTATATTTGCCCAACAAAAGCAGCGGAATCAGGGAAACAATAAGCAAAAGGGCGGCACACACCACCATCTGCCGGGGTGTCACACGTTCCAGAAAAGCTGCGGCTTTCTCAGAAACCATCTTATTTACTTTTCCATGCATCTTTTCATTATTCATATAAAACCTTTTCCTTTATCCTGATTCCCCGCCCCACTGCTATCCTTCCATTTGCTGTACTGCATACTTCCTCAACGGCTTTCAGTGAACCAGTCTCTTTATTCTTCTCTCCACAACTTTCAGGGTATCAGTCTCTTTATTCTTCTCTCCACCCCTCTGGCAATCTTGCACACATAGGCTTTTTTATAGACATACCAGGCATGAGCCTGCATCATCTTAAGCTGTGCCCCTTCCGGACGGACATTCAGCTTCCGGTATCTGGCCGAAGTCTGCTTGTAACGCTGCAATTCCTCCCGGCATTCTTCGGCGGTAAACAGCCTGCCCTTCCTGTCCATATAATGGAAGAGGCTGTAAATATTCTGTTCCGAAGCCCAATAGCCGTCAGACACATTGTGTCTTGCCCAGTATTTCGGGGCAATGGCAAATTTTAAGGTCTCGCTGGTATGCGCGGGCAGACAGGCAAAAGAAGAATTGGAGAGCAATAAATAATGGGCGTTCTTTAATGTCACATAATCCTTGCCAATGTCAAAATGATGCGCCTCGATGCCCGGCAGCATCTTCTGTGCCGTCTCTACATCGTCCGTGATGATCACAAACTCCATATCGGGACGGATCTTCTTCATCTCCTCCATCCCGTGAAGCCAGTATCTGCGGTTGATCAAAAGTTCCGGGCTTCCCGTGTACTCCCCGCCCCGCATATTGATAACACAGAGATTCTCCCGGCTGTATTCATAGGATTCATATTCCGGCTTCACCTTAAGCCACTGCCTTACCTGGGGAAGATATTTAACAAAATAGGACTCATCCTGCATATTTCCATAAATCAGTGTATTGTCTTCCACCTGGTGTATCCCAGGATCCGCTCCCGCCACATAACAGCCATGCATCAGGTCATGTTTGGAATTGCCAACAAAAATCCTGTCTTCCACATCATGATACACTTGGAAATTTTTCTTTTCTTCCTCCGTAATCACGTGTCCCAGGTCCACATCCATGAAGTACATGCCCCGATCACTGTGAATGTTGACCGCAAACCGCTCCTGTCCCGCGGTGCCGAACTCATAACCATTTTCCAACGCCATGGCTCTCGCCGTCACATAACAGAACAACTGATTGCCCAGCCCCTGTCCGTTGATAAACTCTGTTCCTACCATCTGTCCTGGGTATTTCCTTTCCTGAAAGTAAATTTGCTTCGCGGCCTCGAATAAGCAAAGACTTGTTGCTCACAGTGCCGTCTCCGTAATCTTGCCATTCTCTACTTTATAGATCACATCACACTTGGCAATGGTGTTGAGCCTGTGGGCAATAATGACCATGGTCTTCTTCCCGTGGAAGCTGTTGACCGCCTCCATCACAGCCTGCTCCGTATCCCCATCCAGGGCCGATGTGGCCTCATCAAAGACCAGAATCTCCGGATTATGATAGAGCGCCCTAGCAATTCCCAAACGCTGTCTCTGTCCGCCGGAAATTCTGACACCTCTGTCACCTATGGTAGTCTCAAGCCCTTCCGGCAATTCCTCCACGAAACTTTTGAGCTGCGCTTCCTCCAGCACTTCCCAGATCCTATTATCGTCAATTTTGTCCGCATCGATGCCGAAAGCGATATTGTCCCTGATAGACTCGTCAATCAAGTAAATGGACTGCGGAATATAGCCGATCCTGCTGAGCCAGGAAGCATAATTGTCAAAAATATTCCGACCGTCACAGGTAATACTGCCCTCCTGCACATGCAAAAGTCCCAGCAGAATATCCACAATCGTAGACTTACCCGCACCGGAAGGCCCCATGATTCCCACCGACTGCCCCTTCTTCACTTCCATATGGGCGTCTGTGAAAATCGGCTTATCTGTATTCGGATACGTAAAGCTGATGTGATCCAGCACAATCTTATCCGTCAGTTCCAGCGGCTGCTTCCTCTCCTCTTCGCCGCCGACTAATCCCGTCACGCTGCCATTCACGTCCAGTTTCATGTTCTCTGTCAGATTATCATACAGATAATCCAGACAGGGCTGGGAATAGGCAATCTCTGAAAGATAGGTATTGATGCGGTTGGTAGCCGGCATCACCCGTACCGCCGCCACCGCAAATGCCATCAACTGCTGGAACAGCGCAGAGATATCGCCGCCCTTCGTCATATAAATCATAATAAACGATAGCACCGCCACGATAAAGACTGTCTCTATCAACAGCCTCGGCGTGTTGTTCATGACCGCATAATTTCTCGCCACATTTGCACCAATCGCGCCACTCTCATAGTAGTTGCGCACAAAAAACTCTTCCCGGTGCAGTACCTTCACGTCCTTCAGACCGTAGATGGACTGAATCCTCCATTTGGCGATTCTGGACTGAATAGCCTGGTTCTTGCGCCCGATCGCATTTAACCGGGGCTTTAATATCTTGGTAATGATCAGTGTCATCCCCAAAAAGACCACACCGCAAAATACTGTCATGGCAGGACTCGCCACCAACAGCACAATACAGATGGAGACCGCCACCACAATCTCCGTGATCATCTGAATCGTTACCAGAATCAACTGGAAGGCGTTAGGGATATCGCTGTCTGTCAGTCGAAACACCGTAGGAATATCGGCTCCCAGATATTCCTCGTAGGGCCTGTTCAGAAATTCCCGCATCACGCGGCTGATCATCCGATTTCGGTTCCGGGTTACAAAAGTGTTCTGCACATAGGTCTGCAACAGGAGATAGAGATTCTTCACAATGAACAGTGCGATCATCGTTCCCAGCATCAACATGATCAGTTCTCTGCCGGACGCTATCTTTATAGGAAGAAACTCCAAAATCATGGACACATACCGGTTCTGTATAAAAAACTTCGGTTCCATAATAGCCTGCATTACCGGTACCATGATAGATACGCTCAATGTTTCCAGCACGCCGCCGATCAGGATCATCACCGCAAGCCCGGCAAGCTGCAAGCGTTGTCTCTTGTCAAAAAGATATGCTATTTTCTTTATTAAGCTTACCTGCTCCTGCTTTTCTTCTTTGATCGCATCACTCATATCGTTAGTTTCCTTCCGTATCCGTCATCCTGCCCGGCCACCGTGACTTTCTGCATGTCTTCCCTGTAAACATCCTGGCAATCCCAACCATTCAGCCACTTGGACGGCGCCAGGATCGTTTTATGCGGATTTTTATTCAGATAAGATGCCCACCAGCTGTAACTGCTGTTGGCAAGAATATTGTGCTTACATTTACTCATCAGGGCAAACTCCTGATGATCACAGCCCTCCGGCAGATCCACCACCGTCACATCCGTGGACGGGTAATCTGCAAACCGCATCTTCGCCCATTCTTTATCATTGGTAAAAAGGAAAAACCGGCATCCCGGATACTGCTCCCGCATCCGCCGCATCGCTTCCTTATAATATGCTTCCGTACAGATACCGCCAAAAAGCGCCTGATTCTCCGGTGTCAGATAATCTCCCCTGCGGATATGCAGGCTGACAGACTGTGTATCCGTTATCTCCCGCAAATATGCCTGCACCCTGACCTGTCGTTCTGAGCATCCTTCCATCAGCGCGGCCTCTTCTCCCTGGGGCGCGAGCAGCTTATCCACATCAAAGGCAGCCCTCACCTGATCTTCCACTGCTGCAAAATACTTCTCTGTCTGCCAATAGCCCTCCAGATAGATATCATCCCAGGTAAAGATTTCCGGCCGAAACCGCTTGTCCTCCTCAAAATACGACTTCCGCTTCCTGCCAAACAGCTTTCTTTTGACCCTGTGCCAGAAGAGAAGGGAGGCATCCAGCATTTTCTCTATCACCTTGGGATCCGCCTTTTCATAAGTAATCCCAAAAGCCGAAAGCGCCGGATCACGTTTGGCATCCTCCACAAACCCTGCTACATCATCAATCTTTACATCCTTATTCAAATTCTGAAATTGCAGATACAGGGCATACTGAAACATCTGATTGCCCAGCCCGCCTATCAACTGTATGATTACCATAAATTCTCCGACTATCTGCCAATGCTTCCGGGTATCGTCCTCAAAATCGCCTTCACCCCCGCCTTGAACGGGATCACCATCCGTTCCTCCCACCGTATCCTGCGACAGTAACGTACCGGCGATTTATAAAAGAGCGACAGCTTCCTCCGGTCCCGGGGATCCACGATCGGCTCCTGAAAAGCCTTCCTGGCTTTTACCTCATCCCTGCGCAGGATATTTTCCAATTCCGTCAGATAAGGCGGATGGGATAGCTGCGCATAGAAGAGCAATAATCTTTTATAAAAAAAATAATCATGAACCCGGGCCAGATCCTCTCTGCCCAATTCCTGTAAGAATTTTGTCTTCTCATAATAGGCAGGAATCAGATCCGTAAAGGTACGCAAATTAATCTGCGCATTCATGATGCTTCCCTCTCTGTCTATTATATAGTTATAATAGGCAGTGTCAAGGTAAATACAGCGTTTGGCACGGGCAAGGGCGGAGGTTGTAAACAGGATGTCCTCATACCACTTTCCCCCCGGGAAAGACAGCCCGTCCAGGATTTCCCTTCTATATAATTTGTTCCAGGCAGCGTTCTGGATGGCATATTCCTCCCGCTCCTCCACATAACACTGTAATGCTTCCTGTCCCTCAAAAAGCACTGCCCTGTCCACAGAGCCATCCTCCGTATGATCTCTATATACCTGACGATACCGACAGACTGCGGCATCCGCCTGCTGCTCTAATAGTGCGCCCAACATTCTCTCATACATATCGGGATCGATCCAGTCATCCCCGTCCACAAAACCGATATAAGCGCCTGTAGACTGTGCCATTCCCACATTCCTGGCATCCGCCAGGCCGCCGTTGGGCTTATGAATAACACGTATTCTTTTATCCTCTGCCGCCATCTTGTCGCAGATATGCCCCGTCTCATCCACAGAACCGTCATCCACCACGATGATCTCCAGATTCCGGTAAGTCTGCGCGCAAATAGACCTGATCCCCCGCTCAACATAAGCTTCTATATTATAGGCGGCCACTATGACAGAAATCAGATGTGCCTGCTCTTTCTCATATGACATTGAAGGATGATACTGTTCTAATATTTTCACATTCGGCCTCCGTGATTTTCTATCTTGGTGCGTGACGCACCATCCACTCCTGGAACATCAGTACATACCAGATCTGCACCCGCCAGATATCGTGCTGTATATAATCGTCCCAGAGCCTTTTTACAGCCGCAGGATTCAATAACGCATGCCTTTTTATTAATGTCGGATCCAACAGGTTCTCTGCCCACTCCCGCAGTCCCGGTTCTTTCAGCCACTTGTGGAGCGGAATACTGAATCCCTTCTTAGGCCGCTCCATCAACTCCTGCGGCACATAGTGGTAAAGAATATCCCGCAGCACCTTCTTGCTGACACCATCTTTGCTTCTATAAGAAAGGGGTAGCCTCCACGCAAACTCTACCACATCCTTATCCAACATCGGCACCCTGGTCTCCAGGGATACCGCCATCGCCGTCCGGTCTACCTTATTTAAAATATCATCCGGATGATACATCAGCAGATCCATCAGCATCAGATTATGCTGAGGCTGTTCCAAAAGGCCGCCGGGATATTCCTCCATCAGTGTCCGCCCTTCTCTCCAGGGCAGAATCTCCTGCCAGACATCCGGTATCCATGACGCTTTGGTCTGCTCATGCTTTCCCACAAGCGAAAGACCCTCTCCGATCTCCGAGCGCAGATACATATCCTCTATATTTTTAGCGCCCAATAACCTGGCTCTTGTGGCAAATCCTCCCTGGCTGATCTTTCCTGCCGCTCCAAGCATAACGCTTGCCATTCTTCTGACAGGATAGGGAACCTTCTTCGTCTTGTTCCAAATCCGGTCAATAGAATAGTAGGTGTTATATCCGCAGAACAATTCATCGCCGCCATCCCCGCTCAGGGACACCGTCACATGCTCCCTGGTAATCTTACTGACCAGATAGGTAGGAATCTGGGACGAATCCGCAAAGGGCTCCCCAAACATATCTGCCAGGTTCGGAATCACCTGCCTGGCATCCTCTTCCGTAATATAGACTTCCGTATGCTCGGTTCCCAGATGCGCAGCAATCTCTTTTGCCACTGGCGCCTCGTTGAATTTCTCCTCCCACATACCAATCGTAAAAGTCCTGACCTTACGATCGCTCATGGACTGCATCAGGGATACCACCGTGCTGCTGTCAATCCCCGCCGAGAGAAAAGCCCCCACCGGCACGTCTGCCACCATCTGTCCGGCAATGGAATCCCGCAATAGTCTCTCCAATTCTTCCGCCGCTTCCGTTTCGCTTCCCCGAAACAGATTTTGCTGCCCCCTAACCGCCGTCTCCTGCATGGACCAATATGCCTTTATGGCCGGTTTATTAAATGGTGATTTAATACTTAATATCTTTCCCGGTTGCAGTTTCCATATCCCTTCATAGATAGAATATGGGGCTGCAATATATCCGTAACGCATGTAATCGCCCAATACTCGCGGGTTAACCGGGTTGCAGAACCCATCCAGCCCGGAGATGGAATTGAGGTCGGATGCGAAGACAAATCTTTTTTGATCTTCACCGTTATTTATATCTTCTTTTAATATTCCATAAAATAACGGCTTCTCTCCGACCCGATCGCGGGCCAGAAATAACGTTTGTTCTTGTTGGTCATATAACGCAATTGCAAACATGCCTTTTACCATATTGAGAGTATTCTCTAACCCATATGCGGAAACTGCTTCCAGGAGAATCTCCGTATCGGAGCTCCCCCTGAAAGCAGTCACCCTGCCCTCGTCAAGCAGTATTTGTTTAATCTTGATATAATTATATACCTCTCCGTTATAGGCCATGACATATCGCCCGTTATGAGATACCATGGGCTGCGCCCCGGCAGGGGACAGATCCAGGATGGATAATCTCCTGTGTCCCAGCACAACTTGATGGTCATCGGATGACCAGACGCCGGAAGCATCCGGCCCTCTGTGATACATCTTCTCATTCATCTGTTCAATATTCTTCTGCCAATCTTTTTTCCAGTTGCAAAAACCAGCGATTCCACACATGTGTTATTCCTCCTCAATGACCGCATAATCCTCATTGACTATGCGCTCTCTGATGGTTTCCCGCGCTGTCTCCATATTCTCCTGCCAACTCACATAGGCTTTATCCCAGGATGCATATCTGTCATCTCCCCGCTTGTCCTGGAACTCATAATGTTCTATCAGATACTGCTTCAGAAATTCCGTACATTTCTCCGCACCCACAGCGTTGGTATGACTCCCGTAATCTGCAAAGTCTTCCTCAAAAATAATACCGATCTCTTCATAATAATTGTTCATATTTAAGAAAGGATAACCATAGGAAGTCACAATCTCTTCCATATAATTGAACATCTGCTGTTCTTCCAGAGATTCCCCATAAGGGGAAACCAGAAACAAGGCATCCTTATTCCCTTTTTCCAGAAACAACAACAGTTCCTTCAGATATTCTTCCTGCTCCGGCGAAATTGCCCTTGTCCCCTCTGCACCGCCGCAATCCGGCATAGGCTGCGGCCCCACTTCGTCTTTGAATGTATATCCCTTGCTGGGGCTTGCGTGGTGATAAAACATATTCGCCCACTCCGAAGGCAGCGCCAGCATCTTCCAATTGGTGTGATATTTCATGATGTCCAGATAATAACTGAGCCGCCCCTCTTCATCCTCTTCGGGTACCATCGCCTGTATGGTCTTGATCCGGTGAACCGAATACTTCATATTATCCGTCACTCCCCTGGTATAGGCCATATTGTCCCTGAGTCCCTGATCGTCTATGGTGTACATACGCATCTCGAAAATGTAGAGTTCCGGCGACTGTGTCTTCTCCGCTTCCTCCACCAGATAACGCATGGCTAACGGCCTTTGCACATTGGACGAGAGGGGATACATGGCAATTCCGGTCTCTCCCCACAGCTTGGGCGCTGCATAATAAGGAAATACCGGGCTGGAACCAATCATCACAATATCCAGTGTATCCCTTTTCTCCGCATAAAACCCGGCAAACCGATCCTTCACATCACCGTTGGTTCTTACCATATAAGATACCGGCAAAAGCAATGCCAGAAAGATGGCAATAAACAAAGCTGCCTGCACCGCAATCTTTAATCTATCCTTCATATATCTTACCTTTCTATAATAGACTCAAAATATTCCTTCCACAGGCGGTTCACCCGCTCCGGGGCAAGTCTCTCCTGTATCCTGGCCGCCTCTCTTCCAAGTTCCTGCGCATAGACAGGATCGGCAAGCAGCCTGTCCATGGCCGCCTCCAGCGCCTTCTGGTCTCCCGCAGGAATGATCAGCCCATTGACACCGTCTGTCATCAGTTCCACTGTGCCGCCGCTGGGCACATCCGTAGCGATTACCGGAAGTCCTGTGGCCAGGGCTTCTATCAGGGCATTGGACACGCCCTCCGAATAGGAAGTAAGCAAAAACATCGATGCTTTCTCGATCCGCTGCGCCACATTGGGAATCACCCCCGGCAATTCCACCCGCTCACCGACACCCAGTTTCTCTGCCAGTTCCTTCAAATAAGAGTGTAATTCCCCATCGCCGTATATCGTTAACACATATTCCGGGTACCTGTCACCCAATGCGGCAAAGGCCCGTATCATCATCTCATGGTTCTTATTGGCATCCATACGCCCCACAGATACGATCCGCCGCTCCCTCTCTCCCTCGTAACGAGGCTTCATAAAATCCGGATTCAGGGAATTGGGAAGAATCACTGCCCGCTCTCCCACCCTTCTGGAAAAGAAATCTCTGGATCTCTCCGTCTGTAAGATAACACCTGATGCAAATGGAAAGAGTAAATTGGCCAGCACGCGCATCAATCTGCTCGGGTATTCCTCTCTGGCCTCCCCCACCACCGACACCACCGGCCTGGTTCCTGTCCCCATTGTGGTAACTACTGTCATGAAATTATTTTTCCCAATGCAGGATAACACCAGTTCTGGTTGATATTGTCTCCATATCGCATGTAATTTTTTAACCCTCCGGTAAAAATTTCTGACCCTGCTTCCCGTAATCTCCTTTTCATCGATTTCAGAGATAACACGCGCAATTTGCTCTGGAAGGGGATATTCGTCTTCTTTCCGGTATTGGGTCACCATCGTGACCCGGTAGCCCTCCTGTGCGAAGTACTCCGCCAGATTCACGAACACCCTTTCTGCTCCTCCCTTATGTAGGGAGCCTATATAGAATGCTATGTGTTTTCTTCTCACTGTTTCTTTCATATCACTTGCATAAGTTCCTTCATTTTTCTACAAAAAACCCTCTTTTTTGCAATTTCATCCTCTATCTTCTTGCAAAACGGCCTTAAAACGACTTCTTAATTAAATTTCCTTTTATTTTTGCATGTCTGAATTCACTGACAATTTCTTCTCTTTTCTGATAATTTTCTTCTTAAAATTTCATGATACCGTACACGTTTTTTTCATTTTTAACATCCCGTTCGTTATCATTTCCGATGATATGCCTCATACCATTGCTGAAATACAAAGAATGACCATGCCAGTTTTGAGTAGTTAGCACCGGTCGCAGGACCCCCATCGCCGGTCTCAATATAGCTTTTAATCATCCCGGACACGTAGTCGGCATCAAAAATCGACTGTTCTTTTAAGAATTCATAACTACTGTAATCCAGCAATTTTTCCCGCAGAGGACCCCTCAGCCACTTATCGAGCGGAACCCCAAATCCGACCTTCGGACGATCCAATAAATCCCTCGGAATATAATCACAGGCGATATCTTTTAGGATATGTTTTTTGTCTCCATCGGCATATTTATACCTGTGAGGGATCCTATAAGAGTACTCCATCACGTCCTTATCCAGGATTGGGCACCTGGATTCCAGGGAATATTTCATGGAAGCCCTGTCTACTTTACAGAGAATATCTCCCGGCAGATAGGTGTCCATATCCACCAGCATCCTTCTCACCTGCCAGTTATTTTCCTGATAACCGCTCTCGATCAGATAATGTACCGGCAGCGCTTTTATTCCCGCCGGAAGTTCTCCCACCATGGCTCTTGCCATCACAGGATAATTGCTTGCCCCAAACTGGGTCTTGCTTTCCTGCTCCCTGTTGCCGGCAATCACCCTCACCCGGAAGGGCAGCCTGTCCTCCAGATGCATCTGCTTCGCACCGGGCAGATTGCACAGGCCGTGCACCATACCGCCGAGCAAATCCAGTTTCTGTGCCATCGCCACGTTCTCATAGATATTATACCCACAGAAAAACTCATCGCCGCCATCTCCCGACAGAGCCACTGTCACATGCTCCCTGGCCAGCTGGGAGACCATCATGGTCGCAATCTGGGAACTGTCTGCAAAGGGCTCGTCATAGTACTTCGCAATACTCTCCACCAGACCGAACATATCCGCCTCGTCAATATAGAGTTCCGTATGTTCCGTTCCCAGATACGCCGCTACGGCTTTGGCATATTTGGCCTCGTTATATCTTTCCTCATGAAAACCAATGGAAAAAGTCTTTACCGGCCGCTCAGAATGCTCCTGGGCGATAGCCGTCACCAGGGAAGAATCATATCCGCCGCTCAAGAATGCCCCCAGGGGAACATCCGCGATCATCCGCAGCGCCACAGCCTTTTTCAGAAGTTCCTTCAACTGGGCCTTCGCCTCTTCATAGCTGCTCACCGGCTCTTTGACAGCCTTGTGATAGACCTCCTTCACATCCCAGTATTTCCAGGCTGTTATCTGTCCCCCATGGAACTTCAGAACCATCCCTGGCTCCAGTTTGTACACATTCTCATAAATACTCTCTGGCGCATTGATATACTGGTGAAAAAGATAACGGGACAGCACCCTCCTGTCTATCCGCCCTGCAAAGCCAGGACACTGCATGATAGGCTTCAACTCTGAGGCAAACACCAGATCATTATCTTCATACCAATAATAGAGCGGCTTCTTACCAATGCGGTCCCTGACCAGATAGACGTCCTGTGTCTGCCTGTCATACAACGCAATGGCAAACATCCCGTTAAACCGCTCCAGACACGCAATTCCCCATTTTAAATAGGCGGCTATGATAACCTCCGTGTCACAATCTGACCGGAAGGGATAGTCCGCCAATTCTTCTCTCAGTTCCCTGAAATTATATATCTCACCATTATAGACCACAGATACCCGCTTATCCTGCGAGTGCATGGGCTGGTGCCCCAAGGCCGACAGATCCAGGATAGACAGCCGCCTCTGGGCAAATCCGACCGCATAGCCCTCCGCCATCGGATAAATCTCCACCCCGCTGTCATCAGGCCCCCTGTGATACATGGTGTCGTTCATCTCCTGAAGCTGCTGTATGGTAATGTTCTTCTTACTGATGTATCCGCATATTCCGCACATACCAACCTCCATGATTCTGCTTTATGGTATCCCAAAGTTTCTAAGAGTCGTCAGACTCCCGGCGCTTCTACGCCCCTAGCGCACCTCTTTCTCCATAAAATAATCCCGATATTCACCAAAATCCTTACATTCATGATCCACCGATTCTATCAGCTCTATATACTTTTCCTGAATCAATGCCCTGTAGTTCTCAAAGTTACTATACCCCTTCTTACACCAGGCAAAGGGATGTGTCAGAATCTGCACCTTATCATAACCAGTGATATTTTTTTCATCCGGATATCCATAACGCCAGATATGATTCGCGTCCGACATATATTTCACCTGCAAAGGCGTCCCCTCTGTCACATTATCTGCAAAGGTAAAGAAGTCGTCCTGATAAGCATTCAGGATACCCTCCAATTTGATATTTTCCCTGAGGACGTCACGGGAAGGACGATGTACCGAAAACTCCGTGATCTCAAAGCCAAACATCTCGCTCAAGATTTCTATCTCCATCTTGATCCTTTTCCGGATCTGCTGCATATCCGTCATACCATTCAGGGCAAAATGCAGGCCGATGTGCTGGCCTCTCTCATGCATATCCTTGATGATATCCATGTTCTTCTTGGAAAGAATGTTATAGGAATTATTCGTCCACTGGAAAAAATAGGTGGAAATAAAATCCATGCTCTGCTCCACCTTGGCAAGCTGGTACGCCCTGTCCACGCTGTATTCCACATCGTGGCGCATGATGATAAACCGATCCCGCGTCAGCGCCTGCGCATAGCTGCACTGCCTGCCTGTGGACTGTATAATCCTGATAATCTCCCTGTAATCGTCAAATGAAAACATATCTCTCTCCCTCTCTATCCGTACATTCTCTATTAATTTGTAAGTAAAGCCATCCCTTTCATCAAAGACCAGATATCATTTTGCGTGCAGCGGCCGTACAAAATAAGAGTCTTGTCCAAAAGCTGTCCGACTAAAATAATAAAAATGGAACCGGCGCTGAGCAAACGATATAACTTCCTTTTCCCAATCCAGGCCTGTCCTAATATCACTGCCATAAACAACATTCCCAAGAAATAAAACGGCATAGCAAAACGGGACAACGCCCATTTGTATGAATTCAGGGAAATGAAAAAATCTACCACATAGCCCACAGCCAGCGTTCCAAACCCCGCCATCGCCCAAAATCCGGTTTCCTTATCTCCTCGTCTATGGTATGCAAACAATCCGATTCCCAAAACACCAAGAAAAGGCCAGAACATAATGCGGACACTGTCCCACCACAATCCCGCCAGAGCATAGAAAAGCAAGTACCATTCCCCATGATGCAGGGCATCCACCGCACAATCCATCATTGTTTCCATATAGGGTAAGCCCACACCAAGGCCTCCCAGCACACCGGGCGCGTTTGAAAACTGGTAGTTCATCACCGGAACGATTATGATACCCCCGCCCGCCTGCTCTTCATCAGGGCCGGCCACAGTCATGACACCTTCTATGGAAACCTCATCCACAAGACCGGAAGGCGTCAGCATCCCTCCTTCCAGGATTCCCAGAAGGCAGGAGACCAGAATAACACCGCCGAGCACAGCGCCCCTTCCCGCGCTTACATACTCCTTCCCACAGAGCAGATAAACCAGCAAAAATCCGCCTACCCCCAACAAAACGCATATGTTGTGAGGCGCACTCATAGCCCAGTACAATACACAGCATACTGTCACAAGATAATGGGAAAAGACCAGCTTACTCTTATTTTTCAAAATTTGTATGATCATTTCCAGATAGATAAAAAGTGTCGCCACACCGACCACAGAATCCGTATATCCGCTTGAGATCAATGGATAATCACTGTCAACAACACGGATTGGCGCCAATGTCAGGGAAACACTTCCCATATAAACCACGCAGACGAGCAAAATACTCAGACCAGGTGAAAAATATCTGCGAAAAATACCATAGAGAAGCAGACACAGAAAAGCGCCGCTGACCGCCAGCCAAAGCGTCAGGGCAAAGCAGAGGTTATTAAAGCCTAACAATCTGCTGAAGCTTGCCAGAACCGACTGCCCATACGATTGATTCAATACCGGGATGTGATTCTGCTCCACAAAATAAGCAGCAATACCAGCATATCTTAAAGAACCGATGGTTCCAATGCCATCATATGGCGACAGCCCCGCCATATCGACATCAATGATACGATACAGCAATGCATGAAAGGTATGGGCAATCCAGAGGCCGACCAGAGCCGCCAGCAGTCCCGCATTTTTACACAGCCACGGGATAAAACGCTGAGAAATGGTAATGACCGCAAATACAGCGGCCAGAAGTAAGAGTGACCAAAAAACGATTTTATAGGAACCTGTCACCAGCGCTAAGGTTCTCAGGACAGCCAGATAAACCGCCATGCCGATAAAATAAGAACTAGCTAGTATATAACACTTGTTATTGTTTTCAATTCCCATTTTACACAGCGCCACCCTGCCGATCACGCAAAACAGCCCTGCAAACAATATCACAATCAAACCACTGCCAATCACAGATAGCGCAGCGTTCATATAAGATTTCCTCCTTGATGCCGCTTGTTTTTCTTTTTGCGGTTATTATATCACAGCGTCAATATGATGTCTATAAACGAAAGCCCTGGCATGGCCTTGCCGGCTGCACGCGTATGACTTTTACTCTATCACTTTCCAGTAACCATTTTTATTGGCACCATGTCGTACAACTCTTCTTTCGTCCTTTAATTTTGCCAGAATACGTTGTACCTGACGATGTGTGATTCCCACAGATTTCGCCAACATATTCGCCGACATACTGCCATCCTGCTTTAAAAGAGCCACAATTTTCTCTTCATTTGTTACGACATTTATTGCGACATTTATTGTGACATCTTTTTCACTGTCCGTCTCACTTATCTCCTTGAGCGCATCTCGAATCATTCTCAGCATAAACGCAACAAATTCCGTAGAATCTCCTGCATGGTCTGCCCGCTGTAATACCTTATAGTACTCATTCTGATGTTCATAAACGAGAGTTTCCACCGGAATCCATGCAAAAATATCTTTCCATTTTTGTAAAATCAATGACTGCCATAATCTTCCTGTACGACCATTGCCATCGGCAAAAGGATGGATAAACTCAAACTCATAATGAAAAATACACGACTTCACAAGGGGATGATATTTTGATTGTTTCAGCCACATAAATAACTGTTTCATTAAATCCGGCACATACTTTGCAGGTGTTCCCGCATGAATCAACTCCGCCCCAGCATAAACACCCACATTTCCGCTCCGAAAACTCCCTGCTTCTTTCACAAGACCTTCCATCATAATCTTATGAGCCAGCAAAAGGTTCTTCAAGCTATAGGGATCGAGCACAGATACTCTCTCATAAGCCTCATACGCATTCTTTACCTCACGAATATCCTGGGGAGGTCCTAATATCCGCTTTCCGCTTATCACATCTGTAACCTGTTCCAAAGTAAGTGTATTCTGCTCTATCGCCAAAGAAGAATGTATCGTCCTGATTTGATTTTCCCTGCGCAGGATTGGATTCGAGCGCATGATTCCATAATAACCAAATTCTGCCCACACCATACACCACAGCTATTCCGCTGCCCGCCTCACAGAATTCTTATGATAGTATTCCGCCACTGCCACATTCACCCATCCGTCTGCATCCTCGTCCAGATAAAAACATTCAAAATTCTCTATAAATGCCGGGACGGACACCACCACATCCTCTTCCGGACACTGTTCCAGATAGTCATACACGGCCTTACATTCCTCGTAATACTGCTTATAAAAACCACTGTGCTTAGACTCAGCCACCATAATCAGCGCCGAATCCGACAGAGCCTCGGGAGCCAAAAGAAAGGAAGCCAAGAGCACAATACAGAGTACCGCGCAGACACTCCTGTTCCCACACAGCCCAGCCCATCTATCCAGGCATACCCCCATAAATACCGCAAAATTAAGTAAGGATAAGACCAATACCACATCCAGAACAAAATAACATCTGTTAGGAAATTCCGGCCCGCCATATCCGAGTACTACCGGAAACGCAGTCACACAGCCTGTCCCAAGCGCCAATATACTAATTATGCCATACTCACGCAATACAACACCCAGTTTTTTGGACAGATGGATTCCAAGCAAAAGCATCGCGATGACCATAACCCCAAACATGGTTTCCTTTGTCAGTCTTTCCATCTCACCCAAGGCTGTCCGAACTGCCCATTTTACTGATTCTATCACCCGCCATATATGGCTGTCTTCCCCAATATTATACGTATGCCTCAGAAAATTCCCCGGTGCCGCCACATTGATCAGCGCACCTGTAATTCCGATTGCTGTGACCACCATATTACTGACAGAAACTTTGTGCTTCACCAGATAAAAGCCAATCGTAAGCAACACAAGTGCATAACATCCGGTTCCGCTGACCGTCAGAGAACCGCCGGATGCCAGAAACATCAAAACTGCGGCAAGTGCGGCAAACACCCTTCTTCTGCGATTCGTATATTGCTCTCGGTTTGATAACAAAAAACAGGTAACTGCAAGAAGGGCAAAAGAAAACGGTATACTATACGAAACCGCACCGGAATACCAGAAGAAAATTTCCTGAAATACATCCGCATCCAATATCGCAAACAAAATAACCGAGAACGCTGTCAGACGAATATGCAGCACCTTACAATCCTGCAATACAAAACTGCCTGTCACCCACACAACACTGAACAGTGCTGCAAAAAACAGAAGCGAGTTTAGCATCATAACGATTCGGAGTTGTTCAAGCCCAAAATTATTGATGGGCGAAAGCAACGCCTGCAAAAACATAGCAAAATATGTCCCCTGCCAGTCCAGATAAATCTCCTTTGCGTAACGGACAGATGCCGCAATATACGAAAAGAGAGATACATGAAATTCTCCCACCCGCATTCCATGGGTATAGTCATCTCCCAGAAGTACCGTATATTCCGCGCTGCCTGTGATGACATACACCACGAAGAATATGAATACAACATTAAGAATGATCACTGTTCCTGACAGATTTATCTTTTTGATCACTTTTTCCATTTCTCTTATCATCTCTTATCCTGTCCCTGCTTATTCGCTCCGCTATACCCGGAACAGATTTCCTCCATATAATCCCGCCACTGCGCAAAGATTGTCTCCGCATTGGCCCTCTCTGCAATCTTCCTTGCCTCCATTCCCAGTCTCTGCGCAAGTTCCGGCTCCTCGATCAGACGATTGATGCCTGCCACCAGTGCCTCCTCATCTTTAATGGGAATCAGCAGTCCGTCCACCTCGTTTGTCATGATCGTCCTCGGCCCGCCGCAGGGACAGTCCGTAGCTACAATCGGAAGTCCCAAAGCCATGGCTTCCATCAATGCATTGGGCAGTCCTTCCCAGTCCGATGTAAAAGCAAAAAGCGCCGCACCCACCAAATCCTTTTCCAGACTGTCACTGGCTCCCATCAGATGGATATAGTCCTGCGCCTCCAATTCTTCTATCAATCTGTCCAGAATTTCCTTCGTGCCGTCAAAAGAATCGCCGCCGTAAATCTTTAAATCATACTCGGGATGTTTGGCATGCACTTTCGCAAAAGCCCGAAGCAGCATGGGCTGGTTCTTAAAGTCCACCAGCCGACCCGACTGCACCACCGTCCTGTTCCGCTTTGCGGGCACCGGCACACCGATATATTTGGGATTTAACGGATTTAAGATAATCCGGGAATTTTGCTGTAATCTGGGCGCAAAGAACTCCCGCGCCCCCTGGGTCTGAAACACACAGCCGTCCACCCTTGGAAACAAAAGCGGTATCTGTATCTTGTCCGACCACTCCTCATAGTGTCCCACCGGATCTGTCCGAATGGAAATGAGCACCGGAACTTTGACAAAAAATGCCGCCATCAGCCCCCTGTATATCGCTCTTCTGGCAAAAGGAACCAGAATATCCGGGCGCTCCTTTTTTAGAAGCTGCCGCAGATATTTTACCCGGAGCAGGAACTGCACGATCCGGTTCTTATGTTCATCCTCTTTGGTAAGCCCCACATGTACCCGGCGCACTCGCTCATCCGTCTGAAATTCATTCTCACCATACCACTCTGTGGCAATAATGACCTCATATCCATTGGCCACGAACTGGTTGGCAAGATTGGTGACCACCCGCTCCGCGCCGCCCTGTTCCAGACAATTTAAATGAAATATAATCTTATGCATCGTATCCTCATCCAAATTTAATTTGTTGCCGTTCAACCATCAATTGTTGTTTGCCATGAAACCATACAGCGATCTTAATCATTCCTCTGCTTTTTCAATGATCTTAATATCACATACATCCTCCAACTTTGCCGGATAAGTTTCCTGGATTCCTCCTTCGTATGTGATCTCTACAATATCCCCGACCTGCGCCTCATGGGAAATGTCATAAGCCACAGTAGCGGGCAGGTCATTGTGCAGATCAATTTCTATCCGATCCGCACTGTTAAGTTCCTGACTTCCTTCGACCGGCTCCACCATACAACTCTCATCCTCTGCACTGACTCCAAGGACCACCGCCTGAAATGTATTTTTGCTGCCGCAGGCTGTCATCAAGAGAACACCGATAAGCAGTAATAAAAGTAAACGATATTTTTTCATATAGATCCTCCATTCAAAAACTCTGGTACATAAATGCTGCCGTATCATAACCGCCGCCGTAAATACCCGTAATCAGCACCACCAGCAAAATCCCATAATAGCAGCACCACCTCGCCGGCATCGGCCAGCCTGCCAGACAGGCCCGCACATCTTTGCCCCGTTCTTCCCACACAGATACCGCAAGCCACACAAGCAGCGCCGCAAACAGGAGCAGGAAGCCATACTTGCTGATACCATAGGAAGTAATCGTCTGAGAAAACAGCGCCCGTACATCCAACCTGGTCAGAAAGGCCCGGTAGATCATGCCCGCCTGTGCCAGGCTTTCACTGCGGATCAGCACATCTGCCACGAACACAATCAGCCAGGTACGCGCCATGCAAAACAGCCCCCAGAGTTTCCCCTCCCGGATATGGAGTTTTTCCTTCCAGACAGCGTATCTTGCTTCCAGTACCAGGGAAACGCTCATGATCAGGCCGTAATAAACGCCCCAGAGTATATAACTAACCGTCCTGCCGTGCCACATGCCGGTAAAGAGCCAGACCAGCATGGTCCCCAGGATTGGCACCACATGTCTGCCCATGACAGCCCATCTCTTCTTGGCCGCCTTCGTAATCTTGCGTCCTGTCCCCGACATGACAAAGGAAAACATCACATAATCCTTAAACCAGGTGCCCAGGGTAATATGCCATCTGCGCCAGAATTCCGCCACAGACTTGGAGAAATACGGTCTCTTAAAGTTCTCCGGCAGGAAGATATCGAAGGTCTCGCTGACACCCAGCGCCATATCCATATAGCCGGAAAAATCCGCATACAGCTGTAACATATAAAGCACCACCGCCACCGCGAAGATGCTTCCCGGCACTTCGGCAGCCTGGCTCGCAAACACATTGTCCACAAACAGCCCAATCCGGTCCGCGATCACCAGCTTCTTAAAAGCGCCCCAGACGAACCGCTGAATCCCCCGCAGCATTCTGTCATAGTCAAAGATATGTTCCCTCTCAAACTCCTCTTTTAATTTGGCAAAGCGATTGAAAGGCCCCTGGGTGACCGCCGGAAAATAGGACAGAAACAACAGCACTTTTAAAGGATTCTGCTCTGCTTCGCACTGCTCCCTGCCCACATCCACCACATAACCGATGGCCGTCAGCGTATAGAAGGAAATGCCAAGCGGCATGACCACTTTTTCAAAAAATCCTGTGGGAACACCCCAGTCCTTCAAGAAAGGCAGGGCCACGACCGTGTATTTATAGAAGACTAACAGTCCCAGATGCAACGCAAAATAAAGGATTTGAATCCGTTTTCTCTGTTTCTCAAATCCATGTTTTACTGTTTTCTTACTTTCCTTATCCGTGCAATCTGCAAGAGCCTTACGCTGTGAAGCAAGACTATTTTGCAGATAAATGCCGCAGGCATAGGTGGTAACACCGGTAATGAGCAGGCTAAATGGAACCCCTTGCAGCCCGATCACATAAAACACAAGTCCTGCTGCCAGAAGGATCTGCCATTTCCGCCTCTGCGGCACCAGATAATAGAGGGCGAAGGTAATCACCCACAACAACACAAAAGTGTAGGATAATAACTGCATTTATTCCTCCAGCAGACGCTCGACAAGTTCAATGATCGCCTCTTTATTCTTAAAGTTCTCCGCCACCACATACTTGGCATCAATCTCAATATCAAACTCCTCTTCCAGCTCACTCACGATATTGATGACCGTGAAGGAATCAATGATCCCATCCTCCATCATGCTGTCGCCATCATAGGTAAGCGCTTCCTCACAGTACTCTTCCAGAATTTCCAACACTTTTTCTTCCATAGTAGTATGTCCTTTCTTTATGTATTCACTCTCCGAGAACACGATATTTCATTTTAAGCAGATTCCCTTCCCCCAAGGGCAGATAAATCACATGCTCCGCATCCTTCTTTTTCTCCAGTACAATCTTGCGGTATCTTACAACTTCCACCCGCACGCCGTCCACCACAGTCTGCATGGGCGGGAAGATATCATTCTTCCCATAATCCACACTGCGGAGCAGGCGGTATATGGCTTCCGGTTCTTCACTTAGTTCAAAAAATCCGTCCCCCGGCACCTCCGCGGAACGGTACATCCGCCGGCCCAGGATACTTCCCTGAGAGGTGGTCTGCGCGCGTTCTTCCAAAACAGCCGCAAAACACTCTTCAAATCCCTCGCAGGCCAGATCCATCAGCCGCTCGGTCAGTTCATAGGCCTTGTCCTCCGGGGAGATAGCACACCTTTTCTGAAGGATGATATTTCCCTCATCAATTCCCGCTGTCACATAGTGCCAGGTAATGCCGGTCTCCCGCTCTCCCTGATAGATGACCCAGCTGGGGGCATTCCTGCCCGGATAATCCGGCAAAAGGGCGTTGTGGAAATTGATGATGGTGATGTTCTCCTTCTCCACACAGGCCGCCGGAAAGAGGAAATTGTTGCTGGCACTGACAATCAGCGTCTTCTCCGTGATACCGCACAGATATGCAGAAAGTTCATGCTTATCCGGCATAGCCGCATAGGGAATGCCCATTTCCTCACAAATCTTCCTCGTAATACTGAAAGCGTGAAACTCATGTTCTATAAATTCCAGTCGATAACCGTATGCCGGTCTCTGTTTTTCTATGTATTTCAGTATATTTCCAGTCGTCTTACCATATCCGATCACTATCACACGGTCAAAACCTTCTCCCATATCAAAGAAACTCCTTCAATTTCACCCTGTCAATCTTCCCGTTGGCGTTGATGGGCATTTTCTCCAGTGTGATCAGCTTGTTGGGCAGCATGTACTCCGGCACCAGATGGGAAATCTTCTCATTAATATAAGCTTTTTCCAGTTCTCCCTCAATAAACAGCACAATCTTTTGCCTCTTCTCATCATAGAGACAACAGCACAAGGATATCTCTTCCAGGGAAGAAACTGCCGTCTCAATCTCTCCCAGTTCAATCCTGTGGCCCATATGTTTGATCTGGAAATCCTTGCGGGAAAGATAGATCAGTTCGCCGCGTTCATTATATTTTACAATATCGCCTGTCCTGTAGATCAGTTCGGGCACATAAGGATTTAAGGGATTTTGCACAAAGGCTTCCCTGGTCTTTTCCGGATTGTTGTAATACCCCATGGAGAGAGAGGTTCCCCGGACACAGAGTTCGCCGGATTCCTCCCCAGTTACCTTTTCATTCTTATCATTTAACACCAGAATGTCCGTGTTGGGCATCGCATAGCCGATGGGAATCGGTTCTTCATCTGTAAATTCACGGTCTACCACATAATAGGTGCAGGCATCCGTAATCTCCGTGGGCCCGTAAAGATTGGCATACTGCACATCCGGCAGGAATTTCCGCCACACATTCAGCTGTTTGTTGGGCATCACCTCACCGCAGAACAGTACCCGTTCCAAGGTGTCTGATAAATCCACATTCTTAAAGGCTTTAAGCTTCGCCACCACGATCAGTGCCGAAGGCACCCAAAAAATGGTATTGATCTTCTTTTCTTTTAAATATTCCAGCAAAAGCACCGGCTGGGCAAACAGATTCTTGGGCACGATATAAGTCGTGGCGCCGGTCTTGATGGTGCTGTAGATATCCAGTATGGAATTGTCAAAGTAAAAAGGCGCCTGGTTGCCGAAGCTGTCTTTCTCCGTAATCTGAAAAGTCTCCGTCACCCAGTCCGTATAATCTATCACGGAGCGGTGGTTGATGGTCACACCCTTGGGCACGCCCGTGGAACCGGAAGTAAACAGCACGTACAGAAGGTCTGTGTCGATTCCTCTCCTTCTTGCCGCCTCAATCTTTGCCTCCCTTAACCCATCTTCGTTCTGCCCGCAGGCCGCCAGCGCCTCTTCCAAAATCAGGAACTCGCCCTGATAGGCATACTGGGCAAAAACTTCCCGCAGCGCCGCCGTGGTAATGACAATGGCTGGATCCAGCACTTCAAGAATCTTATTCACCCGGCTGCCCGGCATGTCCACATCAATGGGGGAATAAAAGTTACAGCTGTAAGCCGCCCCCATAAAGGAGACCAGCACATCGACACCCTTTTCCAGAAAGACGACCACTGGCCTTTTAAAGAATCCCCGCTCTATCAGTTCATAAGCCACCGCCCTGGCCTGCCCACGCAGCTGCCCGAAGGTGACCTGCTTGTTTTCATCTGCAAAAGCTGTCTTATCAGGCAGCCTGGCCGCTGTCTCATCGAGCCAGTAAGTAACGTTTGCTTTCATATCTTCTCTCCTCACCGTGCCGGAATCACCGGATAGAAGGTATCCATCATTTTTTCCGTTTTCACGTGATAAATATCGTACAAATCCGTCATCTCAAGGCCGCATCCCGCCGGATCATAAGAACCGTAAAGGGCAATCTGCCGCTCACGCGCCAGTTCCTGTACTCTCTTTTCCACTTCCAGCGTAATCTGAAAAGCCTCCTCTGATTCTATGTAATTATACATCATGGGCGAATAGGGTGGCAAGTATAAAATGACCTCCACGCCCTGCTCCTGCAGCCAGATAATCAGCCGCTCAAACCGCTCCCAGTGGCCGTAATCAATCTCCTGATAATCCGTCATCCGATAGACCACATGCTCTTCCATGGACTGTCTGGTCAGTTCCTCTACCATCGCTGCATCACCTTCCCGCAGTTCCCGCTGGTAGGCAATGCTCCCGTCATAATGTTTCAGGTACCGCTCCGTCTCCCAGTCATCCGTATAGGACACCTGGAACCGCTTTCTCTCCGGAAGCAGGGTAACGTTATAGCGGAAATAATCCAGAGAAAGCCATTTGCCCATATCTTTCCCGGTGTTCTTTTGCGGATGCAGGTTGCCCTCATCAAATTTCTCATTCAGGATCACGCTCATGTAATTGACATACGGTCGAAGGTCTTCCCACCTGTCATTGTCATGACTGGTGTTGAATAAAAAGGCATCTACCCCGATCACCATGGTCTTCGGCAGTTTATCTTCCGCCGCCAGCACCCCCGACACTGCCAGCAGGTCATAGACTGTGGACTCTGACAGCCCCGCATTATAAAAAGAATCCGTACCGAACATGGTATGGTCAAAATTCATCACCCGGCTGGAGCCCGCCACGATCACATCTCTCGGCCCCTCCTGCTGTTTCACACAGGCCAGAAACAGATTGCGGTCATTGAAATCCGATTCTTCCAGCCCTTCCACATTCCGGCCGTACACTGCCATCTGCTCCCCAATCTGGTCATACGTGATACGCAGCATCGCATAAGAATCCACATACCAGTTTACCACCGCAACCAATAGGATGACCGGCAGAAGAAAAAGGATCGCTTTACACCATTTTTTCATCAGGATAACGCCCCTCCTTTCTCCCCGGCCTCTTTGACCCTCTCCTCGTCAGACGGCCCAAATGTATAGCCAAACAACAGCGGAAATGCCGCAAACAACCCGTAGGCATAGCGAAACTCGTTGTACACCGGCGTGGCCAGAAGCAGGCTGAGAAGCAGCATGATGTACGGCACATAACACATGGCATTTCTCCTCTGCCAGGCAAGACAGGCAAGGCCGAACAGCATCACCCAGGTATTGAGCCCCAGGCTCCACACCTTATTATAGAAGTCCTGGAATCCCATCAGGAATTTCCCCATGGCCAGACTGTTGTCATAGGTAAAAAGCTTCCTCTCATTGGTAATCCCAAAGGGATTGTCCACCATAAAATATTCTCCGTAGAGAAACTGATCATGGGGTATCCTGTAAGCCCAGTACCCCGCTGTCTGCCGGACTTCTCCCTCCAGGTACAGCATGGGATTGCGCAGGCCAACCCGCAGCCACAGCTTAAAATAATCCCATTTATGCTCTGCGATCACTTCCTGATTGCCCTCTTCCCGAATCAGATTTTTGGTGACGTCAAACAGGTAGGGATTATAATATTCTTCCATCTTTTCCAGAGGCAACACCGCCCCGATCATGGCAATCTCTTCCTCCGTCAAACTGCCGCCTCTCATATAGGCACAGAGAAGGTGCTGGGTGGGCATGGTCAATCCCTCGATCGTATCCGCCTTCTCCACCTGCAAGCCTCTGAGGATCGGCCCCTGATAGAGCAGATAACAGATGAGGACTGCGGCAGCACATAAAAGTGTCCTGGTCGGAACAAGTCTGCCTTTTCCGCCATCCCGCTTATGTGCAATATCTCCCTCGCCGCAACACCACCTATGTAAAATCAGCACAAACGCCGTACCCGCAAAAATCAAAATTCCGTTACTGCGCAAAAGGCAAACTGACAGTCCTGTCACAAAATAGAGAATCCATTGCCAGCCGCTCTTTTCTTTCTCCAGATCAAACGTATGGCTCATCCAGGCAAAGAACAGCAGCGCTGATACAAAAAAGGCATCCTTTCCCATGCAGATGCTCAGCATCCCATGTACGGGAAGGGCAATATAAAATGCAAATGCCAGAATAAGCCACACCAGACGCGTCCCCCGCTTATACAGCACATACAGACAAAAGGCAAAGGCAAACGCCACAAGCGCCATCTGCCAGAAGGTATAAAAAGCCACCGCCCCCGTATAGGTACCCGACAGCCGATAACCGATATTGACAAAAAACTGCATGATCATCGTATGGAAAAAGGGGTGATGATTAGACCGGGCTTTCCACCCCAGAATCTGTTCCATCTGCCATATGGCGTCATTGTTAAACCAGGTAGGATAATACATCAGATAATAGGGCAGATAACTGAGCAGGCATATCAGGAAAAATCCCGGCAAAACATACCATTTGCCCGAACGTTTATTCTGTGCCGACATCCACTGTCCTAAAACATTCTTGTGGGAAATCAGAAAACACAAAAGAAACAAAACTCCATAACTGACAAGCGCCCACAATAAAATCCGACCCATATTCTGCAAGTTGGAATACTCCGCCGACTTCTGCCAGTTCCCCAGAACGATAAATGCCGCGTAGCACAGTGAAAAGGGAATCAGAACCAGAACCTGCCGCCTGGTGGGCAATGCTATTCTCTTTTTCTCCTGTATCTCCATCCTTTTCTCCATTCTTACACACCACTATATTTCCGTATCAGTTCCACATATTTCTCTGTCGTAAAATCTTTGGCACGTCTTTCGGACATCTCCCGATAATGCGCCATCTTCCCGGCATCCTCCAGCATACTGCTTATCTGCTCTGCCAGATCTCTTTCTTCGTTCGTTATGACACTGGCGTCATAATTTACTTCAGGACTCATATTATCAATCAATATTCCATATTGGTCTTCCAAAATCTCCGCCGGCCCCGTAGGACAATCTGTGGCGATTACCGGAAGCCCCAGTGCCATAGCCTCCACCAGCGCATTTGGAAATCCCTCCCGGTAAGAAGTCAGCACATACAATGCCGCCCTTTGCAGATAGGGAAAAGGATTCCGTTTCATCCCCGTAAAATACACATCCTCTCCCACGCCCAGTTCTACGGCCAGCTTCTTATATGCCGTAAACTCGCCATCGCCAATAATCATCAGTCTGGCATCGCCACGTTTCTGCTTCACCAGGGCAAACGCCTTGATCAGGTGCCAGAACCCCTTGACATCATCCTCCCGTCCCATGGAAGCAATGATGGGACCGCTCTCTTTCCAGGGCATCTGGGGATGTTCCGCCTGCGCCTTCGCCTGCAAATCCGCCTTATCCAGCGGATTATACAGCGTCACCGCCTTATCGCATCCATACTTCTCCTGCAATTCCTCCGCAATCCGCTTAGAACAGCACAATATCTTATCCGCACGTTTGACTAAGAGACGGATTCTTTTCTCATCTTCCATATCCATATAGCTGCGCAGACCCACCCATATCTTCGCACGTTTTCCGGAAAGGGCATTGACAATATTGGCCGTAGAGCCAAAACTATAGGCGATGTCTGTATGCATCTGCCGTTTCAGCTGCCGTACCTTCAAGCTGCGCTGTACGACACGAAATAACTTGCCTGCCAGACCTTCTTTCACGCCCAGCTTTATATCGATCACATGAAGCCCCTCAATATCGTAGGCAATGTCGCGGGAGTCAAACAGTACGATGCAGACTTCATAATATGGCGCAAGCAGCCTCGCTGTGGCCACACAGATTCGCTCAAAACCTCCCTGATGCAGCATTGGCACAAGGAACATCACTTTTTTCTTCTGATTCATTTGCTGTACTCCTGATACTCTTCTTTCAAATCCTCTGCCAGATAATCATCGCTCATACAATGCAGGTCTGCCACACCTTCTCTGAGAAGCTGATACTCCTTAGACCGATAAAAGAAATCCAATGCAGCATCCAGTGTCAAATTGCATTTCCCCGCAAATAATGCTATTACTCTGGCATATTTCTTTTGTAAAAGAATTGGATTTGCCCTCATAATTTATTGCTCCCTTCATATGCTTACCCCCTGCTCCTGCATCATACCCTCAATATCTTCAAGAATATACTCCTTATCCTGCGTGTGCAAAAATTCATATCCGGGAACGATATAATTGCTCAAAATATTGCTTTTATCTTTCACTGCAACATATACATCCCTGGCATTTTTTCCCTGCTTCAGCGCCATGTTTTCAATACAGAAAATTACAAATTCCAACTCATCTTCCGTTCTCACAGGTAATGCTTCCATTCTGCCCATACACACCTCTCAAACCCATCCAATACAAACTATTCCAACGTCCCCGTCAGATAAAACCTCTCCAGCCGTCTTGCCTGCTCCTGTACGTCAAAGCCGGCCTTCCTGACCGCTTCACATCCATCCTGCCTCTCATATACCAGACTGCGTTCCACTTCCCCGGCCCACTGATCCGCACCATCCTCCAGACTATGAAAACTCACCAGATCACTGATACCCACCTCTGTGGTAATCCGGTCGGAAATGATACACCGCAGTCCTGCCGCCTGGGCCTCCACCACGGTTCCCGGCAGTCCCTCAAACCGGGATGGGAAGAGAAACAGATCAAAAGCCTGATAATATGCCTCCACATCTTTATGATTTCCCAGAAACAACACATCTTTCTCCACGCCAAGTGCCGCCGCCTGAGCCCTGGCCGCCGCCATTCCTTCGCCTTCCCCTAACAGCAAAAGTTTGCAGGATTTGCCCTTTTGCTCCAGATTCTGGTGCAGTCTGCCAAAGACTTCCAACAAAAATTCATGATTCTTAGCATAATGAAACCTGCCCACATGTCCGATCACAAAACTGTCGCCCAGCGAAAGTTCCGCTCGCATCTTCTCCCGCAGAGACTCATTATACTGAAATCTCCGGGCATTAATGGCATTGGGAACCAGACGGGCCTTCGGGGAGGCCGCCCACTTTGAACCAAACACAGCCTCCCCGGCCTCCCTGGAACAGGCCAGACAATAATCTGCCTTTTTCAGCAGTGGAAGCCTCAATATTTTTGTGATGATGCCTTTGATGCCTTTATCCACGCCCGCGCTTCTGGCATGGGCACACACCACGGGAACCCCTGCCCTCTTTGCCTGGGGCAGATAAATGGCCGCCGTGCTGGTCATATGTCCCTGCACCACCGCAAATTCATGATGGGCCTGAAAGAAATCCCTCACTGCCCGCCGGTACGCGGCATAATTATAGACCATAAATTTAGGAAGCGCATAAACCTTTCCGCCCAGCGCCTCCACTTCTTCCTCATAAAAATGTTTCTGACAAGCCGCAGAACCAATGTCCCTGCGATGTATCAGAAAATCAAACTGTACTTTGTCCCTGTCCATACAGCGGTACAGATCCATCACTCTGCTCTCTGCGCCGCCAAGATTCAAGCCGCCCAGCACATGCAATACCCGCACCGGTTCTCCCATAAGTGCCTCCTGTCTACAAAAGTTTCACCAATATATGCTTAAATACCGCCAGTACATACTCCCGCAAATGGCCTGCCGCCGTCCTTTTCACCGGCTTTTCCTCCAGATATTCCTGATACGAAATCACCTTCTGTTCCTCAAATATCTTCCGGTATCTCTCCATATCCCGGTCGCTTATCGTATTGGTGTGCACCACCATTGTGGTGAAACCTTTGTCTTTCTTAAGGCTGCTTTCCAATCGAAAGGAAATGGGATAAAAAGTAAGCCCCTGCCACAGGTACGGCCTGCTTCCAAATCCATCCGTCAATCCTTCAAAGCCGGCCTGTTTTAAGGCCCGCAAAGTATTCCGGTCATAAGAATGGGCCGGTGCCATAAAAAGTTTAGTCACTATCCCATGCCCTGCCAGAATCTCTTTGCCATGTTCCAGCATGGCAAGCTGTTCCTCATAGGGCACACCCGCGAACTCCGAGAAATCATTTAAAGGAAAAACACCGCCCTTATGTTGTGTATACACATGATAACAACCGTGCTGGGCAGCCACCCAGCCTTCCTTTATACGTTTCCTGACATATTCCCAGAAATCTTCCCGAAAAGCATCCCGGTTCAGGTTCTCGTCCCGGTTATCCGGTACCACGCCGATCAACGGCTTAATATCAAATTCATCCAAAAGCGCCGCAAACGCCTGGAATTTCTCCCAATCCATACCGGGCGAGATATCGTCCAGCCGAACCGCAATCCTCATATCTAATCCTTCCATCTTCCACACTGCCATTACGCGGAGAATGCCGCATTTCTTACACCAGCAGATCTCCCGCCCGCAGGCTTCGGACACACTCATACCGGTCTATCAAAAGCGATCCGTCCACTGTCCGCACCACCAATTTTCCATCAAACACATCGATCACTTCACCGGGGGCATACGCCGAGAAGTCTATCATCTCGTCAAAGGGATGGGCTTCCCACACCCGTACCTCATCCTCCCCGCACATCGCAAAGGCTCCCGGAAAAGGCGCCGCCACCCCGCGGATCAGATTGTAAATCTCACGGGTCCTGGCATGAAAATCTATCTTACCGTCCGCCGCCGTGCGCTTCTCGTACCAGGAATCAAAGTCCTTAGAATCCGTGCGGATCACAATCGCGTCTTCCTCATAGGCTTTTAACAGCCTGCGGATCAGGTTCTTGGAACAGATCATATTCTTATACTGTGCCGTGCGAATGTCATCATGGGGCGTGATGGAAAACATCTCTGTTGCAAACACATTAGGGCTGTCCGCTTTCTCATCATAGCGGAACAGGTTCAGATTAAACCGGGAATCCCCCAGAATGATAGACCAATTTAAGGGGGAACGGCCTCTGCCAAAGGGGAGATAACCACTGTTGCCATGAAATCCATAGACGCCGTACTTAAAACAGTCCAGAACCGGTTTCGGCATCAGTCTCTGCCACCCCATGGAGATGCCAATGTCAAATTCGTTCTCCCGCATAAAATTCTGTGTCTTTTCGTCTGTCAGAAAATAACTGTCCGCCTCGTGCACCGGAATCCCATATTTTTCCGTGAGGATGGAGAGTCCCTTATATCCCGATACCTGATTTTTCTTTGTAACTTCCGGGCTGATGGTGATCACCAGATCCACCGGACAGATCTGCTCCTGGATAAATGTGACAATATTTTCGGACGTATCCTTCACGCCAAACACGACTACCTTGTATTTCATAAAGCACCTCACTTCAAGTATTCCTTATACCAATCAATCGCCAGCGCAATCCCTCTCTCAAAATCATATTCCGGATCATATCCCAAAAGTTCCCTGGCTTTTGTGATATCCGCATTGGAATCCCGCACGTCACCCTTTCTCGGAGGCCCGAAATTGGGCTCCACATCTTTGCCCAGGGCTTTGCAGAGATGATAGTAAATATCTATCAGGAAAAGTCTGCCGCCGGCACCGATATTAAAAGCCTGTCCCGCCGCGTCACTGGAAGCCTTGCAGGCCCGCAGGTTAGCTTCGATCACATTATCAATATAAGTGAAATCCCTGGACTGCTTCCCGTCCCCATTGATGGTGGGCACTTCCCCGTGGAGCAGCTGTTTGATAAACTTCGGGATAACCGCCGCATACATACCGTTAGGATCCTGTCTGCGTCCAAATACATTGAAATAACGGAGTCCATAAGTATCCAGTCCGTACAGTTCTTTATAGAGACGACCGTACTCCTCATCCACCCTCTTCGTCAACGCGTAAGGGGAGATCACTTTTCCCTCCTGCCCCTCTTTTTTCGGTAATGTCAGAGAGTCCCCGTAAACAGAAGAACTGGAAGCATAGACAAATTTCTTCACGCCGTTTATCCTGGACGCCTCCATCATATTTAACGTGCCGCGGATATTAATCTCCTCATACAGAAGCGGCATCTCGATGCTTCTGGGCACACTGCCCCAGGCTGCCTGCTGTAACACATAATCCACGCCCTCCGTGGCTTCTTTACAGGTGTCCAGACTGCGGATATCGCCTTTGATAAAGGTAAATCTCTCGTTGGATACTAACGGCTCAATATTCTCATATTTGCCAGTGGAAAGATCATCCAGGCACCGTACCGTGTATCCCATGTCAATCAATGCCTCACACAGATTGGAGCCGATAAAACCGGCGCCGCCGCCCACCAGAAAAACCGTATCTTTGTCAAACTGAATGTCTCGATAACTCATTTTTACCTCATTTCTGCGCTGCTTTTGCCTCGACTTGCCAGGACAGCGCATGTATTTAATAATTCTCTCATCGACAAAAATAATGCCGTATAGAACAGCGAAAATCCATAGATCATATACCGGGAAAGACACATGATCGTCATGGATGTGGCACACACATTTGCAGCGATAAACAAAAGCGCCGCCCCCATCACCCAGGCCGCATCATATCGGCCGGTACGCCATATATGCCATATCATCAGCCAGACTGCCAGCCCATAAAGAAGAAGCACCACCCAATTGATCAGCGGATGCACCACGGCAATGCTGCGGATAAACCCGTTGGTGCACAACAGGATATAATCATACAGCCACTGGCCGAAGCACACCGGAAGCAGCTTCTTCAGCATGATGCCTGCCATCTCATCAGACATACTGCTCTGCTGATAATAGTCAACCTTACCGAGGCTGAAATAGTAGGCGGACAGATCCGCTTCCAGCACCTGGAACTTCAGCACATCATGATGCTCCTCCAGATATTGTGCCCTCTGGGCAAAAGTCTCACCGCCGTATTGATGATTCAATCCCATGGCATCTGCCTCATCATAGAAGCGGTCAAAAAATTCCCGTTCCAGACTTCCGTCCTCAAAGACCTCTCCATCCTCCCGGTCACAGGCATAGATCACATTCGTCAGCGTGTTGACCTGCCCATAAGTGTTGCCCATAAAATAGCCGGTGACAGCATAATTATAGATATGAACCGTCAGACTTCGCACCCCAAACACCACAGCCACAGCAAGTATCGGGAACAGCAGCCGTTTATATTGTCTTCTCAGTAACATCTGCAAAAGCACAAGTACCATCCACATCAATATGGTGGTCATCATCTGCCCCCTGGTCAAGGACAACAGGAATGCAAAGATTAAACTGCCCGCTATATCCCTCGTATGCCCCTTAAACAGCATCCGCAATAGGAAATACAGGAAAAAATAGAACAGTGGAATACACAATGCCTCGCTCATCACCGAATTTTCCAGAAAAATATGCAGCACCGAGACATAGCGTGTCACCAAATGCGGTGCAAGATGCAGCAGGACAACAAGCAGTTCCTCCCAGATATTCAATTTAAAATGCGTAGCAATGTACTCTGACAAAATCCATATACCCACCGCCGCCAGCAATCCCTGCGCCATCGCCGCAATCGTCAGATACCCCTCGCCGCATATTGTCCGAAACAGGGCAAGGAAGAGCGGGTACAACGGTTCCCGGTGGATATGCATTGTGATATACTGTTCGGAGTCATTATACACACCAACCCCGCCTGCGGCCAGCATCCCCCAGAAAAAGGCCAGCAGTCCAATCAGAATACACCATGATGTAATTGAAATCTTCTTTCTTTTTACAATCTCCAATACAGATAATCCTCTGTCATATATTCTTTTCTGTTCAGCACACCTTTAATATCCATCAAAACCTTCCTGCTGTGTGCCGGATGATAGAAAGCGCTGATCTGCTCTCTATCCAGTTTCTGAAATTCCTCATGCGCCACCGCAATGATCACGGCATCCATATCGGTGACATCCTGCATGGACTGGAAGGTGATGCCGTACAGACGTTTCGCCTCCTCCGCATCGGCCGCAGGATCCACAACCACCGGCGCGATTCCATACTCACCCAGTTCCCTGTAAATATCGATCACCTTGGTATTTCTGGTATCCGGACAGTTCTCCTTAAAGGTGAAGCCCAGAATTGCCACGCGCGCATTTTTCACCGGAATATCCGCCCTGATCAGATCTTTTACAAGACTTTCGGCCACATATTTGCCCATATCGTCATTGATGCGCCGGCCGGAAAGAATAATCTGGGAATGATACCCCAATTCCTCCGCCTTATAAGTCAGATAATAGGGATCCACCCCGATGCAGTGTCCGCCTACAAGCCCCGGCATAAATTTCAGGAAATTCCACTTCGTACCGGCAGCTTCCAACACCGCCCTGGTATCAATATTCATCTTGTGGAATATCATTGAAAGTTCATTCATGAACGCAATGTTGATATCCCTCTGGCTGTTCTCTATGACCTTGGCGGCCTCAGCAACCTTGATGGACTCCGCACGATACACACCGGCTTCCACTACCAGCTCATACACTTTGGCAATCGTATCCAGTGTCTCTTCATCCATACCGGACACAATCTTAACAATGGTCTCCAGTCTGTGCACTTTGTCGCCGGGATTGATCCGCTCCGGAGAGTAACCAATCTTAAAGTCCACACCGCATTTTAACCCGGATTCCTTCTCCAGAATCGGCACACAGATTTCCTCCGTGACGCCCGGATAAACCGTAGACTCAAACACCACCACAGAGCCTTTGGTCAGGTTCTGTCCCAGAATGCGGCTGGCGCCTTCCACCGGTGTCAGATCAGGCGTGTGATCGTCATTGACCGGCGTGGGAACCGCCACGATATGAAACTTGGCCTCCCGCAGCTTGGCCGGATCAGCCGTAAATTCCACCGCGGTGTTTCTGATCACCTCATTGCCTACCTCATTGGTGGGATCCACACCATTCTTATACAGTTCTATCTTCTTTTCATTCAGATCGAATCCTACCACCTTAATCTTTCTGGCGAAAGCAACCGCAATCGGCATACCCACATAGCCGAGTCCCACGAGAGATAGCTTTTCTTCTCCTTTTACAATCTTCTCATATAAATCCATTTTATACCTCTTTTCTGCACACTGCCGTATCGGTATGCGGACAGCCGCGCGTTTTATTTATGTTGTAAAATCAAGTGAACCTCTTCCATATATTCTCCGGTGACCAGCTTCCTGTCGAACTCCCGCTCCATCTTCTCCCTGCCACAGCGTCCCATCCTGGCGCGTTCTTCCCGGGAAAGAGCCAGGAACTTCTCCATGGCTTGGATCAGTTCGTCTGCATGGCCGGGCGTAAATCCAAATCCTGTGACGCCATCCTCAAAGGCTTCCATACACCCACAGATATTGGAAGCGATCACCGGTCTGCCCGTGGCTGCCCCTTCGATCAGCGCATTGGACATCCCCTCATGGAACGATGCCACCACGATCGCACTCGCGGCCGCCAGATAAGGATGCACTTCTGTTTGGAAACCGATCTGCCTCACAATTCCCTCCCGTTCCAGTTCATCCAGCATCCCCTCATAGTCTTCATCACAAAATCCCATGATGTCGAAAAAGATACTGTCGCTATGTAGCGTCTTTGCCGCCTCCACAAACTCCAATATGCCCCGTTCCTTCATCACCCTGCCCACAAACAGGAAGTGGGTATCCGTGCCGGAAGGATATTCTTCATAATGATGCCTCTCCAGGCTCACACCGGATCCCATAACCAGGCGTTCCTTTTGTCCGCCAATCCCATAGCCCCGGCATATATCCCGGTTTTCCCTGTTTTGGAAAAAGACACATGCCGTGCGCTTTAGACCCATCCGGTACAGCGCAACAATCAGTTTGAGCAGCAGCCCCTTCTTGTCAAAGGCGCCCCCCAGCCCCGTGATCGTAGCGATATGCGGTATCTTAAGCCGGCCCGCACACATGCCGCCGTAGATATTCGGTTTGATCGTATAGGTGACCACCAGATCCGGCCGCAGTTCTTTCATCAGCTTCCGATAATTTCGATAAAGCCTGATATCTTCCAGCGGATTCATCCCCCGCCTGTGAATGGGAGTCTGTATGATTTTAGCCCCCTCAGCCCGCAGTTCTTTGGTCTTGACCTCGTCAGGCAGACTGATAAACACCTCATGCTCCTGCAAAAGCGCTTCCACAAACTCATTCCGAAAATCATACAAGCCTCCGGAGGAGTTTGTTAAGATCAATACTCTGCTCATGCCCTGTTATTCCCTTCATTATATCATATCCACCGGTATGCATCCGTTATCTTTTGGATTTTCATGTCATAAGCATTGTCCTGTACCTCTTTATGATAATACAATCCGTCCACATTTTCAAAATAGATACTCCGCATGCCAAGCTGCATGGGTGCCTGGAAATCTTTACCCGGATTGTCCCCGATATAGACCATCTCCTCATAGGGGACCCTCCATCTGCATTGCAGGATCCGAAAAGCGATGTCGCAGGGCTTGCGGAACTGTACCCCGCCCAGTTCATCCGTAATGATGATATCCTCCGTCAGCTGGTCAAGTCCCAGCGCCCTGATCTTATTCTTCTGCCCTTCCACCCGGCCGTCCGTGATGATCCCAATATGGATTCTCTGGGCACGCAGCCTTTGCAGCATGTGGGACACGCCCTCATATAAAGCAATCTCAGGCATATGCTCCCGGTATACGCGCAGGCACTGCTCTTTCAGTTCCGGCCGCCCCATCTCCCGCAGCAGTTCATCAACAGCGCTCTTGCCCTCCAGGAAATACTGCCACAGCTTCTTAGCCGCCTGCTTATCCGCAAGCCATTCGCCCACGGCCGCAAATCCACTTTGCACATACTGTTTCTCCGGATAGAGGGTATCGTCCAGATCAAATATGACACCCGTTATCTTTCCGGCCTGCTCCACCGTCCGCCTGCTCTCGCAGGCAATACAGATACTCTGGTCAAAGCGGCTGTAAACCGCGCCGTCCCGTATCCCCTGGTTCTGATATCCGACTCTCTCTCCCGACAACAGGCGGAGAATCCACTCTGCGGAATCAGCGCCCGCCTTCATGCTCAAAGGAGCGCCGCCGCCGTACCTGGGATTGATTTCTATATAATAATCATCTCCTGTATCTTTTTGCCTGATCAACTGTACCGTGATCGGCCCACAGGGCTGAAACTTTTCAATCAGGTTCCGGCACTCTGCTATGATGGTATCGTCCAGTTCAATTCTCGTCTTTAACACTTCACCACTGCGGACAGCGATTCTCTCCCGCGGCACAATGCCAATGGGATTCCCTTCAAAATCACAGAAGATGTCCACCGTATATTCCCTGCCCTCAATAAAAGGCTGAATGATATAGTCCTGCACCTGTTCCGCATAAGATGCAAGCTGCCCCGCATGTTCCACCTTATAGGCATTGATACTGCTGCTGCCGTCCTTTGGCTTAATAAAGCAGGGATACGGCCCCGTATACTGCCGGTAATCATTGACCGGCGCCGGCGCTTTCAGACCGCAGGAGAGGAAAAAATCCGATGTATAGTTTTTGTCCCTGCACAGTCCCACCTTATCCGGACAGCTGATCATCACTCTGGTACCGGCCTCTTCAAACCGCTCCCGATTCTTCGATAACACCATCAGATCCGTATCGATTGTCGGAATGACCAGATCAATATGATCCTTCCGGCAGATCTCCAGCAGCTGCGAAATATAGTCCGGATCCTTCATGGGGCATATCTTCCTGCTGTAATCACAGAAGGTCAGTGCCGGAGCAGTCCCCGCCATATCCGCACCATATAGTTTCAGGGGGATGCCCAGTCGAAGCGCCGCCTGCCTGAATGCCTGCAACAGTTCCACGCGCCTGCCTGCACCGGTAAATAAAATACGCTGTTCTCTCATATGGCCGTATTCCTTTCCCATCGTCAATTGCCCATAAACTCTTCCATCGTGGCATTTGTCTCGCTGCTTATCCCCTCACGCTTTACTACAGCCCGGATTGTCCCGATAAAAATACGCACATCCATGGCAAACGTAAGATGCTTTACATACTCCACATCATAGGCAAATTTTTCCTCCCAGGTAATGGCATTCCTGCCGTTGATCTGCGCAAGTCCTGTCAGACCCGGCCTCACATTGTGCCTCTGTCTCTGGAACTCATTATACCGGGGAAGATACCTGACTAACAGCGGCCTGGGGCCGATCACACTCATATCGCCCTTCAGGATATTAAAAAGTTCCGGCAGTTCATCCAGACTCGTAGAGCGAAGCATCTTTCCGAAACCGGTAAGCCGCCTGTCGTCCGGCAGAAGATTTCCCGCTTCATCCCGTTCGTCCGTCATGGTTCTGAATTTATAAAGGGTAAAGATTTTCTCATATCTCCCCGGCCTCTCCTGCCGGAACAAGACCGGACTTCCCAGCTTGACCCGCACCAGCACTGCCACAATCAAAAGCACAGGACTAAGCACAAGTATCCCACATAAGGAGAGCAAAAAATCCAACCAACGTTTTATACACCGCTTATACATACCAGTTTCCTCATACTAATCATCCATGTCAAAGTTCTGCTGTGACTCAAACTCTACGCCCGAAAGCAATCCCGCACCGTCTTAATGAGCAGTTCCATATCCTCCGGCGTGTTCTTGATATCACTGGGCAGACACAGGCCCCTGTCAAAAATCTCCTCATCCACACTGCTGCCATCCCCATTGTGCGGGAAGAAATCATACGCCGCAAAGACCGGCTGCAAATGCATGGGCTTCCAGATTGGTCTGCTCTCCGCATTGATTTTCTGATCCAAGGCATCCATAACCATATCCGGCGTCACATCACAATCCCTGGCTATGGTCATGCAGGAAAGCCAGTTATTGGCATCCCCCTGCGGATTCATGGGATTCATGGTTATCTCCGGGATATCCGCAAAAGCCGCCTTATACTGCTCGTAGATAGCTTTTTTGGCAGCCTTATGCTCCTCTAAGTGGAGCAGCTGCCCCCTGCCGATACCGGCCGTAACATTGCTCATACGATAATTATACCCAATCTGGGAGTGTTGATAATGCCTGGCGGGATCTCTGGCCTGGGTTGCCAGGAACGTGGCCTTTTTCACCGCCTCTTCCTCGGCAGAGACCAGCATGCCGCCCCCGGAAGTGGTAATGATCTTATTGCCATTAAAAGAATAGATTCCGTATTTGCCGTAAGTGCCTGTATGCCTGCCCTTATAAGTACTGCTGAGGGATTCTGCCGCATCTTCAATCAGCGGTGTGCCGTGGTTCTCACAGATTCTCATGATCTCATCCAGCTTTGCCGGCGTACCATAGAGATGCACCACAATGACCGCTTTCGGATTGGGATACTTCTCATAAGCCCGCTCCAGGGCCGCCGGGGACATATTCCAGGTATCAGGCTCCGCATCAATAAAGACCGGCGTGCCGTTCTCATACACGATCGGATTACAGGTTGCCGAGAAAGTCAGGTCTGACACAAATATCACATCGTCCTGTTTCACGTCCAAAAGCTTAAGAGCCAGATGGATTGCCGCCGTGCCGGCGCTCAACGCCGCCGCATAACCGCACCCTGTATATTCTGCCATCTCTTTCTCCAGGGCATTTACATTCGGGCCCAGGGGCGCCACCCAGTTGGTATCAAACGCCTCTTTCACAAATGCCTGCTCCTCCCCATGCATTGTGGGAGATGATAAATAAATCCTTTTCTTCGCCATATTTTTGTCCTTCCTTGCGTTACGTCTGACTGTGATAAGTCGGCACAATCTTGCGGATCAACGGCCTGATATCGGAATTTTCCAGCTGACATTCATCCTTCAGCTCCTTCAGCTGGCAGAAGAACTCCTGCTCGTCCAGTTCAATGGGTTTCCCAATGTGAATCATCTTATTGGCCGTATCACGCATACCCTCCTCGTCCATCAGAAGTTCTTCATAAAGTTTTTCTCCCGGACGAAGCCCTGTAAATTCTATCTTAATATCTTCTCCCACACGATAGCCGGAGAGTTTGATCAGATTTTCCGCCAGCGTGAGGATCTTCACCGGTTCCCCCATATCCAGTACGAAAATCTCTCCGCCCTTCGCATAGGCGCCGGCCTGCAATACCAAAGATACTGCCTCCGGAATCGTCATAAAGTAACGGATAATATCAGGATGGGTGACCGTGACCGGGCCCCCTGCCGCAATCTGCTTGCGAAACAGCGGAATCACACTGCCGTTACTGCCAAGCACATTACCGAAACGCACCGCCACAAACTCCGTATCATAATGCTTGTCAAATGTCTGGATGATCATCTCACAGATCCGCTTGCTGGCCCCCATAATATTGGTAGGATTCACAGCCTTATCCGTAGAAATCATGACAAACCGCTGGACACCGCTCATGGCCGCCGCCTGGGCAGTCTTAAAAGTACCGAACACATTATTCTTGATAGCCTCTGTGGGGCTGTCCTCCATCAATGGAACATGCTTGTGCGCCGCCGCATGATATACGATATTGGGTTTATATTTAGAGAAAATATAGTTCATCCTGTTCGTGTTCCGCACAGAGGCAATCAGCACCACCAAATCCAGTTCCGGATACTTTTGCTTCAATTCCTGTTGTACATCATAGACCGAATTTTCATAAATATCCACGATCACCAGCCGTCTGGGCTTATGTGTTGCAATCTGCCTGCAAAGTTCACTGCCGATGGAACCGCCGCCGCCAGTCACTAACACGACCTTGCCCTGGACATATCCCAGGATGGAATCCAGATCCACGCTGATCGGATCACGCCCCAGAAGATCTTCCACTTCCACATCGCGCAGTTTGCTGACATTGACTTCACCGTTCACCAGCTGATACATACCCGGCAGGGACCGGAGCTTACAGTTCGTATCCTTACAGATTTCCAGAATCTCCTTGATCTCAGACCGGCTGGCGGAAGGCAGCGCCACAATAATCTCATCCACCTCATAAATATCCGCACTCTCCACAATCTTATCCCGGCCGCCGACCACCTTGATGCCCTGGATATACCTGCCCCATTTTCCCTTGTCGTCATCGATGACACATTTGATGACCATGGTGGAAAAATTACTGTTCACGATCTCCTTGATGATCACATTACCCGCCTCTCCGGCGCCGATCACCATCACGGAAATCCGGTTCTTTTTATTTTTCTGTTTATGTTTTAAACTCCTGAAAAAGCGATAGGAAAATCTGCTGGCAAAGATACAGGTGACCAAAAAGAACAGGTAGAAAAGATAATAACTATTCGGTACAGCCTGATGTGATGCAGACTTAAAAAACTGCAAGCCAATTCCTTCCACAAGCGCAGACAGAATACAGGATATCACGATATTCTGTAACTCTGTCTCCCCCGCAAACGCCCAGAGACTGCTGTATAACCGGAACATATAAAAAATAAACAATGTCAAGGCAATATTGATCGGCAAAAACATCTCTATCGGATGCAGAAAGTACTGCGGGATCGCATCCATATGGAACTCATACCGGGCCACTATCGCCAGATAACTCGACAGGACGATGCTGATGATATCATAGATAATCAGACAGGTCCATCTATAAAACAGTTTTACATTAAAAGGTTTTCGTGTCTTTTTCATATCCGCGTCCAGTTTCCTAAATTTCTTCTTTCCGTATATCAAATAACAATGGTGCCAGTGTCAAAAGCAGGCAGTACGCAATCGGACAGCATGGATGGAAAATCCACTCCGCCAATCCGGCCACTGCAAACAGCACCAAAATCGCCAAAGGCAGCATGGCACACACCGTATCATCCTTTCTCCTTCGGTAGTAGATGAACGCCTGTATCAACGTGCCCACACCTAACAGGATAAATACAATCCCCACATAAATCCCATGGTCATATGCCACCTGTAAATAAATATTGTGCGCATGTACCAGGAAATTACCATCAGCCTCCGTAATGCCCATTTCCTCATGTCCAAAAGCATTCAGATTATTGTAATACTGTCTGAATATATACAATCTGCCATTTGTATAGGATTCTTCCTCTTCCTCCTGTGCAGCCGCCGCCATATCATCAGACGATGCCAGAAGAATGGGCGGTTTCTCTTTCAGATACAATTCCTTATACACTGGCGCACTGTCAGCTGCGGAAAAGAACAGAAAAGCATTCAAACACTTTTCTTCCGGAATCCCCAGCACCTTCATCTGGAACACCTGTACAAAACGTTCTACCGTAATGTAGTAGTAGGAATCCATGTCCCTGCCGTGTATCAGTTCCGAAGGGATCTCCTCAATCTCAAGAGGTTCCGGCTCCGCTGTCACGGCAGGCAGCATACGCTGCGCCGTAAAAACGACCGGAAAACAAACAATCGCCGCCAGCGCCATCATCCCGATGCTCTGCACAAGCCGCTTCCACTTGTTTTCCATGGTAAGACATGCCATCGGAATCATCACAACTGCGGTCACAAAAACTGCCAGATACCCGGTCCTGGAAAGTGAAAACACCAGATAAGCCACGGAAACCCCCAGCATGATCAGTTCCTTATAAGTGCCGGCAAACGAAGGATGCCTTCTATAGGCATCTAAGAATTTCACCAGCGCCGCACACACTACCAACGCCAGATATACTGCCGAAATCGTCACCGTATGAAAGATAAACGGGTATCTGTAATAGCGGAAATACATATACGGCCTGTGCATCAGGCAGTAAATTACCATCACCCCGAAATGAAGCAGGATACCATTACATATATTCTGCAACAATGCCGTTTTTTTATCCCAGGCCGCCATACGCAGATAATACAACCCAAAGGCACACACTAAATAAATCGGCCATCCCCTGGTATTCCTGTAAATAATAATGAGCGCAAAGAAAAGCGCAACCAAACTCCCATACCATATGGATACTCTGCGAATTTTTCTGCCGAACAGGATCCTGAGCGTGTTCAGAATCACAAAACCAGCAAGAACTCCCACCCAGGCCGTCAGCTGCACTGTCAGAATCTCCAGTTCTTCCGGCTCCTGCAAAACACTGACCGTACTCTGGTAATAATAATAACCGGCCACAGAAGCAACCGCAGCATAAATCAGGTTCACCAGATTGAAAAGTTCCTGGCGTGTATAAGTCACGATCACCGCCAGCGCAAAGAATATGAGCATCTGCCTGTATGCCACCGTATGATGAATCTCATACAGACCATTCATGTAATTACAGCAGGCCCAGATAGCTCCCGCAAACATGGCCGACTGCAAATACCCCTGCCATCTTTCCTGCAACACAGCCACTAATGTCCTGTCCGTGGCACAGCCTGTCCTGTCATGGTTCACCGCATAGAGGGCTGTCAGGACAGTAAACAGCACGCCCACTTCATAAAATACAATGGACACAATGTCATTGGTAAAGGTCATACAGGGCCCGATCAGAATAAACGCCGCCACACCAAGGAGGATGATGATCGGATTCAACACCGCCCGCATGGTACGCTCCACTGTCAGCAGCGTATTCTTCTCCGGATATTTACCATAATATCGGCCGGACAGATACGTTACCAGAACTGCCGCAAGAAGCATGAGCACGTCAATCGCAAACGTCTTCGCCTTGCGAAGGGGCATCACGTAATTATAGGATGCGATCATACAATGCTCCGTATCCCCTATTTCGCTGTAAAAAAGCGGGCCAATATAGGGATTCTCCAAGGCCGCCGTGTCCGCATAGCCTACCCGAAATTCCATCTCCATATTCTGAAGCAGGAAATAATATTCCTTCCCCACTTCCAGATCCAGATTAATCTGTACCGTACAATAACCTGGAACCTGCTCCATATCTTTGGTACTTATGACCTGCTGCATGATGATATTCATGGCCCCGTCATAGAGTACAAAGTTAAATTCCTTCCCAATCTCAGCACTGGTCAAAAATACATCGATACTCTGCAGCCTGTCAAACTGTGCGACAAACATCTGGTGTATCGCAGAGCCGCCTGAAACAGTCTCGGACTCCATCACCACCTGCTCATCACTCTTAGACGACACAGTCTCCTTAACCAGCCGAAGCGGCCACAGGGCTAGCACTACACATATGACAATAATCCAGACCGTACCACAGACAGCCTGTCTTTTGTTGATAACTCGATTCATAATCTATAATCTCCTATCGGCTGCAATCAACCGCTTCGACCCATTGGCTCAGGTCATAACAAACTGCCCTGACATGGATGATCCTTACGCCAAAGCAATCATGGATTAGTATATCACGATTGCTTTTTTTTTACAACTAAGGGCTGTCAGACAGCGGCTCCACCATCATTGCCCCCAGAAGCGGCAGACCGAACCAGAATATCAGCACATATCTGGGCAGATAAGTCGGCCCCAGAATCACCGTCAGCCACACAGCCAAAATCATAAAGAACGGCAATAACACCTGATATCTTCTTTTATATAGAAAATACACAAAACAAAACGCATACAGCCAGAACATCCCGCCCATGGAAAACAGCATGGACAGTAACGGCACTTTTTCTTTCCAGAGTTCCAGCGACAGTCTGCGGTAGATCTCGTCAAGCCATGGGATCTTGCTCTCCCTGGCGCCCGGCTGCTCCACCTCATAGCCAAAATAGGAACTGTCCTCATAAGTAAAGGTAAATACCGAGTTACCCTGATAGACATTGACTACTGCATCCGGGTACCAATAACCATAGGACGTCATCCACCAGGCATTCAGATAAGACAACGGTTTTCTTAAGCCAATCTTTATCCACAGCCATGCATATTTAGACTTGTCCTTTTGAAAAGCAGTGTTTTCAAAACGCACCTTGACCGGGTCAGAAAGTCTTGCATTATACATTCTGAGCGCTTCTTCCGGCAAAATCTCATGCAGTGTCTTCGTATCCTCCTCATCAAACACTTCCGGCGTGTATTTGTATGTCCTGGCCAGCTGCTGGATCGGCACTGTCAGGATCTCCTGATTCTCACTGTCATCCGCATGCAGCACTGCTTTCAGTCCGGCATTGACAAGAAGACACCCCGCCACCGCACAGACCACGCACAGACACAACCTGATACGATGATGCTTCATCCACAGAAGAAGGACAGGGAACATCAGAATAAAGGCATACAATCCATTGTTGCGAAACAGCATCATCCCTGCCGCACTTATCACCAGAAGCGCCTGCCATATTTTGGATGCAAAAAACATCTCCTCCTGCAATCCCATCTGCAACATGCAGATCAGAAGGAGAAGAAGCGCCGCGCTAAACAGGGCATCTTTTGCTGAACACAGGGAAAACATGACGATCACTGGAAAAAGGGCAAAGTAAAATACGCCGGCAAAATAAACTGCCCGCGATACCTTTTTCCTGCGAAGATAGGACAACAGAAAAGCAAAACAGCCGGCCACACACAGCATCTGTACCACAACATAACACGCAATCCCCATGTTGTAGGAGCCAAGCGCCTTGTGTACCGCGCAGATGATACCGCCCAGCATCAGCACATGGACCAGCGGGTGGTGGGTAGAAAACATCCTGGTCGCCACCTGCACATATTCATCCTGGGCATCGTACACAAAAAATCCCGGATACACCGCCAGAAAGACCGGTATCCAGCACAGCATGATAAAGATAAAAGAAAGAATATCCGTCCTCTTTTCCCGAAGCTGCAAAGGCCATCTGATCTTTTCCCCGGAAGGCCTCTGCGCCCTTCTTGCAAGCCACTGATCCCAAACATCCCATAGGCTCCGAACCAGCACCGCAAAATACACCGTCAGTACCGGCATGGATATCCAAAGCCTGATATCCTTGAAATCCACATTTTCCATGCGATCCAGCCGCACGCCAAAGAGCATCGCCGCCGTAAAAAGCAGGGCGAATAGCAGGGCAATCCTCCACCCTCTCCGCTCCTGAATATCCACGCTCCCCAAAGAACGCTTCAACGTATAGAAAGAAAGCCCCCACAAAAGTACTGCAAAGATACTGTTCGTAAAAGTCAGACTGTTCTCCCCACTGTTCAAGATCTGGGGAAAACACAGTGTTGCCGCCGTTGCCAGAATAAGCGCGGCGGCATTTATCCGTTTGCTGTTATTCATGATTCTCCCGTTCATCGACACACTCTCTGATCACATACTGCGGGGAATTATTCATGGAAATATAGATCCTTCCCAGATATTCTCCGATGATTCCCAGCATCAGCAGAATAATCCCGCAAAAAAACACCAGCGCCGCCATCAGGGCGCTGAACCCCATTGGTATATCCGGCATTATCAGCTTCTTGATAATTGTATAGATCCCATACAGGAATCCGCCGCAGGCAGAAACGACACCGATCACCGTGGCAATCCGCAGCGGCTTGACGCTGAACGCCGTAAAGCCATTAAACCACAACCCCAGCAGCTTCCCCAGCGTATATCCGGAAGTCCCGCTCATCCGCTCCCTGTGCGTCACATCCACATTGACAATGTTCTTGGTCGCCCTGAGAACCAGCCCGATCACATAGGGATACGGATTCTCATAACGCAAGATTTCATCTACCACAAACCGCTTTACAGCAAAGTAACTTGATATATATAGTTCCTTGGGCTTACCCAGCATCACGCGCGTCATCCGCTCGTTGACCTTGCTGCCCAGATTACGAAATCCTGAGTGCTGCTTATGGGTATACCTGGCATACACCGCATCCGCCCCCGCCTCAATCCCCGCAAGCAGTTTGCCCGCTTCATCCGCCGGCGTCTGCCCGTCATCGTCCAGGCATACCACAATCTCGCCTTTCGCGCGGGCAAAGCCTGCCATCAGGGCCGCATGCTGGCCGAAGTTTCTGGCCAGATTCACCCCGCAGATATTTTTGTGCTGTTCACAAAGCCGCCTTATCGTTTCAAAAGTATCATCCGGCGAAGCATCATTGACCAGAATGATCTCATGGTCGTACTGAGACATAGTCCCCATGGTCTTATTAATTTCTTCCACTACCTTGCCGATCGTCTGCTCCGACCGGTAACAGGGTATCACAAAACTGACAAGCTTACTCATGTTATCTTCTTTGCTCCTCCAATACGACTCTGTCACAACCTTTAATTCTTAACCTTTGTGACACGCCAGGTCTCACGGTCGATCTCCATAAAGAAAACCTGCCGTTCCCCCTGTTCCAGCAAAACCGTATCCTGTTTATTGCCGATCATCTGAAAACCCGCATTCTCATAGCTTTTACGGGCACCCACATTTCCTTCCACAAACCGCAGATACACCCTTTTAAGCCCTAATGTCTCAAAAGCATATGCCAGGGCAAGCCTTGCTGTCTGGGAACCATAACCGCAGCCCAGGGCATCTTCCTCTCCGATAAAAATACCGTACTCCGCAGTCTGCGCTTCTCTGTCAATATCCCGGAAATAGACACTGCCGATCTCCCTGCCGTCTGCCAGGCAGATAATGAACTGCACCACATGGCCGGGCTTCACCTGCTCCTCAATCCACCTAAGATGCCCCTCCCTGGTGAAAGGCTTCTGATATATGAAATTATGTCTTACAAAATCTTTATTGCGCCAGGCAACGATCTTCGATGTATCGTCCGCCGTCATCAGCCGCAGATGTACGCTCTGTCCATTCATTTATTTTACCCTGTTTATCTGATAAACACCATAGTTCTCATTCACTCTGTCACTTTCCTGCACGTTCACAACAATCCCCTTGGATGCATAATACGAGGTAATCCAGTCCAGTCCCTGTTCCAGAACCTCTCTGTCGGAAATGATCAGACGGACATTATCCTTCTCAAGAAGCGCCGTATCCGCTCCTTTCACATCATAACGCGCAAGTTTCTCCCTGTAAAGCGGACTTTTGGACATCCAGCCGCCCAGAATATCGTAGTTGGCATAGGTGTTGGCATCCCCCGCAAACATTTTCTGGGAAAAGGACACGGTAGAATAAACATCCTCAAAATAAAAATTGTCCCCTCGTTCCCTGCAATATTCGTCTATGGCATACCAGTCCTGATTCACCTGTGCGCGCACCTTTTGATCAGCCGCCACCCGCTCTATGCCTGGGACGATACGCCCCGCCATCATCACAGTGACAAGAATCACCATGAGATGAAGCAGCCCCTTTCTGTGCCGGACAGCAGGAAGATACCGGATAAACATTGCCGCAAGCAAAACAAATTCCACCAGATACAGCGAATGTGTAATCCGTTCCGGATCCCGTCCCCGTATCAGGATAAACATCCAGACAGCGCTTCGCATCACTGCCAGCAAAAGAAGCTGCCATAGAAAAGCAAGGCCGCCATATCCCCTCTTACGGCTTTCCCTACTGTCTGTCCGTATGGATAAAACGCCTGCCAGGAATACCGCTGCATAGCCCCATATCACCAGCAGATTATAAGGCGCATCACCACCATGAAACGTCCGATAAATATATGATTGAAGGCTCTTCTTTAAAAGAGCGCCAAAGTCCCTTGTCCCGCCCACAGACACCTTTGCGTACTCTGCAATCCGCTCCAGCATCTGCGTGTCAATACCATCATCCAGTCCAAAATTATAATTGTAAAGCAGCGTCTGTTGCGCCCCGGAAACTCCAAGTGCAGACAGATCCTCCCTGTATGCATCCTCCGTCACCACTTCCGGATAAAAATCATAGACAGTCGTCCTGGCATCAAAAAAGTCCCGGAACTCCTTCCAGCCGCTGCTTCCATAAGCTATAAAATCTGCACCCAGGGACAATATCATCCCTGCCAGCATGATCCCCAGAACCGCGCCGTACTTTTTCCAGTTCTCCCGCGTAAAAATATGTTCTTCCGCCGACCAGCGCACCATCCCCGCCAGACCGATAAAGGGAAAGGTCAAAAGCAGCATTTCCGTGCGCAGCTGATAGGCCAGAACAACCAGCGCCATGGATGGAATATTTTGGACGATAAACCGCCGCGTGCTTAGTCCCTGCGGCGTTGTCAGGAACAGAAAAACTGCCGTTGCAGACATAATGGCACAGGTAATCGTATACTGGACATTCACCAGATGTTGCAGACATACCGCCCAGAAAAACACTGACAGACAAAACAGCATTCCCAGTTTACCAGACTTTTTCTCGACCAGACTGCAAAGCCGCACCCCTACCAGATAAAAACAGCCAAACTGACACAGACACAAAAACAGACCGTACCAGGGAATCGCCCGGCACAGCCTGTAGCCCAGACTGATCAAGCCCCCTAAAACATAAAGCGTCTGCATATTATGTCCGTCCGGCACGCCACTGTAGACACCTGCCATAACATCTTTCATCATCATGTCATCGTTTAAATCATAATAGACATCAAAGCAGATTCCCAGCAGTATCACATTGCATATCACAACGATCCCCGCCAATATGCCGTTCTCATATTTCCTGTATAACCCTTGTAACGTCATGGGACGTATGTGCTCCTGTTCTTATTAGGTATAAAAAGCCTTTACCTGATCCGTGATATATTGCACCTGATCCGCCGTCAGCTTATAAAACATCGGCAGACGCAAAATCCGTTCACTCTCCTTCGTTGTATAACGATCCTCCCCGTGGAACCTGCCATACTTCATGCCCGCAGGCGCAGAGTGTAACGGCACATAATGGAAGACAGAAAGAATGTCCTTTTCCTTCAGATAAGCGATCAGCCGGCTGCGCTCCTCCATGTCCTTTGTCTTAATATAGAACATGTGGGCATTGTGGGTACAATAGGATGGAACATAAGGCAGTTCAATCCTGCCTGCCTTCGCAAGCGGCGTAAGCTGCTCCCAGTATTCCTGCCAGCGGTCGAGCCTGGCCTGTGTAATCTCCTTGGCCAGTTCCAGCTGGGCATAGAGATAGGCCGCATTCATATCACTTGGCAGATAGGAAGAGCCATAATTCTGCCAGCGGTACTTGTCCACCTGCCCACGGAAATACTGGCTCCTGTCCGTGCCCTTTTCCCGGAAAATTTCCGCATCAACAATATCCTGCTCATCCCGGATCAGGAGCGCACCACCCTCACCCATGCTGAAATTCTTCGTCTCATGAAAACTAAAGCATCCAAACTCACCAAAAGTGCCCAGCGCCTTCCCCTTATAATCTGCCATGATACCCTGCGCCGCATCCTCCACCACTTTCAGATGATGTCGCGCCGCGATATCCATAATAGTATCCATCTCGCAGCCTACACCCGCATAGTGAACCGGCGCGATCGCTTTCGTCCGCTCCGTAATGGCATCCTCGATCAGCGCCTCATCTATATTCATGGTATCCGGCCTGATATCTACAAAGACAGCAGTCGCTCCCCGCAGCACAAAGGCATTGGCTGTAGACACAAAGGTATAGGACGGCATGATGACCTCATCCCCGGGCTTAATGTCAAGAAGCAGCGCTGCCAGTTCCGTTGCATGGGTACAGGACGTGGTAAGCAGACATTTGGTCGTGCCTGTCTGCGCTTCGATCCACTCACTGCACTTTTTGGTAAAGGGCCCGTCACCGCAGATCTTCTCATTTTCCACGGCTTGTTTGATGTATTCGAATTCTTTTCCCGTATAGGGTGGTACATTAAAATTGATCATGGTTTCTCCATTTCTGTGTCTTGTATATCATACTCCCACTACTGTTGAATCTGCATCTGCGCACTGCTCATTGCTTTCGCGTACATTGTATCACAGGAATTGATTGTTTCGCAAGGTTCAGGCATTCCACTCCTACAAGTATTATCCCAATAAGAGTTGCCAACAAGCCTATCTTCTGCAAAACTGCCTACTCCCTCACATACACCACATACCTTGCATTGCCAAACTTCTCCACATACCCAAACTCCTGCATAAATGCCCCTATCTGCTTCAGTTTCTCATCCGCGCCCAACTTCTCCTGATCCACTCCGAACCAGTTCATGGCATCTGCATCTTCGCTCAGATAGGCTGCTGCTGAGGAAGCCAATATGATGACCGGCGCTTCCCCTCCTGCCTCCACGCGGCGTTCCACCGCCGCAATATCCCTCTCAAATTCCGCCATACGGTAGGAGTCCAGATCCGGCCAGAAAGTGGACAATGCAGGGGGCATGTCAAGCAGATACCCAAGCCCCGGTATCTCCCCGTACAGGATCACTTCTTTTCCGGAAAGTCCTGCGCCTTCCACATAAACTGCAAGTTCCTCCAGCAATTCTCCATTATCCTGATTCGTATAAACGCCTGCTGCCTTGGCCGGCGTTGTGATCAGAGTATCCCTCTTTTCTCCCCATATGCCATCCTGAAACACAAACTGCATATGGAAACCTATGCTCTGCACCATGACAAATGCCAGCAAGATACAAAAAGGTGTCTTCCACACAAAACCGCCTGCCTGCCCAAACCGGTCATACACCACCCATAACAGAAACGGCACCGCAAGAAACAGATTATTAATCATCGGGTGCAGCGCATTGTTACTGCCAAGCGGCGTCAGAAGCACCTCCAAAATGAGAAGGAACGCAAACACTTTTTGTTCCAGGCTGATCCCCTTTTTGACCAGACAATAAATCGCTGTAAACAATACCACCAGCAAAAGCAGGACCACCGGATAATACACGCTTCCATAATCATATGCATAATACCGAAAATGAAACATACCCCTGCCCCAATAGAATCGAAGCAGAATCAGGAAGACTGCCACATAACAAACCTGGCACAGGCCCCGGAAAACCGGGATACCATAAATAGACTTCTCCCTGGTATCAGAAATATTATTTTTTCCCAATCTTTTAAAAATTCCACACACGAGCCAGCCGCCCAGCATACAGATCCCTGCAAACAGCATCCAGAGCAGTCCCTTGCCATAATCGCCAAACATACCTGTCAGCATGGACGAAGGTTTATAATCCGCCGCCTTTTCCGTCATGGCAAACATGGTCTGCACCATGGAAGGATAAGCCGGCAGGCCATAACGGATACAGATAATCGCAAGGGGAACTCCAAACCCGATCAGATAACCGTCCACACACCACACTGTGGAACGAATCATTCGATAACGAAGTAACCTGCCCCTTTCCTTTTGGTCTGTCTTTTCGGCTGACGCATCCTTTCCCGTCATCCACACGCCGTACCACACCGCCAGGATCAGCGCAGCCTGTACCACATTCGGCATACGCACCGCCACATTTGCCCCCAGACAGATTCCCGCCGCCATAAAATACCACCTGCGGCGGTTCTCCTTCCGCTCCAAAATCCCCCCATACAATAATAAAATCCCTGCCGTCAGCAGAAGATACGTGAGATAATTATACAGGATGGCAGACGGACACCAGCACAGTCCCAACGCCATAAATTCACCGGTAAGCACAAGCAGAGCCGGTATTTTTTTACGCAGTACAAAATAGACAGCCAACGCCGTCAGCGCCTGAATAGAGGCCGTGTAGAAATTTATGCCCAGAAGGGTATCACCAAAAGGAAGATGCATCAACAGACTTCCCACTGCATTTGCCAGAAAAGTAGCCACCATCCAGGTGCCATTCATCTGCCCGAAATATTGAAAATTAGACAGACTGTATGTTGTGTCAGATACGTCAATCCCCTGATTGATCTTAAGTAATGGATACAGAATCAGTACCAAAGGAAGCAAAATATTCTCTATAATTTTTTGATATCTTATATAACATTCTTTCACCCGTTTCATGGTACAATTCCTCTGTCTCAGCTATTTTTCCTCTTTACTGTCCTGTCTCCCAAAGCAGGAAACCGCTTTTTGAAACAACCATGCCCGCACCATATCCACCGCGCTCCCCACCGAGTATACCATCAGCACAGCGCCAATCAGATGCAGCACAAAGCGATAGCTTCCAACCACCCGTTCGATCCGCAGCCACTTCATCCACTCATAACGCACCAGGACATGCTCGTGCAGCAGATATACCCCAAACGTGTAGGGCGCAAGCGTACAGATCATCTCCGAGATTCCCGACTCCCTGATCTTCATATTTTTAAATAAATAAAAAAGCGAGACCGCCCCCGTCAGACACAGAAGATGATTATAGGTATAAGGCATATTTTCATAATAAGAAAAAGCGTCAATCCTGCCCGCAAGCACATGCGAACCACAGGACAATCCCCAGATCAGCAAACAGGACAATAGATAACCCGCCGCCGCATGGGATTGCTTTTCCAGCCATGGAATACCGTATCTTCTGATATAACCGGCAAATACAAACAGACATAAGAACCAGCCAAAGCTATATCCATACTGGTCTGTCACAAGTTTTACCGGAAAGATTGTCTTGCCCACGGAAAAGAAGAATAACAGGAGCGCTGTCACAATCTGTAACTGCCGCTTCTCCATCTGCCGGATTCCAGACGCCAAAAAAGGCGCAAAAAGATATAGAAGCAGATAAGACGTGGCAAACCAATAATGTTCCGTCTCAATCGGGAGCACACAGCCAATCCAGTCATAAATGCCCATATCGCGCCACGATACCATGCCGGCGACAATCATCACACAGGGAATCAAAAGTGCATAAAAAAGAACCTGACAGAGCAGGGAGACTACCCGTCCCGGCTTCCACTCAGATTCCACCAAAAAATAGCCGCTGATCAGAATATAACAGTTCACCGCCACAATGCAGAACGCTTCTATCAGCCATGCAGTATAGTTGACACTACTGTCATTTTCCGTAAAAGGCACAGCAATCCCGCCCTTCACCAGATAGTGGAGTGCGATGATCATAAACATCGCCACAATACGCAGCAATTCAAAATTAGCCTGTCGCTTTCTGTTCATACTACCTTTCCTCATCCCCGCCCTCTGTGGGGTTGGAGTCATTTTTACTTTTAAAAATCCAGAGTTTACTCAAAACATAATTCGCCAGAATCACGATCGTCTGACAGATCAGTTTGGAAATCTTGTCATTGGCGCCTGCACAATCTACCAGCAGATACATCAGCACCACCTCTAACACCTCTGTGGCTACTCTCGCACTGATAAAGGAGATGAATTCTTTCCCAATCGACACTTTGTCTTTGTTCTGACTCTTAAAGACAAAGCTTCTATTCGTCCAGTAGGCAAACACCACTGTCAGAACCCACGACAGCACCGTTGCCGCTATATAGTGCATCTGAATGGTATCTGCAAACACAAAATATAAAATATAATTTAAGACAAAAGCCAGGAAACCAAAAATCAGATAATTGATCCCTTCCTCATGCTTTTTATACATTCCCCAGCCAAAATCCCACAATTTTTTCATAATTTATATCCATACTCCTTTCATGGCAGGCAGACTTGCACAACTCCTCTACCGTTCCCTGGACACTTTGCCATCTTCCACCCGGTACACCATATCACATTTTTCGATGGTCTGCAATCTGTGTGCTATAATAACAAGCGTCTTTCTGCCATGCAGTCTGTTGATGGAATCCATGATGGCCGCCTCGGTCTCATTATCCAATGCGGAAGTTGCCTCATCCAGTACCAGCACCTCCGGATCCTCAAAAAGTGCCCTGGCAATGCTGATACGCTGCCTCTGCCCGCCGGATATCCGGATGCCCCGCTCGCCAATGCTGGTATCCAGCCCCTCCGGCAAACCTCTTACAAAGGTATCAAGCTGTGCTTCCTCCAACGCCCGCCACACCTTCTCATCGTCAATCTCTTCCTCCGGATAACCGAACGCCACGTTCTTGCGGATAGAATCATCAATCATGAAAACAGTCTGCGGAATATAACCAATATTCTTAAGCCAGGAAGCATAATGCTCCCTGACATCTTGTCCATCTGCCAGTATACTGCCTTCCTCAATCTGCAAAAGCCCCAGCAGAATATCCACGATCGTGGACTTACCTGCTCCGGTAGTTCCCACAATTCCCACAGAACTGCCAATTGGTATGGTCATATCCGCATGATCAAAGATAAGCACATTGGTATTGGGATACTTATAAGTGATATTTTGAAGCCGAATCTCCCCAGTAACATCCAGCTTTTCCACCTCGTTTTTCTGCTGGTATACCGAAGCGTCATAACTCACCCTGCCGTCATGGATTTCCTCCTGTAGGTTATCGCTGACGCCCATAAAGAAAGGCTCAAAATAAGAGATAGAGGTCTGATAATTATTAATTCTGTTCACACTGGGCAAAAGCCGCATAGCCGCCGCGGCAAGCGCTGTCAGCTGAGGCAGCAGCTCTTTGATCTGCGTTCCCTGTCCCAGCGTGATCACGAAATACCCTACCATTCCCGTAATACACACGGTTTCAATCAACAGCCTGGGCGTTGCGTTAAACAGATTATATTTCTGTACGGAATTTACATACCCTTCCCCGCACTTCGCATAAGCATTGATAAAGTAGTTCTCTTTATTGGCAATCTTAATCTCCTTGATGCCCATCACAGACTGTTCAATCCATTTATAGAGTCCGCTGTAGTAATCCTGATTATCCTGTCCGGCTTTGGTCATGATCGGCTTTAACACCTTTTTAATAATAAATAAAAGCGCCACCATCAGGGCAGCCACAAACATGATCATCACCGCATCCGAATAGATGAACAGTGCCACTACCAGACAGATAAATACAATCGCTTCGCTGAATAACTGCAAACAGCTTAAGATCAGTCCATACATATTATTAACGTCAGACGTGATATTACGCTGTATCACTGAAGTGTCTGCATTTAAATAATATTCATAAGGCCGCTGCATAAAATTGATCATCATGCGTCTTGAAGTGGCAAACTGGTTCGTATACACAAACTTAAGCTGTGCTTTCTGCTGCCAGAACAAATAGATATTTTTAAGTATTGTCATTCCCACGAAGGCCAGAAGCAGGAACATGGCAAACTGCACACTGCTCTCCATGCCAAGCATATCATATACTGTTGAAAGAAGTTTGCTTTCCTCCACCGCCACCGGATCCATCACCACCGTGACAATCGGAACGAGCATGGAAATCCCCAGACTCTCCAGCACACCGCCAAACAGCATCATAACGATGAGTCCCATCATGGTCCTCTTCTGTTTCCTGTCCAAAAGAAGATTCATTTTCTTTAAAATCTTAAGCATGATCCGTTTCCTCTTCTATCTCTCTATGACAGGAATATCTTACCACAGGAAGACAATTAGCGCAAATCTCTCTTCTTCGCGCTTGTAATACCGGAGATGATCCCGGTAGCAAAAATTCCAAGAACCAGAACGATGATCACACCACCCCATATCTTAGAACGGCGCGCCTGATCACGATACCGTTCCACCACTTCCACCATAAACTTTGCTTCCTCCTCTGTCTGCGCCATCTCCTCGTCCAAAGCAGCCACATCAATTTCCTGTGGACTTAGGGAGTCTTTGGGAATATATCCAATCTTATCCTGATACATGGCGCGGTACCAGCCGTTCGCCGTCTCACCTGTCACAAAAACAGAATCTCCTTTTTGATATAACATGATCCCTTCTGCGCCGTCATCCGGCGCTGCCTTCATCTCGACAGACTCCTCTGTCGTCATCAGCTGGCTCAGTTCGGAGATTTCCGTGTTATCTGCGGCCTGCGCGTACTGCATATCTGCCGCCGCCCAGGACAAGCCCAGGAAAATTCCCAATGCCGCTAACATACCCTTTGCCTTTATTTGTCTTTTCATACTCTGGTCCTCCCTTTTTCTAACATTAATCTATGCTTTGGATAAAATTAGTACAACACAACTTTAAGCATGAACTTGGCACTTATCATTTACCTCAAATTAATCACCTAAAATCCCCTACTCCTTTTGCCCAAAACAAGCTGTCAACAGCAGGTAAAAATAGCAGACTATATTATGTATTCCCGGATTCCAGAATAAAAGCTGTATCATAAAAACCACGGAAATCAAAATGAGGATATTTACAGTCGGCCTGTCCGGCGCATAATTCCTGTGTAATCGGCCCATAAGCAACACTATCGCCACCAATAGAAACATTCCCGGCAACACTCCGATTTCCTGAAAACATTGCAAGATCCCACTTTTACTACGCCCTAAGGTTTGCGCCAAGGGCACTGTTAAAAATCTGATCGTATCATATGACATGCCTTCCGAAAGCGCCGCCCATCCGCCATCTACGACTATTGCCGCAAATATGACCAGAAACATTGTCGCTGTAAATCGGTATCCCTTCTGCATCTTCTTAAGCACCAGCCGGCTCAGATCCACCCCTTCCGGAATCCTGTCCCAATAATAAAAGAAGGCAACGCCTCCCAACGCAATCAATAAGTCCAAATAAACGCTGTACTCCAGAGAATACGAAATCTCTGCCCGGATAATCTGTGTGTATTCCGTGAGAAGGCTCATATTGCTCAACATGAATAAATAGATAAAAAGCAACTGCATCGACCGCTTTACCAATACAGCAGTCGGCCTAAGTACCACAGGAATCATCAAAAAAAAGATTCCCATCAACCATAGACTGATGGCATTCTGGTTGAGAAACAATACAAAAAAACTAATCGCGGACACCAGCATATAAAAGATAGAACGCATCCGATCACGGCACGCGCAATACGCATATACGGCAATCATTCCAATCAGTAAAAAATAGGATGATATCTGTGCTGTATCTGACAGCAGCGCTTCCGTCACACTGTTTCTTAAACCATCCGTCAAACTGCACAACAGATATAATCCCGCCATCAAAAGGCCGCAATACAAGAGCAAATCCAAATAAAATGTTTTGAACTGTACACCTGCGGAAATTAGCAGACAGATGACCGCCAGTGCAATCATTTCCGCATTCCAGGAAAAATCAATCCAGCCTTCCTCTGAAGCACTAAAAAGCTTTACCATAACTGAGATGATCGCGTATAGAATGACTGTTATGGCTACGGTGTCTGTCAGATACCTGATTGTGGGAAATATCTCACCGCTTCGGCCTGCATAAAGAATCTTCAGGAACAGCCAGACTAATGTTATGGTTAAAAGCAGCAGGCTGTACAACGGAAAGCCCGCAACCTTTATTCTGAACACTGAGAACATGGATAGGATTAATAAAATGCAGATGCATTTATCTTCCAGCCATGGGTAGGTGATTTTGTGGGACATGATGTGGAATCCTTTCTTAATTTTGTATCAACATTCATATCGAAATCAAAAAACATTTGTATTATTTATTAATTTATGATATATGTAGTATATACTCGTTTTTTAACATATTACTACAAGCAATCGGTTTCTCAAAAACTCTAATCTATCTTATTTCTCGGACAGCTTCTTTTGTCGTCCATCTTACGAAAGGCACATCTATGAATCATACTGCAAGTACATCTTTACCTTCTTCTACGTCTCACACGATTCCAAAACAGCGCGTAAACTGGCATGAAGCCGCAGTCTGTGCTATGCAGATTGAATTACGTGATTATGCTGACTTTTTGGATTTTCAGCCTGAATTTATCCTCGGTCAAAACAGCTACCGCATTGACCTGCTCATTATTAAAAAGCTGTATCAATGCCATATCCTTAAGAACATTGCCAATATTTTTAAAACATACAATCTATTTGAGATAAAAGGATTGTCCTCTTCTCTTACCACCAGTTCTTACTACAAAAGCATTGGTTATGCCGGACTTCTTATCAATCAGCTTAATATTACTCACCCCGCACAATATAGTGCTATGGATATCAGCATTAGCTTCCTGACATTTCACTATCCCCGCAAATTAATCCGGCATTTGAAATGTGAACGAAATTTAGTAGTTGCAAAAACTTCTCCCGGGATATATCATATCAGTAAAGAGACATTTAAAGCACAGATTATCGTCATCGGAGAATTATCTTCCAAGGAAAACTTATATCTGCGATGCCTGGATAATCATTTGAAGGATTCTGCACTTATCAATTGCTTAGCCGATGATTATATAAAACATAAAGACCTTGCTATATATACAAAATATTTAAACCAACTGACGATTGCCAATCTCAAAACGAAAGGAGACTCAACTATGGTATGCGAAGGATTATTTAACCTTTTTGGTACAACTTCCGAGGAAGTGATTGCTCGGGCGAAGAAGGAATCGGAGGATTATTACCTGCCTCAGATTAATGAATTGTCTTCAAATAATAAAACATTGTCTTCTCAGATTGATTATTTAAAAAACCTTCTGACACAGAACAACATTGCCTTTAATTTAGAGGCTACGATGGGAGGAGCGAATGCGCCTGATCAGTGATGGTTGGGTATATTTGTTTTTCGCATCTATTATCTATATTTCATAATACTATTTTAATGTTCTTTCACAATTTTTAGGACTAAAATACAGCCACTCCCCAAGTCTTCTCCTATGTTCAGCCATAATCAAAAATTTTTCTTCTAAAGGTAATATTCCAAATTCCTCTACCGTATATCTGTACACTTTTTCATAGTCATCTATTCCATAAGTCAAGGTATATTCGTGCGTCTCCTTAAAAATATCAATCAATTTATCCAAAGTCGAACTTTCATATTGAAGCCAATCATGCACTTCTATGAGAAGTTCACAGTTTTGCAAATTCTTTGCTGTTTTCTCAGTAAATAAATCCCTTTCTGCTCCCTCACAATCAGAAATAATCAAGCTTAGTTCTCCCCAATTTGTTATTTCCAATCTTTGACTAGTACATTCACCCTCTATATAAATCTCGACATTATTAGCCTTGGCCATATTTTGACACAACTTTTGAGCATATAAATCAATATCAAAAGCATAAACCTCAGCTTCTGGTATTGCTCTCTTCAATCCTATTGCATAGTACCCTTCCGCGCATCCAATATCATAAATATACTTATATTTTTTCTGCATTATGTTATCGAAAATATGTTGAATCTCTTTCTCATAAATACCGCTCAGTTTAGGATAAAGAGCGCTGCCTGTAGAAATAAAATCCGGATATATCATCCCTTTAAACGGGCCTCTTAATACCTCTATTTTTCCGTTCTTTAGATATGATACCTGAATTTCTTTATATAATTTCTTTCTATTCTTAGCTTTCTTAAAATTTTGATACTTGCGATATATACAACAATTCATATATTTTTTCCTCACTTGTTAAGCAATACTTTTGATAAATACTTCCATTTCAATAATAAAACCGTCCCTATACTAACTAATATACATACGACACCTTCTTTCAATATTTGCATCATAAAATCTATCCACGTAATATAATTTGCCGTACCAAAGGTTCTATTTAAAATAATAACTAAAAATAGAGCAACACCTCCAATCACTAAATGATCTAACCACAACATATTTCTTTTCCCCATAACCTGATATACAATTTTGGCTGTTTTAGGTATAAACAATGCAAACGTTGAAAAAACTGTTGCAAACAACACTCCTTCAATCCCCCAATGCCGAACCAATAAAATTGACAATAATAGATTAACTATCCCTTCCTGAAGAGAAAACCATTTACTCTCTTTATATAGGCCGGCTCCCTCCCTTATAAGATAAAGAATGTCGCGAGTTGTCACATGAATTAAATAAACAGATAATAAAATAGTACATGTACTGCTCAATTGGAAATCTTTTCCAATCCATAACGAGACAAAATCATTAATATTTAACGCAAATAATGTTACTGAAACAATGGCAACAATCATATGATATGCTATAAACATCTGGAAATAATCATACAAATGTGAATCTTTTCTATCTATCATTAACCCTATTTTCGTCCTATAATTTTCATCTACTTTATTTATGATGGTTGCAATATATCCTATTACAGTATTATAAGCATGATAAGGAGTTATCAGCATAATATTTGTGATTGAAAGAATTATCATATCAATACTTCCATTTAACAGTCCAGCAATTTTAAGTACAAATATATCTCCCGTCATAGTTTCTGGTTCAAAATCCGGCTCTGCTTTTTTCCCTTTCACTCCGTCACAGAATTTCCAAATTAAAATAGTATAAATAATTCCCATAACTAGATTTCCAACGCATCCAATTACCAGAACTACATATATGGATGGATGAAAAAAGGTAATTAAGGTCATCTCAACAAATATGATAATTATGGATGCAATGCCATCTACTATATCCGTAAAATATTTATAATCATATATACTTAAAAGCGTTTTCGATGCCACACTGGTAAAATAAGGAATTACAAGTCTCAATCCAAACAGAAATAAAATTCCCCCCGCCTCTATCATTGACAATGCTATCCTATTAATAACAAATGGATATATAATTGCCACACATCCCAAAAAAACTAACATCTTTAGTGCGACTTTTTTCATAGACAGCCTAAGTCCCATAAAAAGAGCAATAATTTTTTCAATATTCTTCCGGTTAATCGACTCATACAACCGGAATTGATATGCCATGCCCATTCCACTCTCCAAAAGAGAAAAATATGTAAAAATCTGGTTTGCCGTTTGAAATACTGCATTTACTTCACTCCCATACCTTGTAATAAAAACTTTTGTTCTCACCATCATTAAAATTGCATATATAAAATATAAAAACAGGTTAATTATTATTCCTATTTTACGATACACTTCTTTTTTGACATACATTTCTTTTACCATAATGAATCATAGCCAATTAGTTTAAGTTCTGTATACCAAACCTCATTGTCATCCAACACGTAACAACTCAAATTTGGAAAATCCTTCTCTATTTTAGGGTTTCTATCATAGGTCACAATAATATCATTTGCTTGTACCAAATCCGGATAATCGTCCTCAATTCTATACTCATAAAAATAGAACTGCAATACAGAAAAAACATACCAATTCTGATCTACTTTTCTGTCATCATATGCAAATATATGCCCAATATTTATATTTGCTTGTTCTAAAAGTTCTTTTTGTGCATAAGAAGCTAATACCATACTTGATACATCTTCCCGTATAGGTTCATTATAATTCACATTTGCATTTTGATATCCTATCAACAGCAGCATAACAATCGGTGTAACTGCTAAACTTTTATATTTTGTTCCATAATATATTATACATGAAAAAAACATAAATATTGCGCAATACAAAATACACTTATAATAGAACTCAGCCGTGATACGTTCTCTTTTCTCTGATAAATAAGTAAAAAGGAATCCTGCTGCCGCCTCATTTTCCTTAATAATCGGGACAACCAAATGAATAAATGAAAATATCATTATAATCCAACCGTAAATGGCTTTCCTAATGCAAGAACGATATTCCTTTTTTTCCAATAAATAAATCCCCGCTAAAATAAATGGCATAGAAAACACATTCCAATATCTTACATAACAAAGAGCCTTATAGCAATACGCTTTTCCCATTTCATTTGTATTCCATGTAGAATACATCTCTGAAAACCAACTAGAAACTAAAAACGCTGCAAAAGTTGCTCCAACAGCTAATCCAGATATTGTAATAATAATATTTAAATAAATATTTGCTTTTTTTGTTTCTTTAATAGCATCAAATATATACTTCATGATTGCAACAACAGCAGCTAAAAAAAGACCTCCTGTCAACAAAGATTGTACACTGATATGTCCAATCAACATGTCAAACCAAATATTCCATGCTTTTGCATCTATCATATTCCACTCAAACCCCAGACGGACTGATGCATTTATTAATTTTCCACCCGATAACCTCCATATACCATTTTGATATAATTCAATAAATTTTCGTGCCAACAAAATAATCGGAATAACTATTATCGACCAAAATAATCTCTTCTTCCTTTTATAAATCAATATCCCTAAAACAGAAATAAATGATGCTATTATCATTGCAAGCGCTCTTGTATGCAGGAGTGAAGCATAAAAAACAGCAGCTATATATGCAAAAAAATACAACATATATTTATACAAACATTCTATATGTTCTGCCATTTTACACACCAATATAATAATTATCCAAAGCATAATATCTAAAACAACATCATTTATAATATTTGTATCATTATTTGGATGCAAAGGAATTGTACATATTATTGCTACTTGCAGCAATATTGCTTTTGATGAAAAGCCCAAATAATATTTGCCAATATAATAGGAAATACTAAATATCACACATTCTCTAAGGCAACGGGTAAAAACCAGAATGATTCGGTAAATCATTATAGGTGACAAATGTAACATAAATAATGGAGCAAATATTATATAATAGCCAAATCCATAATAACCAGATTTATCTATTACACCGCTCCAATCATATCCCGCCAATGATGCCGCTCCAACAATTGTCCCCAACTCGTCTGTTGTAGTATGTAATGGGTAGGTCGTAAAAAGAGGCCAAGATAAAAATAATGAAAAAACAACCATCAAAAAGACTATTACAAATATCTCATGATGATTTATGAATTCTTCCATTTTTTTACCAAACATTTTCACTATATAAACTCCGTACAATTTTCTAAAAATTCCAATACCATAAAGATCATGATTAATCATCCAAATATCGGACTATCTCTTTGGCCATATTAATCGGCTGAAAATTCTTGCAAGCAGATTGCTGCCCGTATTTTGCAATTGTTTTATACTTCTCACGATTTTGAGCAATGTCATAAATACAAGCGCAAAATTCTTGTTTATCTCTAAATAACAAACCATTCTTCTGATTTGAGATAAGTTCACTAGTTCCTGCCGCATCTCTTCCCACAACCAATAAACCCGAAATCATTCCTTCTACTGTCACCCTCCCGAATCCCTCTGACCTAGAATTCATCAATAAAATATCAGCTTGTTCTAGAGCCGTTAAAATGTTGTCCATATAAGGAATAATTGTAACATTGCTTTCAAGAGAATTTTGCAATATATATGTATTCAAGTCCTCCAGATAATCTTCTGAAGAATTACCCACTAATGTTAAATGACAATCGACAATTCTTCGCGCACTCTCAATAAATTCCACTGATTCCTTTGTTCCTTTTGCCTCACATAATGTTCCTATCTGAATCAGTTTAAGAGTTGATTGTTCTAAAATCTCATGATGTTCTATATAATAATCATCCTTACCTACACCGTTATAAATCACTTTATAGGATTTCAATTTATATAATAAAGTGTACTTTTTTGCAATTGCCTGAGATATAAATACTACTTTAGTACTGGTTTCTAACAATTTCTTCATTCGTATCTTTTTTCTATACTCAAATCCAAAATCCTCTTCCATAAATTCTCTTATATAATACACATGCTTTATATTTAATTCTTTCGCCGTTCTTGCACCAATATCAACGGCCGAAGAGTTTGAAATAATATAGTCATATTTTTTCTCTTTTAATCGTCTCTTTAATTTTTGTACCGCCAAAAAATTTACAGTTTCTTTTATTATTTCTTTCCACTTTATTTTCTTCCCAATGGTTCTGAAATCAGGGTAATAAAACAAACTTATATAAGCAATATCTCTGGCTTTCAAGGTTTTTTCCATTGTACTAGGATAAGGTAATAGCACTTCAATTTCCCATTTATATATATCTTGCAAGATTTGTACTAACGTGAGCATCGAAATGCTTGAACCATTTTTACCACTTTCATGTGATACAAATAAAACTTTCATTTCCCTTACATTTCCTAACATTCGTTCGCATACTTTTCCATTACATTCTTTATTGCTTCTAAATATCCAAATTTGTTTTTTTGATCCGGCTCTAAATAACCACCCTCTCCCCACTCATTCCACGCAAAAATGAAGATATAATCATTCTCATATTCTAATTTTGACTTTTTAACTAATTTGTCAAAATATAGCTCGAATTTTTCAGGCGATGCATTTTGATATATAGTCCCCCGATCTCCCTTTCGAGGCGTATTATCCCAATCAACAAATGCTCCTGGAATACATTTGTTACTTACTGGTTTATGCTGTAATATAGCATTCCACACCTTATCATAATCTTCTTTAAAATCCATATTGACAAATGCGACACTTGTCCAATCCCGCCATGGCAAAATTACATTTAAAAATTTCTTCATTTCTTTAGACAATTTATTGCATAACAAAGTACCTTTTTTCTTTTTCCATTTACGCGCAAAAAGAGGTTGATATTCTATATGATATTTGAAACGGGAATCACTGTTTCTAATGTCTTCAAGGTCAGAATATTGATTAGCAAATGCAATGCCACTAAAACCGGTTTCTATCGCCAATTCATTCCAATAATCTAGCATCTCATTTAAACAATGAATTATATCTGGTCTATAAATAACAAGTAACGGCTTATTATCTTCTTTTATATATCTATCATCTTTAAAAAATGGCAAAAAATATTCAAAATGCTTTTTCCATTCACCTTTATCTCCATATTTTTGTTCAAAAATGATTTTTGCTTTTGAATCTACCCATTGTGTTGTCCAGTTTTCATTAGCCCAACATAAGCAAAAAGGTATATTTAAGTCTTTATTCTCTAAAAATTGTTCGACAGGTTTCTCTAATAATAAGTGTCCGCCAAACCAATAATGATATATACAAAATCCATAAATACCATATTCTTTTGCCAATCCGATCTGCCATTTTTTTATATTATCATCTAACAGATTATAATAATTATCATTAAGAGGAATACGCGGTTGATTATGTCCAGCATATAATGCCTTTGCTCTTTTCACATTTACCCATTCTGTAAATCCTTTTCCCCACCACTTATTGTTTTCTTCAATTTCATGATATTGAGGCAAATAGAATGCAATAATTTTGGGCTGTTTTCCAATCTCCGACATACTATATAAACTCCTTTTTTGAAGGTTTACTCCAATAAGTCTTCTATAAAATTCCTTTTTTCCAATTTCATTCGCTGATTCATTATAACCATAGCTTCCGCAACGCGTTTTTCATATAAACTTAATTTCTCATCATCACATAAATAAGCAATTTCTCTCGCAATTGCAGTATCATCTGTTGGATAGGCATAACGCACCGCAGATCCTATTACTTCTGGGATAGATGTGGTATTTGAAGCAACACATGTTTTTCCATATGTGGCAGCTTCCAAAACTGGCAAACCAAATCCTTCATTTTTTGACATATATAATACAAACTTACAATTTATGTATAAGCCTGCCAGTTCTTCGCTAGAGACATACCCCAATAATATTGCATCCCTTTTAATAATTTTTCTATCTAAATTGGGCAGCTTACATAAATTATTAAATACATTTCTATTTATCCCAGTTATTACAAGTTTCACCAAACTATCAGGATTCGCTTTTTTATATTCCGAAAATCCCAACAGTGCGTGGCTTAAATTCTTTAATGGTCTTGCACCACTGACAAATAAAATATAATCGTCACAAAAATCCTTTGTAAAAACAGGCGTTTTATTTGCATCAAATGATTGATAATACCAAGATATTTTTACACGTTTGTCCTCCGCTAAAATATGTTGCATCGAATAATTAGAAACCGTATACACTTTATCTAAAGACTTTAGGCATTTTTTTAAAGCAGGCCTTTTTAGTATTTTTTTTATAAGATTATCCACTATAAAACTTTTCAGTGGAAATAAAATCTTTTCAATTCCATTACTATAATATTTTTCTGTATAATCAACTGTATAATGTAAAAAACGTACATCATGTAGCGTAGCGCAAATTTTTAATGTTGGATTCCGCTTTCGTATTTTTACAATATCTCTTAAATCCCTTAACCATCCTAGCATGGGATAATATAAAATACTCTTCTCTTCAAAATCTGATATATTTATTATAGCTTTAACATTTTTCCAAATAAGATTATCGTATTTATACAACTCTGGCTCATTTTCATTTGATGGAACAAACCAGCTGGGACATAGAAGAATTATTTTTATTTGATCATTATCTAATTGCAACAACTCGCCAATAATATTTCTTGTGTAATTTCCTCCCCCATGATATTCCACACCGTCCTTTTGTGGTAATGCACTAAAAAAATCTATATATATGTTCATGATTTCTGGTAATACCCCTCTCCTAGTCAGACAATTGTTCTATAGATTTTTCGGTTTATCCTGCTAACTTTTTTATTAGTCGTCTCACCCACCTCAATGGTAACAATGCCCTGCTTTGTAAAATATGAATATATTTTTCATACCTTTCCCTCTCCGAATAAAATGTTACATCATAATAGTTTTCCAAATGTTCCATGTCCTGAAATCTATTTATAATATCCCTCTTCTCCGCTAATACATAATATCTATTAGCATACTTTTTCCCTACATACAGATAACCACTTTCTGTTACTATATTTTCCCACGCAACATATCCAGGATTTTCTGCTGATGGTTCGTCTGACTCGAGACACAGTATCCAAGGCCGGTATTGTTTAAAATCCATGCCTTTAAGACATTGCTTTTCCCATCCTTCAACATCTATTTTTAAAAAATGAATAGTTTGATTAGGCTGAATGTATCTATCACAAACTTCCTTCAAGGTCCATACCGGGATAATAGATGAGTACATACCCCTAACATGCTTGTTTGTTATATCAAAACTCGCTGATTCTCCTTTTCCATGCAATTTCATTTCTCCATGTACGTCACTAATTCCAATCATAAGGTTAATGTCATTGGGCCTGTCCATCGCATATTTTGGCGCATATAAAGATTGTGGCTCAATATTTATTCCACCCCCCCCCCTTACAGAAAAAAACTTCGTCACTGAATCAAATACCGGATCATTAGCTCCTACGTCAATCCAAAAAATATTTGTTTCTGGCTTTAGTACATGATATAAAATGATGTCTTCCATCGTTTTTTCATGAGAAAAGCTTAATAAATATTCCATTTGCGTGTTGACTCCTTTTTTATATTTTTACTCTCTTGCACTGTCAATCAGATCAAACCATTGTTTTGCAGCTTTTTCCCAGCTATATACTGATAAAATCTTTTCTGCACTATCTATCCGCATGGATAATACTTCATTCAAGTCAATGTTACCTCTATCAGCATCTATGTAATACACGCTGTCTGCATATATTTCATGCATAACAGGAATATCCGAAACAATTGCCTTGCTTCCGAGCGCTAATGCTTCTAACGGTGGTATTCCAAATCCCTCTATATAAGACGGGTATAACAACGCCTTACAATTTTTCAATAAATATTTCATATAACTATCCGATATATGCCCAAGATATATAATATTTTTCTTTTCCTTCAACCCATCTACAATATTATCCGGAAGCCTTCCTGCAATCACAAAATATTCCTTCATAATTTCAGCTTCCTCTAAAACCCATTGTAAATTTTTATGAGGATTCAATTTTGCAATAAAAAAGAAATAGTTCTTTTCAATTATTCTTGAGTCTGCCTGTTCATCACGTTCCTCAATATTGTTAATATGTTCCCATCCATTACCAATAACGGCTACATTTTTTGATTTAAAATGAAAATTTCCACATAGTTCTGCTTTGGAAAATTCCGATACAGTAACAAGTTTTTGCGCAGTACATTCCTTAATAAAGATTTTGCTTTTATACCATATTTTATCTATAAACTGTCCAAATTTTACTTTTATTCTTTCTTTAAAAGAAAAATGAAATGGATATTTGTAATTTTGCAATAAAATCGTGTCATGAATTGTCGTTATAGAGTCTTGTACCCACTCAGCCCGATTAGTCAAATTTACATTTAATCCTTTTCTTTTTCTAACATAGGATCCATATACAAATAACCCCCAAATTGGACCTGACACCTCCCTTTTTCTCCCACGATCTTCCCATGTACATATCTCTATGTTTGATAGCCTTGGAACTTTGTTCGCATTACGCGGTACCACCAGTATCGCTTCTCCCGGCTTAAAATATTGATCTATTCTTTTTACTATTTCCATCGCGTATCTTGGTACTCCATAAATACGTTCTTTTGTGAAATAACCATTAATATACACCGTTTTCATTTTACTTTATCCTTACTTTCTCTATGTCCATTCTTTAATATCTCTCTTTGAATTCCCCCATTCGTTTCCATATGTCCGCCTCTTTACCGCACAATATTTACAAAGTGGAATTGGCTGCGTCAGTTTTCTGATCACTTCTTCCGTGCTATAGTTTTGATAGATATCAATGCCGTCTTTTTCTGTAACCGGAATATTTTTGTTAAAATAATTATTAAATCGATCCATGCATGCCGCATAAGAACAGGTATAAAGATGACCACGCGCCAGATTAATGCAATGTCCTGCCATATGACAATGCGTAAATCCATATATTTCATCCTGACTCCCCGTCTCATCCAATGGCAATTTATACTGTTTCTTTTTAAGAAATTTTGTTCTTCCTTTATAAATAATCTTAACCTTTCCTTTATGTACCTTCATAAGTTTTTTGATTTTCTCATAATCAAATTTCACCGGATACTTTGTGATTTCTATCACAATGTTATATCGATAACATATATCCCAAAACTCTTGATCCATTTTATCCAATAGAAAGCCGTTCGTTATAATATAGATTGGCAGTTTTTTGTATGCTTGTCTGGCGATAACAAGCATCTCATTGATGTTGGCATGTAATAGCGGCTCTCCACCTAAAATATAAAAGCGTTTAACACAATCATCCGGCAATAATGCACTCGTTCTCCTGACATCTCTTCTGAAATCCTCCACATCAATAAACCATTTTTCTGCAATAGGCGAAAAGTGTGTACAGCCTTTACAATTTAAATTACAATGACTAACTAAATCTATCTCAATAGAATCTATCTGGGTGACCTTTTTCTTCAAATTTTTAGGCAGCCAGCTTTTATATGGTCTTTGAATATAATTAATAATCTTCATAATTTGTCCTACCCTCTTCACAATTTATAAAACACTCTCACAAACCATTTTGCACAATTCCAATGAATCATTCTCATAAAAACTGTAACGGCCAGTTTTTGTTTGGTTTCAATATCAGTTTTCTTCATTATAGATAAATAGGGATTGCACATATATGCAGGGCAATAGCTTTCAAGAATCCTCTTTGCGTAATCGCACAATTCATCCAGCATCTTAACATCGCTTTTTCTGTCTGATAACTTATAATATCGATGTTTCCTATTTGCTTCTAATATGAAATATGTAAAAAAACTCATTAACGTATATTCAAAGATATCATAATCATCTGGCTTATAATCAATCACATACTGAACGGATTCCTCTAATTCTTTATATGGCACATCGGTCCGTAAAATCTTTCTTGTTGTTATACTATCCAAATGAACCAGCTGAAAATATCCCTCATATTGCAAAAAATCTATATGATCAGTCAAAAAAAAAGCTGCCAGGTTAAACGGGTTATCTTCATACGTTTTTCCTTCCGGAAATCTCAAATTATGCATTTTCAAATAATCAAGCCGATACATTTTCCCATGCATATTCAAATGTCTAAGAATACACTTTCCCTGTTTATCCAAATGATACCGCACATGAGAAATAATCTGACCATCTTCCGTAATTCGATATTGCCCACTGCATACGACATCCGATTGATTTTTTTCGGCCTTCGTTACTAAATTGCAAAGATATTCTGAATCTAAATAATCATCACTATCTAAAAAAACAACGTATTTGCAATGCTCTAATCTATCCATTCCATAATTTCTTGCACTGGATAAGCCACCATTTTCTTTATTGTAATAGCTGATAAAAGAGTATTTACTTCTATATTCTTTAATAATGTCCTCGGTATGATCAAAGCTTCCATCATTAACAATGACAACTTCGTAATCATCAAAATTTTGATGCACAACGGATTCTAAACATTTACGTATATACTTTTCCGCATTGTATGCAGGAATTATTATCGTCACAAGGCTCATATGGAAAATTCCTCTTTATACATTAATCTCTTCTTTCGTCAGTCTTTGTGCCAAAATAATCCGCTCCAAACAAAAAAATCCCGACACAAAGCATGTCCATGCACTGTACTTACCAGTCCAATTTCATACTTTATATCAGGATTTTGTTATATTATTCCATATTGCAGAACCTTGTGCCTATTTCTATCTTTCTATTTACACTACCAGTTCTGCCTAATCTTTTCCTCCGCTTCCGCCTCGCTCAGACCAAACTGTCTGGCCAATTGCTGGCAGGTAATCTCTCTGGAAACAGATGCTTCTTTCATCATTCTAATCGCAAAGACAATGCCTTCCTCTATTCCTTCCTCTCTGGCTACCCGCCGGGTCTCCTGCACATCATATGCTTCAAAATTTGCAAATAGTTCTCCCATATGCCGCTCCTTTACTTTTCCTGAAAATGCTTCTGCCTCCTCACGTGGCACATTAATCTTCACAAGCAATATTTCCACTATCTGGGCTATGATATCCAGCAGGTATTCCGGTGATTTCGATGCAATGCCATTTAAGTACTCTGCACTGACATCTTTGCTGAGCTCTGCAAAGTCAGCTGCTTTCTGTAATTTGCTGATCATCATTACGATTGACAGTTCATCTTTCTTTTGCATGATCTCCGCATTGCTATAATCTTTTAATTGTACCAGAATGCATTTAAAGTTTGGTATATAGTCTTCAAAAACAGCACTTAAATAAACTCTGTTTTCCAATTCGATACCGTCATTCCAGTCAGCTGTCCCATCATAATAAACAATTGGAAGTACAGGAGGGTACTTAAAATCCTTTGTCTTGCTGATACCCTTATGTTCTCTTTCCTGCTCTTTCTCATAACTTTCCCAGATATAAACCATATAGCGTAATACCTGCATGATTACATTATAATCCACCCGGGATTTATGTTCAATAAGAGAAATCAAATAGAACGGTGTTTCGTTTCCTTTTAGGCGAATCTTTTTTACAACATCCGAGTTCCTCTCCTCTGTGAACATATAGACATACTGTTTGGAAACATCTTCAATATCTTCCGGCTTCACATCTTTCAGCAGTGGTATATTCACATACCCCTGTAGGAACTGGGAACACATCCTTCCCTTTCTTGCAAGAATCCTGATATAAAATATGAAATTGTCAAGGTACCTCTTTTCTTACATCTCAGCCTGCAATTCTTCCTGCACCGGCATTTCCTGATGTATCTTTTTTCCCACCACCTGATAGGTCTTTATTACTTCCTTCTCCATTTGCATCTGCATATAAATCGCATCATACTCGGTCTTTCTCGCATGATACTGCGTATCCTGAAGGAGTTTCCTGTTGGCCGCGATCACGTCAGCCAAAAGCCCTATCATAAATGTCAAAAAACCTATGATAATCAGCGTACATGCCAGGATAAGAGACTGCACATGTCCGCCGGATTGTCCCACTGCCATATAAAACAAAAATCGAAAACCAATTACCAGCCCGATCACCACCGGTGTGATTGCCAGATAGGTAAAAAACTTGAGCGGCTTATACATCATATACGCCCGAAGGATTGTAAGCATACTCTTTTTCACATATCCCCAGATGCTGTGAAAAAGTCTTGATGGCCGAAGTTCCGCGTTTGTCCGCACCGGTACGCTTGTGAGCGCTATCTTCTCTCTGCCTGCCTGTACGATGGTCTCCAGCGTATAGGTATAATCATTGACCACATTGATACGCATGGCCGCTTCCCTGCTGAACGCCCTGAACCCGCTGGGCGCATCAGGTATGCTTGTATTGGAAGCCTTTCGTACCACCCAGCTTCCAAAATGCTGTAATTTCTTTTTGATAAAGGAAAAATGTTCGGTCTGGTCGATCGGCCTTGCCCCAATCACCATATCTGCCTGTCCGTCCAGAATCGGTTGTATTAATTTCTGGATATCCTCGGCACAGTACTGGTTATCTGCATCCGTATTGACGATGATATCGGCCCCATTTCTAAGGCAGCCATCCAGTCCCGCCATAAACCCTTTGGCAAGCCCCTTATTCTGCTTAAAGTTGACCACATGTTGTACGCCCCATTTTCTTGCGACTTCTACCGTATTATCCTGACTGCCGTCATTGATGATCAGATATTCTATTTCATCTATCCCTTCCAATTCTTTCGGAAGATCGTTAAGTGCGATCTCCAGCGTATCCGCTTCGTTATAACAGGGAATCTGGATAAGCAGTTTCATTATGTATACCTCCACTTCTCACTTTCGGAATAAGCCATTTTGTTATGCTGTTTTCATGGCATAACGTCTCTGTTTTTTATTCCACCATAAACAATACAAACGATTGACTTTCACTGCATTTTTGATATCTGTCTTCCAGTACGTCCAGGCAGGTAAAATCCTGATCCACAACCAGAAAGCCTTCCGTTGGCAAAATACTTTCCAGTTCTTTCCATTCTGCTGTTTTATCTTCGTCCGTCCTATTGTTCTGCGCAGTTTCGCATTTTAGATACTCCGTATCCTGCAAGCTGACAATCTCTATCTCTCTTTCTCTCACGGCAAACTGTATCAGATCGATATGAGGAAATCCCCCTCCATACAAATAGGTGACCGGCATCTCATAATCCTCGATATATTGCGCGATCTTCAGATTATAATAATTGGTGTCATTAAAAGATTTGGTATATTTTTCTCCCAGAGTAAGCGCTAATACCGTTTCCATCAGCACAAACACGCCTAATAAATATAGGTATTTCTTAAATCGCATTCCTGCATATATGCCAAACATCACGCCCGCCATGAGCAGTAGTCCCAGGATAAAGCCTTTCGGGAACTCTGTCCTGATATCGTAGTTCCAATCATCTGACAGATAACTGATTCCAGGTGCAAAATAGCCCTGCATGACAGTCAGGCCGCTTTGCAGCGCGCTTTTAAATGTAATTACAAACATCATTGCTGCCAGTACTGCACTCCCTGTAAATACGCGCAGTTTATGCTTCATCTCACCAAAAGAGAGAAGGCCAATTCCTATAAAGACCGGCAAAATATGTTCGTTGTATCTTCCGTAAACAAACCCGTCCAGTCTGCCGGGAGACATCATGGCAATTGCCGTGATCATAAATTGCCCTGTCATAGAGAGCAGGCAGAAAAAATAGAAATAATTTTTGTTATCATCATCTTTCGACATATTTTCCTCTTTTTGCTTTGGAAAATAACCTTGCAGCAGCCGCCCTGTCTTTTTGAGGCAGCTATATACGGCCGGAACAAGCAAGCCGAAAGATGCCATGATCAGATAATATAATTTCCCTGCACTGCTTTTCAAAAACTCCTTCATTCCATGAACTGTCAGCAGCGCTTTCAGCGTTTCCATGCGCCCCGTATAGTCATTCACAGAAAGTAGGCTGGCATCTGCTGCCATATATACGGTATCCATGACTTGTGCTTTTATCCACAAACCGCACATACCGCCTGCCGCCAATAAGACAATGACTGCTGCCAGGCTCTTACGGGCAGAAGGCTCCTTCCATGCATACATAAGGAGTGTCACAATCGCGGCGATGCATATGCCTGCCGTACGCATATGCACAAAGTATATATAAAGAAGTGCCAGCGACAACAACACTGCACTTATCCTATTCGGTTTCTCAATAAACAAAAGCAGCCGATAACAGAGGAACACATACAGAAACATAAGCAACGCTTCCGCTAATGTCATCTGCACATAAAATGACCACGGCGGATAGAAGACTGCCAATCCTACCGCCACTATAATCTGCATTTTTCTTTCCTGCTGCCCTTCTGCCGGATACAGTCTTTTATAAATTCCCCACAGTATTCCAACAGCGCTGCATTGCAATAGCATATTGACGGTAAGCGCTGCGCGGTATGCCATGATACTGTCCTTAAAGATCCACAAAACAGGCGTAAGAATGATCCCGTATCCAAAAGAATAGTAGGAACCAAGCGCTGTCGCGGCAGACCAGTCATATCCCAATGCCTGCGCTGCACTCGCCCAGTAGCCAAACTCATCCGGATAAATGGAAAAACCGCATACTTTATAAATATGAAATTGAAAAATGCAAAAAATAAGCAGCACAAAGAGCAATAAATACCGGAAGAAGAATCTTTTTCTTCCTCCGGTTATTGCCTGCATATCTTTAATACTTAACGATTGCATATGCACCCTGACCACCTGTTGTATCAAAAGTGATCGTATTAGGATTGGTGTCTGTATCCTGAAGGACACTTACTGCTCCACCCGGACGTACGCAGATTACTGCATATGTTTTACCATCCTGTGCGAAGGATTTCGGAATACCAACTTTCACGGAGATCTTCTCACCTTCCTGTGAAAGCAGACTGAACTGACCGCCAGCCTTCTTACCGATTTCGATGTTGATGCAGGGACCCACTGTAGCGCCTATAGCTGCTGCTGCATTGTCGATCACTGCCTTTGCAAGACTGCTCTTCTTGACATCCATATTGGAAAATCTTGCGTAAGGAACTTCCCCGGCTGTGAGACCATAGCTTCCTGCAATCCCTGCAAGGCTGCTCGTGATCGCTGTTCCGTTTACACTGGTTGCGATATAAACACCCTGCACTGTGGACTTTGTGCCTGCAACCGTATTGGTTACAGGAATCTCGGCAATGCTGCTCACAGAAGACTCGCCGCCGTCACTAATGCTCTCACTAATGATCTCAATGACTTTGTCTTCTGATTTAGAAGAGGAACCACCTGAGCCACCACTTGCAAGTACGCTCATGGACGGTGCTGCAACGAGAGCAACTGTCAAAGCGCTTGCCATCATTCTTTGAATGAATTTTGTTTTCATTCTTCTACCTCCTTATAATTTTCTTGAAATTTCATAAAATAAAATATATTACGAAACAGGCTCTCCAGCGTCTGTTTATGCATATCAGCAGCACCCATACCAAATTTTTGACGGCCTAAAGATTCCCATTTAGCCGTTCCATCAAAATACGTTTTTGTCTGATAGATGTGTGTACATACAGCTGCAATGTGATCCGTATATCGGAATGTCCCATAATCTCACACAAACTTTTTGCATCGAATCCCAACTCTACACATCTGCTTGCGAAACAATGTCTCAGGGCATGAAAGCGAAAACTTTGAAACCCATTTTCTTTCAAAAAACGTTTAAAGCGATATTGCAGTGTACGCGGTTCACAATAGGCAACTCTTTTTCCGGGAACAACATATTCTTCCGGCGAACTCTTTTTGCATTTCAGAAATCGGATCAGATTGCTGGGTAATGGGATATCTCTCACGGCATTTCTTGTTTTGGGCTCCATAATATAGATTTTTGTCTCAGAACTTCGACCAGAATATGTTCGTATCCTCTGCATCGTCTTATTGACATGAATCATGCCGCCATCCAGATCCACATCTTTCCAGCGCAGAGCGCATAATTCTCCGATTCTGATTCCGGAATTAATGGCAAGCAATATACCTGCCTGCTCCGGCACATCTTTTATATATAGCATTTTTTCTACTTCTTTTATAGTTTCTATGGAGGGGAGTTCTTTGATCTCAGATTTGTTTTCGTATTTTCCTGTAAACGATAGGTTCGGTATCACATAATGGACATTCTCATGTTGATTCTCATAATATTTGAGCGCCTGCCGAAACAGTCCAAGCATATTTTTAATGTATTTAGAAGATAGGCCGTCATCTTTTTTGGTCAGGATGAATTTTTGCACTCTGTCAGCACTCAACATTTCCGGATGCATCTGTGCCCAATATGGCAGCAGATGGTTTTCAACAATCTTTCGATAATTTGCATAAGTTGATGGTTTCCAATCTTTTCTTTTCTGTTCCAGCCAGAAATACAGGATAATCCCTATGGTGTCTCCCTTTCCTCTGATATCGCCATATTTCTCTATATATTTCTGCATTTTTCCCTTTACTTCGCTATAGTTCTTGCCATAAACAGAATGATATTTTCGCTTTTTATCCTCATCATACCCCAGGATAACCCTTCCTTCCCATCTGCCGTCTTTGCGTTTATAGATGTTTCTTCCTCTTCTTGGCACTGTAATTTCCTCCGATCCACTGTAAATTTTTAAAAAAACATTGACATAACCTGAATTTGCGTTACAATTAAAAAAGGTAAATTTCGTAATATATTTTATTTTATGAAATTTTTAATTTGTTTGAAAGAATATGGGGTTTCTTCCGAATGTTTATAAGATAAGAATCGTTAGATTATAAGAGTCTAAAAAAGGATCTTGGGAAAGTTTCTCAAGATCCTTACCTGTTTTATCAGGAATATATTGCTTTGAAGGAAGCACAATTTAACCACAGTGCCTTATTCGTGTCTTATTTACTGCTTAGATGCAGTGTCAATCAATCATTTCATTCTGTCTGTGCAGCTCCGGAGCCTCATATTGATCCATGAAATCCTCTCCCAAAAACACTATCTCCTCAGCAAACTTAATACCGTTTGGAACCGTAAATACAGAGACCACCCGTTTAAAGCAAAGTCCGGGAATATAGTTCAGAATTTCCATGGGGAATTTACCCTGCAACACAATATGCTGCGGAAATTCCTTCTCATAATCAAGCACATCCCTGGGGTGGGGCTTGATCAGAATCTGTGCACGCCTGCCATCAACAACACCATATTCTTCTATGATATCTGTAAAAATCTGCCGGCGCACCTTAAGATCACACAGCGGCTCCGACAATACCAGCACTTTCTGCTCGGCGCCCTGCGCAAGCTGCTTCATCAGCCCGTCCAGATCTTCAATAAACAGACGCACCAAAAGATCTTTATCCTCCGGTGTCAGTCTTTCCACCAGCTTCGCCCGCGGCACCTCTTTATATTTCTTGCAGGGATACGTAAGTACACTGATATCATTTACTTCCATATCCAGACAATATTTCCCGTAACCGTTCTGGATAAAGATCAGATTCCGCGCCGCCATCCAGACTTTCAGCCCGAAATGTCCTCTGTTGTCATAGCGGGCCGTATCATAGTACTGGATACAGTTGAGGCCGTCCTCCACTGCGTGATAAGGAATTTTTTTATAACTTAAATAGTACCCGATCGGATCTGAATCACAAAACACATAGATGTCTTGATATTGTTTAAAATCGACCGGCACATAGGGCTCCTGCAATTTGCCCAGAAGTTTTGTATACTTGATCCTGGCCAGCATGTTTAAGACCAGATTTCCCCGGTCTGTATGACATTTCATAAGTTCCGGGAAAAAACTATCCTCTTTTTCATCGAACATCACCACCTGCTCAAAGAGAGGACATTTCTCGGCACGTTCCTTCAGATTTCCAAACGGATTGGACATGGTACTCATCACCAGTGTGGCATGTCCCTGCTTTTCCTTCGGCAGCGCCAGTTCCTTCAGGCAGGCTACATATACATGATAAAAGGTGTGACATACATAGATTCGATCTTTCATAATAAACCTCTTTTCCTGGGTTCTATAGATGTCAATCATAATTTATTATAATATACCTTATCAGAATTGTAAAACTTCGCACTGCTTACCTTGTCACTCTTTTCAAAATAGGGTAAGATGAGAACAGTGATTTACACTTGCAATAGCTTATTTTATAAGAAAGGGATTGCCCTATGACCGCACAGATACAGACACCTTATTTCGTGATAGATGAACCCATCTTACAGCGCTACTATGACATGCTCACGGATTCTCTATCCCAGAACTGGCCCAATTACTTAGTCGGCTACTCTTTCAAGACCAACTCCCTGCCCTGGCTTGTCTCTTTTGTAAAAAGAAACGGCGCCTATGCGGAGGTGGTATCGGAAGACGAATACCTGCTGGCCCGGCATCTTGGATATACAGACCATGAAATCATCTACAACGGCCCCTATAAGAGCCAAAGATCTTTCTGTGATGTGCTGCTTGCCGGCGGCTATGTCAATCTGGATTCTATGCAGGAACTGGGTTGGTTGACTGATTTAGTCAATTCCTTTCCTGATAAAACTTTCAAAGTCGGTATCCGCGCTAATTTTGATCTGGAAAAAATGTGTCCCGGCGAGACCACCATGGGGGAGACCAGCGGACGATTCGGCTTCTGTTATGAGACTGGACGTTTTGCAGAAGCGGTGCAGATCATCCGCTCCATGCCTGCCGTGCAGATTGCCGGCCTGCACCTGCATTCCAGCAGCAAAACACGCAGCGTGGGTATTTTCCATGCAATTGCACAGATGGCCTGCCGTTTGCAAGGAGAATTCGACTTTTCCCTGGAATATATAGATATGGGCGGCGGTTACTGCGGCGGTATGGAGGGCAGACCGGAATATCCTGATTACTTCCCGGTGATAGCGGAGGAACTGCGCAAATGTTTTTCCCCTGAACAGACCCGGCTGATCGTAGAACCCGGTATATCCCTGATCTCGAAGTGCACCACCTTCGTGACCAGCGTATTCGATTGCAGAGATATCAAGGGCAGCCGCTACCTGATGACAGACGGCAGCCGCTTTAATATCGATCCCACCATGATCAAAAGTTCCCACTTATTTCATATAGAATACAATGAGGGTTATACGCAGGAACGGCCACTCATGGAAAGCCAGGTGGTCAGCGGCTTTACCTGTATGGAAGTTGACCGGCTTTTTACACATAAGAATCAACCTGAACTGGTGCCCGGTGACCGAATCATTTATGAAAATGTAGGGGGATATACCATGAGTTTAAATCCCCTTTTTATTCAATATTTTCCTGCTGTGTATGTGCAAAAGGGAAGTGAGATGACGCTGGTACGCCGGAAATGGACACCGGAAGACTATGTGCAGGGAAGTATCCTGCCAAATGAATAAATCTTATCGTTATCTGGAAGGAAGCAAACTATTATGAACATCTTAATCTTAAGCTGCGGCACCAGGAATCTGCTGGTGCGGTATTTTAAAGAACCGGACAGTGGATTCGACCGGGTCATCGGTACGGACTGCAGTCCTTATGCGCCTGCCTTATATGAGACGGACGCCCATTATCTGGTGCCCCGCATGACGGAACCGGATTATCTGGATACGATACTGGATATCTGCCGCAAAGAATCCATCAACGCTGTCCTGCCCCTGCAGGAGGATGAACTGGCGCTGATTGCTTCCCAGCGCAGTCTATTCACCGGCATCGGCGTGACGCCCGTGATATCGGCTCTTTCCGCCGTAGATTTATGCCGCGATAAATATGCCTTTTACCAGCATCTGATCCATCATCAGCTGCCCGCCCTCACAAGCTGTGACAGCTTCTCCTCTTTTCTGAAAGAAAAAGAGGCCGGCCGCATGGATCTTCCGGTATTTGTCAAGCCCACAAGAGGCTGCGGCAGTATTGGCATTCAGAAGGTGGAACATCTGGAACTTTTAGAAGTCCTCTGCAAATACGCAGACGAGGATTATATGATCCAAACGCTGGCACAGGGTGAAGAGTTTGGCGCAGACATTTATGTGGACATGCTCTCCCACCGACCTGTTTCCCTGTTTGTCAAAAAGAAGCTGCGGATGCGTGCCGGGGAGACCGAAAAATCTGTCTCCTATCAGGATGAAACCCTGTTTCAGTTAATTCTTAATACTGTGGCAACTCTGGATCTGTCCGGCCCCATCGATATGGATATCTTTCGGGTAGATGGAACCTACTATATTTCTGAAATCAATCCTCGTTTCGGCGGCGGCTATCCTCATGCCCATAATTGCGGCATCCGTTTTCCGTACCTTATCGCAAACAACCTTGCCGGAAAAGCAAATACAGATACCATCGGCTCTTATGAGGACGGTATCTGCATGTTAAAGTATACGGATTTGATGATAATCAAAAGTTAAGTTGCTTCGCAAATTCACTTTGCGAGGACCGCTTCGCGGCCTCGGATAAGCGGGGGTCTATACTATAAAATACAGGCAGACTCTTTATTCCTGCAACAGTTCCCAGGCCAGTGGAGTGCCTTTCTCAATATCCCGAACCGCCGTCTGTCCCATGACCTCATCATAGTACATCGTGTGAAGCCCGGCATGAGGCCGGATGGAACGCACATTGTCCGGAGTGATTTTTTCACCGGCCCTGATATCCTTTACTACAAAAAGAGACCTTGATCCACTGCGTTCCTGCTCTTGTTTTTCGGTCAGTTTATATTCTGAAGTCCCGAGCGCCTTTTCGACAATTCTGATATGGTCTACCATTTCCTTAAATTCCTGTGGTTCCATGGAAAAAGCCCCATCCGGACCACCATCTGCCCGGCGCAGTGTCAGATGCTTCTCTACCATTTTTACGCCCAACGGAATAGATGCCACCGGTACCAGACTGCCCATGGAATGATCTGATAGCCCCACCAGACAATGATAGGTCTTGGCCAGCGTAGGAATCATATTTAAGTTAATTTCTTCATAAGGTGTCGGATAGGCCGACACACATTTTAAGAGCATGATCTCCTCATTGCCCTCTTCCCGGCAGACTTGCAGCGCTCTCTCAATATCCTCCGCATGCGCCACTCCAGTAGCAATAATCACCGGCTTATGCAAAGCCGCTACTTTCCGAATCAGCGGGATATCATTGATCTCATAGGATGCAATCTTATAGGCAGGCATCTTATGCGCTTCCATAAAATCCACCGCCACATGATCAAAAGGTGAAGAAAAACATATAAGCCCCAGTTTCCTGGCGACTTCCTGCAATTTGGGCTGCCAATCCCAGGGCGTACAGGCTTCCTGATACAGCTGATACTCCGTCATCCCATCCCAAAGGCCGCCACGAATCTGGAAATATTCCTTATCACTGTCCACAGACAGACTGTCCGCCGTATAGGTCTGCAATTTGATCGCATCTGCCCCTGCTTCTTTGGCCGCATGGATAATCTCAACTGCCCTTCCGTAATCTTTTAGATGGTTTCCCGACATTTCTGCCACACAAAAACAGGGTTGCGATTCCCCGATGAGTTTATTTTCAATTTTAAACTCTTTTTTCATACTCCTATCTAATCACTCCTCTTTGTTTCTACTTACAACCGCTATTCCAGGCTTTACTTTCATTGATTATCACAATCTCTCTTCCGCTTTCACTATCTGCGCCAATCTCTGGAGCTATCAGCTTTTGACATCATCTGCTGATATTTTAACTCTGCAATTGCCCAGTCATCCGGATTATCAATATCCTGGACCTCCAGTTCACTCATGATCATAGGTATCATCCGCGGCAGATCCGTTGTTCCATATCGTATAAAAGGCGCTGTACGACAGCAATAAAACTGCCCGCAGTCATGATAATAAGGTTCCAGATCCTGAGACCGCGTCCTGGCATGTTCCGGCCATTTCATCCGCAATTCACCCGCTTCGTTGATCACCATACAACGCTGCGGCGGAAAAGAAAAAGGCACCACCGGCATCACAGAATCCGCTTTCTCCAAAAGTTCCATCGCTGCTTTCAGTTTCTGTGCCGTCACAAAAGGCGCCGTTGGATAAAGACAGCAGAAAGAATCAAATTCCCTGCCCCGCTCCCTATATGCCGTAAGCACTTCCAGAAGCACATCATCTGTAGAAGCATAGTCCCCGGCACATGCACTGCTCCTCATAAAAGGAACCTTTGCTCCATATTCGGAAGCTATCTTCGCAATTTCCTCATCATCCGTAGAAACCATGACTTCCTCGAATAATCCCGCCTGAATTGCCGCCTCTATAGAATAGGCAATGATTGGTTTCCCGCAAAATGATTTTATATTTTTACGCGGAATACGTTTGCTGCCGCCCCTGGCCGTAATAATAGCAATGGATGCACCCATGAAAATTCGTTTCCTTTCCTTCAAAGAAGATTTTCCCTCTTCCCAGACAATATCCTTCAGCGTCCTAGTCAAACCTTTCCTCCTATTATACTCTGTACCATTTGTTTTTTCAATCACTCCTCCTGACAGAAAATAGGAGGGAAAAGAAGCGGCATAAGCTGCCGCTTCCCTATGGCCTTATGATATTTTCTTAAGCATCTCAGAATGCGTCTGCACCGTCCTGCTTACATTGGATACCGTTGCAAACAATTCCGGAAGCCTGTCAGTATAGGCCTTATAACGCTCAAAGGTGGTCATATAGCATGACTCTATATTAGCCACACGAGGTACCAGATTATTCTCCAGATGCACCACCTCAATTCGTTTGATACTCCCCTGCTGCTCTTGCAGACATTTTTCTATATTGTTAAGTCTGCTGTTGGTGCGCTCAGAGGATTTCTCCAAATTGGCTGTCCTGCCGGTCAGGTCTATGATATTATCCTTCAGCTGCGTCACTTCCCTGATGAGAACATCAAACTTATATTCCATATTAGTCATTCTCTTATCCAGACCTGTCATATCATCTCTTAAGTCTGCCGTTTCCGCATTGAGATTTGCTACGTCTTTCTTTAAGACTGTTACATCTTCCTTCAGGACTGTTACATCGGCTTTCAGTTCTGCTACATCCTCCTTTAAGACTGCTACATCCTCCTTTAAGACTGCTACATCTTCCTTCAGGACTGTCACATCGGCTTTTAGTTCTGCTACATCCTCCTTCAAGACTGCTACATCTTCCTTCAGGACTGTTACATCCTCCTCCAGCCTTGTCACCCTCACCTTCAGTTCTGCCACGTCTTTCTTTAAGACTGCCATTTCAGCTTTCAGTTCTGCTACGTCCTCCTTTAAGACTGCTACATCTTTCTTCAGGACTGTCACATCGGCTTTCAGTTCTGCTACGTCCTCCTTTAAGACTGCTACATCCTCCTCCAGCCTTATCACCCTCACCTTCAACTCTGCAATATCTTTTTTAATGGGTTCTAAATGTATCTGAAGTTTTTTCTCTAATAAATCTTCTATTGATAACAGCAATGCTTCATTATCCATATTTTATCCTCCCTTGTACTATATTTTGTTCCCGCTCACCTCTCTTATATCACTATATTGCACGGAATGCAAATCCTTTTTGTTTAAAAACATGTAGAACTTTTACAACGTTGGTACAATAGTGTATCTGTTATCTTGTGGTTCCCTGTTGATAACTCTTTGTAGTTTCCATATATATTCATACATAAACCACAAGATATGGTATTGTGCACATTGCCATAACGACAAGATATATTTGCCTTTTTATGATAATATCTATATACTAACAAATAAAAGAGGTAGTTTGCTTTCAGAAGGAGATGGCAAATCATGACGACAATTTATTTCAGGGTAGATGGCAACAGCGATATCGCTACGGGACACATTATGCGCTGTCTTGCGATTGCACGGGCCTGTATGCAGGCTGGCAAAGAACGGGCACATCGCGTTCAGATTTCCTTTCTTGTCTCAGATAATGAGAGTTATTCGCTATTGGAGAATCGTTTTGAAAAACCAAATGAATTTCCCATTCATTCTCTTAACAGTGATTATCAACACATGGAAGAAGAAGTGTCCGATCTGCTTGCCTATATCACGGCTAAGGCGGATTCTGACAGATTCCTGTCCAATGATATCATCTATGAAAAACCCTGGCTTTTTATAGATTCCTATTTTGTATCTGCCAGTTATTTTCATATCCTGTCTGACCACTGTAAGATTGCCTATCTGGATGATCTTCGGAGTTTTGACTGTCCGGTAGACCTGCTCATCAACTATGATACGGAACTGGATTGTCCACACTACGCCAAAGCCGCTCATAAACTGCTGGGCATACAATATACCCCGCTGCGGACACAGTTTCAGTCGCCCGCCTATCAGATTCGCCCAGAGGCTGCACATGTTTTTGTTTCCACCGGCGGCACGGATCCTTACGGGGTAGCCGAATATTTGCTGCATACCGTTTATGACTGCAAACCTTGTCGAAATATGCAGGCAGTGAACCATGCTTGTACTTCCGAACATTTGGAGACAGCCAGACTGCAATCCCTGCATTATCATATTGTCACCAGCAGAGCCAATCTCCGTTATGACAATCTGGTTACTCTGGAAGCAAATAATCCACATATTCACATCCATGAAAATGTCACCGACATGGCTTCCCTTATGGCATCCTGCGATCTGGCCATATCCGCAGGCGGCACCACGCTGTCGGAACTGTGCGCTGTGGGAGTGCCGGCAATCAGTTATCTGATGGCAGACAACCAACGCACTGCCGTAGAAACCTTTGCCGCCAAAGGCATTATCCCCTGTGCAGGTGATATCCGTCCTGCACAGATACATGATTTTGCGAATCGGACCTCTGAAGATTTAAAACTTTCCTATCCCATAAATAATATTCTGCAATTTATGACAGATATGTCAGAAAATATGGAAATGCGTCAAAAAAGCTCTCATGCTATGAGAGCCTTTCTGGATGGCTGCGGCGCCAGACGGATTGCCGATGCACTGCTTGCCATTTAATCTTTGCAGCATATTCCTATCAGGATTCGAGCATCAAAAGGTGCAAATGATAAATAGAGATGGCAGATTACACAAAATGTTCTCTTGTATCGGGCTCCGTCATATGGATTTTCTAAAATATTCCAGAAAAGTTCTGTCAACGGACGAAAACGCCCTCCATTCGCCATCCAGGCTCATGACGGGCTTTTCAGGACATCCATGTCCTGAAATTTCTGGCAATGAAACGGAATATTAAGAAAATCGCATATTCCTGCGCAAGATAACTTCGTGAACATTTTGTGCAATCTGCCAGTAAAATTTTATGGAAGCACCTTTTGACCCTCGAATCCTATCAGCCCTATATTACAGGTTCAGGTTCTTCGCCTGCCTTACAGGTATCCTTTCTTCTGCGAACAGGGTACCAGACGCAGCCGGCGATCGTCAGCGCAGAAACCAGATTTGCAATCACAAATCCCATGACCGGACCATACCGTACATAGATTCTGTGCTCTTTCCCATCTCCCAGAACCATAAAACGCATTCTCGCACCGTTGCCGCGTTCAATCTGTAACGCATTACCGTTTTCATCCGTGGCACGATAGCCGTGATAACTGAGTACGGGCAGTTCTATATAGCAATCCGAAGCTGTGGCCGTATAAGCCACCGCCGCCTTCGTTCCCTTTTTCTGATAATCCCTGACAGTCACATAGTTCATATCGGAAACCACCACACTGGTGACCAGCTTTTCATCTGATGCCCCGTCAAGCCGCCATTCATGGGGATAGAACATCCCAATATTGGTGATCAGCTTGCTCTCATGTCCTTTGGACGCCACTGCCTGCGCATTGTCATACGGCATGTGATTATTGTCAGCCGGCACAGACACGATCACCAGCAGATTTAATCCCACCAGCAGCGCAAATACATAATTGCGATAAGGCCTTAAAATCTCCGAGCGTGACAGGCCGATAGCGCCCACAAAGACAAAGCAGGTTGAGGCAGGCCCAAGAAATCTCCAGGGAAACTGCAACATCGTTGCAATATTTTCAAACACACCGTTTTCCATCAAAACACGGTTGGGGAAGTATCCCGTTATCATAAAGGTAAGCACGGCTCCCAGCACGAGCAGATACAGCAAGAAACCTTCCTGCTCCGTCATCCGGCTCCGGCGTTCATACAATAAATAAATAATCCCAATCCCGATACAGCCAAACAGTGCCAGTCCCAGTGAAAAGTACTGCTTGTTATAGAGGCTCAATGTCTGCGTCAGATTGGATGGGTTAATGGACTGTTCAAAATAACCGCTCCATCGCAGCACATCCTTGGCTATATCTTCTCCAAAATAATAGTACAAAAACGGCGCCAAGTACCATGCGTTAAGCAAAAGAGAAAGCCCAAGCGACTTTCCAATTTCCCGATATCTGTGTTCCTTAATAATCCGCCCACAATACATCAGCGCCGTGATCACACAGACTGCCGCCACAAACGCCGCACTTAGGATATGGCTCTGCAACGCCCCGGAAAATCCGATCACCAGATAATACCACTTTTTACGGTCACCCATAATCACATGATATAGACCGGCGATTACGAGAGGCCAGAATACCAACGCCAATGTCTCACCCAGATCCCCTCTGGAAAAAATATTGGTGAACCGATACGGCATCAGCGTATATAAAATCACCGCCAGTATCACACTGCGCCTTGATTTTATCATTGATTTCATGGCCACATAGGCACAGACCGCCGACCCTAAATTCGCCAGAAATACAATGACTTTATAGGATAACGCCAGCGATACCCTGCAGATACGCAGAAAGGCGCCAATATACAGGAACAGATAGGGATACATGGCATTCAGGTAGCCATTCCCCCGCAGTCCTTCCGGCTGGATATTGACCGGGATCTGTCCATCCAGAATCCCATCTTTGAGTCCCTCCAGCCTGGCCAGATGATAACACAGATCATCCCCGTTATAGAGATACGTCTGCATCATAGGGGAAGTTGCTAACAGCGCCACACCCATGATGATACTATAATCCAGTAACTTCTCCTGTGTAATTACTTTTTTACCTTTCTGAAGATATAGAAATCCCAGTCCATTTATCAATAAAAAGAGCAGAATGCAGAAATAAGTATCCGTATAGAACAAAGTATGCGGTGCTATTTCCAGACTTTTAACCGTCAGGTTTCCACTCCCGCCATAATTAATCCGCACCTGTAGCTGTTTGGCATCCTTGGAGAGCGTAAAATCCGCAGAGAACTCCCGCGCCTGCGGATCCACCTGCCAGGCAGCAATCTTATTCGCCTGTTCCCACAGTTCCACCACGGTATCTTTCTCTTCCGCAATATACTGCATCCGAACCGTATAACTGCCCTTGTTCATGACATATTGAGGCGTCTTGGCTATAACACCCGCATTGGCCACCGCTTCCTGAACCAGGAGCGCTTTCTCCGAATCCACCACACCCACAGTACGCTGCAATTCAAATCCTGTGTAGACAATCGGCTGTCTTCCCTCATCCCCAATCCACATAAGTACGACTAAAAGGCAGACCATAACAACGTATATAATCTTACTTTTCAACGATATTTCCCTGATCAACGTTTTCTTCCCCTCGGCTTTATCTCTTTTTCATTCGTAAGGATTTGCGCAGATTCCGATAAGCCCATAATAGTTTATAATAGCAGATAAACTGTACTGTGGATTTGATCTGCATTTTCACCAGTTTCTTCTCCTCCGCACCAATACGTTCCTGGTAGTACACATTTTCCTGAAAGTCCGGGAATGTCGCAACCATTTCCTGCCCCAGTTTTTTGACAAAGCTGCTCTTAACAGGACGTACTCCCTGCATATAAGTAAACAGCGTATTCACATAAAAGAGTGTGGTAAAACTAAATGCCAGCTCCGAACGATATTTTTCAAGATAACCGTACTCTTTAGCCTCCCGCAGCATGATCCGTCCCGCCTCCATGCGGTCCTCGCAGCGTTTCACACTGATGGTATGCACTGTGGAAGCGCCATGCTGATAATAATAATACAAAGGCTCATCAATATATTCAAAATGTGTCGCCCGCAGCATCCAGGAATTGGCAAGTGCATTATCCTCATAAAAGATTCCTGTCGGGAAACGCCCCGGATGGTCTATTACGATTTCCCTGCGGTAAACCTTAACCACCAGAGAACCACTGTCCAGGATCAGAGACCGATACTTCTCTTCGTTCAAAACTCCCGTCTGCTCCGGCTTATTATTGTGCACCACCTGTCCGATTGCCATACTGTGTTCGCTGGTCAGATGATAATCGCAGCCGACCATGTCCGCGCCCGTCTCTTCCCCTCTGGCAATCAGCCGTTCATAGAAATCTTCCGTAATCCAGTCATCGCTGTCAATAAATCCAATCCATTCTCCCTGGGCAAGACTCATACCTATGTTCTTGGCGCCTCCCTGCTTCTGATTCACAGAAGAATGGACAGCCCGGAATCTATCAGGATATTTTTCCTGATATGCCTGCAAGATCTGATAAGAATCATCCGTGGAACAATCATCCACCGCAATGATTTCATAGTCTTCTATGGTCTGCCTCACAAGAGAATTCAGACAATATTCCAGTTTTCCATCGGCCGCCATATTGTAGACAGGCACTATGATCGACAGTTTCATTCTAATCCTCATTTCCGTACAGTTTATCTGCGATAGAATTCTACAATCTTCTGCACTGCCTCGATGACACTCTCCACGTCCCTATCACTCATCGCATAATAGAGCGGCAGTGTTATGATCTCCTCATACAGTTTCTCCGCATTGGGACACAGGCCCTTCCGATATCCCAGCTTTTCATAATACGGGAAATAATAGACCGGTATATAATGCACATTGCAGCATATATTCTCCGCTCCTAGCGCTTCGAAGAATTGCTTTCTGTCAATCGTCAGTTTCTCCGGCACAATACGCAGGATATACAGATGTCTTGTGGTATCAGACTCCGGAATCTCCCGCTGTACAAACACTTCCGGCATATTGGAAAAAGCCTCATTATACCTGGCCACGATCTCCTTCCTGCGCCTGATGAACATGGGCAGCTTATTTAACTGACTGATGATCAGCGCCGCCTGCATATCCGTCATACGATAGTTATATCCCAAATCCACCTGTTCATAATACCACAGCCCCTCCGGTTCATGCTGCATCTGTTCCACATCCCGAGTGATTCCGTGAGACCTGAAAAGCAATAACTTTTTATACAAAGCCTCCTCATTGGTGAGAATAACACCGCCCTCACCGCCGGTCACTGTCTTGACCGGATGAAAGCTGAACATGGTCATATCCGCGATTGAACCATTCATCTGCCCCTGATATTTTGTGCCAATCACATGGGCGCCGTCCTCGATCAGTAACAGGTTATGCTCTCTGCAAATTTTTAAAAGCGGTGCCAGATCAGCCGACTGTCCTGTATAGTCCACAGCTACCACAGCCTTTGTCCTTGGTGTGATTGCCTCCTCTACTTTCTTTGGATCAATATTATAGGTCTCAGGGTCAATATCGGCAAAGACCGGTCTTGCTCCACAGTATAATGCGCAGTTAGCCGATGCGGCAAAGGTGATCGGTGTCGTGATCACTTCATCGCCCTCTCCCACGCCCGCAGAAAGCGCTGCAATATGCAAGGCCGCCGTACCATTACTGCACACCACCGCATATTTGGCTCCGGTCAGTTCACACAATTTGCGCTCCAATTCGGTAATCTTAGGGCCGCAGGTCAGATAATCGCTCTTAAGTACTTCCACCACTGCCTGAATATCATCCTCATCTATATACTGGTGTCCATAAAATATCTTTGACTCCCTGACGGGCTTTCCGCCTGCTATCGCTGGTCTCTCCATAATCTTCTCCATTCTGAAACGACATTTCCTCGTTTCTCTCAAAATCCTGCGAAAACAAAGGACACGTATCACTGCCTACATGTCCTTTCCCTGTCTTATTTCTCTAAATCCACATCCCTTAACAACTCTCTGATATCTTCCACACTGAGCCAGTCCGTGTTGTTGGCAGAGCTGTAAGAAAATCCTTCCATTACCTTCTGCCCGGAAAGATCCGGCTGTTGTCTGTTATTCCAGGTCATCTGCGGATAAACAATAAAATGTTTATCGTACTCATATGTGGTCAAAGAATCTTCCATGGTCACCATAATCTCATGCAGTTTTTCTCCCGGCCTGATACCTGTTTCCCTGATCTTACAACCCGGCAGCATTGCCTCCGCCAGATCCGTGATCTTGAAGGAAGGAATCTTACTGATAAAAGTTTCGCCGCCCGTGGCCTCCGACAACGCCTTGATCACCAATTCAACCCCCTGTGTCAGGCTGATCCAGAATCTTGTCATACGCAAGTCCGTAATGGGCAGTTCCTGCGCTCCCTCCCTGATCAGTTTGTGAAACAGAGGAATCACTGATCCCCGGCTGCCCGCCACATTACCATAACGCACAATGGAGAAATTGATATCTTTTGCTCCCGCATACGCATTGGCTGCCACAAAGAGCTTGTCCGATACTAACTTAGTCCCTCCATACAGATTCACCGGATTGACTGCCTTATCCGTTGACAAAGCCACCACTCTGTGGACACCGCTGTCCAATGCGGCATCGATCACGTTCATGGCCCCATGGATATTAGTCTTGATCGCCTCATTAGGATTGTACTCACAGGCGGGCACCTGCTTGAGAGCTGCCGCATGAACGATGTAATCCACGCCTTCACATGCTCTTCTCAGACGCTCCACATCCCGCACATCACCGATAAAGAAACGAAGTTTTTCCTCATATTCCTTAAACTCGTTGGCCATCATCCACTGCTTGAACTCGTCCCGGGAATAAATGATGATCTTCCGCGGTTCATAATGCGTCAGCACATATTTGGTAAAACATTTTCCAAAGGAGCCTGTGCCCCCGGTGATTAATATTGTTTTATTCGTCAACATAGATTTTCCTCCAACATTACTGTTTTCAAGGTCTGCACCGCCTCTAAGTATAGCACAGGCGCCTATGGTTTGCAATCAATCTTACTTCCTAAAAAAGGCAGAAATTCATGCGAACGCCACTCTTTTCATTATCACTTCCTACCGTAAAAATAATACACATCACAATACTTTTCTTCATATTGCAGCGCATAATCCGTCAAATTCTTATTTTTGGCCAAAATCCTGTCCATCTGCGCCTGTATATCTGCCCCGTCCGCCACATACACCACCAGTGAATGCGCATTTTTAATAACAGAGTCCTCTATCGGGCTCTCACTTCCGGCCGCCGCAAAATATACCCCGTCATATTCCAATAGTTCATTAGTCACATCCCAGATGCACCATGAAGCGCCCTCATCATAAAAATACATCACCGGTGTCCCCGCCTGCGCCTGCTGCCTAGCAAAAGCTACCTGCTCCTGGTCTTCCGGATACAGAAACACCACCCGTCCGGACATAAGACCGGCAATATCAATCACAAGACATATCACAGCCGCCGCGGCTGTCATACAGCCCGTCCAGTTCTGCCGGGGCACACAACATTTCCACATCATAGTAATGATTCCAAAAAGCAATAAAACAACCATGCCGTATATGGGCAGCTGATAACGATTGGAAGTATCCCCCAACAGAAGCGCCGTCTTGGAAACCGTCAGGAAATATCCGATTACCGCGAAACAGATTATCCCCAAAGGCCACCACGGAACCACCGTATCCTGTGCCAGAAGCTGTCCCCTGCTCCGCCTGAAATACAGAAACAGGAACAAGCCAATGACCACCAATAAAAACCCGGCCAGCAATTTCCCAAACACATACTCATCCAACAAATTCAGGAAAAACCGAAACCGCATCATGGTATTGGACATATCAAAAAAATTCTCCGCAGCCTGGGCTCCCCGCTGCCCCCGAAACATCTGTCCCAGACAGGACGGATACGTCAGATAAGCCAGTCCAAAAGCCACCAACTGACTGATCCCATAACGCAGACAATTCCACAGATTCTTATCCCGCCATAGAAGAAAGACGCAAAAAGCAATCGCTATATAGAACAAAAAGATGAAATAATAGTATTGTGTCAAAAAACCAAGATAAGTAGTCACCATAAGTGGTAACAAAAACCGTATAAATGACAATTTCCCGGACTGTGGCCGACAGACTGCCCTCACATGCAAGACCGCACAGATCAGCACAAACATGGTCAGAAGTTCATACATTCTGATAAAAACCACCCCGCTGACAGCCGCCGGCGTCAAGCCATAAAATAATGTCACCATAAGCGCCAGTTTTTCGTTCCTGCCGCCCGCCAAATATGACAATAATGTCAGTAATACTATATTAATCCCATGAAAAAAGAGATTGATCCCCAAGCCGATCCATTTGGAAAAAACACCCGGCACAAAGGAAGCCACTGTGTGAAATATCCAATAGTAGACCGGCGGATGCACATCCCAGGACTGCACCTGTCTGACAAGGCCATATTGAAACTGCTGTCCGGGAAGCACTACAAATTCATTCCGATAAGTTTCCGCGTCCATCCATTTCCCATCTTCCACGTAGAAACCTGCTGTCCGGGCTGTGGAATAATAGGTATAATATTCATCTTCATGGAAGCCTGTCTTCTGGGTACAAAAATAGAAGGCCGCTGCCATCTGTATCGTCCAGATTATGATGAAGTATATAAGGTATTTTCTTTTTTTGATGTTGTTTTTTATGTTGTTCATCCTTGTTCTTTTACTACCCAGCGTCCATTCCTGTTGCTACCTTCTCTTACAAGCAGCCCCTCTTCTCGTAGCTGTTTCATATCTTTCTGTATTTGCTTTCTGGTCAAATCTGTTTCTTCCATAAGCTGAATTTGGGTGATTGTTGGGTTTTTTGCCAAAATATCTAATATTATTTTTCTTCTCTCAATTACTTTTTGGCTCCCTTTTGGCTCCTTTTTGGCTCCTTTTTGGCTCCTTTTTGGCTCCTTTTTGGCTTCCTCTAGTTCATCATTTGATACCTCAATAAACTCTTCATGTATAAATAACCTTGTTATGAAATAACTTCTATCATCATCTGTTTCAAATTCCGGTTTGGGTGATCCGTTTGCCTCCAATGCATCTAGAATTTTTTTGAAGCCAGTGTTCCTGCCTTCTGTCAAATGAAGTTCTTTTAAAAAGTCTCCAATTCGGCGATTTCTGTAACGGCGATTTGAAACACGATAGTTTCTTAGCCCTTCAATGGTCACAGAACGATCTGGCCCAGGAAAACTTACTATTTCAATTCTGTCATTTTCCACACGTACTTCAATTGGCTCACGTTCGTCATATGCTCGATGATAAACGGCGTTGGATAATGCCTCTTCCACAGCTGGATATGGAAAATTAAAGAAACGATCTGATTCTGCCCTGTCAGGATATTTTACAACTTTCTCTGTAATGATTACATTATGAATATACTGCAAAGCATCACGAAGCTGTTGCTGGATTGGTCCCTTAAAAGTTTTTTCTATGATATCATCACCACCCAGACCTCTCGGAAACTGTACCACATCAATCTGGGTATATGGGAAAAATTTGTCAGGTGTCATGTTAAAAAACATCAGGCCTACATTTTTGGGCTTAACATATTCCGGAAGATTGCTGATAATATTCATATCACGGCACACCTCAACAAAATCTCCCGTCCGTGCTTTCTCGTACAATGAACTATTGATTTCTCTTAAATAATTTTGAATAAGTGTTATATTCAAATCCGATATTTCTGCCTGATGATTCACACGATCATCAAACGGAACTCTGTTTGCCAGACTAAACAAATCTTTTTCATCTTCATTAGATGGCTCTATGGTATTAGAGCATTTGCGAATATAATGTATGCGTTCCTTGTTGTCTCTTTGCATCGTTTTGGGAGCCGAATACGGGCGTGTTTCACCACCAGGACACCACAGGACAACAAACTTCTTTTCCTGATAATCAACCACCTCAATAATCGGCATATATGCTGGTCTAATAAGTCTACATTTTTCCAAAATACTTTTCTGATAAGCATCAATCCTATTTATTGGCACTCCTTGTAAAGGATAAACCGGACGTCCATTATTTTCTTTCACGCCTATAACAATATAACCGCCGCCCCAATTATCAAGATCATTGGCAAATGCACAGACTGTTTTCAAAGAAGCCGCAGGATCCCATGTTTCTTTAAATTCAATTCTTGCCCATTCAACTACATCGCCGGATAATAATGTCTTTATGTTTGTCGGTATCGCCATGTAATCACCTTCTTTCCGTCAACAATCTATATTCATTGAATTTCATATTACTAATATTTCCCTCAGGCTACCTGATCTTTCCAGTCAGGCATCTGATTCTCCTCTGATAAGCCCAAAGATATCTGATATGGCACTTAATTTTCTCATTTCAATAATTTTCTTGCTGTTTTTCCTATCTCCATACACTAATGCCTCCCCACCCCCATCTTCCACCCATGCACCACCCTGACCATCTTCGGCGCAATAGTAAGCAACACCAAATACCCCTTATTCTTCTTCGTCAAATAAGGATTCGTCACCGTATCATACAGATGCCCCCGCAGATACTTTTTCACCTTCTGATAAAAGACATTATCCCCTCTCATCTGCGATACCGGCACATGCAGCATATAGTCCAGCCTCTGAAACAGACCAAACCGGACCGCATAAACATGCAAAGCAGGATACTTCCTGTCCACCAGTTCCTGTATCCTGTCCGCGTTGTCCACAATATCTAAAAAAACCCGTGAAAAGCTGTCCTTCGTCTTCTTACGGGTGGTACTCTCTTTTCTGCACACCACATGATATCCCTGCTCGGGCAGGATCACGATTCCCTCAATCTCCTGCAAAAGTTCCACCAGAAGTCTGAAATCCTCATTCAGTTCTCCCTCCGGAAACTGGTGTCCCTCCATAAGTTCTTTCTTTAACAACTTAGTACAGAAAGAACAATCGCCCCGGTGCATCAGGAGTTCCTTCACAAACGTCTGCGCTTCGCAAAACTGTACCTGCTCCGGCGGCATACACACGTCCGGCAGACGCCTGCCCTCTTCATCCACTTCATCCCTGGAAATCTGCGCCACCGGGCAGTCCCTCTCAGTAAGCGCCTTCATCAACTTCTCATAAACATAGGGCTCGATATAGTCATCGCTGTCCACAAAGCCCAGAAACTCACCGGAAGCCAGCTTGATACCGACATTGCGGGCTGAGGAGGCACCGCCGTTTTTTTTATGGTACGTGCGGATACGGTAATCCTGTTTGGCCAGCTGTTCACACAATCTGTCCGTCCCATCCGTGGAGCCGTCATCGATCAGAAGGATTTCCAGATCAGAATAGGTCTGCGCACAGATAGACTTTACGCACTTTTCCAGACAATCTATGGAATTATATACCGGTACGATGACGCTGATTTTTTGAGTATCCATTGCCCTGCTTCCCCTTTTTCTCTTTCCTTATCTTACCTCTCCCTGCATCATCGCCCGGTACATCTTCCCCGGCGCCGTTACAGGAGCTATGCTTAAGGGGCCTTCCGGCTCCGGTTCTATCACACCTTGCTGTAACCCCTCCACAAACCGCAGAAGCGCCTGGGCCGCATGTTCTGCGTTCCACATGTCGCGGATGGTCTCATAAGCTGCAAGGCCCATCTGCTTTCGCTTCTCCCAGTTGGCAAATAGATCCAGCACTAATTCTTCCATCTTATCATAATTATCCTGCGGATAAACCAGACCGTTTATTCCATGTCTGATCAGATAGGGCGCCGCCCCCACCTGGGCATTGACCACTTCCACGCAGCCGCTGTTCATGCCCTCATTGACCACGGCTCCCCAGCCTTCCAGATAATTGCTGGTAAAAAGATGAATGTGACACCTCTCCATCACATCCCGCACCTTCTCAGGCTGTGTATAGCCATAAAATACAAAAGATTCCGTGAGGCCGGCGCTTTCCACATCACGCCGAAGTACCGGCTCCAATTCTCCATCTCCCAACATATGAATCTTACAGGCATATCCTTTTTCCCGCAAAACCCTGGCCAGCCGCACCACGTATTCCGGGTGTTTCAAGGGAATAAACCGCCCTGCCCAGACAATCTGAAGCACCCCGTCCTGCGGTTTTAAGGCCGCGAATTCTTCCTCTGTATAAGTACGAAGCCTTGTGAAATAACCCCATTTAAACAGTTTGTCCGGATAGGCGCCAATCAGGTGAAAATCCGAAGCCGCATAGGCACCGGCACAGAGCATACATACATTCTGTCTGCGGTATCTGATATGCTCCCTATATTTCGCCGCAAGTCCCCGGGGCGACACCATCTTCCACTGTCCCTCCCGATAAAGCCGTTCGCTCACCCGAAGGGTCGTCTTGCCCGATAGCAGTCTGGGTTCCACGATATCTTCCCGGCCGGTCCATCCAAAGAGCACCACATCGCTCTCCATAATCTTCTTTTGACATTCATATTCTTTCTCATAGAGGCACTCCACATAAGAAATCTCCTCCACATTCACACTCCAGCCCATTTCCACGCGCTCTTTTTCCATAGGCATGGTCTGGATAAAAGTAAAATCCTCCCCCAGCTGCGCATACAAAGCCTCGCACAGCGGAATCTGATGATGATTGATATAGTTAGATACAAAGGTAAAGGTCATTCTGACATCTCCCTGTAAATGCGCATCAGACGGTAATAATTCTGGTCTGCATCATGATTGACGCGCGCATGTTTTCTGGCATTATCGGAGAGACGTTCCACAATTGCCTCCTTGGTGAAAATCTCAATGATACTGTCAGCCAGCGCATCCACATCCCCCGGCGGATAGAGGAAGCCGTCCCCGCCATCCGTCAAAAGGTTATGTATGCCGCCCACGTTCGCCGCCACACAGGGCACACCCAAAAGCATGGCCTCGCCCACAGAATTGGGAGAGTTCTCCAGTGCAGACGGGCAGACGAACACATGGCAGCTTAGGTACTGCTCTTTCATTTCCTCCGCACCGATGCGCCCCAGCATATGAATTTTCTCTTCCAGATGATTCTCTTTGATCAGTTTCTTTAAATATTTGCCATAAGCCGGAAGTTTCAGCACATCTTCCCAGGTTTCCGCCCGCAGGATATTGCTTCCCGCCACATAAACCTCCGCATCCGGAAACTGTTCCAAAATCTTCGGCATCGCCTTTAACAGATAATGGAAGCCTTTTAACGGATAGTCACCCTGGCTTAAGAAAATACGATAGGACTGGCAGGTGCTGCTCTTCCACCTGTCACGATAAAATACACTGCGCAACGTCTCATTCAGGAAATGATAGACCGCGTCCGGATTGATCTTGGCCGTCTCCGCATGGTCAAAATCTGTCCGTCCCGCAATATGCTTCACCCGCTTGATAGCCTCAATCTCGTACTCACCGCGCTTTTCAAATTTCTTTTGCTGCTGCCGCAGACTGTCCTTTCTGATCATATCGCGGAATGTGGTCTGTCTTTGTACCTTCATCGGCAGATCCGCCATATAAACTTTGGCACAGGCGGACACCAGCCCCTGGATCCCGATCAGCGTCCGCTCCGGCTGGTCAAAAACCTTGACCGCCGCAAGCGCATGAGGAAACTCCGTGCCAAACACATGCAGAAGATCCGGTTTATAATCATCTATGATCAGCTTGAAAAAGGCTTCTAATTCCACATCATAATTTTCCGGTGTATTCAGATTTTCCACAAACGCATAGCAGTGGCAGGAAATGTTCTCTCCCAGCTGCATGACCTGGTCAAAGGCGCCCAGGGATTCATCCACCGGAAAGGCAATCCCCAGTTCAATACGATTTCTGTCCTGTTCCATGATCACTCTGTCTAACAGGCCGCTGAGCCACCCTTCCCGATTACTGTAAGGGAGGTTTAAGCGTTTGGCAATTACCGGCAGCATAATATTACACACCCATAAGATTTTCATATGTTCCTCCATTCTGAAGCAGCAGATTTTCATTATCGCTTCTTTCCAGATATTCTTCTGTAGACCTCATATACCTTTCTCTTACATGTCTGATACATCCCAGCCGTCACCGGACTGCGCGCCAGATATGTCCTCACCGGGGCAAGGGTTATCATCATTAGCAAACGATATTTCGTCACTTTAGAAGCCGGCATGTATTTCCTTACGATTTGTCTGTGCTCCTTCGCAGATATTCGGATATTTTCCCCTGTCTCCGAAAATCCCCCGCCCTCGTAAGAAGCCACCGTCACCGGCAGATACACAGTATGCGCCCTCGCTTTATAAAAACACCACAGGAAATGTTCATAATCGGCACGAACCAGGTAGCCGGTATCAAACCCGCGGGATGCGAAGAGCTTTCTGTCATAAAAGCAGGCCTGATGACAGGGTACATTTCGATAGCAGCCAAAATCATCCATCCTGGGATTCGACTGCACCAGGGCGCCGGTCATCCGCTCCCGGATATTGCCATAGAAAAGTAACGGCCTGCTCACATCGCGCTCCGCCTCTGCCTTACGGCCATGCAGGCTTTTTTCCGCTTTGCATTTATATTCTTCTATCAGCCTCTTTACCTTGAAAAGCACATCTTCCTGATAAAAGTAATCCCCACAATTTAAGAATAAAATGTACTCTCCGGACGCATGCTTTACTGCCTGGTTCATAGAATCGTATATCCCGCTGTCCTTTTCCTGGTAAATCCTGCATCGTCCACTTTTCATGGGTAACTTTCCTGATGCGATCAGTTCCTCCACCGAACCATCCGTTGAACCGCCGTCCTTGACGATAATCTCATAGTCATCTTCCGTCTGATCCAGGATACTTTTTACCGTCTTATGCAGTTTTTCCCCTTCATTGAGACAGACTACAATAATACTGAATGTCATAACAATTCATTCCCCGATTGATAATAAGTTTTCCCAAAGCCCAATTCCCGGAACCTATCCATTCCTTCTCTTATGACATGACAGTTAATTTGACATGACGATCAATTCATGTCCGACAGAATATTGACCATATCATGGAAGAAAAAACTCTTGTACGGCAGGATAAGCACCCCATCATTCGATGCCCTGCTTAAATACATCACAAAGTATAACATTGCCGCCAGGATCACGCCCAGACGAAGTACCTTTCTCCACCGTCTGTCCGCAATCTGTCCGAGTAACATCGGCAGAAACAATATCTGGCTCACCGTCAGATAATAACCGATACGGGAAATAATCGGCAAAAAGGAGCAGAATACATACAGCACCAGTCCTCCCAGATTCAGATAAAAATAGAACCAGAACCGTCTCCTTTGGAAAACAGAATCCCCCTGCCTTTTATTCACCAACTTCACAATCCCTGCAAATACAAGGACCGCCGCACAGCGCAGGATATTAATATAACTTGTGCCGCCTTCCAGATATTCCGTATCTTCATAGGTAGGATAGAGAAACACCACCACCTTAAGATAAAAGTCCTGTAGGAACAAAAAAGTGGTACAAAAAAGCGCCGCCAACGCAAGCTGCCACTTCTTCCAGGGCAGGGATGCCAGGATATAGAGAGGAATCACCACCAGCAGAGACTTATGAAAGGTGGAACCAAAAAGCACCAGCACAATGAATCTTCCCCACTGTCTGCGGAGCACAAACTTCATGGCATAAAGCGCAATGGCCAATGCCAGATAATAGCGTACCGTGCTGAACGTCTGAAAATAATAGCCCAGCGCCATGAAAAGAAAGAAGGTGAGCGGGAAATCGTCACTCCCCTCATACATTGCCAGCAAAAACAAAAACACCGTTACAAAAGCATAGAAAGCAAACACCAACAGAAAATTTTCAAATCCTGAAAGGCCATAGATGATCTTCACCATCAGGTTAAAGCCAATCTCCGTAGGCACATAGGAATCACAGTTGACCAGATGCATGAACTCCACATACTTGGCATAGTCATTGCCCACATTAATCCTGGCCGCAGACAGGGCAAAGAGGATGACAAAGATGCCCGTCAGGCAGACGCGGTTGCACATCTGCTGCCTGGTCACGTTATACGGTTGTGTGGCCGGGTGATTGTTCACAAACCCCGCAAGCAGCACCGTGACGGCTGCCACCGTGATGTATAAGATCATTGTCTTTTTCCTTCTCTGATTCCGGCCCGCATCAGGGCAAACGCCTTCTGAAGCGGAATTTCCCCGCACATCTGCTGCCTGTGCACCCACAGGAAACGAAATGACAACAAAAGCGCCATTTTTCCGTACAGGAAATGATAAAGCACGCCTCTGTCCCTAAAGAATTTTTCATGGTAACCGCTAAACCAGGTAGATTCCCTCTCTATTTCTTCCCCGATACAGACCGTATGTGCATAAATCTTAAGCCCGGCTTTAAGACAATCCCTCAGAAACAGACTGTCTTCCCCGTTGCTGTATTTCGCACCGCCGCCAAATAACACCGAATAGTATACATTGGCCCGGCGAAGTGCGTCTCGTTTCGCCGTAATACTATAAGCCGGATACCGCCCATAATTGCGATAAGTAACCCGATGGATATCTTCATTCCAGTAGGTTCTGCGGGTCGGTGCGACTTTTACATTGACTAAGATCATGTCCGCGTCAGGCAGTTCCTGATAAGCCCCCAGAATTCTTTTCTCATAATCATCTGCCAGCACTATATCTTCATCAGCAAAAAGACAGATATCCCCCTTTGCGTGGAGCAGGGCTGTGTTGCGGCTTAGTCCCACCCCCCGTTCCGGCATGGAGAAGCACTTTACCGTCCCATTAGATACCGGTATTTGCGCATAATCATACCGGCCGCACTGGTTGACGAGTACCGCGTCCGTGTGTATATTCATTTTTGCCACAAGTTCTGTCAGGTTTTGTTCCACCGCAGAAGCGAGCACTTCAATCTTCATACCTGTTCCATTTCCATTCTACTGATATCCTCGCAGTCCCAATCCTGTTAACTATCCGTGTCACCACTTTGATGCACTCTATCCGTAATACCTGCGCAAAAATTTCTCATCCGTGTCCCGTATCGCTATCCCGCATACATTACACTCCTGTGCCGTAAGCTGCTCCAATAGATAAGATAAATAAGTCCCCTGCATTTTCCCATAGGGTACGGTCAACACCACACCATCTGCCCCGCGCAGTTCCTCCAGCTTCTCGCCCTGCAAAGCCGCCTTTTGTACCACATCATAAACCTGAATGTTGCCAAACCGCTCTTTGAGATACGCTATATGATTTTCATAATCTTTCTCAAAGACATCTCCAGCCGAAAGATATCCCGAAAATGACAAATTTGTCACTTTTTTCACATCACTGACAACCATGATCCGGTCATCCATCACATAATATAAATTTACAGCAAGCAAAGATAACGCTAACCCGATCAGCAGTCCCACAAGCACAGCCTGGGCCATCCTCGAATCCGCCACCACCATCTTCGCCTGGGTAGTCTGGATTGTCTGAACCTCTATAAATTCTTTCGCCTGGTCCCCATAAGTCTCAAGCGCCCGGTCCGTGGCTGCCAGAATCGCATCTGTCCGCTCTGCATTGTGGGTAGTGATCGTCACCGTAAGCAGCCTTAAATCTGAAAGAATGGTAGCCTCCGTAGCCGCCATCACTTCTTCCCTGCTGTAATCCGCAGACAGATTTGCCATCGTCAGATCAAGAATGGGATCCGTCACCATCAGATCATTCCAGGTATACCCATTATATTCCTGATAAATCTCTCCAGTCTCATCCGCCGCAAAGTCCAGATAAATCTTGGAAAAGGCGCTGTACTCCCTTTCTGATTCGGGAACCGTCCGCACCACTGTATACACCAGGGCGCCAAGCAGGGCGCCGAGTACTGCCGCAGCTACAATAAGCGGTATCTTTTTGAACAGACAGAGCATATATTTTTTCATATCCATGCCGACATCGGCATAACGTATTTCCTTCATGTTACTGACGTTCTCCCATCTCCTGTGCAGACTCGTTCTTCAAAGCCGTAGTCTGCGTGCTGGACACGCCCTCCGTGCTCTCCGGCTTGATCAATATTTTCAGCGTGAGCAGCATCAATTTCAGATCCAGCCAGAAAGAATACTGCTCAATATAGGTCAAATCCAATTTCAGCTTATCATAGGGTGTCGTGTTATATTTTCCATAAACCTGTGCATACCCCGCAAGCCCTGCTTTCACCTTCATACGAAATGAGAACTCCGGCATCTCCTCCATATACTGGTCGATGATCTCCGGCCGCTCCGGTCTCGGCCCGATAAAGGACATATCCCCTTTCAGGATATTGATCAGCTGCGGCAGTTCGTCAATCCTTGTCATACGGATAAACTTTCCTACCGGCGTGATGCGGGAATCGTTCTTCGCCGCCAGTCTGGCCACACCGTCCTTCTCCGCATCCACCTTCATACTCCTGAATTTCAGAATATAAAATTCCTTCCGATCCTGTGTGCAGCGGATCTGCTTATAAAGCACCGGGCCGCCGTCATATGCCTTGATCAGGATTGCTGTGATCAGCATGAACGGAGAAGCGATGATCAGAAGAAGTACCGAACAGATCAGATCCACCGCCCGCTTCGCCATACGCTGCTCCACCTTAAGCGCATACTCCCTGGTCATATAAAGCGGGGTATCAAACAGATGCAGCTGATCGGCTCCCTTGATCAGCACATCCGATATCTTGGGCATGGTATAAACGCGGATAGAACGGCTATAGCAGTACTTTAACAGCAGATTCCTGTCCGTGGCGGAAATATCCCACAATACCACAGCCCCATAATCACCAACGACTTCCTTTTTAACAGCTTCCATTCCCTCTGCAATATTGATACATTTCGCAATCTTATACTTGTCCCTTCTGGACTCAAATTTTGCAATAATATCGTCAATAGGCCTCTCTCCGTGAACGATCAGAATGTCCCGGGGCGGAAAAGCCTTATAATAACAAAAGTTACAGATAAATACCCAAACGGCAGAAAAAATCGTCTGTATCAGCATCGTCCATGCAATGGGTTCCACCTTCACCACCCAGTTGGCCATCAGCGATATCTGAAAATAGGAAATGATATTCACAAACAAAAGCGAGAAAAACTCTGAGATCAGGACATCAATCGGTTTCAGATACCCTACCTTAAGTGCGCCATACGTATTGGCAAAGAAAAACAGCAGCACAAAATAGATTCCCAAAATCAATACATGCCCTTTAAAGTAATATTTGAAGTTCCTGTGATACCGCAGGAACGGATAATATTCCTCAAACCAGAAATAAGCATAAATAGCCGTATGAAAGAGCAGCCCGACAAAAGAAAGCTGCAACACAATAAATCTTGTCAGTGTTTTTATCCGTTGTCTCATAACAATCCCTCTAACTCTAAATCCGTCTTACAGTCGCCCTGTAGGCCCAGAATACAAAATAAAATGCACTGGCCGCCACAGACAATCCCTCCTGCCTGCGGTAAAGATTCCAGATCCGTTTCACCGCCTTAAACTTATTGGACGAAAGAGACTTCGCCGGCCGGCGGTAGATCGCAAGCACCTCATCAAGCCCATATGCTGTATGTCCCCCTCTCAGGATCTGCCACCAGGTGGCTGTGTCCTCACTGGGAACTGCCGGCATCCGGATCAGCGTATCCTGAATGATTTTCCGATCAATCAGCACCGTTGTGGTAAAGATAACCGTTCTGGATAACGCCTTATGATAAGTCAGCTGCGGCGGCACATGGACTACCTTTCCTGTAGGCTGTCCTGCCTCATCCCCAAATTCATAAGCGCTGAATACAAACCCTGCCTGTTTCTCTTCCATAAAGGCAAGTTCCTTTGTCAGCTTGTCCGCAAACCAGATATCATCGGCATCCAGAAATGCAATATATCTGCCTGCGGCCACCGAAAGCCCTGTGTTTCTTGCCTTTGCCGCACCTTCATTATTCCTTTTACAGATAAGAAGGATACGCCTTCTGTCATCCCATTGATATTCCTCGATTCGTTCTGCCTCTTCCGGAATATCTTTGATGCTATGATGCGGGTACGCGGCAAGCGCCTCTTCAATCGCTTTCACACTCCCGTCATCAGATCTGTCGTCCACAAGCAGCAGTTCCCAGTTCTCCCAGGTCTGCCGTCTCACCATCTCAATCGTCTGTGCTATATAAAGCTGTGCCCGATACACCGGCACGATAATACTGACTAAACCGCTCATGCCATCCTCCATATCAGAGAATCTTCTCCATCTGTTTCTCCATGTCAGAGCAGCTTCCTCAATCAATCTCCTCTTTCACCAAATAGACCGGCCTGTTCTTCACTTCCATGTAGGTCTTAGATAAGTATTGCCCCACAATGCCCAGACAAAACAGCTGTACTCCACTGACCAGCAATATGATACACACCAGGGACGGCCAGCCGGCAGTGGGATCGCCAAACATCATTTTTCGCACGATGGTCACAATGATCATCACAAACGCCAGCACGCAAAACAACACTCCCATCACGGAAGCCATAATCAGTGGCATTGTGGAAAACGCCATGATGCCTTCCAGCGAATATAAGAACAGTTTCCAGAAGGACCATTTGGTCTCTCCCTTCCTGCGCTCCACATTCTCATACTCCAGCCACTTGGTCTCATATCCTACCCAGCCAAAGATGCCCTTCGTAAAGCGGTTATACTCCGTCATCGAAAGGATGGCATCCACCACCTGTCTGGTCATCAGCCGATAATCCCGGGCCCCGTCCACAATCTCCGTCCGGGAAATCTTATTCATCAGCTTATAGAACATCCTGGCAAAGAAAGAGCGGAGTATCGGCTCTCCTTTGCGCGTCACACGCCTGGTCGCTACGGAGTCGTAGCCCTGTTCAATATAACCGTACATCTCCGGCAAAAGCGCTGGCGGATCCTGTAAATCCGCATCCATCAACACCGCGAAATCGCCCTTACATTTCTGCAAGCCCGCATAGATAGCGGCCTCTTTGCCAAAATTGCGGGAAAAGGATACCAGCCGCACTCTGCTGTCCTGTTCATGCAGCTTTCTAATTTCCTGCACAGTCTTATCCTTGGAGCCATCATCAATGTATAAAACTTCCACGTCCAATTCCTTCTGCTGGAAAAAGGCTGTATTTTTAAACAATTCATCATAAAAATCCCGGACATTTTCTTCTTCGTTATAACAGGGGACTATGACACTTAATAATTTCATATGGGCCTCCATGCTGATCTTCCATTATCTGCTTTTCCTGCAAGAAGTCAGACAAACTCAAGGTAATTCTATCATAAATGCGAAAAAAAAGGAAGAGACGTATCTCTTCCTTGCTCAAATCATTCTTGTATGTACAAACTCAGAAAATCTGGGAAGTGCAAAAGACACCTCTCCATATGTCCTGGTATCCAATATCCCTTTCCGCTTCAACCGCTCTCTGTATACTGAGAACAATTCTGAATTCATGCCTGTTTTTTCTCTGACATTTTTGACCTTTGTTTCCCCGCTTTGCGCCATTACAAGTAATATATCCCGATCCTTGGCAGAGACCTCCGACCAAATCTTACTATACACATACTCTTCAAGGTACTGATCATATTCCGGTAAAATTTCCTCTAAGGTTCTTTCTCCTTTATGTTCCCAACATAGATAGCCCAAAACTTGAAAAGCAAAAGGATATCCCTTCGTTAAACCGGCCATCTTTTCCGCCTCTTCTACACTCAAACCAAAAACATCCATATATCGTTTTCTGACCGCTGTATGATTTAAAGGTTCCAGTATCATTTTGGGCGCCCTATATAAGAACGTGAGCGCATCCTCGTTTTGGAGATTATAAATATTATCATATAATCCCGTCATCAATAGAAAAATAGGATAATCCTGTCTTAAAAATATCTGAAAGGAACTGGAAAACACCCTGACATATTCGCAATTTGTGATTTCATCGATCGCAATCAGTACTCTTTTATGCCTTCTTTGAAGTTCAGCCAGCATCAATTCAATGGCATTCTCCACATCCGTGATCGGTGTAGCATTTTCCAGCGAAACGCCAAGCCCTAAAAAGGAAAAGTCAAGCTTTGCCTGTACAAAATGTGCATGCATTTCCGGCAGACTGTATAATTTCGCAGCCAGACTCTGCAAGAGATCCCTTGTTGGATTCAATTCCACAACTACCCATTCTTCCATCGCCTTAAGTTCATTGGCGATTCCCGTCATCATGACAGTCTTCCCCGCACCTCTTACTCCTGTGATCATATAAATCTGGCTGGATGGCTGGGCTGCTTTAAAATTCTCAACAATTTCCTTTGTCTGTGAAATACGGGAAACATATTGCAGCGGTTTTTTTCCGAAAGACAGTGTGAAGGGATTGTTCATGGCTTTTCTCCTTATATAACCCTATATAACTTTATATCTTTTATATAACCTTTTATAAGTTTATATAACTTTATTTTCATTATATAAGTTTATATAACTTTCTGTCAATCCCCGCTTTTATATCAAATCATACTTCAACCGGATATGGTCCGCTGCTGCCGCGATATACTCGCTGTTGGTCGGCCTGCTGTATTCCGGACTATTGCAGTATCCGAAAAGTTCCTCGAACAGCTCGCTGTTTCCTCTCTCCCAGGACACCTCGATCGCATTGCGGATGGCTCTCTCAATCTTCTGATCCGTGGTCTGATACATCTTCGCCAGATCAGGATATAGCAGCTTCGTTACACTGCCCACAAGTTCCATATCTCCCACACACATCTCCACCGCGCTGCGAAGGAACTGATATCCCCGCAAATGCGCCGGTATGCCGAGTTCCAGCATGAAGTCCGAAATAATCTGCTCCAGTTCCTGCTTACTAATCACATTTTGTTGTAACATTCCCCTTCTACTCCCCTTTTATTGTATTGTTAATGTAGTTTCGTCTACATAATAATCATAATAGCAAAGAAGAGTATGAATGTAAATTGTAATTTACCGCCCAGATATATTGTCCCTCTATAATCTCGCGTCTTTTACATTTGCTTTAAACCAGTCATAAGCAAGCTGTACGCCTTCCTCCAAATCCACCTTGTGGTTCCAGCCCAAAGCATGGAGTTTGCTCACATCCGTAAGTTTGCGCGGGGTGCCGTCCGGCATATCTTTATTCCACACAATCTCGCCTGTAAATCCTACTACTTTCTTTACCGTATCCGCCAGTTCCTTAATCGTAAGTTCCTTACCCGTACCAATGTTCACATGCTGCTCTCCGCTGTAATTCTCCAACAGGAACATACAGGCATCCGCCATATCATCCACATATAGGAACTCACGAAGCGGTGTGCCGCTCCCCCACAGTTCCACCGAAGGCGCCTGACCTACTTTCGCCTCATGGAACTTGCGGATCATGGCCGGCATCACATGAGAACCTTCCAGATCATAATTATCCTCAGGGCCATACAGATTGGTAGGCATACAACTGATAAAGTCATCTCCGTACTGCCTCTTATAGAACTTACACATCTCAAGACCCGCAATTTTAGCGATGGCATAAGCCTCATTGGTCTCTTCCAGAGGCCCGGTCAACAGCGCATCCTCCGGGATCGGCTGAGGTGCCATCTTCGGGTAAATACAGGTGCTTCCCAAAAACAAAAGTTTTTTCACCTTATATTCATGACAACATTGAATCACATTGCACTGGATCTGCATATTATCATAGGCAAATTCTGCGGGTGCAGTGTTATTGGCATTGATGCCGCCCACCTTGGCTGCTGCCAGCACTACCACATCCGGCCTCTCCTTTTCAAAAAAATCCCGTACCGCCTGCTGGTTTGTAAGATCCAGTTCCCTGTGTGTCCTACCGATGATATTCTCATATCCCTTTGCTTTCAGGTTCCGCACAATGGCACTGCCCACCAGTCCTCTGTGCCCAGCCACATAGATCTTGTCTGTCTTATTCATATGGATTCTCCTTTTCTCTACGATAACAATAATATATAAAATGCTGCCAATACAATTGGCATACACATTGCACACACCGCCAGAATTAACTTGCTTGGAATGGCTATCTCGTGATTGTATTTGTATTTCGGATAATTTATGATCAACAATAACAGCATCGCCGCAAAAACACATGTTGCAATCACCATATGGTAAACAGTGCTCATATCATGGAATCTTGTCCACAGGCAAATGTGATCTTCATAAGTATCGCTCCCGACCAGATTGCACAACTTTGTAATCCAAGAATTCTTCATAACATATAATGTATTCATATTCTGCGGATACTCTGCCCTTAAACTGTAGTATGTACGTCCATATGTCACCACCGTAAACAACAGCAGATTCATTCTCAGATCTTGCGCTGAAATCATAATCAGCATCACTAAAAACGGCACATACAAAAACAATCTGTAAAACCGATTCGACATCAGGAAGCTGACAGCCCCAAAAACGATTGCCAAAAGATAAATTACCTTTTTCTTATATTCATCATTCTCTTCCTGTTTGATCATATAACAGATAAAATAAATGACACATAATAGCATACCGCCGAGTGAAACCGTGTTACTGCCAAATGTCACTTTAGAAGTAAGGAGCATACTTTCTATAATTCCCGCAAAACCATTGTCCTCCTTCACTACCTGATAAATACCGTCATTTCTATACAATATCTCAAATAACACGAGAGGAATCACCAGAAGGATTCCTTCCAGAGCCAATTTATATAAATTCTTTTCCTTCAGAAACAACAATACCAGTACCGGAATCAGCATAATCGGACAACAGGTCACACTGCACAGCATCAACAGGTAACATCTTTTCCAATATCCCATAAAATAGCAATACAATGCAAGTATAAAAAAACAGATATATACAATCTCATCCTGCCCCGCATATCCTGTTGACATCAGTATCTCAGGTGAGAGAAGCATCAGGATAACCGCACAGACAGCCCGCTCCTTATCTCTCGTCAGCATATAACATATTTTTGCCGAAAAATATGCCGTTATATACTGCATCACCATCAAAAAAATCTTGCTCCAGAGTATGCTGAAGAAGTTCTGCACAGACAAAATACCCGTCAAACAATGTACCACCCACAGCGGAAAATTCCAGATACACAAGGGAAGAAGCCAAAGATAATTTCCCGCACAATTTGCATGGGCCGAACATCTCACATTCAAAGCCGCATATTGATAGAATTCATCCAGCCGCCCCTTAAAGAGCAAATCCCAGAAGTTCAGGGACCACGCTGTCAGGGAGTTTATGTCTGCATAACAAAAGGTCGCTGCCATAAGCAAATCCGTTAATACCCCCACACAAATTAAAAATATATACAGTCTATGAGGTTTTACCCCTCCCCCATTGATTTTGACCATTTCATCCTCCTGTATGGTAGATAACCGTTTTTTTCGTTAATAGTCTATCATAAGACAACTATTTTTACAAGAAAACCTATCCTGCCTTCCACAGGCAGCAACAAATAATCCACCCAGACTAAGCTAAGTAGCATAAAATCCGCCCGCAATCCCTTCTCCCAGGAATCCGATTCGAGGAACCGCTGGCGCAGCAGGGAAACTCTCATATCCTGTCTGATCCCCCTCCACCGGCAGGTAGAAGGTAACCCCGTCTATCTCATAAGAATATGTCTCATAATTCTCATAATCTTTCTGAACCACCCAATAATCGCCGGTATAACCCCTCACGACCTCCCGGCCAAGGGCAAATCCTTTATACAGAAGGAAAAGTGCCGCCAGTACCACTGCTGCTCTCTGTACCGTCTGGCATATCATAACCCACCACTGTCCAGACCACAGACCGTCCCTGCCCTTGCCAACAATATCGCTGATTGCCCCTGCACACTTGTCCTGCTTGTGCCGCCCGGAAGCAAACACGGCATCATAAATCCCGCCAAATACAACCGCCGGCGCCAGATATACATAGACACAACCATAGCGCATCAAGGGGGACGTGCCAAGCCAGAACACAAAGGAGGCTGCCACCGCAGCTTGCACCATCAGCACATCTGTCCGTTTTTGCCACCATCCAAATGCCATGCCTGCTGTATATACCAGCAGAACCAAAACCGACACTCCCGCCAAAAGAACAAATGCCTTATCGCTCCCCCCGAGGGATCGAAACCATCCTGGCAGCCATTCCTTCATAGAGATATCATACTGCGCCACATCCGTGTAGCCACGTCCCCACACCTGAATCTCCCTGGCATCGTAATCCGCAATTCCTTTCGGTATCTTCCAACGGACTGCAAAGAAATCTATCTGCGTGAAAGGATAGACCAGCCAGCCGGAGATCACCACATTTCGGATAAAATATGGCAGCGCCGTCACAATCCCCAAACAAAGATAAGTCAGAACATCCCGCCACTTTTTATCATGTATTAAAAAATAGGCGGGCCAGATGGTCAACAATAAAATCAACGCCGCCGAAAGCTTCACTGTCATCAGAAACACGCCCAAAACACATAGCAGCGCATAGGGCAGAATCTCCCTCTCCTTCTGCTCAAGCAAATCCAGCCAGCGAATGACAATATAGAAGGCAATCAACACCATGAAATAATCCGAGGCCGGTGAAGTCATCTCATCAAAAATATTGACCAGATAATAAATGCCCATAATTCTCGCAAAATCACTGACACGCAGTTTACCGCCGCGCATGTGGTCTATCACTTCCAGACAGGTCTTTGCCAAAATAAAGGCCAGAAAACCAGCACAGCAGTGATATGACCTGCCGCCCAGAAAGGCCATGCTGTATAGGGCTGACAGGGCGAAAGCAGAACTGTTATAGGCCAGTCTGCAATGCAGATTCCCCAGCCCCCTGACCACGCCATATTCCTCTATCCAGCGGATGCTCTGCGCATGGTACAGACTCGTATCATAATGGATCATGCCGCAGGAAGTGCCGTAAGCAAATAATAGAAATAACAACAATATCAGAATATTCTTCAGATACCCATACGTCAAATTACCTTCAGCCCAATTATCTATATCAAAATTTTTTGTACCATCTCCCGTTCTTCCCTGATAATCTGTACCCCTGGCATCCTTCCTGCAAAAAAACAATCCCTGAATCACCTGCCGGAATGCTGCCCTGTCAACCCACCAGATCAAAGCACAGACCACGCACAATATCACATTAGCCGTAAGCCCCACTCCGGCAAACAGGCTGAAAAGCTGAGCATAAACTGTGACACACACAATCCCGCACATCAGATAGGCGTCCATATGCCACACCCGGCCTGCCGCCCCTGTAACAAATTCAGAGAGTCCGCCCTTTGAATCCTTCCGGGCACCGGCATGTCTGAAGTAATTGCCCCGTAAACCCGTCTGTTTCCTGGCATGATAAGGAATGTGCCGCGTAATCACACGCAGCACACCAAATCCAACTGTAAATGTTGTTATAAACATATAGAGCCATATCAATATCACTGAAATCATAGATATCCCGGCCTTCTCCTACTTACTCTTTTTTCCACTGTTTTTCTTCTTATAGTCAGCACAACTGAAGCCTGCTATCTCCCGTAGATCTGCATCCATCATCATCGACACCAGACCCTTGAAATCCACGTCACGTTTCCAGCCAAGTTCCTTCTCGGCCTTCTCGCAGTTACCCCACAGAAACTCCACTTCCGCTGGACGATAGAACTCAGGATTCACATCCACAAGCAGCCTGCCTGTCTCAGCGTCATAACCTTTCTCATTGACGCCGGCTCCTTCCCAGCGAATCTGGATTCCCAATTCTCCGAAAGCTGCCTCCACAAACTCCCTGACCGTATGCGTCTCGTTGGTGGCAAGTACATAATCATCCGCTCTATCCTGCTGTAACATGAGCCACATGCCTTTGATGTAGTCCCCGGCAAATCCCCAGTCACGTTTGGCGTTCATATTGCCGAGAGACAGCTTCTCCTGCTTGCCGGCGATGATATTGGCGATAGCCAGCGTAATCTTTCTGGTAACAAAATTCTCGCCCCGTCTGGGGGATTCGTGATTGAACAGAATTCCATTGCAGGCATACATATTATAGGACTCCCTGTAATTCACTGTAATCCAGTAAGAATATAATTTAGCCGCACCATACGGACTCTTCGGATAAAAAGGTGTCTTTTCACTCTGCGGCGCCGTCTCTGGAATGCCGCCAAATAATTCTGATGTGGAAGCCTGATAAAATCTGCACGTTCCGCCGTTTACACGAATCGCCTCTAAAAGTTTCAGCGTGCTTACGCCTGTTGCCTCCGCCGTATACTCCGGCACCTCAAAAGACACCCCCACGTGAGACTGGGCCGCCAGATTATACACTTCCGTAGGACGGATCTCCGCAATCAGCCGCATCAGATTGCTGGAATCTGTAGTATCTGCATAATGCAGGAAAAATTTAACCTTATGATAATCGGAATGAATCAGATGATCGATTCTGGCTGTGTTTGCGATACTGTGCCGGCGTATCAGTCCATGAACCTCATATCCTTTCTCCAATAAAAACTCTGCCAGATAAGAGCCGTCCTGCCCTGTAATTCCTGTAATCAATGCTGTTTTGTTCATATAATTTATATCCTTTCTGCCTTGTGCATTTTCTCATAAAATATGGTGCCTGTAAAGCCAAACTTCTATTTCAGATATTCCGCGATAGCATCATGCCAGTCTGCGAACATGAAGTCCGATGTCATCTTGAACATGTAGTTCTCCAGGATTGAGTAAGCCGGACGTTTCACTGCGGCGCCGTATTCTTCTGAAGTGATGGCTTCCACCACCGTCTTTTTCCCTGCCAGTCTGAAAATCTCCTCGGTAAACTGTGCCCAGCTGCAATCCCCCTCGCAGGTAGCGTGGAACAGGCCGTAGTTTTCCGTGGGAAGCAGATAAGCAATCGCCTTTGCCAGCTCTTTGGCGCTGGTTGGCGATCCCACTTGATCGCGTACCACTCTTACCTTGTCATTGGTTTCACTGAGCCGCAGCATTGTTTTAACGAAATTTTTGCCATCCCCATACAACCACGCCGTGCGCAGGATAAAGTGTCTGTCACTGAATTCCCTGACAAATTCTTCTCCCGCAAGTTTTGTCCTGCCGTAAGCACCCTGCGGCCCCACCGGATCTGTCTCTTTATAGGGCCTTGTCCCATTTCCGTCAAACACATAATCCGTGGATATATGCATCAGCTTTGCACCTGTCTCATTGGCCGCAATACTCAGGTTCCGGGCACCGATCGCATTGATGCGAAACGCCAGATCTTCTTCCTTTTCACAAGCCTCCACCGCTGTGTAAGCCGCACAGTTGATAATTGCATAGGGATTGATCTCCCTTGCAAACTTCATCACTTCATCTATCTTCGTAATATCCAGTTCTCCCACATCCGTATTGACCAGTTCATATTCCGTACTGCCCGCATACTGTTGATTGACTGCCCGTCCCAGCTGGCCGTTGCAGCCTGTCACGATTATTTTTTTCATACCTGTCTCATCCTTTCAGATTGATTCTCATATTGCTATTATCATACAACCTTCCGTGAAATTATGCAATTATTGACCTGCTGAAATACATACTTTTCCTGTTATACATCTTATTTACATGACCACATTTTCCAACCTTCATAAAAACTGATGCCCAAATATGAAAATTTCATACTCTGCATCAGTTTTTCCGATTGTATTACAACCGCATGTATTATCAACTATCAAACCACTGCCTCTATAATTATCTTATCATCAATTTTTACTTCCTTTACACCCACTTCTTTCTTCTTATTAAAATTAAAACTGAGCAGATATCCTTTATCCAGATGGTAATAATCCAGATATTCAGCAAGTTGCCTTTTCCCTCGTTCATGGTACTCATTTCCCCGCCAAATTTTCAATTCCACCACATACTGCTGTCCCAGATAGTCCACGATCACATCGGTTCTGGAAGCATCCCTGGTCTGGGCTTCAAGATAATAATTACCTGTACCATTAATAATCGGTTTTAAATACAGAAGGAAAAGTTTCCGGCCATAAGCTTCCACAAACTTTTCATCGTTATCACCGTAAATATCCTCGAAATACGCAACAAATTTTTCAAGCACCATATCCATATTCAGATATCTTCCCTGTACAAACTGGTTCTTATTGTTCTCACCATACTGAAATGCTTCGCTATTTACAGATTCCTCCGTAATAAACAGATTGAGCATCCTCATTTCAAAAATACGGTTTGATACGGCTACCTGTCCGCCCTGTTCTTTAAGGAAGCCAAACATCTCTCCTATACTAATCGACTTAGTATCCGGACTGAACGGTATCCCCTTGCCCCGGTAGATAATATCCTCCAACATTCCACGCATATCCGGGTAGGTATCAAGCTGTTTCACCATACTTTCAAATAGGGGCGTTTTCATTTTCAATATGAGTTTTATCGCTTCCGTTATTCCCTCCCTTGTCCATACAAAACACCCATCAGAATACTCTTTTTTCACCGACAAAGTTTCATCTATTGTCTTGCAGACCAGCGAAACCAGATACGGATAGCCCGATGTATATTGATAAATCTGTTCCGATACCTCATCTACATCCATGCCTGTGTGATGATCCGCCTCATACTCCCGAAGCATACCCGCAATCTGCTCAGTTGTAAAATTCATATCCAGATCAAAGCTCGCCGCAATGTTCCACGGACTATTATATTGATGCTCCTGCTCCGGTCGCATCTTTAACTTTAAATTCTTAATATCATACACCCCTGCAAGAATCACTGATTGAAAAAAGGGGGTCTTTCTTCGTTTCAGATAATATAGCCGAAGCTGTGCCAGAAAATCAATAAACACCTGATTATTTGCCGCACTGTCTACTTCATCAATCATCATTATGACCGGCCTGGAAGCCGTTTTGCAGACCCGACTCAGTGAAAGAAACATTTCTCCCAGTGTTTTTTTCTCCTGATTCTTCTGAAAATCATGGACTATCTCCTGTACATCCGCCGAAATTTTCCGCTCTTCAACCGCTTCTCCAAACATGCCCATAAATGCTCTTGTAAAAGCATATTCATCTTGATAATCCGCTGTGCTAAGCGCTTGAAAGTCTAAGAAAATAATCCAATAATCTTCTTTCAGATAGTCCTCCAACATCCACAGGGTCGTTGTTTTCCCGTACTGTCTCCCCCTGTTGATGACAAAATAACTTCCCCGCTCCACATAGCGCTCTTTTATCGTCTGTAAACGTTGGTCCAGATTGACCATATAGTGAATCTCTGGGTCACACAATCCTTCCGTATTGAAATACCTCATGCCGCTTCCTCCATGCCCGCCCTCTATTAAGCCCATTCTAACATTGTATTATGGGCATGTAAAGAAACGACATTGCAAAAAACTCAGTAAAATAACCAGATAGATAACTCCTTTTTTAATATACAGCGTCCACCTCTTCTGCAAAATACTTTCCAATATCGGCGATAAATCTGATTACATCTTGTTTCATCACCTCAGGAAATGCCGATAATACAGGGGCTGTCTCAAAACTTAACACACCGTCAAAATGAATATTCCTGAGTCCTCTGATAAACCCTTCCCAATCTGTTGAGGAGGTGTTTTCTCGTCTTCTGGCAAATGTAAATGGTATCTGATGCAGATCCCCGATGCCGTCATTGTCATGAATGTGCAATACTTTCAGACGGTTTCCCAAAGTAGTGATAAAATGCTCAAAATCAATACCAACAAGATTCGCATGTCCCGTATCAAAACAAAAGCCCAGAATTTCTGCACCATATTTCTCATTAATCCTGTCAATCCGCGCCACAACTCTCCTGGCATCACAGCAAGGCCCCTCCACAAGATGACTGCCCCTGCCGTCATATAGGTTTTCAATGCATAAAGTAATACCCATTCTTTTGGCATCGGATGCTAATAAATCTATAAATCTTTCCGTTTCTTTCCACTCAGCTTCTTCGGATCCTATAAACCTCATGAGTTTAAACCCATGAATCACCATATACTTGCATTGCAAAAAACTACATACCTCCATACTCTTCGGTGCCACCTGCTGCCACAGATAATCATTAACCTCTTGGTCAGCGCCTGGCACATATGTTGGGTATGGCATATGTACCTGATTTATCTGAATACCAGCCGCCTCTGCACCCATCTTGTGAGGAGTAAAGAATTCCCTCAATTCCTGAATCGACTTATCAAAAAAGGAATTCAACTGCGACTGGTAAATAGATGTGTTCGTAAGATAGTCATTCAGACTAAAATCCGCACAGGAAAAACCCGCCCGTTTTATCATGGCAAATCCTTCTTCCGGGTAAATGTCATTGACTATGTTTCCTGTTTGCACTCCAATTTTAATCATTTTTTCCCTCCCAATAATCTAACCTGTCAAAATAATAAGACGGCATATACGCATCGTTAAAATATTCCACGGGATTGGAAATCCCCATTTCCCGCAATTGCTTTTCTATTTCTTTATAATAAATATTACAAATAAAAATCGCACAGTCAGAAGGAAGTTCCCGCAATGCTTCCGGCGCTTTAATCTCTAGTCCCTCAAACCATTCGCCCCAGCGCTTCTCATTATTATCGCAGGTAAAAAACGGTGGAAACTCTTCCCCATAACATTTCATATAGTTTCTGCACATATTACCTGCACCGAAAAGAACACGGGTATGGTATTTTTTTAACACTGTTTTCATGGAAAACTGCCACTTGAAATATCTCGCCATGGAATAAGCCATCGGCAAAAGCAATTCCCGTAACAATGGCGGAAAAGCCGCCGCGGTATGAGAAAAATCCATGATCAGGACACCGTCAAAATCAATTTCCCGCAAACCTCTGACAAGGTTCAACCAATCCATATGAGGACAACCCTTTTCAACACTTGTATAGGGCAAAAGAGCGCTGTCGCTATAACCGTCATTATCTCTCAGGATGAGTGCCTTGATTTCAGAATCAAAATCCATAATAAAATCATATATATTCTGCCTGAGCATATTACATATCCCTATATCAAGACAGAAACCATACTTTTCGCATCCTGCCGCTTTATTCAATTCCTCTATGTAGCGTGCTAATTCCATTGCATCACTGCATTTTCCACGAACATAACGCCCATTCAGATCAATAGCACTATTTTTAATTAGATACATATCCCCCATGCAAAAATCATCCTGCATTTTCTGTTCTGAAAATGTTATATCCGTCTCTCCCCCTTGCTTCATAAGCGCCAGGGTCTTCGCCGACTGTTTCCGCACAATATCACAGGCGATTCCTGTTTTGTCACATTGGCCTCTGATCGAAGAAAGCGCCCGATCCGCCGAGAATGTCTCGTCTGCATAATTCTCTAAATCAATAAAAATGCCGTCAAATCCTGCCTCTTTTATCTTTTGTATTGACTCCCTTGGGGATTTTGGATTTACCATCCCCCATGATGAACAGTATAGCTTCATTGCCATCTCCTTCTTTCCGATAACATCCTGCGGCTCTGTTTCTCATAGCAGCTTCTTTTCAATCAAAGACTTTAATTTGGTGGAACTTGTAGATTGCGTATATGGGAAAAAGACCATATCCGAACCATTCTTTTGCAAAAATTCTTTCTTGGCCTGCCAGCCCGCATCGTTCTCGTAATCACTGCCGGAAAACTGTACATCGAACTGGTATCTGCGGTAAGCCTCATCCGTATTACTCCGTTCCGGAGGAATCTCCACTACTTCATCCACATAACGGCAGGCACGGACAATTTCCACTCTTTCTGCAAACGGTATATAAGGCAGGGTTTTCTTATCCCGTATCACACCCTCATCTGTAACTACCCCAACAATCAGATAATCGCACAGCTCTTTTGCGCGCCTGAACATATTCAGATGCCCCATATGAAACAGATCAAACACGCCGGCAATATAACCTGTATGATACTTTTTCTTTGTGGCTTTCTTATCAGTATCCGCCGTCACAGGCTGTCTTACTTTTCTCGGATATACAATACTGCTGTCATATATTCCCAGATCTGTAATTCCCATTTCCTCCAGCTGATGCATAACTGCCATGTAATTTTTGATACAGATAATGACCTTATAAGTGCCAACCTCCAGATCCCGCAGCATTTCAGGTGAATTTATGGCAATGCCGTGAAATCTGATCCCCCATTTCTGCGGATTATTATCCAGAATTCCCGCAATGTGATAGTCCCTGCCAAATTGCGATATAAACCTCTCGGCAAATACTCCTGAACCAAACAAATACAAATCACGGTTTTCGGCACCTCTGAAAATATCCCTGAACAGTCTCTCATAGACATCCGCGGAATAATTCATACGCTGACGGTTTGCGTTCAGGATACCCGCATTTTTTCTTACTTTCTTGTGATAAGGCGCAAGCACCCCGTCATTGCGCAGATTATCCAAGAACTTGCTGATAAACTTATAAAACAATTCACTACAGTCCATCAGACCATATCGCTCTTTCACCGCCTGGATAGACCAGGCACGTTGAATCTGCCAGTTATCTGAAAAAATCAGGTCAATGGTCCTGAGCATAATAACTTTGGCCGGAAGATTCTCCACATAAATTTCCTGATCATAAAAAACAAAGGTTTCGTCTATCCAGAAGCAATTCAACGGCACAAGATCTATATATCCTCTCTTCAGGATGACACCAAGACTGTCCTGCTCCTCTTTCGTGCCGTACGCTTTCTTTTTCCATCTGTCTTTTAAAGGGTCATCCGACTTCTTTTTCCCCCAATAGGGCTCAAAATTATCCCAGTCAATTTCCGAATATGGCACCTGTTCGGAAGAAGAAAGAATCATCTCCCACAATTCATCCAGCCGCTTGACAAAAAGATCCCTGTCCGATAAAGCCAGTGTCCGCAAATACTCCAGCGCAGACACTCCATCCACGTACGGCATCACAAAACAATCTCCTTCCAGGTTTGCCTCCACCATGGCAATACCGTGTTCTGTCAGATACTTTTGATTATCCATGAGTTTTCTGCTTTTGCAGCATCCCTCTTTGTATATTGCCTTTTTCTCTACCTTATGATCCCGGCGGATCATGGTAAACATGGCATTTTCTTTTCCCCTGTCCATGGACATTGTAATCTGCTCTGCCTCAGAAAACCTGCCGTCAAGAGGACATTCAATCCAGAATCCATTGGCCATCGTATGGAACAGACCGTTCTTTAATAACGTATCATACAGCCACTGCTCTTCCAGAAACACCGTATCCGGATAGTTGTACTGCGGGAAAATCCTGATATCAAGTTGTTCCTTCGGTATATAGTCTTCTGCAAACAGGCACTGCGGGGCAGACAACAGCGGAAATACAGAATAGAACCTGTGATATACAAATCCTGCCCGTTCAAGCATCTCTGTCATCTCTGCTTTGGCAAAACAGCGCCCCGTCATATGATTCAGTGAAGTCATACTCTCTCCGATATAATTTTCAATTCCATCAAAGCTTCGTCCTGTATAAGGGTCTCTGTCGCCGCAAAAATACCGGATCCCCAGACGATTATCCATGCCAAGAAAAAGAATCCCATTTTCTTTCATGACGCGCCGGACTTTCCCAAGCAAAACTGCCGCCTCCTCCATACTGCCGGTTCTCTCCACTGCCGACAATATCAGCACATAATCATAATGCTCCTCCATGAGATCATCCAATTCTTCCGGCGTATGGCACTGTAACTCCACCTCATATTCCGCCAGAGCGCGCAGTATTGCCCCATCCTCCGCCTGATCGGCCGTCACATATAACACATGGCTTCCCTTTGCAAAATCATACCATTTGATCAAGCCCGCAGGCATTTCCTCTACCAACTGTTCTGCTGTCATACTTACTCCCATCTGTCTGCTTCCTCAGATACCCTGATTTCCCGGCGGAAGGCTCATAGCATAAAGAGTCTCACATCAAAGTCTGGCTGATACGCATACATCCTGCTTTCCGCAATCCCCGATTTTAATAGTTGTTCCCTTATGGCTTCCGCGTTTCTCGCATTGGCTATGATATATCTGCAATCCTGATAACGCTTTCCTGCCTCTTCCAGGGCAAATATCCCAATCCCCTGTAATGAGGTATTCCATAAAGACCTGTTGTTATCACAAAACGCCTTTACCCGGCCGGCTCGATACGTTTCCAGCAGGGTGTGGATATATCTCCCATAGCTTCCGCAGCCGAATATAACTATCTCCCGATCCTCCACAAAATCCAACAACCCTCTAAGCCTCTCTGTTTTCAGACAAAACGACTGATATTCACGAGTAAAGATGCCTCTTGGATTATCCTGTAACGTATCATATATTTCCCTGTTGACCTCATCCAGTTTATCCGGCGAGAACGCCCCATCTGCCTGCGCCTGTCTGAGCATAATCTGCAAAACCTGTATATCGCCCTCTGTTTCTTCCCAATATCGGCCGCTCACCGCCATCCTCTGGAACCGCCCCACAGTCTGCCGAAACAGCCTCTCATAATATGCCTGTCTCCACGCATCCGATTGTTGCAGCATTATTTCCCGAAGATTCCTGTATTCTTCTATAAGATAACGAAATCCGTTCTTATTAAAAGAAGAATTACCCCTTGTCTGTCTGTAATCATAGAATTCCTCTGCAAGATACACGGCTCGCTCTGCCTTGCATAATACCTGATAGATGAAGCCAATATCCTGAAACGCGGCTCCCGGTGTTTCACTCAGACGGATATCCCGCAAAAAGTCTTTCCGATAAATGCCCGCCCAGATGTAATAGTCCTGGGTTGCCAGTTCCGGCATATTTTTCGGAGAAAAACATTTCCCCAGCAAATTCACATCCAGAATACACCGGCCTCCTGACTGTTTCCATTGCAGACCATTTTCAGATTCCACAAACTGGGTAAATCCGCCCTTACAATATTCCAGATCCTGTGCTTTTGCCGTCTGGTATAACTTCTCATACATGCAGGGAGCAATCATATCATCCGTTTCCACGATCCCCAGGTATTCCCCTGCCGCCAATTCGATTCCCAGGTTGACCTGATAACCGTAACTCTTCTTATCCGCGTGTATAATGCGAAGCCGCTTATCGCCTGCCGCATACGCTTCCAGAATCTCCAGCGTACCATCCGTAGAACCCGCATCGATTGCAAGAATCTCCATATCTTTCATACTCTGATTTAATACACTCTCGACACATGGACGTATATACTTTGCCACATTCAGCGAAGGCATGATAACTGTAACTTTTGGCATAAAAACCTCTCTTTTATATATCTAATCAAAGCGACCGTCAATTAATAAACAAGAATAAATAATCGCCAATGCGTTCATTTGAATCATTCTCAAAATGAATAAAATCTCTATGTTTATAATCTGATCCTCCTGCCAGAATCAGATTCCAGATATCAATATAGGGAATGGAAAATTCCTTTGCAATATCTGACACAATTTCATTCCTTACCATCAATTCCCGGTTTCTGATATCATCCGGTTTCTCAAGATTCTCCTTTACTACTGTGGGCGTATAAGAAATTATGGAAATATCGGAACAATACGCATATACTGCATTTATAAGTTCTCTATAACTTTCTTTAAAAAGCTTATAATAGTTCTCATCTGCACAGCATTGCCTTTCATGTCCATGCTGTCCCCCTGTGTTTATGATAATCTTGCTGTATTTCCACTCATTACAATCAAGAAAGAATTTATATTCTTTCCATAACAAAGGATCCGTTATCTGTGAAGAGGAAGCACAGATATCAACGACATATTTTCCATCCAGACGCCTGTTCAGTTTACCTCTGAAATCTCTTGTCACAGAATCCCCTAAAAGGCAAATTCTCTTTTGTTCGGCATCATTTGCCTTTTCCCACCATATATTTGACCACTCTATATTTTCACGCCATTCTATGTCCATTCAATACTCCTCCACCCACACCCTGTACGTACCGCTTATATCTGCATCTCACTACTTTCTTACTATCAGCCGCAATAACATCGGATCCTCAGTCTCTGTCCTGGAAAACCCGGTTTTCTCTTCGCTTGCGACAACCGTAAACCCTAATTTCACGACTTTCCGGATCAGTTCTTCCGGATCGATAAACCTTCTATAATGGTCGTTATAGATAAAAGCGTTCTTTTCCACTGCTTCTCCCAGACCGTATATCTGATCATGAATGGTCCTGGCTTCTATCATGAACAATCCATTTCTCTTTAATGCTTTATACACATTGCCCAGAAGCTGCTCCTCCTGTTTTTCGGTGATGGCATGCAGGGTAAAACGGCTGTAACAATAATCATATTCTCTTTGAAACAAAACATCCGCTGTCACAAAATCATCACATATAAACTCCAGATACTTGTCATCACCGTGTGTCTGTTCCAACATTCCGATTGCAACATCGGAAGCATCGATTCCCACCACATGTATGTTGTGCTTTGCAAAAAAGATACTGTCTCTTCCATTGCCGCAGCCTAAATCCAATAAATATTTGGTTTCCCCTGCCGCCGTCTGATCACCAATCATATTCTGCATTTCTCTGGCAAAGGAACTGCAATCATTTAAAATCACCGGCCTTTGCTGATAATACTCATTCCAATAGACCGTATCTTTATTAAATACCTCTTTCTCTTTATAGGTAACATCCTGTATCTTCTGCACACACTGCCAGACAGGAACAGACCCATCCGTATTCAATATGATATCCGGATTTTTGGGGAATTCCGCCTCATAGTGAATTCCCGGCAGATCATCCTGTTTGTCAGAACTCAGGTACAGTCCCTTCTTATCCCTCTTTTTCAGCACTTCCATGGGAACATCCAGAAACACTTCTATGTAGTGAGCAAAGTTTTCCCTGTTCCATGCTCTTATCTCATCAAACATGGCTATTGTGCAGATAATGACGTCTATGCCCTGATCGGAGAGCATCTTGCACATCAAAGAATATCTCCTGGCACGGCCAAGCCGCTCCTGCCTTGTGTATCCCGGCGTGTCTCCACCCACTATATTCTTCAAAATATCTCCGTCAAGCAATACCACCGCGGACTGCTTTTTCATTTTATAATACAGTGCGTTTCCCACCGTTGTCTTCCCGCTTCCAGCCAAACCTGTTATCCAATATACGATTCCCTTTTTTGTACTGTCCATCTTATTTAGTCAATATCCTTTCTGTAAATTTATCAAACAGGCAGTTCTATATCATAATCCTCATCTCTGCCCTTTACGATCCAGAAATCCGTACTGCATAATATCCCATTTTCATGAAAACACTGATAAATATCTATCCTGTCCATATCCACCGGCCAGTTTCCAGCTTCTTTTCTGAGCGCCTCTACATGGATATAGGAGGACAGCACAACTGCCTTGACACCCTGCTCATACAGCTTATCTAACTCATCCATACGGACAATTGGCAAAGAAAGCGTATTACACAGACAGTCAGCATTATTATCAAGAAATCCCCATATCTTTTTCCTGCTCTTTTCTGAGAGAACATAGTACAACACCAGGGAATGATAACCGCCCATCCTCACTCCCACACTATGATCTGGATACTTGTCCAGCAACTGCTCTATCAGACCCACACGCTTTGCAACATCGTGATGCCCCAAAACTCTGTGGTACAAATCATGCAGACATTGTGAGTATTTAAACTTCTCATTCTCAAATATTTCTTCCGGATATCCGCCCGTTAGTTCCCGATAGTGTGGAAGCAACCCCGGGTCGCATATATCATCCGCACATTCATAGAACAAGATTGGACTGCGCATCTCCTTTCTGCGCGACAGCCACTCCTTACCCGTTGTATAAAATGTGTAAATGTATTCTTCATCGACAATCCCCTTGTACCCATAATAGATTTCATTGATCTCTTCTTTATTTTGAAACAGTTTCCTGACTGTCTGGGGATTATACAAATCTAAATTTCCAATCTCCACATATCCCCGGGTAAAATCATCTTCCCGAATTTCTTCCTCCATAATAATCTTTTTTAATGCAATGCCAAAATCCAAAAGAGAAAAAAGTCCTTTGATCCTTTTCGGTTTCCATGCTTTGTAACAAACACTGAAAAAGATTTGAATTCTTCTTTGCAGCATGGTTCCATCTCCGTGGTCAGACATATAAATACGGAAGGTATCCTCATTGGCAAAAGCATCATAAAAAGCAAGCTGCTCACTGACTTCCATTCTTGCCAGTCTGCGCATCTCTCCTGCTTCCTGATAATTATTATCATTCATGGCGGTGTTCAGATACGGCGCATGGGACTCCAGGGTGTGTACCAGCCATAATGTCTTTTGTTCGGACAAGAGCATGTCCGAAAACATATCCCATAATCTCATGGAAATGGGAGCACACACATCAGTATAATAATGTCTCGACCGATAAGAGCGTGGGAAAAAATCACTGAAATAACCACTGTAAACCTTGATATCATACCCCTGTGCTTCCAACATCCGCACGACCGGACTGTTGTCCCGCGTAATCTCAGTAATCATATATGCCTGATCATCAATATCCTTCAATCCAAGAAACATGCCGCGCAGTGTTGGATGGGTGTACGGTATATAGGTAAAGGCGTTCTCAAACACCACAGCTTCTTTCATGACTGTCCGTAAATGCGGCAGACTGTCCACATCACAATACGGAATCGCATCCAGCCAATATAAAATGATATCTTTCTGCTTTCTTCGCCTGATTCTCTCCTGAATCAGATCTAATAACTCCTGAATTTCTGCCCACACAGCTTCATAGCGTTTATCATGCTCTGCAAGCAGCAGACTGTACTTCTTCGCCGTTATAAAGTTACGCATATACAGGGCAAGAAACAGACATTTTTGAAGAGCAGTCTGCCTGGTTCTCTCATCATCCGCCGTGCGATACTTACTCTGCTGACAATATAATTCGCACTGCACCGCTTCCGTCCATCCAGCACGTCTGCGCATGGCTCCTTTGGCATCCACCAGAAAATACAGATCCTCTTTGCCAAAGGCAAAAAACTCTCTTTGTAAGACTATCCCTTCCCCTTCAAAGACATCGTATATCCACTGATAGGAAATGTTATGTTGTCTAAACCACCTTTCTATATACTCCGCTCCCAGAAAAGACAGCAAATATATCTCTTCATATTTCTTCCAGTCCGCCTTCTCTATTTCCTGTGGCGTCTGCTTCCCACGGTCATACAACAGAAAGTCAATACCGTCATAATCTCCCGATATATTATGTACAAACTCAAGGCCCGTCAGGTCATCCCCAACAAATACTGCTTTTTTCTTATCCCGCACAAGGTTTTGCACAAGACTTTCCAGTATCTTCTGCGCCTCGCACATATTTCTGTAATGCGGATAATATCGGTCCAGATTATATTTATAAATAATTCTGTTTAACGCCTCATTGATATCCATTGCCGTCCCTGTCCTTTCTGTCTAAAGTAACTGCGCAGATAAACTCGGCCACCCGTTCACTTGCATGTCCATCTTCCCTGATTCCATACTGTTCCAGGAATTTTCTGATCTTCCTCTCATATTGGCCTGGGTCAAACTCCAGAATGTTTCTGCAAAGCTGCCCCGTATCCTCCGCTATGGCAAAGGGAAGCTGTCTGTAATCTATCAGAAGCTCATATTCATTAGTCAGATAATCCTCCAAATCCGTGGCATATAAAAATACTGGTTTCCCGACAAACGCCGGTTCAAACATAAGACTGGAGTAATCCGATACGGTAACAGCAAATGCAGAAACCAGTTCCTCACTATCCTCATATGCGCTTACATCAAATACAAAATCCGGTAACACCATTTCCCTTGCCGCATTCTGTACGGACGGATGCAGGCGCAAAGCAATCATCCATTTACCGCCAAAACGTTGCTCCAATGCATCCTTAACCTGCTCATACCCAAAATCTATTGCCCTGGACTGGTGAACACTCTTGCCTTCCTCTTTGCTGAATCTGTATGTGGGCGCATACATCAGTACCTGCACACTCTCCGGCAGTCTGAAATATGCATATACTTTCTCTCTGTTCTGCGCCTCACAAAACAAGCCATCCGTACGCGGCGAACCGGCCATGAGAAATTTATCCTCTACCCCAAACCCCCGTTTACAGGACTCTTTGTCAAACTCGCTGCCCACTACAATATAGTCAATGATCCTGCTCTCTCTTTCCCAGGAAGCCAGTTTGGCCGGCTCACTCTGAAAAGTCGCAGCATCCAGATAAAACTTTTTTAATGTGATGCTCGCCCAATGCTTTGTCTGTATATATATCTGTTCCGGACGCTTTAAAAAGTACCCAGGTATCACATTGTCCGCAATCCATACTTTGGATGTCTCAGCCTCATATAAAACCTGCTTCCAATTTGCCCGCAATACCTTGCGCACCTGACCGGGCAGACCGGCATTGAGATCATTTACCAGCCACACAATATCCATATCCGGTCGAAGCCTCATAAGCGCCTGTGAAATATACTTTTCATGATCTGCATAGTTGGCAAAAGAAGAGAAGAGAACTTTCTTGGGATTGATTGGAAGTCCGGCATATTTTCGGGCATACTCATCCAATCCCTGTTGAGAAGACTCTGACGCCTTTAGCTGTATGGCAAAACCATCCAGTAAGGAAAGTACGTAAACCAAAGTAAAGCCCCTGGCTTTCAACTCCTGTACAATCTCTTCATACCGCTTTGCACTTGCCACCAGAATCAGCGTCTCTTCCGGCACATACCCCGCAAGAATCTTCGCACTGCTGATACGGATACTTTCGCATTTCGTCTGAAAAGCCTCCGCCAGTAAATCCCCCGCCTTCTGCCCCTGTTTGGCCGTATCATTGTCTATCATTGCTTCCACCGGTATCTGATTTCCATAACAGTCCAGAAACTGCCGGATTCCCAATCCCAGTCCATATAGAATTACTTTTTTTGCTGTACACGCTTCTTCTATCTCATTCCATCTCATAGACCTGCTCCTGACAACATTCCACCCTTACCAAAGTAAAGGTTCCAGCGTAAAATAATGTTCATTATAATGAAAGCCATTTTGATCCAGGATTGCAAAAATATCACTTCTTTTAGTAATAACCCCTACCAGAATCCTGTTTTCGTTATGTTCAAGAACCTCTTTTGGCGCCACGATCTCATACCCCAAAAACTGGCCCTTTGCATAAGAATCAATAAAACCGGCAATCGTCAGTTCCGGTGCAAAAACATCTAATATTTCTTTATAGATTTTTCCGTATTTGCCTGTTCCCCAGATATAACAGTTACGCTTTTTCCCGGATTCCGACAAAAGGTTTGTGACATAATAAATCTTCCATAAACCTGCCTTCACATAATCACTGTTTGTGAAGCACTCCTGATACTGATAGAATCTGTCAGTAATTCCGGCAAACTGTTTGTGAAAATCATGGATCGTGTAGCCGTTCTTCTCCTGATACGCCGCCAGGATTTCTTCATAACATTTTCCTAAGTTGGCTGTCACAGCCCCAGGTGAATGGGTCTCTTCATAGGTCACACGTGCCTGCTCTATCATCTTTTGCAGACTGCCTGTCCGTGCATCTTCATAGACTCTTTGTATACAGGTAACCAAATCTTTGGCCCCATAGCCTTCAGACAGATAACCATTCTCCCCGTCCCTTATAACCTCCGGCACCCCCGCAACGGGAGTGGAAATCACAACAAGCCCATGTGCCAAAGCTTCTGAAACAACATTGGGATAAGACTCACTTGTACTGCCGCAGATCAGCACATCACCATCTTCATAAACTGCTTCCATATTTTCAGAAAAGCCTTTCAGTTCTATAAAATCCTGAAGTCCCTTTTCTGTGATATATTGTCTGCATACCTCTTCATAGGGAAGCCCTCCATGTCCCCATAACTGTAATCTGCCCTTTAATCCGTAAGACTTCATGGCCAGTTCAAATGCCTTAATCACTTCAAGCTGATTCTTACGTTCACATAGTAACCCTACGCATACAAACTTAAGTTCATCTGATCCGGAAAGATATTGACTCCACTTCCCCTCCTCGGCAACGGTCCGGATACAATAAGATCTGGTGCCCAGGCATTCATGCCACAAATCTGCATAATATAAGGAATCGCAGATATGATACTGCGGAAAAATATCCGCATATTCAAGCTTAAAAAATTCAGGATTCACCTGATAAACATCCATGATATGAGGAATCTTTAACTCCCGGCATGCCAGTTCCACAACCGTATTTATCTGCACCGAATGTACCACATCCGGTATGTGGTCTTGCAGAAAAGACTTAACCTCCTCATAATGGTCAAGAACCCCCAAAATATCCACACCCTCCGGCTGACTGGTCACACAGTAACAGAGCTCATAAATCTGTATGCCTTCTCTCTCGCATATCCTTATGTACTCTTCACAGACCTTCCACCAGGATGAAACCACCACCGAGACATTCTTTCCTGCTCTTTTCATTAAAATGGCCTGCCAGAGTATGGTATTGGCAGCGCCGCCAAAATTCGGATAGTGATCCATGAAATATAGTATTTTTTCCGGCATTAACCTTCTCCAGTTTCTCTTAAGAATCCAACCACAGCTTCAAAGTTCCTCATATCTTCCCAACTCCGCAATCCTATTCAACAAATTCGGATAACCCATTACCGCATCTCTTCCCATCCCATCCTGCGCAAGCTTCTTCTCAATTTCCTTCTCATGTCCCCTGGGGGTAATACAGATAAAATTCCGTTTGTCAATCTCTTTCGCCGAAATAACCGGATATCCTTCTACACTCTTAATATTCGGATTCCGGTCAATAAAACCAATCACCGAAGCACCTGCTCTGTTCAATAATTCCAGACAGGATTTTCCTCGTTCCCCGGCTCCCCATATGTAATATCCCTTATCATAATGAAAGATTTTCTTTACTTCCGACATATGGTTTTCAAGCGCATCCGCCACCTTCTGCCGGCACAACTCCATCTCCAGATAATCAGCATAATAGGCATCTATCCTGGCGGCTGTCTGCACTAGCTCGTATCTTTTGGCACAGGTAAGTGCCGCTTTATAATGTTCCTTAAGTCCTTCATACCTCCTGCGGCCGCTCAACCCGCCGGCCCTGAAATACGTGAAACAGTCTTCCACACACAATACCTCTGCGCCAGCCGCACATGCGTTGATCACCCAGGCCACATCCGCCGCAACCCGATAGGAAGTATCATATCCGCCCATCTTTTGGAAAAGACTGCGTCTTACAAACAAGGCCGGATGGGGATAGATGACCCGGAAGAATACATCATCTTTCTCCCTTCGTCCCAACTCCATTTTCTGTGCTTTGCCATCTGCATATAAATAGACGTTTCCGCTGACCATATCCGCCAGCGTGTCCCCAAAATACCGGTTCACCTTCTCCAGCGTGTCCTGTTCATACCAGTCGTCACTGTTTAAAAAAGCAACAACGTCCCCCGTACATTTCTGCAATCCTTTATTCATTGCATCATATACGCCCTGATCGGGTTCACTGATCAATAAAGAAATCGATTCCCGATACTTCTCTATGACAGCAAGGGTTCCATCCTTCGAGCCGCCATCGATTATAATATATTCCAGTTCACCGTAATTCTGGCTGACAACACTCTGTATTGTCTGTTCTATGGTATCTGCACTGTTATAGCAGACCGTAATCACAGATATTTTCATGATTGTGCATCCTTCTGACTGCCTCTCATAGACCAGATGGACCACCCTGTTTTCTTCTTTTCAAAGACAACCATGCTGTCATAAAAATGAATCCCCTTGATTTGGTTACGAAACTCTGGAAATAATGCCTCATCCTCCTGCTCTATATGCTGATAATGCAATTCATCCACCAGCTTCTTGGCAAATTCAATAAAGGTATCTCCCCGCAGCTTTCCGCCAAAAGAAGGCCAATAAGACGTATGGGTATCCTCACAAAGATAAATACCGCCATTGTTGAGCAACGGAAATAATATCTGGAAAGAATCCATCTGATGTTTCACCGCATGACTGCCATCGTCCAGCACAATATCAAATGGTCCAAACTCCTCACACACTTTTTGCAGAAAATCAGGGTCGTCCTGTGAACCGATACGCACATACACATTATCTTCTTCATACTGCTTGCAGGCGCTGTCAATATCGACCCCGACAATAACCGCCTTCTCGCCAAAGTACTGCCGCCACATTTGCAGGGAACCACCTTTGGCCACCCCTATCTCCAACATTCTGACAGCCGTTCCCGTATATTTCTGGAAATACTGGTGATATACCTCAAAATAATGCCACCATTTGTTAACAATCCGATGTTCTCCCCAAAAGAAAAACTCTTCCAGAGAATTGTCTGTCACGATCTCATCCTGACTAAGATGCGCAATATCACAGCCCTGATCCTGTTTACAATTCAGGGAAATACTGCCCAGATTACATGCGCTGGGAACAATCAGATACTCCGCCTGAGTAATCTTATCATCCGGAATCTCATAATCGGATATAAGCTGCTCTTTAATCTCCTCAAAATGTGTGGTAACCAGTATCTTGTCATAGGTTTCACTTTTTAACTTTTCCGGAGACACCACTTCATATCCCGCTATGAGCGTACCCCATTTACCGGCGTCATTGTCCGTGATAAACAGAATTTCCATAACATCCAAAAATTGGCAGGACATCAAAAAATGAACTGTATTCTTCCCTGCGCCAAAAATAATAACCTTCATACTTTCTTATCCCTCCAATACATCCTTTTGGGCTTTTCCCATACTATCTTGTCTTTGGAAACTCCCAGTCCATCTAAATATTTCTTTACACCAGCAGCTGCTTCTTCCCCGTCCAGTGCAATCACTATGTAATCAAACGTCATATCCTTTACACTTTCCGGACCACTGATACAATAACCGTAGTCCGCCAGACATTGATAATTCCTGTCAACCCAGCCCTCAATGTTTCCATAACCACTCTCATATAAGGTCCTGTAATAAGCCTTCCCGACCATTCCCGCCCCATAGATCACAATTCGTGCATCCTTAGGTATGGATGCAAACGGAAATACATATACCGGCATGTTGATCTCCACCCCGTATATCCTCTCAATGGCAGGGCTGAGAAACAATTTTACATACTGCTTCAACGGGTACCAGGTCTGTTCCCAAACCCCCAGATTTTTAAAACAGGTCTCCATATAATCCTCAAACTGCTTAATCCTGACCAGAGAATCCATATCATAACTTGTAGACAGGGAATTATCATGCACACAGTAGTGATACCAGGCCCCTTCCGTAAACACAATACCGGACGCTTTGACCATACTGATATAAGCTATGGCGGCATCGTCCCCATAAGTAATCTGCGTGTCTATCTTCCGTGCGGTTTCCAGATATAAACTCTTTTTAAATATTTTTGTACACAGGGACGGGGTGACTCCTCTCCTGCCGTATTCTGCATCATACATCATCCTTGGAATCACACTTTGCCGGATTGCCCCTCTGTCATAAAACCCTGGCGGCAGCATATCCTTTTCACTCCACAGCTTCTTCCCACTGTCATAGAGATATCCGGAGGAAATCATATCCGGCTGATGTTCCTTATAGTGCCGCATCAGTTCACAATACATATCCTCCTCAATCCAGTCGTCACTGTCCACGAAAGTCAAAAGCTCCCCTTTGGCAGCATCTGCTCCAAAATTGCGTGCCGCAACAGAACCCTGATTTTCATTATGATAAGTAACTACCCGCATATCTTTCCGGGCAAATTCATCACATATTTCCCCCGATCGATCCGTGGAACCGTCATCCACCAGGATAACTTCAACATTTGTGTACTTCTGATGTAAAATGCTGTCTATGCACCGGGGCAGATACTTCTCGGAATTATAAATTGGCACGATCACTGAAAGCAGCTTATCCATTTGGGCGCCCTCTCCCTTTTCATATAACTATTTACGGTAATTCGCTGACAATCTCATATAGCGAAAAGAATTTACAATCCATTCTCTCTTTCAGCATCTGATAAATACTGTCAAACTCATCAACCACCGTAACAATGACCGCATCCACCTGCGGCAGGTTATCTTCTACAGGCTTAACCTCATATTGGATGGAGTTTTTTCTCCTGCTCCTGTCTATAAAATAATCAATCGTAACGCAGGTTCCCTCCAATTCTGAGATTAAATGTTTTGCCAACATTCCATAGCCGTAAATTGCAACATGCTGAATCCCATAACGCTCCAGATAAGAGGCAAGATTTATCCCCTTTTCCCTGAGACTCATCCACAGATCAAAACATTTTGCCGTGACCGTGTAATTCGGCTGATTCGCAATTGTAGAAATATGTACTGCATTATCCTGTATTATTTCAGTCTCATGGTTTTCGAAAACATGTTTCTGGGCTTCATGAATGGCTTCCAGCTTCGCATAACCGTAATACTCATCGGGTTCTAACTGCGTTCCCTCCCCCCACTCGTTCCATGCATTAATAAATACAAATTCATTCCCGGCAGCAATGCTTTTCCGGTATAGCATACACATGCCATCATAGAACTTTTCTATGGAAAAATTTTTAAATACAACTCCATCATGCCTCCCTCTTCTGGGAGTATCATCGCTATTTGGAACTGCACAGTAATATGTTTTATGTTTGTCAATCAGCCCTGCACGACTGATATTTTCCCACATTTTATCGTAATCCAGTCTTACTATCCCATCGATTCGCTCATTATATTCACATACCATATGTGGCGCAAACAGCATTAAGGCATCTAATCCACTTATATGTTTTGCGGTATTTACCCCAATAAAATAAATGCCTTTCATATTGTTTTGGAGTGCCAGATTATTCCAATATTGAATCATTTGCGGCAAACACGGTATACTTGCCGCTGAGAAAAAAAGAAAGACCGGGGCACCGTTTATCTTGATATAACGTTCATCCTCTAAAAACGGTAACAGATATTCAAAATGTGCCCGCCATTCTTCCTCTCTTCCGTATCGCTGTTCAAGCAATACACCTTCACTTTCCGCTTCCTTCTTTGTCTCAAACTTATCTGCCCAGGAATTTCCACTCAGATTACTCCAAGTTCTCGCCCATCTTCCATTCGCCCAGCAAAAGCAAAAAGGCATATCTATATCTTTCCACCGCAGTAAATTTTCAGCCGGTTTTTCCAGAATACGGCGTCCATCCTTAAAATAGTAATGATAGAAGCATTGTCCATCGATTCCATATTTTTTCATCAGAGATGCCTGCCATTCCATGGTGCTTTTTTCTGACAAATCATAGTAATTATTATGCAGGGGTTTTATTGGCTGCTTATGCCCTTCAAACAAAGACTCCGCACCGCGAACTGTTGTCCACTCTGTAAAACCCTCTCCCCACCATAAATCATTTTCCGGCACTCTATGAAATTGCGGCAAATACATACATAGCGTTTTTACTTTTTTCTCCATTTTGATACCAACCTTTCACAATACCATTTACCAGTAATTATGAAATAAATCCATTACAATTAAGCTTAAACTCACCAATTACCCAATTCAAAGTCACTTCTGTATTTTAAATTAGATAAATCCAATGACATTGGAAATTCGCATCTCTCATCAATAAAGGTATAACAATCTTTCCTTACAAAAGTAACTTCTATCAGGTCAGGTATCAAAATGTCCTTTGCAATTTCAGCTTTACCAGCATTATTTCCATGAATCCACACAGCCTGATGGGTCACTCCCATTTTTTGTAAAACCCTTAATATGTTTTCACAATAGTCCTCTTTACAAACATCATGTAATTCCAAAGAAATCTGTTTAAAGTTATTTAACAGCTCAGATGGGATGTCATCCAACACTTCCCACTCCGCACCCTCAATATCCATTTTTAAAATAAGATTTTGATTATCCAAATCATGATTTCTCTTCAAAATTTCTTTCAAAGGAACACAATTATCTGCTTCTCCTATACCAAAGTTATAAAAGATAAAATTATTATGTACTTTAGGTAAATGGGAAATGGTATGGTCATACAATAGGACTTTCATACCTCTGTTGGCAATATCACAATCCCACGACACATCATTACCAACCCCGCAGCTATAGGCTCTCATTGTATTATCAAAATCATCAACCATAATATAGCCGCCATCCCCCTCATCATTTCCAACTCGGATAAATTCTTTTCCCGCAACTTTTTTACAACATAATAATTTCTTTAACTCCCGGAAATATGCTTCTCTACCTGGATTTTCCTGTATTTCCGGTTCCAATATATTTCTGATAAAAATATCGCCGTCCAGTTTCCTAATCTGATCCTGAATCTCTTTGTTATTTTTATGGTTGATAGAAGTTAATATAAGTGTCATATCTTTCGTATCCCATGTTACTAACTCCTCCACTGAATGAATGGCTGAATTATACTTACTCAGCCCGTTATCCAGAATTATTGTATCTTTTATTCCATACGCCTTTTCTAGCAAATCCACCAAAAACATTCCCCACTCCCCATAGGGACATACAACAATCCTTTTGCCTGCATTTATTTCTTCTTTCACCATCTGATGCAGTCTGCCTCTAATCCATGTACTCACTCTATTTTTCCTCCTCAACTATTGGACATGCTTTGTCAATATTTTATCTGATATACGCTTATATATCTCTGAAGCAATGATTTCATTACCCTTTTCACATACGTGGCAAGCATCAAAATACACATCATATTCTTCATCAAAAATATGTGACAAATCATAAATATAAGAATATGATTTCTCAATTTCGTATTCCTTCATCAGTTTTCTGAATCCTGCCATATAACTAAATCTTCTCTCCTCCTTTTCATGCAATTTTCGCTCAGCAACGTTATATTTTGCTTTCGACATAAGCATGGGCTGCATAAAACTATAAAAAGCAATTCCCTTTTTAGCACAAATGGCTTGCATGGATTCTATATTGGACAGCCAGTTCTCAAATCTCCCAATATTGGACCTAACACCATAATTAATTAAATTTTTTTCGTTCTCTTGTTCAATAAACTCGTTTTCCATATGCCTTGCTCCAAACCCATATACCTTTCTTGCATAACTAAAAGCATACGGTTCCTCCGGGAAAACAGCATCACCACCGCTATCATTTGCGCCATCATATACCAGCACCATATCAGGTCTTAATGGTAATGCATCCCTGACAAGTCGTATCAACTCCTGCCCTGAAGCATAACCAGATACACCGGCATTATAAATTGTTATATTCCTATGATCTAATTTTTCATACAAAAACTGAGACCATGATTTAATAAAATTCCAGTTTCCCCCATCTGTCGTGGATCCGCCTAACACAACGATGTTGTAATTCCTTTTTCGTTGCTGTCCATAAACCATCATCCCGGCGTGATATCCTCCTATATCATAGGTATATCCCATACTTACATCCAAAATATTTCTTCGTTTTCTAGGCATCACAACATCCAAATCAAGACATACTCCCAGTTCTTTCAAACGGTTTTTGGCGCGCTCTATCTCTTGACACAAAATCCATATTGCATAATTATCTTCATAAAGTATCTCTTCAACAGGCTCGATTCTATATCCATCCCCATTGGTTTCTATAGAATTTATTTCATCGCTCAAATACCCTGCAAAATCAAAATCCATCAACCGCAAATAGCAGCTGAGTTCTACAGCATCGTCTCCCGTCCCATATATCTTTACTTTTTTCCCGTGCAGCTTAACCAGATTCAATCTATCATATGCAGATAAGGAGAATAGCACTTTTTCCATTCCCTGTTTTCTATAAAGGATAAATCTTGAATGTACATCGCAAAAAAATCTCTGGACAATATCCGGATACTCTTCCCTTATAATCTTATCCATTTCAAAATACTTATTATATGCCTCTATCAACACAACATTTTTATCAATTCTATTTAGTTCCTCCAATCCATGAATCGGAATTCCAAATAAAGCATCCTCTCCTTCTTTATCAGCATTTATAAAACAACTTACTTCCACACCAGCTTTTTTCAATATTTCATATGCAAACTTTCCATTATCTCCTGTTCCCCATATAACCGCCTTCTTCCCCTCTAAAGCCGGATTCACACAATAAACTTCCTTTATAGTCTCGTTACTATGCGTTTTTTCACAATTTATACTTCCTCCGAATACAACCGATTCCATTTTATTCAGGCTGTCGATATCAATTACTGGTTTATGAAATCTTTCATCCCCAAACAATAATTTACAGTCAGTCACAAAACCTTCTATGTATATTTTGTTTTGCAATAAATATCTGAATAACTCCTCACTTTCATTTTGTTGTTCAGGCGAATCACTATACCAGACATACTTTTTAAGATCGCTATATACGATTTCATCTAATACAATTAACGGTGCCACACTCATATCCCCATTCCTCCATCAGAAGTTATAAATGTATACTGGAAGTTTCTCCATATCATCAGATTTCTTTTGCCCGGCATTTTCTTCCTGACCGACAATTTCAGTTCTCGGCTTATTTTTGATTGCGGCTACCAATACAGGTGTAAGAATCTCCTCCATATTGTCATCCTTTTCCCATTGTTCTTCCAACAAATCCCTCAGTTCCGAAACCGATTCAAAGCCATATTCCCATATATATTTTTCACCAGTTCCTCTTTTTACAAAGCAGCTTGCAGTATTTTGATCATGCGAAAAGCCCGTGTTCTTATGATTACTTTCCGCCCATTTTTTTAAAAGTTCTTTTTCCCGTGCATTTCTATCTATTCCCATGATTTTCCTTCCTAATCCAACGCGTAGCGGCTTTTCCAATCATCTGTTTCTATCCACTCTGGCTGTTCCTTCTTATATAAAATGCAGTCCTCTAACACAAGAACATCCATATCCGTCCTCATAAAGCACTCGTAAGCATCCTTTGGTGTACATACGATTGGTTCTCCACGCACGTTAAAAGATGTATTTACAATCACGCTGCAACCTGTCAGTTTTTTAAACTCGCTTATCACCTTGTAATAATATGGATTGGTTTCCTCGTTTACTGTCTGAATGCGTGCGCTGTAATCCACATGCGTTACCGCCGGAATATCTGATCGGCTCTGCTTTACAATATCCAGCATATTGTATCCATATCTTTCTAAATCATCTTTTAGCCTGCTTTCATTTCTCCGTTCTTTTCTTACATTCTCAACCAACAACATATAGGGACTCTCATCATCCAATTCAAAATATTCCGATACATCCTCTCTTAACACCGATGGTGCAAAAGGCCTGAAGGATTCCCTGAATTTTACTTTCTGATTTAATTTAACCTGCATCGTCTCTGACCTGGCATCTGCAATAATGCTGCGATTTCCAAGTGCGCGCGGGCCAAATTCCATTCTTCCATGGAAAAGCCCGATTACCTTTTCGCCGGAAAGTTCCTTTGCAATTGCCTCATACAGATTTTCCTGCCCAATCTGATGATAGGGATAATGGTTCTTTGTACAATATTTCCTGATATCTTCTGAGGAAAACCGTGGACCCAGATAACTTCCCTTTTGGGAATCCGGCTGGCAGACTTTTCGTCTAATGGATGTATAGTTATAGGAAGCATAAAGGGCACATCCCAAACTCCCCCCTGCATCGCCTGCTGCCGGTTGAATCCATATATTTTCAAAGATACCGCTGTTCTTAATCTTTCCGTTCGCCACACAGTTAAGGGCAACACCCCCAGCCATCACGAGGTTGTCAATTCCTTGTCCATAAACATCCTTCGCATGTCGTACCATCTTTAAGATGATATCTTCCACAACCTTTTGCGCCGATGCCGCTATATCCATCTCCCTTTTCGTAATTCTTGATTCCGGCTCCCTTCTTGGCCCTCCGAACAGATCAGCAAATTTATCATTCGTCATTGCCCGTCCATACTGATAATCAAAGTAATCCATATTCATCCAGAAGGAACCGTCTTCTTTAATATCCAACAATTTTATCCGGATCAACTCTTCATATACCGGCTCCCCATAGGGCGCCAGTCCCATAAACTTATAATCCCCCGAATTAACTTTAAAACCACAAAAATATGTAAATGCACTGTATAGCAATCCCAGAGAATGCGGAAAACGCATCTCCTCTTTAATGGTAATTTTTTCTCCTTCTCCGACCCCGATCGTGGTGGTAGCCCATTCCCCAACACCGTCTAACGTCAATATCACTGCCTTGTCATATGGTGATGGATAAAACGCCGATGCCGCATGGGAAATATGATGTTCACATACTAAAAATTTTCTATGCAGATTTTCTCCCAATATCTGCTCTACTTTTTTATGAATCCATAATTTATCAGAAAACATGGAGTCAAAGCTGCGTTCCAGAACATCCTGAGAATCTGTTCCTGCCATCGCCATGTTTTTCAAATACCGATCCAACGTGTACAGTGGATTATCGTAAAATACAACTATATCAATATCTTCCTTTTTCAAATTTGCTTCTTGCAGGCAGTATGTAATCGCATGCTTCGGCAATCTTTGATCGTGCTTTACCCGGGTAAACCGTTCTTCCTGTGCGGCAGCAACTATATTTCCGTTTGATACCAACGTTGCCGCAGAATCATGATATAGCGCTGATATTCCTAAAACATTCATTTATCCTGTCTCCCTTTTTTCCACATTGGTTTCTAATCACACCTTATATCTTTATCCAACCATCGCACCAGATATCCGGTGTGTCCGCAAATCTCAGCCATCTCTTTGGCGCTGCCACAATCTTTCCTTTACTTTGGTTCAGCCAGGCTCCCCACCAGCTAAAACTGCTGTTTGCTATGATATTATGCCTGCACCTCGACATCAGATACATATCATACCAGTCTTCATATTGGTGAAACATATCTTTCCCACAGTAAACTGCTGAAGGAACTGCCAGATTATCTCTTACCCAATTTAAGTCATCAGAGAAAAATATAAATCTGCTGCTTGGCTCCCTTTCCCGCACATAATGAATTGCCCTTGCATAATAGTCCTTTGTACATATCCCCATATAGACCCCTGGATATGATAAATAATCCCCTCTTCTTACATGTACACTGACATACGAGTCTTTCGATAAGGTTTCCCCCAATCGTCTCAACTCGGGATCAATCGGTTCAAACTGAAATCTCTGGACTAAAACATCCTTAATATCCTTAAAATATTTTTCCGTCTGCCAATAGCCCACAAAAGTACAGTTATTCGTCAAAAAAATATTGGGCTGATATGTACAGGGCGCTTTTGATACATCCTCTGCCCAAAAGAATCTTTCTGCATAATTATCACAGAATTCCTTTATGTTTTCGCTTTTCTTAATCTTCTGCCAGTCTTGATTAACAGCTTCAAATTCATCATCTGAAACATATTCCAGACAAATATTGGGAAAGACATCCTGAAGCAGGTAGGATGCAGATTCAGGATGTTTTTTATAAAATCCCAAATTGCCTCTTACTTCCCGCCCCCTGCTTCTTAATGCTTCCGCCAATGCATACTGAAACATCTGATTTCCTAATCCGCCCTCGAATCTGACAATATCCATGCAAACCTCTTCTATAACATGTATGCTCCATACCACTGCTGAAAGATAAAATATGGCCACCAAATCTGAGAATAATTATTTCCGGATCCCAGTCCTTCATCCCCAGTTGCCAAATATTTCTTTACCAGAGCGTTCGTATAATCTGGATCAAATATACCCTGTTTTGCTAAAAAGGCTTTATCCGTCCAATCTAACAGCTGCTGTTTAAACGGCCCTCTCAGCCAATCATCGGTAGGGATTCCCAGGCCATGCTTCGGCCTTTCCATAATTTCCTTTGGTACATAGTCATATGCAATATCTTTGAGCAGCATTTTCATATTTCCATTGTTCACTTTGTATTTCCCCGGTACGCGGAACGCATATTCCATTACTCTGCCATCTAACATAGGAAATCTCGAATTTAATCCCACTCTCCTTGAGGCCCTGTCTACTTTAGACAACTCCTCCTGCGTATAGGTATCCAAGTCTAACAACATCCGGGTAATACAATACATTTCTTCCCCATATTTGGATTCAAAATTATAGTAAAACTCATTCTTCTCCCTGTTTAACATTCTGTTCAGAGCATCTGTATACTGTGATATCCCCGTCTGTGTCTTAATATCATCTGTAATATCATCTGAAACAATCCTGTATTTCAATTTCATTTTGTTCCATCTTTCTTTTCCTTTAAGACCTGGAACATTTTTTATCGAATGGAGAATTTTCCCTACATTCCTGCACTTCTGCGCCTGTTCAAGCGTTGCATATATCTCACATCCGCCAAATAACTCATCTCCGCCTTCTCCCGACATAACCGTATCCACGAATCCTTTGGCAAATTCAGATAACAGCATATTTGGAAATACTGCCGGATCAGCTAACGGTTCGTCATAGTAATACGGAATTCTATCAACTCTTGATAAAACTTCCTTTTCCGTAAGGTAAATTTTCTCGTGTTTTAATCCCAGATGTCTGGCAATCTCCTCTGCAAATTCAGCCTCATTTTTCCCTATTTTATCGAAACCTACCGTAAAAGCCTGGAAAGGCTTGTCTGACATCTCCTGTGCCAGCGCGCATATTACCGTTGAATCATATCCTCCGCTCAAAAAGGATCCCAACGACTTACTTCCCCTCATTCTGAGGCTGACAGATAGTTTCAAACGCTCTTTTAAAGCATCTTTAATCTCGGCATAATCCTCCACCGGATCTTTCTGCATGGCCTGATATCTCTCCGCAATTTCCCAATATGCTATTTTTTCTGTTTTCCGGGCAGTTATCTTTAAAATCGTACCGGAATTCAGCTTATAGGTATCTTGAAAAATTGTATAAGGTGCTGCAATGTACAATTTTATAAAATAATTTCCAAGCACTGCATCATTAATCCGTTTTTCAAACTCCGGATATTTCATAATTGTCTTTAATTCCGATGCAAAAACTACTGTTCCGCCACTGCCCTCATAATAATATAATGGCCTCATTCCCATTCTGTCCCTGAACAGATACACACACTGTTCTTCCCTGTCAAAGAGCGCAATTACAAACTCTCCTTCCAGCTTCTTTACAAAATCAATCCCCCATTTGAGGTAAGCTGCAAAAATCACTTCTGTATCCTGTTCTGTCTGAAATGGATAATCAGTCAGTTCATCCTTCAACTCCCTGGTATTAAGAATTTCTCCATCCATAATGATGCTTATGCGGCCATTTGCGGAATGAAACGGAGCACAATCCTTTTCAGAACCACTTTGTATCCGCATTTTTCTCTGCGCAAATCCTACTGTCAAAGAATTTAGGCTGTATACCTCTTCGCTCCCACACTCTCCTTCCCCATAATTGTAAGTATCATTCATCTGCTTCAATATCTCTTTCGTTACTCCCCTATTAGATACAACTCCACATATTCCGCTCATGCTCTTTCTCCGCCTCTCATATAATGATTTATCTTGCTTTGGATATCATACTGGGCATTGCTGTTTAAATGCCAGGGATAACATCCATACCGCATACCTTTATCCGTATAACAATATTCAGAATTCAATGTAATTACATTTATTCCCATGAAATTTTCTTCAAAATATGTATAATAATCTCCTAATATTCCATTTATCTTTCTTATCTGTTCTATTTCCTCATATTCATCCTCTTTCCCATATTCGCCATACCTTTCTGCCAGAAAAAACTTAATCAAAAATACTTTTCGAGGATCTACTGACCGCTTTAATAATTTGATGAATTGGAGACAACTGCTTCTCCATTTATCTGCACACTCTTTAGAATCCCTCCTAATCACTCTGGCAGTGTCTGGCTGAATGTCTCTCTCTTTCAGCGCATCACTATAGGTAAGGCATCCGTTGTTTCCAAAATCCAAAATGTCATATCTCTCCTCCATAAAATCAATTAGAATATAATCCAGATTGTGATTTTGCAAAAAAAACTTAAGTTTTTTGTTACGATCCGCTTCTATCATTTTTCCACGATAGCTTTCTTCTGGTTCTATATAAAAACCGCCTCCATCAGACATCATGGAAATGATACTGGAATGTTGATATTTGAACTCTTCAATATTCTCATGAAAAAAACTTTTGCTTAAAACTCTTTGCAGATCATAACCGCCGACCGCTATCATTTTTCTTTCAAGAAAACTATCCGGTAGATTAAATTCCTTCTGTAAAAATGTCTTGATATTCTCCACATATTCTTGTTTTGAGGCATTTTCCTTTCCCTGCCTGAACTTGTTAATACTGGTATTTAATCTGTCAGTACAAACCTGTAACAATTCTTCCCTGTATTCATCAAACAACCCTCTGCGCTTATACTCCCCCACAAGATACTTTAGGGGATTCAAGATACTGTCGCTTCCCAAAACCTTTTGGGTTGTATTTCCCGTTCTGTCCTCCCTGTAAAAATACAATCCCTCACGACAAACGCCAATTTTTTTTGCAGATAAAAAAGTGAGTCCCAGTATTGCCAGATCCTGATGCGGCCCTGGAGGCATCTTAATTTCATTCCTGATCCACAGTTCTTTGAGATACAGACCTGTCCAAATGGTAATCGCCTGTGTACTGCCTATCATCTTGTGTATATTAGCCTGTTCAAAGGGGTAATATTCATTATTGTTAAGCACTGCCATACCACTTGCTTTTACACGGTAATAATCACATCTTACAAAGTCGCAGTTCTCCGCTATCATGCATGCATACAGTTTTTCAATAAACCTACTGTCAATCCAATCATCTGAATCCACAAACGCAATATACTTTCCTCTTGCCATTTGTATGCCCAGATTCCTGGTCGGCCCTAAAGTCTCATTTTTTTTGTAGACATAGACAATCCTCTTATCTTCTCTGGCCCATTTTAAACAGATCTGCTCAGAATGATCCTCAGAACCATCATTGATCAACAGTATTTCCAAATTGGTATAGGTCTGCTCTATGATTGATTGAATACACTGTTCCAGATAATCCTCAACATTATAAACTGGTACGATAATACTGATTAAATCGTTTCCCTGCATTTGACTTATCTCCCGGCATAATTTTCAGTCAGTCTTTGTTACAAACCCATGGGTATTAACCATGATTCTGCTTTTATCAATTCCTGCCGCCAGAAGCTCCTGTTCTATCTCCCGAAAATAATAGCTCGAAGTTATTAATACCGGATACTCACATGACGCTTCTGCTACTTCTGTTGTACTCATTACTCTTTTTCCATAAAACGTGAAATTGTCATCCAATGCTTTCTTATCAGCAAAAAGGATTCGATCCCTGTCTGTCTGATCCAATAATTGCAATAGTCCTTCTGCGTCCCTTCCCGTACCATAAAAAATGATCCTGTTAGCACGCCGGATATCACATACCATTGATAACATCTCATCAATTTGATGCTGATAAATATAAATCCACCTGAAAATATTATCTTGTGCATCAATCACATCATCTGAATAGAGGTCTTTCGTAACACAGGCCAACACCTTATCAAATAAACGCTTATCAATAGCAATCCATTTATTATACTTTTGAATACACCCCAATAAAGCTGTTTTTCGAATTTTCCAAAGTTGCCCGCGCACTGCTATTTGCAGTTTCAAAAAATACGCTGCATATGCATCTTTATCCTTAAAATGCATTTTGCTCTGCACACGTAAATGTTTGAGAAATATCTCCTGTAGTTCTCTTCTGGAAAAATTCATTATATTAACACTTGGATATCCATACCGCATCTGTATTTCAGCACTTCCCAGCGCTATTTTCATTCTGTCAAATGCGGATAAATAATAATCTCTGATGTTATAGACCGGTCCTAAATCAAATCCCGTCACTCCAAAAAGCGAGTCTGTCTTTTCATGATCCGTTGTCTGCAACATCGTCTCACTCCAAGGAATATCTATTATCCGGCATATCTTTTGCAGCTCACTTCTTGGTTCCAGCTTGATATCCTCAAATCGAACAGCAAATTCTTTCCAGTACTTATAGCATATCCTGCTTTGTTCCACTTCCGAAAAAACCGCCATCTGATATCTGTTGATGCTTTTTTCGTTTTTCTGAGTGATTCCAAACCTGTCAACATGGGAAGCGCCCCGTATAATCGCATTGCGGCACAGGATCATGGTATTGCCCTGAATATCAGTACTCTCCAGCCATTTAGCAAAATAGGATACCACCTCACTGCTCTCCGGAAAAACCTGCCCAATATGCGGCTCCCAATATATAACCATTCCGGATATATCCGCTTCCCTTTTTTCATCCCACATCGCCGCATGCGCCATGTGCAACAGCACAAATATCTCCTGTGCTGTATAAGAGGTTCCCTTTTCTGTCAATTCTTCTATTTTTGCCGTAAATTTATCTCTCTGCGGGAAGTCCTCCTTTATCACCTCTTTATCATTTTCTTCCTCATACATCTTCCAAAATTCACTTACAATATTTTCTGCCTTTACGTTTGCCAAACGGATACAATACCAAAACAGATTAAAACAGAAATCTCTTTTTATTAACAAAATATTAGGATGTCCATCCACAACGCCTCTGAAAAACACATTCCCGCTCAATCCTTTGCTTTTTCCCAAAAGGATTCCCTTGGGTCTCAAATGGGCGTGTGGATATTTATCCTGTGCGGTATTTATAACACTAAACGCCTCATGTCTTGAAAAATAAGCTGTATAATCTTTATACTTTTTATGCCGATTTATCAGTTCCAGATTCTTCTCATAAACATGCGGTATTACATTATAAGACATCTCTGGCCAAACCAATAAAACAATTTCATCTGCATCTGCTTCAATATCCTCTGTTATCTTCTGAAATCTGGCTTCTATGTTGATCCTCTCCGCCAGATATGTATCCAAGGTCTCGCATAACCTGTAATCGCCCAACAAGACAACTCTTTTATTGTCAAGAACATTCAGAAGGCTGCTGTCAGGTATTTCCATGTAATCTCTTATTGTGTAAAAATTCTGGTTCCGTCTGTATCCGTAATAATCATACTGATCCGTTTCTCTGCTTCCCAGAGCGCTGTTTTTATCGGTGCACTGAATGAATACCGGATTCTCAATCTTTTCCAATGCTTCATCAAACTGTATGACCGGCTTTCCCAACAGCCTTTTGCGCGTCTCCCCCTTTTGCGCAAGAAAACCATATATGTCTATTCCCTTACCTGACAAAAAGTCATAGGTATCCTGTGAAGGCACTTCGTCTCCAATAATGATGATATTTTTCTCCTCATGTAATGTCTCGATTAATTCTTGAGAAGATTTATCAGTATCTGTAATTCTGGAGTATAGTAAATTTTCTTCATATATCCTGTCTATACATTCAAATTCTACAGAAACGCTTGTCAAAAAGTTATGATACCATTCTCTTTTTGGTCTGATGCCTTCCGCATAAATCGTAAACGGGTTCTTTCCGGACTCTCCACAACTGGCATGCCAGTCTAAATCTTCCCAATAGTCCCCGGATACTCTTACCTCTACTCCCTGCTCTTTTAAATATTCAGCACATGCAAATGCCAGCTCATTAAAGCCCTGTATCGTGACACATCCATAATCCGGAAAAACTTCCGAAAACTTCAGGCTCTCAGGCTTTTCCCGCAATTCCCTTATCATTCTAAGTTCACGGTCCGCCTCCTGATCCTGGTAGGCATAGCAGATAATTTCACCCGACTGATTTATTACCGGCAGGACCGCATATTCTTCCCTGTTATATTTGAAAAAAGTTCTTCCGTTTTTCCAAATATCTCTGTCTAACATGATAGGAGATATCTCGTATGCACTTTGTAACTGTCTGTTGTTTAACAATGTTCTCCCACAAAATCTGATCATACTGTCTCCTGCTTCCCTGCCCCCCGCAGCCAGCTCATCATAATCTCCACTTGCTCTTCCGGTTTTTTTGCTCCATCATTTATGAGAACCAGATCCGGAGACTTCGGTTCTTCATATGCGATATGAATTCCTGTAACACGGCCATCCTTTTCTGCCGTATTGCCACTATACAGACCTTTTTGGTCTCTCATGGCCAATACTTCCATACCAACCTTTAAGTATATCTCCGCATAACCGACTATATTTTCTCTGTTCCACTCTCTTATTTCATCAAACATGGAAATCGTACAGCACACTACATTGATTCCCTGCTGTTGTAACATTCTGCACAGTCTGGAATATCTCATCGCACATTTTCGCCTGTCGCTTTCTGAATACCCCAGATCATCACCGAATACCTGTCTTAACAGGTCTCCGTCAAGAAAAACCGTATTGGGACAGCTCTCCTTCAATCTCTCATAGAACAATTTCCCTATTGTTGTTTTGCCTGCTCCTGCAAGACCTGTTATCCAATATACAGCACTCATTCATCTCACCTTTTCAATTCCGACTCCACTATCTTCAGATCATCACAATCATCAATCTCAAACCAGCCCCGTTCGATATGTAGCGCTTTAAGCTTATTCCCTGTGTCAATCAACCCTTGCAGCAGATCCGTCATGTACATTTTCTGATAGGTACGTTCCGTTCTCCAAAGGGCCATTCCTTTCTGCGTTCTTTCCTCTGCCTCTTTTGCAAGAACAAGCATTGCAGTAAGCCCTGCACCCCTGAATCGCATCAACCCGATATACTGCGACTGCACCCTGGATAATTCCGTTGTCTTTTGTCCAATCTCAATCAGATAATCATCCTTATCAAACATTAATGTTTCCGCATCATCCAACGGATTCTCACATCGTTTTGACCAATAGGAATACCAGCCATCGTCCACGATAACCGCAGAATCTTCCTCTGCATCCAGAATCTTCTGAAGAACAGTCTCGTTGTAGATAATATCTCCATAGGAAATTAAGATATCTTCCTGGCTTTCCATCACCTGCCGCGCACACATAAGAGAACAGACCATATTGGTAGTTTCATACTCTTTATTGATGATAATACTGACCTCTGTATCCGCAAATTTCTTCTGCAACACATCACCACGATATCCGGCAACGATTGTGATATCCGCATCGTTTATTCCACATGCATGCATTGTATCTAACTGCCTGTCAAGTATACTTTTGCCATTCACGTCCACCATACACTTTGGCCTGTCGTCCGTCATTGGTCTTAATCTTGTTCCCTGTCCTGCTGCCAAAATAATTACTTTCATACGCTCTCCGTCTCCGCTCCCTCAAACAATTTTCTTATCCTTACAATATCTGTATCTTGAAATGGAACTTCTCTTTCCGGATGCCACATCGTAACGATTATGTTTTTCTCCGGATATTCCGCCGCCTCAATCACGCCGTCCTCTGTTTTCATCACTGCCTGCAATGGGGCTCTTATTGCCCTGCATGCCTGATTATGGTAACTGTTTACCTCCATACTTCCCCATTTACCTGATGCCTGATGCCTGACAGCCACATGGCCTTGTACATTCTCCAATGGACAGCCAAAATAATCCAGGATCACCTGCATTCCTCTGCAAAATCCGTAAATCGGAATTCCCTTTTCCATGGCTGTCTTAACAAGCTGTTGTTCCATTTCATCCCGTTCCGGCGCATTACCGCCATATTTTACAAGACTGTTGCCACCTGTCAGCAACACGCCTGCCGGATCAACTGCTTCCACAAATGTACTCAGATCTGCTATTGCATTTGGTATGGGAACCGGAATATAACCGCAGGTCTCCAGAAATAACGGTATATTTTGATCTGCACAATCCCGTCTCTCGTGGTAACTCTCCACAATCTCTACTCTCTGCGTGTAGATAACTGTCCTTTTCATATCCGCTTCCTCTTCTCCCTGCCATAGTATTACAAATATTACTTACATACTTGTGCTGTCCACGCCCTCGACTTATAAGGAACTGAAATCTCACTGTAATCTGCCAATAAAGAATCTATATTATCCAATATCTTTTGAAACCGTTCTTCACCTGCCTGAACACGGATGTCATTCACAGAACGCCAGATATTGATATAACGCTCCTTTGACATCAGCTCGTCATGATCGCTCTCCATAAAAATCAAATCCTTATATCCACTGCCCAGTAACTTTTCTGCCATCTGTTCTGTGGACACCGTACCTCCCGAAGAGACTCTTTTCATATTGGGCACTTCTTTATAAATCATATTTTCAATTTCTGTGTGAAGTTCGCTTCTCTTAATATCACGTGGATTCCAGATTGCAGTAAAATATCCGCCCGGTCTTAAGATACGATGAAATTCCGCAACCGCTCTCGGCGCATCCGTCCAATGGAACGAAGATCCCATCAATACCCAGTCCACACAGTTATCCGGTAAATTTGTCTCTTCTGCAAATCCGGCTTTCCACTCAAATGTATTTCTATCCGCAAACAAACGTATCCCTTCCTGACGCATTGCATCATTGGGCTCTACTGCATAACCTGTCAGCCCAATCTGTTCCAGATTTTCCGTCAGCTTTCCTGTGCCTGCACCCACATCTGCAACTGTAAGAGCCCTTCCCAGGCTTTTCTCAACATGATCCTTGATATACTCCAAAAGCGTCAGTGAATATCCGGGCCTGTCAATATAAAATTTTGCTAATTCTGTAAAATCTCCATGTTTCATGTCCTTTTCCTCCTAACATATCACTCTGACCGTCTTTGCCAGACTGTCAATTTCCAAAATATCTGCCTTTTTGTACAACTCAAATTTTTCCGTACCTACACCGATTACTGCCGGAATTCCCAGTTCGCCTGCCCGAATGGCCATATGCGAATTGGCACCTCCATATTTCGTGATAAAGCCCCGGATATTATGTGAAAACATCCAGTCATATCCCGGATCCGCGCTGGTGATGAGAACTATCTTGTCATCAATTTCAACATTGGAAACGTCATTCTGCAAAACCTCAACCTTCCCGCTTGTAGACTGTAATGTAATAAAATTGGGCACTGTTTCCGGATATTGAAAACTCCATACACTTCCCACATCCATGATAACCGGCGGCAGCGTTATGGACTTGGTCAGCACATAATCCTTTTTCCCACGTTCTATTGATTGTTTCAGAACCGTGCCTAAATCCCTGGTTGTGGAATAGAGATTCATGATGGACCTGATATCTAAAAATGAACAGTCGTCCTTGTCAAATCCATACTCCTTACCAATCTCTCCAATTAGCTGAATCACTTTGCTGATATTTTTGGTAAAGACAAATTTCCCGTACTCTCTTCCCTCTATGGACTTTCTTATAAAATCCATCAATCCTAAAATGTCATTGTTAAGACCTTTTTCCTTTAACTCTTCCGTAAGTCTATGCAGTTGCTCCAAAGACAGCCTAAACAGTTTGTTGTCTGCTGACACATCTTTTCCTTTTCGTTTCTGATCCCAGTTAAAATATAAATCAGGGGCTTCATCATAACGTTTGGAAGTGATATTATATGTTCCCGGACGTAAATGTCCGTATTTATCCAGGAAATTAACCCTTGTCATCTCAAAAAAGTCTCTGCCCATATCCGAACTGACTGTACTCAGATCGTTCATGAACTGTTGATAATCTTCACTGGATATAATCTCCTTGGTAACCATCGATTGCAGCATTTGAACCGCTATGAAGGCTGCTCTTGCCAGACCTGCAAATGGCAATGTCCCGTATCGTTTGCAATCTTCTATCAGCCAGTATATCTTTTCAATATTGCTTAGTTCGCTGTTTACAATTTCCTGATACCGTCTCTCAAGAATATTTAATTTCTTGTAATCACTTCTCCACAACCCCGTTTCATGATTGATAATGGTATTGGTCATATCTCGCAGAGCCAAAATAATCTCTTCTATCTCTGTATCCGAAAACCCATACTCCTTTAATATCTGAATACGCTCCGGTAAATCCAGCGTATAGCAGGAAAAGACAATCTGAAATTCTACCTTATCATGCTTTGTCGGATCTTCCTCCAGCCTTTCTATGTAGTAATCTACCAGCTTTTCACTGATATTCTCATCCAGTGAGGCGGGAATAAAGGAGTTAAAGCTTACCCTGATATCAATATAGGGAAGTCCGCAGAAATCAACCATTAACGGAAAACTGCGCAGATTTCTGTATCCATAATTATCCCTCTGGTACGCCCATATATTATCCGTTATGACCTCTTTATATAATGAGAGCGCCAATGGTTCCGGGCGTATTCCTATCATCTCAGCCGGATTCCAGTCCGACATCACCCCATAGATTGCTTTTTTGCCACATACAAAAGGTTTTCGCATGGCTTCTGAATGAATCTTGTCTGCAATCCTCTGCAATTCCCGCCTTTGACTTTCCATATCAACTTCATGGCCGGATACACATAATGGACGAACCTGTAAAATATATAACTCATCCCCTGCTGTCATGGCGAACTCTACATCCAGCTTCTTCGTCCCGGTGATTTCTTCCAGTTCTTCCAGGGCTTTACAAATCCTCTGCATTTCCGGTTCTGCTTCGTCCGTTTTTCCTTTGAATATATACACCAACTTATCATTTTGACCAGTTCCTGAGGTAATCGCATCCGTAGAACCACTGGCATCATAATTGATCACATAGTAATTTCCCATGGTATTAGGATCCAGTGTAAACGCAACACCTCCCATTTTTACATTTTCCAGCATTGGCTGAACCAAAATCTGATTGTCGGGGTTATTATCATCATAGGAGGAGATTACATTTGTAACTGCTTCCGCAAACTCCTCTTCTCCTCTGACATGAAGAACCGAACAAAACTCCCCGGCACGCGAACAGTTCTCTGTATCCTCATTGACCGCACTGCTTCTTACAATGACATTTTTATTCCACTCTAGACTTCTATACGTGGAAATAATCTGAAGCTTATCTTCTATCCAGTCGCTTACACTAAAATAATAAATTGGCAATATCCGGGCATTATGAAGTTTTTTGGTCAAGCTACTTAATGTCTCTGCTTTCGTTCCCATATCTAAGCTCCCAACCTGTTATTCACAACTATTACTTTCCTCTGTTTGTGATTATTGATTTCCTGCCAGATTCATATGTCTCCATATATTTTCCGCCAAAATATAGTTACCTCGATCATTTAAATGACAGTCATCTATATATACATGATGCACTTTGTCAAATATATAGGTCATATTATGTATATAAGAATATTTATTAGGATCGTCTTTTTTAATCTGGTCAATAATATTGCCAAACTCGCTTTGTCTCTCAATTCTTGTAGGGCGAATGATATTATACCAAGACAATACCCGACTTTCTTCATCAATATCTTTATTGGGTTTTCCGGCTAGCATTGGTTGAAGGAACGCAAAATATTCTATATCATGCAACTTACAGATAGCGTTCATTATCTCTATATTATCCAGCCACTGCTTCCAATAGGGGCTTGCGTGTTGTATGCCCTTATAGATATTTTCATTTGTTTTTTGTCTATATACATCCTTTATATAACAGAATGAAAACGGATACTTTTCATCAAACCATGTTTCATTTACGCCACTTACCTCTATCACAATATCAGGTGCAAACTCCAGCATGTCCCGCATTAGCTTTATCAGATCCTGTACCGTGTTATAGCTTTCGCATCCTGCATTATAAACACATACATCATCACCAGCCATCTGCTTTAAAAACTCGGGCCACGACTTATTTGGCAGAAACCAGGCATCCGTTGTCGAATTCCCGAGGCAAACAATCCTATATTTTGCACTCTCCTCGTTTCCATATACCGCTATGCCAGGATATTTACACTCTTTCTGGTAGCTGAATCCCAGGTTAATATCATATATAAACTCTCTGGTTGCATATCGGAATATCTCAAACGGATCTGCAAATCCAAAATCAGTACAATATTTCACACCTGCTTTTTCAAGCCATTCAATCGTCTCTATATTTCGTTCCCATGTTAGAAGTACATATTTACCTTCTTGTATTAATGCAATGATGCCCTCCAGTGTCTGTTGATCAAGTCGATTTTCAGCACCATAACAATATTGCTTCTCTATATGAAAATCAAAATAGTTGTAAAGTGCACCCCATTCATTCACTCTCTCTTCATCACCATATATGCAGATAGGATCATCTCCTATCAGTGCATATGTTTCATATACCCTTCTCAAATCAACCTTGACATCTAAAACCGATAATTTTTGAAAATATAATCTCTCCGTATTGGGACATAAGGTTTTTGCTATTTCATCCATTTCCTCCCATTGTCGGGAAGCTTCTACTATAATACTTTCATCCGGCAATTCTTTTAATTTCTCAGGCTGATATACCTCTTTTTCCCTAAAAAGCCTGCCTTTTTTATCTATATCACTATCGATAAAAAAGGAAACCTTCCATCCATATTCCTCAGCCATTTTACAAAAGTCTATGGCATACGCTCCTGTTCCCCACACAACCAGCTGTTTCTTTTTTAAAGCCGTATCGTCAAAAAAGGGTTTATCCAATTCATTCACACATAATTTGCCCCCCCCCCATTTAACTACAACATCTTTTTCTTTTGACATCTCAGAGTAATGAACTACTTTTTTGTTAAATACCCTGATGCCAACATCCTCCCTGTTCTCTCCCGCCAGTCCGCATACTTTGCACTTTGATTCATAAAAAAAATCCAGCATAAACATAATCTGACGTAATGCCAACGGCTTTTTATCAAAATAAATATATATATTTTTATTTTCATAAATATTGATATCTGGCAAAATATATTGAAACAGATTCGTAGCTGTCAAAACTTTTTCTCCTTTGTCAATCGCAATAAATCTGCTGACGATTCCAATCATGAAGACATATTTCAATCTCATCTTTTAGACTGCGCGAAAAAGCATCCAGACTAAAAAAGGTCTCATATGTTTTTCTGCTCTTCCTGCCTATTTCTTTTATATAATGTTCATTCAAAATCACTGCCTTCATTCTGTCAGTCAATTCATCTATGTTTTCTGCCCTATACAGGAATCCGTTTTCTCCGTTTGATATGTATTCCGCAATGCCCGCCGAATCAGACACAATACACACTTTGCTATGCATCATTCCTTCTATTGCTACCAAAGACAAGGTTTCCGTTCTTGACGCAACCACTACAACATTGATTTTCTTATATAATTCATTTAATTCCTGTTTTGTTTTTTCTCCCAGTATTTTGACACAATCTTCTCTGTCAGCCATTTCCCGAATCTGATTTCCATAGCCCACCTCCCCTATATGTCCAATAATCCAAAACTCAGCTTTCTGCTTCTCCGTCTCGCTCAACTGGCTGATTGCTTCTACAAAAATATCCTGTCCCTTTATAGACCCAACATATCCGATGATTGCAAAAATAATTTTGTTCTCCTCTGTCTTCTGTGTCCCAACTCCTTCATCTTTTATCCCAATTGGTAATATTCGTAGCTTTTTCGAATTGTCACAGTTCCAATAGTCTTCTCTTGCCTTTGTACTCACCGCACAAATATCTATCATACTAAAATTTCGTTTATCATAATCCTCATCTAAGTCCAAGGTTGCCTTTATATAATTTTCAGGTTCATGAATCCACCAGATTACCGGCTTTAATTCTCCAATAGTACTGACACAATCAACCATATAAACATTATTCACAAGGATGCAGTCATAATTTTTCATCCAGGAAAGTTCCTCCCGCGTTGCAAAATGCATATTCCCGTACGTTAAAACGCTCACTCCCTTTTCCTGAATTTCCTTAATACATGATTCTTCTCCTGCAACAGTTGCAACGGAAACTGCAAATCCTTCTTTTGTCAAAGCCTCTATAATATTCAGATTAAGTGTATACGCACTGCTGTATCGCATATAATTAAAAACAATCAATATTCTTGGAAGCTTCGTATCTATATCTATGTTCTTTCCAAACCATACTGCTAATTTTCCGTTTTCAAGCTGTCCATAAAACTCGTTATATGACTTTATCTTTTGTTCTGATACACCATATTCCATTAATTGCCGTTTCATATCAGACGCAAAAACGCTCATAACAACTATGTAATCACACGGCAGGGTTAAAATTTCCTCTGGTTTTACAATCTGTATTCCTTCAAGATATTTGCCGCAAACATCAGGATTATTATCAATATAACCAACAATATTAACCCTGTTCTCTATTGTTTGTTTGCGAGAATTAAAATAATCTCCTACGCCAAAGATAACAATGTCCATCTCTCAACACTCTCTACATCTGGTAAAATATATTTCTATCGCTTTGTTTTCCTGCCGGGACAACATATCTGTTGTCTATGCCACATCCCATACACTCTGCACACAAACTGACATAGCCCTCTTCCATCTCACCGCCTGCATACTCAACCAAGCGTCTCTTACTTGCCAAATCTGTACCATAGTTTTCCAACACAATATAATCACTGTCTTTTAATTTTATTAAACCTGCCTTTTCTGCACTCCACGCTACATGACAATAATAAAATTTTTTATCGTTTAACCCGTGAAATGCTGGTGCGCAACAGAGCATATGAGCACGAATATCTTTGATTGGTAAAACCAAATCTTCATTTCTGTCCGGAAAACAGAAATCCACCCATTCAAGGCTTTCCTCAATCGAATACGGTATTTCATGTTTTTGTAATACCATTACTAATTGTTCAAGTTTTTTTCCATAATCTATATGTGCTGTATAATCACTAATCCTGACCAGAACTTTGCACTCACTCATAACCTGTAAAGTCTCTGCATCAGGCACAATACTTCCATTCGATATAATTTCTATTCTGCCTATTTTTTCATGATATTTTTGATAAGTGTATCTTAAAATATCTTTCAGACCATGATTTAAAAAGGGTTCACCGCCCAAATAAGAAAATACGAATACATAATCTATCAAAGGGAAAAAGGCATCCAGACTCTCTCTTATTTCATCTTCCGTATATACCTTTACAGATCTGTAGTGAGGAACAAACATATTACATTTTTCACAATTAAATGTGCAATTTGTATTAATCGATGTATGTACTTCCCTAATGCAATTTTTCCTTTTTACCTGCCAATACCATTCTTTTACAAAATCATCAAATCCAACATAGTCCTCGTATTCAACCAGACCACTTCTATTTAAATCTTTTTTAATGGAAAGGAAGGCTTCTTTTGATGCCAGTACAATGATTTTTTCATCTTTTCTGACTGCCATCATTTCACTCAGACAAATCACCTTAGTATTATGGTAATAAGCAGAAACACTTTGACTCTTATCAACAATATATTTAATCGTAAATTCCTCGCTTAACATATCAAAATATTTCTTTCCAACCATTCCGATACCATATATAATAATTTCTGATATATTCTTCCAACTGTCGTTAAATATGATATCCATACCTTCACCTCCCTTTTAAAATAGACCATATTCTTTTGAAGAATTAATGAAACAATCTTCATGCCAAAAACATTGCTTAATCACTTCTCCGTAATGAATACCCCCATCAAAAAATAAACCAAACAAAACATCCGTAAATTTCGAATCTATCGCAATATCATTAACATCTAATCCCATTTTTTTGACGAGTCTCACATATTCGCTTATAAACTCATTAATACCACCATTCATTTCCTCTCTTTCGATAAAATGCCTCTGGTTATTTCCTGATGAAAACACCCGGGGATTACCATATCGATCTATGCTTTGAATTGTTCCATAAGGCGCTGTATATAAGCTCTCAACAATTTTATGGTTTTTCCAGATCTGTGATTTTTCCGCCTTTAAATCTGTTTTACTTTGAAAACAGGCTATCATTGGATTAACTTTGTTAAACTCGTTTGCATCAGATAAATCCGCAACAAAATAGAAACCTGTTATCCTCTTATCAATGATTTTGGACAACCAATATTGGATACTTCCTGTATAGCAGATATCCACAATCGCAGTTTTCTTTTCCCAATCAAATCTGCCCAGGTATTTTCTATAACATTTTCTAAACTCCACAAGATTCTGCTGAATTTCTTCCTGGTACAAAACCATCCAATCTTTTACGTTTTGATAGTCATTTGGCATACTGCATATGACATTTGAGTGTGTATCATCCTCTTTGATGGAAACATCAAAACGCTCTTTTAAGTAATTGCCAAAACTTCCGTTATAGTCAGACATCATAAGCCGCTCATAGGCTTCTTTATCATCTGATGCAGCACATAATATTGCCCTTCTGGAAACATATAAATAAGAAGTTGGTATATTCACTCCAACTTCTCCGCAAAGCAGAGCGAAATTCTGCTGCAAGAAGTAACCATCCCTTGCAAAGAAAACCAAATTACCTATCTCTTGTTTGCTAATTTCAGAGAAGATTTTAAGTAAAAATGTTAATATAACATCTCCAAAAATACATTTTCCAAAAGTCCTGCATGAATCAATGCGAAATATGTTATCTGCTTTATGAAATACAAAAGGGCTATTAAATAATTCATTTAACAAAATGCCCATAGCCATCGAACTATGAATGGAATTGATATAAGGAATTCCCTTTGCCAACACACAATTTTCCAGCAGTTCAATGGCATTTGGTATATGAAGCGAACTGATGCCAGCCTTTTGGGGCTGTTGCTCATCCCCGATTAAAGAATCTCCAAAATGCAGCGCTTTTCTGCCTGCCACTTTTTTCGCAAACAATTTCCACATTGCACCATTTTTTTTACTTTTTTTTAATTCACACGAAATCCAAAGATGCTCGTCATCTATTGCTATCCCACACTTATGCGCAATGTCCTTTATAATTTCTTTTGATAAATACATATCTGATAATATGTAGACTTCTTTTTTCTTTTGAACCGCATAATCATATAATTTGACCATATCTCTTCTGGCAATAGTCAATGTCTTTTCCGTATCTATTTCCAGTGCCTTTAATCTTTCACATGTATCCTTTTCTATATTCCTTTCCTCTACCATATGTTGATAGACATCATCTAAGGTATATTCTTCACCCATTAACGCAGCTTCGGCTTTATTGCGCAACTCACAAAAGGGAATAGGATTCTCCACTTCATTGCCAGCCCTTAGTTCCGTTATTTTCAAAACATCTCTGGGACTATATACAAGACGCATCACCAACGTGTCATAAAAATCAAAAGATATGACGTCATTACAATCAATGTGCCTTTTCATCTCATCAAAAGAAAGTTTTAGACTTTCACGAATAACATAAGATGATTCCTTTTTATAAGCCCTGCTGCCATTTGCATAGTATACTGGAATACGAATATCTTCTAATCTGCTGTAAATCATCTCCCAATAAAAGGAAGAAGTATTAATTATAATTAGATCTGCTGATTTTTCTGCTTCTTCCCTGCTGAGAATCTTATATCCATATATCATTTTGCCAATATTTGATGCATCTCCATCCATCAGCCCAATAATATGAAAGTCTGATAATTCAGGCAATAATGCCGCAGTATATTGTCCTATTCCATATAAAACAATTTTCTTTTCTTTTTCACCTTGAAATTGTTTTATAAATTCTTCCGCAGAATGTCTGAACGCAGCATATTGGTTGTCTTGCATTTTTTACCTCACACGCATCTTACTCTTGAACATAGGCCTTTTCTAATTCCCTCTTTAAGACTTCTTCCTCCAAAAAAGGATACAAATTCTCATACGCAGGAGAAACAAAACTACCATCTTCCAGTGCGACAGATTTCAGTCTCGGGCATACTTCCTGCTCTTTTGCAACCATAATTTCACAAATTTCTGCCGTATCTGAATCTAATACCTTTTGAATCTCCTTCACCAGCTCTGACGGGGCAGCACAACTGCTATAATGTATTCCATAGGCGTTTGCCAATGCTTTTGTATCCGGTATCGGCACGCCATGTTCCACGTTCGTACCAAATGGCGGATTAATATCATAGGCCGACTGTGACATCCTGACAAATTGATAACCACTGTTATTAATCACAAACATCTTAATCCGCAGACCATATTTCGCAATCGTTGCCAACTCATGAATATTCATCTGTAAGCTGCCATCACCGACAAAGCAGATTACCTGCCCTTTTCCCTTATTGGCAATGGCAAGTCCCATAGAGGTCGCCCAGTATCCCATCGCCGATAATCCGCCTGAAATAAACAGCCTCTGGTTCTCTTTCACATTCCAGACCTGCGCCACAATACTGCAACAGGAACCTGTATCAGAAAGTATCAGATCATTCGTATCAGAAATATCGCTTACCGTTTCCACTACCCTGTATGTACTGATACTGTGATCATCGTAATATGCCTTCTGCATAATCGGATAGCTGCTCTTCCATCCATTACAACAGGAGACCCATTTAGCCCTGTTATCTCGTTTATAGTCTTCTATTCCATCTGAAATGCGCTCCGCAATATCAATGAATGTGCCTAAATCCATATTTAATTTCTGATCAATTACCAATCTGTACTTATCCAATTCTCCTGGATCCACATCTATCAGTATTTTATAAGACTGTCCGGAAAACTTACTGATATCATAACCTGTTGTATTTGGTGCCAGTCTGCTTCCCAGAACAAGTAAAACATCACAGGTCTGTAATGCAAAGTGAGAAGCCCTGCTCCCATGGTTGCCACATCGCCCTACAAAATACTCACTATCACTTTCAATCACATCAATTCCCATTCTTGAATTAACAACAGGAATTTGATATTTTTCAACAAATCTCCTGAATTTATCTACTGCCCCGGATAATCTGATTCCCTGTCCGGCCAATATCAGTGGCCTTTCCGCAGACAGAAGCTTCCCAACAATTGACTCTATATCCTTATTCTGTGTATTCGTTGCACTAATATCATTGTCCGCTATATCGGACTGCTTCCATACATCATCCGGAACCTTGGCGCTCTGCACGTTAATTGGTATTTCAATGCAGACCGGGCCAGGCCTTCCCGAAATTGCCAATTGATACGCCTCTTCAAGACATTCCCTGATATCCTCTGCTTTTTCCACCAAAAAATGCTTTTTGGTAATACTCTCCATCAGCCTGTCTGTCCTGACATCCTGCGTTCCATACTGCCTGACACCCTTTTCCCTCTCGTATTGCACACTATTCAAATTGGAGTTTCCCGTAATAAGGATTACCGGAGAGGAATCAACCCATGCCTGCGCAATACCAGTAATCGTATTTGTCATTCCAGGCCCATTGATCGTAAACACAACTCCCGGCTTCCCACTTACTCTTGCCCAGCCATCAGCTGCCATTACCGCCGCCTGTTCATGGTTGGTAAACACAGGCTTAATACCCGTGCTTTCACCAAAGGCCTTACACAGCCATAAGATAGCGCCGCCAACAACTCCAAATATTGTGTCAATATTTTTTTCTTCTAAAAAAGACACGATGTATTCTGATACGTTCATAATCTCCCTCTCTATCTTGTTCCATTATTTCATCCATGCACTCTTCTGCATTGATAACAATGCCTTAAATATTGTGATATCATCAGTTGTAGTTATTTTAATGTTTAACTCTGATCCCTTTGCAAAATATACCTTTTTCCCTAATTCAAGCAAAAGTGTGCACGTTGCCACAGAATTTGTAATGCCTTTCTCCAAAGCTTCTTTATGTAACGCAACTGCATCCTTTACACTGATCGTTTGCGGCGTCTGTGCTCTAAAGAGAGAGTTCCTAAGGATACTCTCCTCTGACTGACATTCATCCTCTGACTTGAGCATTGCTTCCATACATGGTATGACTGTAATTGCATTTCCATATTTTCTGCATTTGACAATATTGTCTGATATGATATCTACCGATACCATCGGACGGATTGCATCATGCACCAGAATCAGATCCTCTTCCTCAAAATCATTCGCAATGGCATTTACGCCATTCCGGATTGAATCCTGTCCATTCTTGCCGCCTTTGACAATTTTCTTAACCTTAGTGGCATTAAATTGTTTTACATATGCCTGTAAGATTTCCTGCCAGCCATTGAGACAGGCTACATAAATCGCATCTATCTCCGGATGCTTTTGAAACGCTTCTATTGTATATATAATTACTGGTTTGTCGTTTACGCTTAAAAACTGCTTTGGAATATCCTGATGCATCCTCGCACCGGTACCACCCGCAATCAGCAATGCTATATTCGCCATATTAGCAACCACATCCTTTTCCCGATTTCCAAATCTTCATTCCATACTGTTCTATATCAGACAAACTTAATACTCGTCACAGGATGTGTTTTTCTTTTATCTTCCGGTGGTAATTTCATATAGTCTCCAAATTCAAAGCCAAGCCACCCCTGATAATCTTTCACACCTTCAAATTCATAACCTTCAAACAAAATTGGCGCAGTTTCCGCAAACCATTTTCTGTAATATCCATCCAACTTTTTAGGAGCGGGATAGGTAAGCGTTCTTACTACTTTGCTGGTGTCCGAATGAACTTTCAGAATTAATCCCCTATACATCCTTTTAATGCTTCTGTCAGGTATCATGGATAATATGCTATAAACAATTCGATGTACCCTGCTCTGGCTTTCCCGTTTTCCTACCTTTGACCATAAAATTTTCCTGACACAAAAACATCGAAACTTATGTATTTTACGGAGTACTCTATTATCAGGTGTTCCATCTATCGGAAAAATATCAAGAAACATTCCCTGTTCATACTCCATATGATCCTGATTTTCTCTTACAAACAAAGTACCCTTTCTCCGTAGTTTTGCATAACCCCATCTATATCCTTCTGTTCTCTCCATATTCTGAAAATAAAATCTGGAATGATCCAATTTTTCATCAATAATAGAACAAAATTTTTCATATTCCGGACGGAGCATTGCAACATCCGCATCATCATCCCATGGAATAAATCCACCATGTCTGACCGCCCCCAAAAGAGTGCCGCCTATTATGGTATATTTGATATTATTTTCTTTACAGATTCTATCTACCTCAATAAGCATCTCGAGTTCTATCTTATGCAGCCGTTCCAACATTTCCCCCGTCAATTCCATACCTATCATCCTTCATTCAAATAAACTTCCGGCTCATTTAAAAACACATCCGTAATGCCCTTCTTTTCCAATAATGCCAAATCTAATTTGCTTCCTGTTGGCCTCTCCGGATACAAATGTCCGGTAAACCACGCTCTCACACTATACTCCTGTATTTTTTCAGCCGGCAGATCCATTCCCCGCCAGTAAGGATGAAGTGCCACTGCGCCACATCCGCCCTTTAATTTATACAGGCAATCGGAAACCCTGGTATCTAAAATTCCAATCTCCGCCTGCGAATCTATATTTTTGATTTTCTCCAAAGACAGGGCACTGAAAGAAGAGTAGACGATATTCTCCTGCAACCCATATCGCTCAATCAACTCCACAATTTTTTCTTCCATTCCTGCATAAGGATAAATACTGTTCTTCAACTCTATATTGAGTTTTAATCCGCTCCGGATCCTGTCTTTCAAAAGATCAAGGACTTCTCCGATTGTCGGGATCGACTGACTGGGATTGCTGTCGGCATAGATATGCAGCCTCTTTATCTCAGAAAGCGTATAGTCCCTCACGTACCCGATGCTTTCCGTGGTTCTGTCCACTCTCTCATCGTGGATCACTACGATTTCCCCATCTTTTGTCAGTTGGATATCCAGTTCGATTCCTGTCAGTCCATCCAGGCCTGCCGCCTTTTCAAAAGCAAGCAGCGTATTTTCCGGATATATCTGACTGCATCCTCTGTGCGCCCATATTTTCATATCTGTTTTTGCGCCTTTCTCAGTGCCAAAAACTTTTCCATAATCTCAGCCATTGTCTCCGAATCCCCTCTGGTCAGTTTAAAATCTTTCCTCGTATCACCGTTTATCATCGAAAGCATGTCACAGATTTCATACCGCAGACCATCGCCAAGAAATCTTTCAGAAAAACGCTCCACATCGCCCGGATTCTCGTGATGCACCTCAAAATAACTTGTTTTCCACCACGGCGCTTCCACCACAATATATCCGGTCGTCCCGGATATCAAAAGTTTCCCCTCCGATTTCACTCCCAGCCCACATGTGGCTGTAGCCAGCCCGTTAGGATAACGCATATGTACCCTGGTGTATAAATCGATTCCGTTTTTATCTTCTATTGTCTCAAATCGCAAATCCTCGTAATCCTGTCCAAATAGTTTCAGGATGGGAAGCAGACAATAACTTCCAAGTTCAATAAAACTGCCGCCATATTCTTTGTCTGTCAGTTCTCTCTTATTGCCATCCTCCAGTTTCGTAAAACATGCTTCTACGGCTCTGATATTTCCTATTATTCCACTACAGGCAATTCCCAGAAGTTTGGCAAATCCCGGACAATATGCTGTTTTAATCCCTTCAAAAAGAACCAGATTCCTTTTTTTTGCATATGCAAACAATTCTGTCGCCTGCGCTTTGTCGAGGCATAAGGGCTTTTCGCACAATACATGTTTCCCATGCTCCAATGCCTGCTTAATGTAGCCATAATGCGTCTCATGCGGTGATGCTATATATACGATATCTGAATTACGATAGAACTCTTCTATATCTTCATAAGCATCGATTTTCCACTTGTCGGCAAAAGCTTTAGCACTTTGAAAGTGAGGATTATACACACATCTGGTATTGACGCCGCTGACAAGTGTTGCCTCCGGAATAAACCTGTTGGCAATCCGTCCCGTGCCAATAATCCCAATTCCCTGGATCTGTGTTTCCTGCACCCTCAGCATGGTACTGGATATATTTTTCGTTCTATCCAGATACACCACCTTGCAATAGTCATTTAAATAATCAAAAGTCCCCACCCAGTCAGATCCAACCGTAAAAATATCGATATTATATTTTTTGATATCCCGAAACTTCTGCCCCTGTGATTCCTCCACAATGATCTCATCCGCAAACCCTGTCTTTTTGACATTCTCTATCCGGGTAATCAGGGAATCCACCACATTCAGCTTCCCCCTCGCCTGATCATATTCTTCTGTTGTAACCCCCACGATAAGATAATCCCCAAGCTGTTTCGCCCGCTGCAATAACTTGTAATGTCCCTCATGAAATAAATCGAAGGTTCCATAAGTAATTACTCTAACCATATCTTCTCCATATCTTCTCTAAGTTAGTCCGTTTATGTATTCATGTACCTTTCTGCCGCAACTCCCGTCATAATTAGCCGCTATCTCGCTATATGCTGCCAATTGTTTTTCTCTGTCAAACTGTCCGCCTGCTATCTCTCCGTCAAGGAATCTGCCCAAAGAGTTAAAACTATTCTCTATACAGGCATGTTGTAATGTCGCCGAACACTTGCAAAAACCTGGTTCATGGCTTTTCAACTCTTCCCTGTCAAATTGAATCTCCTTTTCTTCCCATTCTTCTGTTTTCATATTTTTGATACTGAATATTTTTTGCCTTTTATTCGAATATAATTTAAAGTCTTTTCTTATCACGTCCGACTGTTTAGGCATAAATGTATAACTTTCCTCTATAAAACCTGTTTTTTCTGTCTGATCCTTTTGGAACGAAGGCTGCCATCTGATAAACTGCCCCGTGTTTATATTTAACTTTAAATGCATATTGGCCCATCCTGGAGCAAGATACATATACTCCCCATAAAATGCGGGGAAATTAAATGCTGGTCCTTCGTCTCCCGTTAAAGAATTCACACAGGAAAATCCCTCTGGATAATCAGAATATTCTCTCACCTCACCTGTCAGAAGATTCCATCGTACAATCACTTTCCCTTCGTAAGGCATAATCCATAGTTCATCTCTGTACTCTGACAGCACAAATCCTCCACACCTGCTCTCAATCGGCAGTTCGATAATTTGTATGTCCCCGCTTTCAATATGCAGCTTGTATATCAGATTATCTGCCGGTGACACTATATATAATTCCCCCTGGTGGATTATTGCATTGCCTGCTATGTTTTTACCATTTACATTTCTGATAAATACATCTACATGATCCTCTAAATAACAAATTTGCCCTGTTTCCGTATCAAAACGAACCACAGCAGGATAATACAAGGGTATCAGAAGCAAATATTTATCATACTTCAATGCTAAACTAAATAATTTCTTATCTTTTATTCTTTCTTCTAACTTTATTGCCTTTTCAACACCGTCTTTTCCAATCACAAGGATATCCTGTGCATAGTCAGGACAGGCATACAGTTTCCCATTAATTTCATACACTATGGAGTATTGTGTGTTCTTACCATACTCAGCCAAATCACAGAAATATTGATATCTGTATTCTTCCGGCTCGGACACATATAATTTATTACCCTGTGTTATGACAAATCTTCCATGCTCATAAAAGCTATAGTTGATAATTATCTCCTCTCTCCAACTATCCTCCCCCGGCTCCTCATGAATCCTGTCATTCAAAATAAATAACGGCTTCCCGGCCAGTCCAAACAATGATGTCACGCTTGTCTTGTCGTCTCCTATGTATGCATCACATAAGGCAATCGTATCCGTAATATCAGGCGTTGTATCATAAATTCCCTGATCCTGTTCTATAAACAGTCTTTTCAGCGCATCATACACCGGGCGGTACTGCGGGCGCATGGAATCAAATGTTGCCTCCAACAGTGGATGTGGACGCCACAACAGACAGGCATCTTCCCGCCCCTCAAAGCATTGGAACACATAATGCATTTTCTTCAGAAAATTCTCCGTATCCGCTAACATTCCTGAAATGCTCGTATTATAGAAATACACTTTCTTACCCGACATTTTCTTCTGCCACTCCTCAGGCCGCGGCGGTGGATTCTGGCATTTCCTGATCACTCTGTCAAATTTCGGTGAACCAAAGGGCAGAAACTTTCGATCCGGCAATTCTTTGTCAAAATATTCTCTGTACTTTGGCGACTGAATCACAATATAATCTGCATAAAGATAGGCAGAGCACAAGCTCTGCGCCTCGTTCATTCCTCCTAAAGTACTGTAATATGGAATATAAACCAATGTGTCCGTATACTTTTTCAGATTAGATGAATAATATCTTGGATGTACGCTGGTAACATGGTTCCAGTCATCGTAGGGATTATGGATATAGATAACATCCGGCTTCCTCTCTTCCAGATTGTAAGCCGTCCAGCCAACCACTTCTATGTCCTTCGGATAGTCCCCTCCCTCATAATGCATCTTACCCAGACTATGGTCGGGATTTAAATCATAATAAGGAATTGGCACACAGTATGCATCACAGTCCGGATCTTCTTTAGCCGCAAAATACACGCTTTCCAGGCTGTCCCACATAGACGCCTTATACGGGAAAAAAACAATTTCTTTCCGTATCCGAATATCATTTTTAACACTGTTTTCTATCTTGAGCAGCTGCTTTCGCAAGATTTTATACTCTTTATTTTCATTTACCGGCTGATCCTGCAATGCTTCAAAAACATGAAACAGTGTTTCACAGTACTCCTCCACATAGGATACTGTGACATGCCCTTCGCCTTCCGACTGCTCAATGTTTTCACCGAGCGTTACCGCGAACTCCTGACACTCACTGAGCATATTCTGTGCCTGGGCATAATTTTTCTCCTTCAATGCTTCTTTGATCTCGCCGTGCGCCTGATGCAAGCTGTCTATGAAATTGAGTATTTCCTGTCTCTGCGCTTTTCTCATCCGCCGCTCCTGTTTTGTGCCGTCAATATTTTAATTTAATAAGGCACATTGGTTACCCTTACGGATATTGCCAGTTTAAACCGGCTTCGCACCTTTATACATCATTGAACAGAGTTCAATGTTCTAAAGGCCTTGGCATGCCCAACTTACGTTACCGTAATACCCACACCGTCATGCACATCCATGATGTGAACACACCACAATGCTTCTTTCCTGTGCTCACATCATGAATGCGATTTTTATATTTCAGGAAATCCTATGCAGTCTGAGGTATCTCAGTCAAAAGGCGGAAACTCTTCCATATTATAAACATAGAGCAGCCCCACATTTTATCTGCATAACATTTCCATTGAAATCTTTTACGAATTGTCGGAAACAGGATAGGTCTTGTTTAGTCTCCTGCCTGTCTTTCCCCTGTGCAATGCGTTGGCCGCTGCGTTTTGTTTCTTATCTATCTCATATCCGCATTGACTACATGTAAAATCATCTTTTACATAAGTTCCCTGCGCCCCGCATCTACTACATTCCCGACTGATATCTTTGCCGATCACTTCCACAATCTCTATATTGTTTTCCCTGCATTTTTGGGTAAATCTTTTTCTGATATATCCCCTCTGCCATACATTCAAGGAATAGTTTATATTCTTATTAACACCGGCCGGCATGGATTTCGGAAGCTTCGGAAGATAAAATACTTTAGGCTGTTCTGTCTCAAGCATTCGATTAAGTTCCTGATTGATATAATCATGAATCCTTGCTTCAAGCCTGGCCTTTTTATTCTGATATTTTTTTCTACCTGGATTATTCTGCTTTTCCCTGCGATATGTCTTATTACTTTCCCTTATAAAGTCCGCAAGTTCCATATGCAGTTCTCCCAGGTGTTCCCCATATACATGCCCCTCATGGGTCGTAAACATCTGCCAGATACCTATTGATAATCCCACTTCTTTGACATATTCATCATGACACTGGACTTCCAATACTTTGGGAATTGCAATTTCTACAGTATTGTTTTCAGCGTTCAGTTTGATATACAACTGTTTTTTATACTGATTGGTATCCGTCAGTGGTATGAATATCCGCTGGCGTTTTTCCTTGGTAGCAACAAAAATCCCATAACTGGCATTGTTTCCTTCATCCTGTTGTCCATACCGATATGCCCGCTCAGCAATAAAAAATCCATCTGCCTTATCCGTATGCATCTTATGCAGGTTTTTACGAACCTGCCGGCGAAGATACCGGTGAAGCTTTTCTACATCAGAAATCTCCGCTAGTAACTGCTCATACTTACTTTCCATTTCCTTGGGAATTTCCACATTTTTCCCGCATAAGATGCTGGAAAAGCAGGTATTAATCTTTGTCACAAACCTCAAATAATGCCTGTCTTCCTGTGTAAATTCCTTATTCTTCATAATTCTTCTCAGTATTTCCGACCTGACTCTCGTCCACTGTGTCTTAATATCACCCAACGCATCAAAGACAGCCAGATAAAAGTAGACGGACGGCAGCCCTAATTCAGTCCTCCGCCCGCTCTGTGTCATTTCATTTTGTACTGTATAGCCAGGATAAATCTTAGAAAGGCTATGAATACCACCATACCGCTGATAGACATATTCTTTTACTGCATTGTAATCATCCGCAATCTCCTGAAGTTTCTGCATATCCTCATCGGGAAGCGATGTCTTACTGTACTGATGAATCGTCTTGACAATCGTAGCAGGCTCCATAGTTCTCCTGTCCTAAACTATACTTATAGAGTTACAAGTGTATTTCGTAGAATAAGATATTCTACGAAATATTTATTGGTTATCTCTTTCATTGGGTGTCCTCATTCAGCCTGACCACATAATTGACCATAATTGACTGAAACGCATTGATATAGAGTATTATCATTCTTCTATAACAGTGAAGAGCTTAATGTCCTCTGATGTTATCTTTTCTTCTGGACATTTGCAAAATTCTCCTTCTTGACCATCTTTTTGACCATAAATAGAACATTAAAATTAATTAATGATATAAAATATGACAAAGTTTTACACAGGGTTTCGTTCTGGAATATAATTCCATGATGAGTAACAATTGGTTATGACCATAAAATTGACAAAAGGGGTTATTTAAAGTATAATTGTTGACGATAGATACGTTACAGACAGTTAACTATGGACACAGCTTAAGTGTTTTTAGTTTCACAGAATATCTTATTCTACGAAAGCAAAAACATATCTTTCACATTTCTTTATCTCATAATAAAAAATGTCGCCTCATAACTAAACGTTAGTTACAAAGCGACACTGTAAAAATCATGACATTCAATGTAAAACTTCACCCTTACATTAACTTACGGAATAATCCCTTCAAATCCTCTACATTAGTATCCTTCGGATTCCCAGGGCAACATGCATCTGCAAATGCAGACTCTGCCAAAAAGTCCAGATCCTCCTCTTTCAAAGCTTCCAGTTTCGCCGGTATCCCTACATCCTCAGACAATTTCCGTACCGCATCCACTGCTGCCTTACGATACTCTTCCTGAGACATGCCGGTGGTGTCCACTCCCATTGCCTCTGCGATATCCTTGAATTTCTCTCCCGTGGTCTCTGCGTTATACTCCATAACGATTGGCAGCATCATTGCACAGGCCACCCCATGAGGGGTATCATAAACCGCGCCCAGCGTGTGTGCCATGGAATGAGCGATACCAAGTCCCACATTGGAGAATGCCATACCAGTCACAAACTGACCAAGCGCCATGCCCTCGCGTCCATCAGGCGTATTATTCACTGCACCCCTGAGATTCTCCGCGATCAGTTTGATTGCTTCCAGATTCAGGCAGTCAGCCAGTCTCCATGCAGCCTTAGTCGTATAGCCCTCAATCGCATGGGTCAGCGCATCCATACCGGTTGCCGCTGTCAAACCTTTGGGCATACTTGCCATCATCTCAGGATCCACGATCGCAATATCAGGAATATCATTGACGTCTACGCACACGAATTTTCTCTTCTTCTCCACATCCGTGATAACATAGTTGATTGTAGCCTCTGCCGCCGTGCCGGCCGTAGTCGGAACTGCGATTGTATATACTGTTTTGTTCTTTGTCGGCGCCACACCCTCTAAGGAGCGCACGTCCTCAAACTCCGGATTATTGATGATGATACCGATCGCCTTACCGGTATCCATGGAAGAACCTCCGCCGATCGTGATCATATAATCTGCGCCCGATGCCTTGTAGGCCGCCACCCCTGCCTTTACATTCTCGATTGTCGGATTTGGCTTAATATCAGAATAAATCTCATATGCCAGATTTTCTGCATCTAATAAATCTGTCACCTTGGCCGTCACACCGAACTTAACCAGATCCGGATCCGATGCTACAAAAGCTTTCTTAAATCCTTTACTTTTGATGATTCCCGGAATTTCTTTGATTGCCCCCGCACCATGATAAGAAATTCCATTCAATACAAAACGGTTTACCATAAACATACCTTCTTTCTTTTTTATTTATAGTATAACATCTTTTTTATTGGCCTGTACACACATTTCATTTTATTCGGTACGTTTTTCCAATATCCTTTCTTGCCCGACCCCCTCAAAAACCTTCCAAACCCCAACCGCGATCAGCACGGAAACTACGCAGGCAAACAAAACCACCGCCCATTCCATACCCTTACAGATCTCGAAAAGCACTCCATACAGCGCATTTCCAAGCGGTTGTGCGCACATCGCCGCAGTAAAGATGAATGCCATAACCTTACCTATTAAGTGCGCCGGCGTTACCATCTGAAAGAAGGACAGCACCTGCACATTAAAAACAGTGGCGCATACCATAACGCTAAAGCAGCCCATGGTCAGAATCACATAATTTACCATCCCGGACTTTATTAAGAGCAGGGATGCGCTCACAGGAAGCAGACATACTGCGCTCATGACAATTAGGCGCCCGGATTTTTGAATGGATAACTTCCTGGCGAAAATACCCGCACAGATTCCGCCGGCCAATCCCCCGGCCGCCAATATGCCTTCCGCAAACCCATAAAGCCGGTTTGCCAGAGCCGTCTCCAAATCCAGAACCTCCGTCACCAGATATGGCAGCGCTACCGTAATCATGGAAGACAGAAACAGATTGATCCCACAGGCCGCTAAAACAGCTTTCCCGATGACCGGGTTCTCCTTACATATAAACCGGATACTTTCCACAAAATCGCTCCTGACAATCTGCCAAATGCTTCCGGCAGAACCCGGTTTCTGATAGGGTATGTGAATAAAGATCTCCATAACCGCCGAGAACACAAAGCACCCCGTACAAACCCACAGCACAGGCATAAGCCCATAGGCGCTGTATAGAATGCCCCCAAGCACAGGCCCCATCAATCCAGCAAACGAACTGATCGTATTGACAACAGAATTGGCCGCCATAATGTATTCTGTATTCACCAGCACCGGGATACTGGCCTGCACGGACGGCTGATAGGCGCCCGCGATCCCGTACAGGATCATCAGCGTAACTGTCAGTAAGACCACCAGATTCATGCCCTGCATGAGCAGGGAAAAGAGCAGAATGACCGCCGCCGTGAAGAAATCCAATATGACCATGACGTTCCTCTTATTCACCCGGTCCGCGATGATGCCGCCCACAGGCGATAACAGAATAGACGGAATGAGAGCGCATGCCATAACCGTGCCATAAAGCGCTGATGAGCCGGTGAGATTTAATAAATAAAGGGGCAGGGCAAACCTTACCGTGGCATTGCCAAACAGGGAAATGATCTGCCCGATGACCACCAATGTAAAATCCTTGGAAAATAATTTTTGGTTCATTTTCAAGTCCTCCTTGTAATATACATACCAACCGTTGGTATGTATAAGTCTAAAATTTTTCTGCCCATGTTACCGGGCAGAATAGTTTTCTGCTATTTACTCTTCTGGTAGATCGTTGTCAGCTCCTGCATCCGCGCCATCATCTTTTCATCCGCAATATCCAGTCCCAATCCCTTAAGTACCTGATCAAATATCATAAACTTATGATAAGTATCCTCCTCGGAATCATCAAATACCATGGGATTCATCCAAAGATTGGCCAACAGGGAGATCATTTCCGCCAACTGTTTAGGATGTTTGGTAACAATAGAACCGTCCTCCACTCCCTGTTCGATAACTGGCTGGATAAAGTCCGGTGCTGCTGTTTCTACCGTTTCATGCAAAAGGCTGAAGAGAAGATGCGGATTATTATAAAAGCCGGGGGCCACCGTAAAGATATCATCCTGCACAGAGCGATTAAGAGATTCCCTGAATATTGTTTCCAGCTTCTCTTTTCCGTTCAGATCCTTGCGGTCGCAGATAGCCCGTAACATCTGATCGGACTGCGCCGTCATTTTGTCTGTGACGGCATACAGGATCTCCTCTTTTGACTTAAAATGATGATAGATCGCACCTTTACTAAGCCCGCCCAGATGATCGATGATATCCTGAATGGAAGTATGCTCATATCCCTTTTCCATAAACAGGCGGGAAGCAACGTTCAATATCAGATTGACCGTCTCTTCCGGATGTTTGTTTCTTGCCACGTTCTCTCCGCCTTTCTCAAACATACCAATGGTATGTTTTGTATGTTATCATACCGCTGGTATGTTTGTCAAGTTATAAAATCCATCTGCGCAGGGCGTCTTCCAGTTTTTCCACATCCACCGGCTTGGAAATATGGTCATTCATGCCCGCATCCTTGGACTTCCTGATATCATCCGAAAAGGCATCCGCCGTCATTGCCACAATTGGAATCTGCGCAAGATCATCCCTGCCGGAAGAACGTATGGTTTTAGAAGCTTCATAGCCATTCATGACCGGCATCTGTATATCCATGAAGATCAGGTCATAATAACCGGCCTCCGTTTCCAGCAAACGTTCAACGGCAAGCTGCCCGTTCATCGCCTTTTCTACCTGGATTCCCACGACATTCAGAAGTTCTTCCGCCACTTCGATATTGATCTCATTATCTTCCACGAGCAATACGCGTTTCCCCGAAAAATCCTGCTGTACGAATGTCTCAAGCGCATTGGATGTTTGTTCATCGCTGCCATGGCCAAACACGTTCAACAGCACCCTGATCAGCTTGGATCTAAACATCGGTTTGCTGACAAAGGCATCCACACCGACCTCTGTAGCCTCAGCCTCAATATCTGTCCAGTCATAGGCAGACAGAATAATGATCGGGATCTCCCTGCCCACCATCCGGCGGATCTCCTTCGCTGTCTCCAGTCCATCTTTACCCGGCATCTGCCAGTCCAGGAGCACCACGGAGAAATCTCCTCCCTTTTCCCTCTTCTGCGCTATGCGCTTTATGGCGCTGTCTCCATCAAGCACATATTCCGCTTCCATACCAATACTGCACAGGATCTCACAGACACTCTCACAGGATTCTTCCTCGTCATCTACCATCAGCACTGGAAGAGATGCCAACGCCTCCACATCCTCCTGTGTCACATTATCAAACTTCAGATGCACTATGACCGTAAACTTGGAACCCTTGCCCAAAGCACTCTCTACCTTGATATCGCCATCCATCATGCGGGCAATATTGACTGCGATCGACATGCCAAGTCCTGTTCCTTCAATCTTGCTGCCGCTGGAATTGGCCGCCCGGGAAAATGGTTCAAAAATTGTCTTAATATACTCCTGCTCCATACCGATGCCGGTATCCTCAAAGACAAACTCATAACAGCCGCTGCCGTTGATATGGGAAGGTTTCTCTTCAATATGTATACTGATGGTGCCGCCCTGGGGCGTAAATTTGACGGCATTCCCCATGATGTTCATGAATATCTGCTGTAAGTGCTGCTCATCCCCGATCACATTCTCATGTTCCAATTTTGCAATACTTGCGTTCAGTTTCAGTTCTTTGGCATCCAGCTGTGAGTGGAACACTGTCAGAATATTTTCCATGGTATTGGACAGATTGAAGCTATCCTCCGTCAGGCTGACCTTGCCGCTCTCAATCCTGCTCATATCCAGGACTTCGTTGATCAGGCCAAGCAAATGCTTCCCTGAAATCGTGATCTTATCAAGGGCATCCATGACACGCTTCTTTTCATCTATGTGCATGGCCGCGACAGCCGTCATTCCCAGAATCGCATTCATGGGGGTACGGATATCATGGCTCATCCGAGACAGGAAATCACTCTTGGCGTTACTGGCCGCCTCCGCACGTGCCACAGCCAGGGCAAGCATTTTTTTCTGATCTTCCTCCCGCCGTATCACATCATCGATACTACGGATTGCAATCGTAAAGGCTGACAGTTTCCCATCCCATCTCTCCGCCGCAGTAATGGCGATCGAGCACCATTCATACTCGTCATTTTCGGTCTGTCCGTTAACGTTATCCTTACTTCTCTTAAACTGCAATTCTATATGTTCTCTTTCAGAAAGCCTGCTGATGATATTGTCCATATCCAGGAAATCTGCCACCTGCTCACGGTGCTCTTTTGCCACCACATCATATTTGAAGTGTTCCAGCACTTCCCTGTCATAAGTGCTGTTGCGCGCTTTTCCATCCTTACCGAGCGGATATACAGTATCACAGGTTCTATCGTTTACACTGATATAATAGATGGAGCGGCAGGCACGGGCAGTACTGTTCATGGCCTGCTGATATACAAAATATTCATCTTCCCGTTTTTCATCACTATACTCGTGGAATATCTGTAAGACAATCAGCACGATACCGAAAGCAGTCAGCACAATACTGATATTACGGAACGTATCATAACCAGAAAGGATCTCATCCCTTGGTATGGTCAAAATCCCTGTCCAACCATTATCCATGTGATGAAAATATACATTGCGCACAATGCCGTCTGCTGCATTTACATTCTCCGACACATGATTTTTTCTGTTACAGGAAGCCTTTTCTCTGTAACTGTCCACTAAACTCTGGAATCTTTCGCGGTCATAATCCCATGAAGATTTATAATAGAGCAGCCTGCCCTCTTTATCGACCAGATAGTAAGAAGCTATTTCCGGCAGTGTCATATCCTGGCTGTTTACTTCAAAATAAGTCGGCTTAAGATCAATGGCAACAAAACTGCCCGTGTCCGGAACCACTTCACACATTGTCACCACCGGGAGCCCGGTCTGAATATCCGTATAAACAGACGAAATGTAAATCTCTCCCTTGGCTGCAACCGCTCCCTGGTACCATTCCGTGCCCGTGACGTCATAATCCTCCATAGCCTCCATCTGTGCACTATTCGACACCAGCCGTGAATCCTTCAATGTCTTACCATAAATCTGGATCGTATCTTTACCGTATACATCCGTCAGCCCATTCATAAAAGGATACAACCCTTCCTTCAGTTCCTCCTGGGAAATATCCGTCTGCTCGCGTTCTGCAATATAACTTGTGCAGATATTCAAAATAACGCCATAAGTATCAATACTCTGCTCTTCTGCTGAGGAATAATTTTTCACCAGTGCCAAACCCATCTCATTGGTATTTTCCCACAGGACGCTGCGCAGAATGTAGGTACAGCTTACAACAATAATGACAAAAACAATCAGGATACTGATATTGCTCCGTATCCTTCTGGCCAATGGTTTCTTTCTGCTCATTGCTTCCGGCCTCTCCTTATAACATACTTACCTGTGTCTATAATACATATGATCTCGCGTCTATTATAGCATATACGCAAAAACATGAAAACGGACTTTTTTAACTCTCCCTCTTTTCCTAATGACTGAGTCGTCTCGTCTGTGGTATACTGAAGATAACCAGATTTTTATAGAAAGAGAGGATTCCCTATGAAAAAACATACTATTTTACTCATGCTCACCTTATCATCCGCTCTTTTATTGTCTGGCTGTGGCAAAGAAACGAAAGAAAAGGATGTTTCCAAACCTGTGGTCGAACAGGTGGAAACGGAGAAAACAAAACCAGAGCCCATTCCGGAAGAGTCGGAAGAACCGAAAGCACCGGAAACAGAACCCGATGCCGATCTTCCGCCTGAAGAAGGCATGGTTCGCAGCCGAATCAGCAACGAATGGGTTCCGGAAGAAGTAAACAACACCAGGCCCATTACCGTGATGATTCCCAACACCAAAACGGCCACCCAATACAGCCTCTCCAAAGCGGACGTGCTCTATGAATGCAACGTGGAAGGCAGTCTCACCCGTCTGATGGCCCTGTTCCAGGACTGGGGCTCTCTTGACAGGATCGGAAATGTCAGAAGCTGCCGGGATTACTTTGTGTACTGGTCTTTTGAATGGGATGCCTTTTATATCCACTGCGGCGGGCCCTTTTATACCGATAACGTACTGGGACGTGCTGACACGGAACATATAGACGGATTGAGAAGCAGTACTTTCTGGCAGGCACAAGATGCTATTTCAGGAGATAATACCTTTGTAAATGCCAATGGTATCCGGGCTGAGATTGACAAACTGGATTACAATACCAAATATAGAAATGGGTATTCCGATGCAGCACACTATCGTTTTGCCCCGGACAATGCCCCTAATATGCTGACACAGTACAGTAACGCCGTCACCGCAAATAAGATTGATATGTCACCCACCTATCCGGTTACCAATTGCTATTTTGTCTATAATGCGGAAACCGGCCTCTATGACAGGTTCCAACATCTATCCGGCACTTCTGCGGGGCCGCACATAGATCAGGCAACAGGCAGGCAGCTTGCTTTCAAGAATATCCTGATCCAGAACACCTACTATGAAGTACGTGACCCGAAAGGTTATCTGGCCTTCCAATGCCACGATACCACCAGGGATGGATGGTTTTTTACAAACGGCAGGGGCATACATGTGACCTGGAAGAAGACCGCAGACTACAGCGCTACCAGATATTATGATGACAATGGCAATGAGATTGAACTCAACACCGGCAAGACCATGATCTGTATCGTGGAGGACGGCGACACCTTCCTGGTAGACAATAACAAAATGTAGTGTTCCGGCATCACTTTACTGTTTCCGTCTGCTTCGGTACATTCATGATCAGACGGAATACAAAAACACCATCGTCATTACGAAAGTCTGTCTCCCCATCGTATTGTTCCGCAGTCTTAATAATACTGGACACCCCGATTCCGCCTGTAAACTCCGGTCGGGGTTGTCCTTTTCTGAAATCCAGTTCCATCTTGCAGGTATTACTGCAATAGATCACCAGCTTATTCTCCTTTTTCTTCACCAGCAGATGAATACAGCATTCTCTCTCTTCCATCTGACTGCGCGCTTCCATGCAGCCGTAAATTGCATTTTCATAGGCATTGGACAGAATAGTCACCATATCCATATCCTCAATGCCAAAATTCTTATCCACTTCCGCATCGATGGTGACATTAATCCCCTCCATCTTTGCCCATCTGGTATAGGCCGACAGGATATTATTGACTGCCGTATTATCACAAATAACAGGAACCGTACCCGTATCCATCTTATTTTCATACTGCTTCAGATATTCTAACAGTTCATCCTCCTGTCCCCTGCGGACATACTCCGCGATCACCCTGTTATGATGTCTGATATCATGACGGATACGCCGTCCGTTCTCCACAGATTCTTCCAAAAGTTCCAGCTGCCGTTCCAAAAGCTTATGATTCATCTTCATGAGCTGGTTTTCCTTCTGATACTCCGACTCTTTACCCATATGCATATACAGCCGCAGCGCCACCAGCTGTAAGGCACCGGTCAGGAAAAAGCTGACCGCCAGCTGGGTCAGTCGGAAACCGTTATTCTCCACATAATGCTGAATGAAAGTAATGCCGATTCCGGAGAAAAGACTGATGATCAGGACCGTCACACTAAACGCATCCATTTCCGTCTCCAGATAATTGTCGAATCCCTTTAACGGCTTTCTCATGTATTTTCTGATCCAAAAAATCATTGCCAGAATAATAACAATCCTCGCGATAATATCCGCCCATATATTCCCATGAAAGAAAACCCTGGCTATCTCGATTCCGCCCACAATAAATACAGCTGTCAGATAAAAAGTGAACGCAAGATTATAGATTGTCAGAAAAATACTCTTATTGCTGATAAACAGTGACACCAGCGCAAAGGCCCCAAAAATGACAAAAGTTATCATTCGGATGCAGCTTTGCCAGTCCATCACATACCAGCTGCATGACACCACCAATGCGACAACACAATACACGCCGTAGATCACTGTCACCATCCTGTTGTTAAAACGCGGCTCATCAATCAGCAAAAACAAAACGATCGTGCCTATTATACAAATCACAAACCTTATAAAGGCTATATATACCGCTCCACCCAGCATCTTCTTCTGCCCTCTTCCTTACGTAACGTACTTCGCTGCACGGGACTACATAAATAAATATAGCAAAAAAGTAGATTTATTTGACAGTTTTGGTATACATCGCATTTTTTAGGGTATACTTTGTCAATTTTGGGGGAATCCAGGATTGATTGTAAACCGACTTTCCCGTTTGGTAAACGAGTTTCACCTTTTGAAATTCCTGAAAAATATGATATACTGGGACAATGAAAATCATGAAAGAAAATACACATACATTTCGCAAATTATTCTGGTCAACCTTTAAACTCAGCGCCTGTACCTTCGGCGGTGGGTTCGTTATCATTCCCCTGATGCGCCAAAAATTTGTGGAAGAACTGCACTGGGTGGATGAACAGGAAATGCTGGATCTGATCGCTATCGCCCAGTCTTCTCCCGGGCCCATCGCCGTAAATGCCGCCATTTTGATCGGTTATCGCGTGGCCGGCGCCCCTGGAGCGCTGTTAACCGTTCTGGGCACCGTGCTTCCACCGTTAGTCATCATCTCCATCGTTTCTCTTTTTTATCAGGCTTTCCGGAATAACGCCATTGTCAATATGGCGATGATGGGAATGACCGCAGGTGTGGCCGCCGTAATCTGTGATGTTGTCCTGACTATGGGAATGACTATTTTGAAACAGAAACGGATTCTCCCCGTCCTGGTCCTTCTGGCTTCCTTTATCGCTGTCCGATTCTTGCATATCAATATTATTGTGATTATTCTATTCTGTGGGATTGTGGGTGCAGCAGACGCCTTTTATCAGCTGCACCATAAAGGAGGGATTCAAAGATGATTTACCTGGAATTATTTTGGAGTTTTTTTCAGATTGGTCTTTTCAGTATCGGAGGCGGTTATGCGGCCATGCCCTTAATCCAGCACCAGGTCGTGGATGCCCATCCCTGGCTGACCATGACACAGTTTGCCGACATCATGACCATTGCGGAAATGACGCCCGGCCCCATCGCCATCAATTCTGCAACTTTTGTCGGTATACGTGTTGCAGGACTGCCCGGTGCGATCATCGCCACCTTGGGTTGTATCCTGCCATCCTGTATCATTGTTATGACGCTCGCCTATATTTACTATCGTTTTCGCAGCCTGACAATCGTGCAGGGCGCACTGGCCGGATTGCGCCCTGCGGTGGTCGCTATGATTGCCTCTGCGGGTATTTCCCTGATCCTGCTGTCTTTTTATGAACAGCGCTCCTTACCAGAAGATTGGAGTGATGTCAATTATGTTTCCGTAATTATCTTTGGCGCCGGCCTCCTGATCCTCCGGAAATGGAAATTAAATCCTATTTATGTCATGGCCGGTGCGGGTGTCTGCGGCATTTTAATGTATTCTGTCCTTTGACCCTCCTGCCATATCAAACACCCCCATTATCGCAATATCGATTACCGATGCATCCACCAGAGTATCCGGATTTGCTCTTTGTCCCTCGTCTGTTGAGGGTATCGTACCTTCCAGCTGCCCCTTTATACTTTCCGCCCGCAGCATCACTGTCTGATACAGCATTTCCACCCCTGCTTCATATTCCTCATAGGAATAAAGCGCCGTAGGATCGGTTTCCACCAGAACATCTATCTGGCTCCTGATCCGTTCACAGACCTCCTCAAACTTTCCACCCAGGATATACTCCTGTGAAAGCTGCTGCAAATACGCATGATACCTGGAAAGATAATCCTCGTTTTCCAGCAGGGCATCAAAGAATTCTGTCATCTCAAAAGGAGAATCAACCGCATCGTTAACCACTTCCGAGGCATCGCTGTCAGGCTCCATGTTCATTCCGCCAAAGGACAGATTATAATCCCAGGGAAGGATATTCAACCTGCCGCCATGCTCATACAGATAATAATTATGTGCCATGTTTCCGGAGAGACTGTCCATATTCACGGAAAAAGTATGCACAGCCATATATTTTAATATATTGTCCACATCCAGATACTCCTCCAGATCGGTTCCATCGCTGATATTTTTGAGAGCCGTGACTACCCTGCGGTGATCCTGTTCGCCGGTATCTGTCACTTCTCCCTCCCATATGGCAGAATAACTGTCCGGATCATCGTCCGTATAATTTAAATCCGCGCCGCTGCCTCCCATGCCAAATCCGCTGCCCGGTTCCGGATGCCCTCCCGCAAAGTCTTCTCTGTCGGGCGGCGGGCCTCCATCAAAATCTTTATCCCGTTTAAAGCCGCCTCCCATATTCATGCCATCAGGCTTATACAATGCGCCGTCCTCTGTTCCATAGTTGCGCAGCATAAAACTTTCTTCCACGGCCTCCAATGCCAGATACACGCCCCAGTACTCCCCATTGACTGCTATCCGGGCATAATTGTACAGCGAAGCATCCGCCCCAAGATATTGGTACATATCATAGACAACGGCCTCCTTCATATTCGTGGCATCAGCATAATTATTATTTAAGATCAGCTTATCCAGGCCAAAACAGGTCTGTCCCTCCACATAATGGTCAAATTCCAGTTTCAGGCTGAACCTTTCCGTTTCAGGATTCATGGCGATTGCCGACAGACTGGTATTGCCTTTAGTCCGAATACCCACATTGTATATCTTCTGTCCGTTGATCACGACATCGCAGGCATGATACTCTTTTTCCGAAGCTTCGGCAAGCATCTCTTCCCATTCTTCCTCTTCCATCTGAATATCGATCTGCATCAGTTCATCCGTTTGAAATAATGCCGATTCATATGGCATTGCCACAGCGGCAGAACAGATCACCTCCACTGCTTTACGTGAAAATACCATAGCCAGAATGCAGAGCATGACCGCTGCTGCCATTAATACCCCTATGACCTTTGTTATGTTCTTATGGGAAATCATCCTGCCCTCCTCTAAGACATATACTCGCCATTATAACTGACAAGAGTAACATTGCTTACCCCATCTATATCCTGTAATCTGTTGACAAAGGAAGTCGCCGCATCTTGCAGCCGCACTTCCGCAGTCAGTTCAATACCGGCCGCATTCACAGTTTTGGATTTTACCATAAATTTCTTCAACGCCTTCCCTGCCATGGCGAGTGCTTCTTCCTCAGACTTTTCATGCTGACAATTCAAGATCAATATATACGGATTTTCATGCACCTTTCGATTGGCAAACAGGATCAACAGGATGCCTATGATCGCGGAACCGATCACTGCCAGGGGGATCATCCCCGCCCCGATCACAATGCCGGCCGCAATGGCCCAGAATAAATACACGATTTCAAGCGGCTCCTTGATGGCTGCCCGGAAGCGGACGATGGACAGGGCTCCTACCATGCCAAGAGACAGCACTACATTGGAAGTTACCGCCATGATAACTAATGTGGTCACCAGCGAGAGCCCCACCAGCGACAAGGCGAATCCGCTTGAATACATCACACCATTAAAAGTCTTCTGATAGACCATAAAGATAAACAACCCGATGACCAGGGCAAACACCATCCCGATCAGGATATCCACTACGGAAAACTCCGTCACACTTTCCATAAAACTTGATTTAAAAACGTCATTAAAACTCATTTACTCTCTCCTCCTTACCTGTTTATCCAAACCGGCGGCACGCTTCATACTTTGAAAATGCCTGCTGGCGTATGGTATCCATCTGCATGATATTCCGTAAAACCGCTGGCAGAAACGCATCGTATTTTACTTCCAGCACCATATCATGCACCTGATCGTCAGTGCCGATATCCGCCACCCTTTCTTCCAGAAAATTTCTGTGATACAGGGTCGTGCGGATATCAGAATCAAATGTAACTCTCACGTTTCCGGCATCATACACATAGGGCTCCCTTATGTAAGAAACTAACACCCTGGGACGCAGCATCTGGTAATGCATCTTCGCATACAATTCCTGTACCAGTTCTGCCGGATGACCTCGCATCCAGTTTAACCTGCCCTCCAGCAGATCCTGGCATTGCTCTTTCGTAATTTCCACATCCCGTTTCATGCAGAGGTTATTGTTCTTCATCTTTTTTTCTAAAGTAATAAAAGTAAAATCATCATTATAGTATCGAATCCTGAATTTCTCCCTTATGGGAATCCCTTCTGTCTTTTCCCGCAAAACCTTATCCATATAATTGTCAAAATAGATACTCCGTATCAGATATTTTCCGTCCGTACCCGCATGAAGGTCACTGTGCATGACTGACCGCAGACGATTTCTCAGTTCTATATACTGCAAATATCCAATCCTGTATTTCAGTTCATGCCGAAAACCGCCTTCCTGCCTCTGCTGCATGTTACCCACTCCTTTCGTTTCCTGCTGCAAATGTATGCCCGATCATCTGTCAGAACATGGATAAGTATAAAAGGGGTTCCTCAAATGTACCTGAAATTATCTGTGTATTTTTTCTGAACATTCTGTGCCATAGATATCCTAATATTTAAAAACGGAACATCAGCTGCCGCTAACATTCCGTTTTATCATCCATATTCTACAATACAATGGTAAAGCAAATCGTTTTCCCGTCAGGACTCTTCACCCCGATCCTGCCGCCATGGGCTTCCACAATTGCCTGCGCCATAGAAAGGCCGATCCCTGTTCCGCCGGTCATCTTTGACCGGGATTCATCCATACGATAAAACCGGTCAAACAGCCTGTCCAGATCAGAAACATCCGGCAGATCACAGGTATTGCACACCTCTATCCGGATTTTACCCCGCTTACGGTAAATATCCAGGCGGATCTTTCCCGCCTGATCAGAGTACTTGACAGCATTATCTAACAGGATGGAAATCACCTGCTGAATCGAATTCCGATCACCATACACGATCAGATTCTCCTCTATCCTCTGATCGTAATCTTTCCCCTTCGCTTTCGCAAGAACCGCAAAGGGTTCCGTTGCCTCCCATGCCGCATCGCTTAAAGAAAATCTGCTCTTTTCCGGAAAAGGCGCCTCCTCATCCAGCCTGGACAACGCCACCAGTTTCTCCACCAGATGCGCAAGGCGGGCAGACTGCTTTTGGATATTGACGATCCATTCATCCCCTTCATGCTCCATCGCTGCAATATCGGCGCTGGTTGCTATGGAAGTGATCGGAGTCTTGAGTTCGTGGCCCGCATCCGTGACAAACCGCTTCTGCCGCTCCATATTCTGCACATAAGGTCTGATAGCCCGCCTCGAAAAAGAGAGTACCAACAAAAATACCAGAAAAAGACTGGCACATCCTGTCCCGATTGAAACCAAAAACAGGGAACGCATAAACTGCAAAGGAACCGCCGCATTCAAAAAGAGAACGATGATACCCGTCTCGTGCCTGTTCACCAGATACCGGTAATCCCCATAATAGCCCCTTTCCCTGCCTTTTAGGAGAACCCTCTGCGTATACTGTTTCGCCGTTTTCTCATCCACAGAGGCAATGTGCTCTCTGGACATCGCTTTTATATTCCCTTTCCGATCACAATGCACTGCAAAAAAGCGAGTGGTGAACTCTGCTTCCGGCCCGCCGCCCCGCATATTCTCAAAGGGTGGAGGCGCTGCCTGCGGCTGTCTGACAACGTGCTGTTCATGCTCCATAAGATCCCTTATCAGATGATCCTGCATGGATGTTGTGCGATAATAATTGACTGCATTGATACCGACAATGAGAGCCAGCATGACCACGCCGAAGGCCGCCATCGCCGCCAGAATAAAGCGCCTCTGTATTTTCTTCAGCATATAGCCTCCTCAAGGGAATACCCTGCCCCGCGCACTGTCCTGATCTCAATGTCCGCATCTATCTGTTTCAATTTCTTTCTGATGAATCCCACATAAGTCCAGACCACATTCATATCCGCTGCCGAATCCTGGCCCCATATCTTATCCATCAGATGCGCCGCCGAAAAGACCAGCCGGGGATTACGCATGAATAACTCCAGCAGCTGAAACTCCTTATTATTCAGGCGTACCGACCTTGCTCCACAGCTGAGTTCATACCGATTGCAGTCCAACCGTACTTTCCCCACAGTCAGACATAACTCTGTATATCCGGCATTTCTGCGGGAAAGAGCCTTCACCCTCGCAATAAACTCCCTGCTGGCAAAGGGCTTCGGAAGATAATCATCCGCACCTGCTTCCAGACCGGCTACCCGATCCTCTATCTCTGCCCTGGCCGTAAGCATCAGTATGGGCACTTTCGACCCCATTTCCCTGATCTGCTGCAATACCTTAAGACCATTTACTTTAGGCATCATAATATCCAGAACCACCACATCATAATCCGTACCTTGAAAATATGCCAGGGCATCCGCGCCGTCATAGACCGTATCGACAGTATATTTATTCTTTTCCAGCAAAAATTTCAGTCCCTTTGCGAGTTCTACCTCGTCCTCTGCGATCAAGATACGCACTGCGCTTACCCCCTTGTCTGTATTTCTCCTGAAGAACCTTCTTACTGTCTCGTCAGATCCTGCACCCATTTATACTTTCTGAAACGGATCATCACCCACGGTATTTTTCCAACTTCATCCAGACAAGTACAGGCATAGACCACAAGCGGCGACCAGTGCAGGACAAACGCTCCCAGAAGCGCCAGCGGGATGGCTAACATCCACATACAGACTATCAGGCTGTACATATCAAATATTGTGTCACCGCCGCCATCCAGCACACCGTTTATCGTGACCGTATTAACACAGCGCCCGATCATGTAAATAGACATGATCACCATCATCCCCGTGAGATATCCCCGCGCCTGATCCGTCAGGATGACCATCCGCACGACAAAGGGTGTCACGGCAAGCACAAGCGCGGTGGAGAGAATGCCGATCACATAAGAAAGATTCTTAAGTTTGATTCCATATGCCTTGCCCTTATCAAGGCGTCCCGCACCAAGTTCATTCCCTACCATGATGCCGGCTGCACTGCCAATACCGTTGCACATACAGCAGATCAGATCCCGGACCACTGCCGCAACTGAATTTGCCGCCGCGGCATCGCTGCCCATATGCCCCATAATTGCAGTATAGGATGTAAAACCGACACCCCAGCACAATGAGCCTCCCATAAGAGGCAGGCATTGTCTTATAAAATCAGCTTTTAACTGCTTTGACTGATGCAGCATTCTGTTAAAAACAGGACGGATATAGGACCCCTTGGATGATACAAAAATGCATAACGCCAGTTCGATCACACGGGCAATAGTCGTGGCAAGCGCGGCTCCTCTCGCCTGCATTCTCGGTGCACCCAGCAGCCCAAATATGAACACTGCATTCAGCCCTATATTCAAGACCACGGCGCACGAACTGATCAGCGCACCGGGTTTTACATGCTCTGATACCTTCATGATCGTCAGATAACATTGAGAAATCCCGGTCAGCAGATAGGACCAGCCGGCTATGCGCAGATAGGAACTGCCTATGACAATCAATGCAGGATCGTGCGTAAAAATATGCATCAACAATCCCGGTGCCAGTTCACATGCCAGGAAAAACAAAACCGACAGGATCCCGCAAAACCGGAGCATCAGATTAAAAATATCCTCCAGCGTCTTTCTGTCCCCTTTGCCCCAATACTGCGCTCCAAGAATAGCGCCTGCTGCCGTGACAGCCGCAAGGAACATATTCTGGACAAACTGAATCTGGGTTGCCAGGGAAACGGCTGTCATCTCATTCTGGGCAACCTTTCCAAGCATCAGCGCGTCACCGGCGGCAACCGCTGCAAGCATCAGGCTCTGGAGGGCGATCGGCAGGGCCAGCCTTGTCAGATTCCGGTAAAACTCTTTGTTGTTGATCAGCACTTCTTTTTGCTCTTTCGGTGAATTCATGATAATACCCTCTAAAGATTTATGATTTTAATGGAAAAACCTCGATAAAAAATCGAGGCTTTTAAGAGGCGCAGACCGGATTTGAACCGGTGGATACTGGTGTTGCAGACCATTGCCTTACCACTTGGCTACTGCGCCATATTATGCTGTTATTGAGTGTAAAAATGACTCCAACGGGAATCGAACCCGTGTTACCGCCGTGAAAGGGCGATGTCTTAACCGCTTGACCATGGAGCCTTGTCATTTCTTTCCGGCGCTTCTACTTTATACTATGCTGCACCTGTGTAGATGATAACCTAACGGAAATTATCTTACCATACCCCAGTGCATTTGGCAAGTGAAAAATTAAGACATATTATAAATTCTGCCCGCCAAGGGAAACCACATAGCGGAAAGATGTGTACTGCGGCAGATAATAGGAAAACGTATACTCAATCTTTTCCTCATTCTTATCATATCCCTCATACATCACCACAAAAACCTTTTTATCAGGGGGCAGGCATAACAGTTCGGCATACTCCCTCGGCGGATAGTCCACCCAAAGCCGGTTATCGATACGCTTGGGCATGCTGCCGCGCATTTCCATATATTCGTAAAGGGAACCCTCCGCAAAATCATAGCGGTCCGCGTCCCAGAAGATCCTGCTGGGGATATAGGCCTTTTGCACGGCATATGGCTTATCATTCGCAAAGGAAAGACGCACGATCTCATACATCTGCTCCCCACTCTGAAAAAAATCCGCGACCTCTCCCTGTGCCGGAACCTTTCTGAAAGAAATCACATTGCGTTTGAAGGCATATCCTGACTGACGAATCTGCATACTTAAACTGATGTCAGATTCCCTGCCCTGCTCAATCTGTAAGGTGAGGGGGAGTGTTTTGGCCACAAAGGTACCTTTTCCCCGAAAAGATTGCAGATATCCCTGTTCCTCCAGTTCCTTCAAAGCCCTGCGCACAGTCATACGGTTAATACCGTACTGAACTGCCATGGCACGCTCAGAATCCAGCTTGTCACCAGGCTGGAATTCGCCTCTGCGTATTTTTTCCAGGATGCTGTTCATCAATTGTTTGTAAAGTGAATCATACTCTCTCATAGTTTTACAGGAAATCTTAAGAATCAATGGTTTGCAGTGTCGTATATCAGAGTTCCTTCGTACTTTGGAAGCGGAAGAAATCGCTGACCGCAATGGTCTCAAAATACTCAAAGGGTTCCAGATCCTTTAAATAGGTCATTCCCTTAAGCATCATGACTTCTCCCTCACAGTCCAAAAGCATTCTCTCTTCTTTGCTCGGTTCGGTAATCAAAACCTCTTCCTCGCTCCTCATGGTCTCATAGCCAAAGAGCCTTTTCAACTCTGCATAAAAGGAAAGCTGCGAAAAATCCGACTGCTCTATCCCCCGCACTTTTTCATACAAAATGTACGTGCGTTCAATCGTTCTCGCTCTGCCATCTACCACTCTTAGCCGCCGCAGATGCAATACCTGTGAAGCCAGCGGTATTTTCAGCATCCTGCTTATGTAGCGATTGGACTCGATAATCTCCAGATTCAGCACGCGGCAGCTCTGAGTAAATCCTTTTTCCCTGATACTATCAGTAAAAGTCTGTAAATTTGTAACGTTTTTTTCAATGAAGCACTGTCCGATTCCCATAGCTTCCGCTCTCTTTGTCCTTTGATGATAATAATAACTGCCGATGCTTTTGATTCTGGCATCATTGTATTATTATATCGTCTAACAAACTAATTTTCAAGATGAAATCAGACGCTATCGAAACAAACCTGCTGCAATGAATCAATCATATGCTCTGCCCCACCAGTTCCAGCACTTCTGTTAAATCCGAAATGTGAAAATCAGCCTTTGACTGGTCGAATAAAAAGCGGGAATCCCTCCTCGCCGCCACCCTGGCACCTGCCCGCTTGCCCGCTTCGATTCCGTAAGTGGAATCTTCTACGATCAGACAATCCTGAGGGCGTACTTTAAGTGCCTCCATGGTCTTTAAATAAATATCCGGATCCGGTTTGCTGGCAGGCAGATCCATGCCGCTGATAACAGAGGAGAACAATCCTTCCAGTCCGCATTGGCAAATCATCCGCCGTATGTCGGCGGCAGAGGAGGAGGATGCGACCGCAAGCTGAAACCCTCTGTCAAAAAGCGCTGACAATACCTCCCTGGTCTCCGGATAGAGCACCTTCTTATAGTCCTCGATAGCGCTGTCGGCGTGGATACCCTCCAATTCTTTCAGAAAATCCTCGTCATCCGGCTGTTTGCCTGCAAGCCGCGTGACCAGCCGGATTTCTTCCGGGCCCGACATTCCCACCGTTGGAAACAGTTCTTCCCTTTTAATCCAGGGATATTTTATTACAAGCTGCTCATAAATACGCTCCAAATACCAGTTCTCACTGTCGATCAACACACCGTCCATGTCGAATAACACCGCCCGGTAGTTCATATGCCACCTCCTGTCTGTGCCAACAGACCAATCTGCAATTCCCTGCATACTGCCATTCTCCCTGACAGTCAATCCCAATCTTCGTCCTTTTCTTCTTCCGCATCCTCTCTGGACGAGAGCATCCCCACCTGGTCTTTTCCTGACTGTACCAGTTCACTGGTCAGTTCCTCCCAGTCAGAACCCAGGTTACGGTTCATCAGCGTTTCCACCAACATGCCCAGATTTGTACCGTACACAACCCTGCAGCGCTCCTGTCCCATCGTAGCGGCCGCCATGGTATTAAAAGGGGAACCGCTTAACAGATCGCAGAAGATAAGAAGATGTTCTGCATTTTCAAATTGTCTGAGCACCTCCTGTGCCTTTGCTTCCAGTTCCGTCTTGGTTTCTCCATCCTGAAAATCAACCGCCTGAAAATCTTCCTGCTTTCCCAAAATCAGTTCGGCTGCACTGGCCAGTCCCGTGCCAAAATGGCCGTGTCCGATTACAATAATTCCTGTCATGTGTATATACCTCGTTCTTTCTACCGCTCAAACAGCCCGTTTTAGTCCGCGTAATGCGCCATCGGCTCCTCGAAGGGATTAATGTTGGTGTCGATGAATACCTGCCTGGCGCCCTTGGCAGCCAAAAACTGGAAAGGCACGGTGTACATCAGCGGTGCAAGATATTTATCCGCTTTGACGGAGAATACTATGTCACGCTCGTCCGGAGAGATCTCATCCTTACATGTGACAACATGGACACGGGGCGTATAGCGTTTGTAGACTTCGCGGAACTCCAGCATACGCTCAAACTCTGCCTCATCAGACCCGATCATCAGAAGGGTCTGGTTGTTGCGCAGCGCCATAGTCGGGCCGTGGGAATACTCTTCCAGTTCATACCCCAGAACGGGAAGGCGCAGCATTTCACCGACTTTTAAAGTACCCTCCAGCATGGAGCCGAAGTCAATCCCATAACCCAGGATATAGATCCGATCACTGTTTACAATCGAAACTGCATTCCTGTCATACCAGGCCTCGCTCTCCTCGATGATGGTCTCAAACCGATCGATAAGCGCACTGGCATTCGCGAGCGCAGTATCGCTCTGTTCCTGTGTAAAAGCGCCAAGTTCTTTGGCCACCGCCACGGCCCACAGATATACGGTAAGTACGGAGACTGTATATCCTTTCGTCTCCGGAGGCGTCAGTTCATCCCCCACCAGAAGGTGTGTCACGACCTCCACCTGCTTTGCGATCCTGCTCTCCAGATTCCCGGTCACTGCCAGTGTCAGATATCCCTGTTTCCTGGCGTACTCCATAAGTTCACAGGTGGATACGCTGGTACCGGACTGGCTGATACCCACATAGAGGATCTGGTCGTTTTTCAGGCTTCCTGTCCAGTCCGGTTTCTCATAATTCTTATAAACGGTAGGATACTGAGCGCTGGCGTCAATTCCGCAAAGATGTTTGAAATAATAAGCGGCGATGTGCGCCACATTATAGCTGGTACCGGAACCAAAGAAAAACACTTTTTTAATGTGGTGGTTTTGAAACACTTCCACAAAAGGCTTTACAAATACTTCCTGATTGTCGAAGGTGTATCGCAGCACCTCCGGCTGTGATTTGATATTTCCGAGAACGGTCTGTTGCATGATGAATGCTCCTTTCATTTCCTGTATGATAAATTTGCTATAAATACACTTTCTGCAATTAATTACATGCTCCGAAGAGTTTCGGTAATGTCCTTGCGCGGATCGTTGGGCGTATTTTGCAGATAAATCTTAACACCCCGCTCGATGAGTTTTACAAAAGCTTCCTTATCCTCCGGCGCAATGTACGTATTCCTTTCCAGCTGTACCGCCCCTTCTTTCGTTGCCATATTGCCGACTGTGATGCTCGGCACCTGATAACCGTTCTCAGCCATGCCCAGCAGCGGGATTGGGCTGTTGCAGAGAATCATCACCCTGATGCCTTCATCGATTTTCCTGTTAAACTTATCGGCGGCCTTTTTTACATCAAAAATGGAGAGCTTACAGCGCTCAGGCATTCCAAATTTCAAGGCACTCTTTCTGGTCTCGTCACAGGCAATCTCATCATCCACTATGGCAATGCGTTCCAGGGAATACTGGGGAATCCAGTATCCGCACACCTGCCCGTGGATCAGCCTGTCGTCAATCCTTACATCCATAATAGCCATGCTATTTCCTCCTATCTGTTCTGGTTCCTATGTTTCTCACAATAACTATTGTTACATAGCCACAACTCCCAAAATACCCAGAATAAAGCCCACAATGACAATACCGGCGATGATATATGTGACTTTCCATTTCTTCTTGACGCATGCAAAGATACCCATGGTGAAAGCGATCGGCAAAAGCTTGGGCATGATCTGATCCAGATAATCCTGGATTATGATTTCGCTGCCCGAAATCGTAAACTGCAAAGGACAGGATATGCTCACCCACATGGCGATCATACAGCCGATGGACATGGCACCGATGATGCCCGCGCAGTGTGTAAAGAGCTGCATTTTACCTGTCGCCATCATGTCCGTCAGAAGGGCCGATCCTTTTTCATATCCCAGCTTTAACGTGATCCATCTGGTAACAAAGTTGGGAACGTTGAACACCAGAAGCAGGATAAAGGGTGCGAGTACATTTCCTTCCTGTGCAAAACCGATCGCCAGCGCGCAGGCCAGAATACGGAAGATACCCCAGAAGAATGTATCACCGATACCGGACAGCGGTCCCATCAGGGAAACCTTGATGGCATTGATACTTGCAGGATCAAAATCCGGATCGTCATTCACACTCTCCTCCATCGCTGTGGAGATACCCATAACGAAGGGGGATGGAGCCACGGTCATGTTAAAGGCTGCCATATGCCTGTGCATGGCCTCTTTCAGTTTCTCCGGTTTATCTTTATAAATTTTACGCAGCAGAGGCATTATGGCATAGAGAAACCCCAGTGCCTCCATACGTTCAAAGTTCATAGAACCCAGCAGAGTGAAACTTCTCCAGAATACTCCGCGAAAATCTTTTTTGGTAAATCTAGATTCGGCTTTTACATCGGCCATATTGCTATTCCTCCTTTTCTATCGTGACGCCCATATTGCGGGCCTGTGTTTGTCATCTCCTTGTAATCATGATCTTTGCCATGGATTGATCCACAATTCCGGCTAGTCCTCCCACTCATCGTCTGTACCTGCTGCCGCCACGGCAACGGGCCTGTCAGAACGCAGCATGAAGATAATAGCAGCTACTGCGACTGCCATAGCGCCGATGGCAACCATGGTCAGGTCGAAACCTACATATGCAGCCGGAATAAAGCCAAGTATGAAATAAGGAATCAATCTCTTTTCCATGATGATGTTGAGCAGCAGTGCAAAACCAAGACAAGGAAGCAGAGCCGCTACACCGCCCAGTCCGGAATTCATCCAGGCAGGCATATTGCTTACGATTTTCTCCGTCACACCGTTTCCGAAATACATCACAAAGAATGTCGGCAAAAAGTATGCCAGGAAAGTACATATTCCGCAAAAATAATGGCAGCGGTTAATTCCCTTAAAATCTAACTGATCAATCTTCTTGTCTACCCGAAGCATGACCCCCGAGTAAGCCGACATGAGCAGGGTATTTAAGAACTGCATAATGACCGCTACCGGAACACCGAATAGAATGGCGGTCTCCGCACCCGTATTTGTGGTAATGGCGATGGCCGTACCAATGGTGCCGCCAATACCGATGTCCAACTGAGCCGTAGGGCCGATACCGACAGCGCCCATCCACATCAACTGTAACGCTGCACCGATCATCAAGCCTGTTTTCACATCTCCCAGAATCAGACCCACCAGAAATCCTGTCACGATTGGCTCACGAAGCTTGCATTCGCCCAGCCAGTCGCCTTCACTTCTGCTGACAGCCGCAACCAGGGCTATTAGGATTGCCTGTACTACACTCATACTTCTTATTCCTCCTTTGCTTTGTGCTATTTTATTGGTATATGTGGTATAGTAAATATACCACTTTTAATTATTTATACCATTGTTAAGACAATATGGCAATAGATATCCCATAAAAAATATCCATTTTGTGCATTTTACCAAGGCGCTATCTATTATTTTGTGCATTTTCACATTTTCAAATACATGACAGAAGATTAACAGAACCACAACAGGGGCGGTACAGCCTTTTAAACTGTACCGCCCCTGCGGTTTGCTTATTATGATTTCTCAAATTGGTCTACATTATTCCCCAGAATACCGATGACTCTCTCCTCCAGGTACTGCTGCACCACTCCTGCCTCATCATCTTGCCAACGCTTCCTCCTGCAACCGGTCAAACTCAGCCATACACTCCTCCACCGTAGCGCCGTTTAACAGGTCTCTCACGATCAGACAGGTATTTCCCCACTGCTCCACATTCATACTCGCATTTGCGCCAAGCACATATACATTTTGCTGGATCCTGTCATTCAACGGTTTCAGCGCCGGAATACACTCCACTTCCACATTTTTAGATGGTGAAATTACCCGGTTCGTCTCCGCATATACCTGCAATGCCTCATCGGAAAGCATAACATCCATAACTTCCAGCGCATCTTCCCCATGCTCCGCATTGATACCCACACCAAAACCTGTCATGGGCATAACCGGCATCTGTCCGCGGCTGCTGGGAAATCCGATCACTATCATCTCAAAATCCGTCTTTCCGTAAGCAGTCTCCGTATTTGCCGCGCCCCAATAGGCCATAACGATGGGGGTTTTCTGCGCCAGAAAATCCGCTCCTTCTCCCTCGATTGCTTCACTCACATAAGCCTTCTCGGCGTCCACATACCCCTTGTCGAACATCTCCTGCAAGAATTCGAATCCCGGACGCATATAATCACTGTATTTGGTCTCACCACTGTTGAGTGCCGCTATTTCTGCCTCTGTATTTCCGCCATTATATAAATCCGCATAAGCCTGCGCCAGGACAAAAGTCTCCAGCCACCATCTGTTGGCGCCCACCGGCGTTTCGATTCCATTCTCCTTGAACACTCTGCAACATTCCAAAAACTCTTCCGGTGTCTCCGGCAGTTCCAGGCCATACTGATCAAACATATTTTTATTAATAAACAGACCGTAAGCCACGACCTCCTGCGGTATGGCAACCAGTTTGCCGTCTACCATATTGGCTGCCTTCACCACATCCCTTAAATTCTTAGCACAATCCAGATCTGAAAGGTCTTTCAGCCTGCCTTCTTCCGCCAGGGTACGAATGGTATCCGGATTCAGCAGATAAATATCATCCATATCGTTACGCGCCCGCTCAAGTGTCACATCATCATAGGTCTTATCCTGATAATCCTCTGCCGTGTATGTCACATACCCTACGCGCAGACCGAGTTTTTCTTCGGCCATCAGGATTGTCTTATCTGCCGCACTCCTGGCGACATTCTCCACGTTCGCCTCCGTTTTCTCCATTGGGCTGAATAAATTCACAACCCTTTCATCATTCTTCTCCACAACGATCAACTCGGTATCCGATCCGCCTTTTACTCCACATGCCGCCATGGTAAAAACCGCTATCCCGGCGATGCACATTATTCCTAATCTTTTAATATTGCATTGATTCAATAAATTCATACTCCCTTCCACTTTCTATTACTTGTTCCGTCTTACTGTTCTTTGCGAGTATACTGTCTGATTATCTGTCGCAGCAGTTCTATATCGATCGGTTTCGCAAGATGAACATTCATTCCCGCATTCAGAGCATCTTTTTCATCCTCCGCAAAGGCGTTCGCCGTCATGGCAATGATCGGAATCTCCCGCGCATCCCCGCGCTCCAATGCCCTGATTGCTCTTGTGGCATCATATCCATTCATGACTGGCATCTGAACATCCATGAGAATAGCATCAAACTCTCCTTCCTGCGAGGCCGCAAACCTTTCTACTGCCAGCTGCCCATTTTCAACAATCTCACATCCTGCATTCTCCAATAACAGGATCTCCCGTAATATTTCCGCATTGATCTCATTGTCTTCCGCCGCAAGGAAATGCAAACCTTCCAGGTGATTGCCCTCCCTGGTTTCCGATTCCTCAGTCGATGGCGCCCCCGCCTGCATCTCTCTTATCTTATCCTTAAATGCCGATGCAAAGAACGGTCTAAAGAGAATCCCTGTATTCTCTATCTGCAAAACTTCCTCTGTTCCTTCTTCATCATGCTCTGCCATAAGCAGAATTGGCTTCATACCTCCTGCTTCCTGTCGGATTTTACTTACCGCCTCCGCACAGCCTGCATCCGCTATATTTCCCCGCAGCAAAATCACCTGACAACTATCCTCCCCATCACTGCACTTATGCAAAAGGGACAATACTTCCTCCATACTATGCGCTAAGGACGACTCTACCCCCACATCTTTCATGAGAATCTGAATATTCTCGCACTCCTCCGTGTCCGCATCAGCCACCAGGATTCGTGAAATACCTTTTTCTGTCCAGAACTGCCGATCCGCCTGCCCCTCCGGTATCCGAAATTCCAATTCAACCCTGAACAGGCTTCCCTGATTCACTTCACTGAAAACCTCAATCGTTCCGCCCATGAGCTCTATGATGTTTTTCATGATTGCCATTCCCAGCCCTGTGCCCTGCACTTTATTCGTTGTACTGTTTTCCGCCCGCGTAAACGCATCAAAAATTGTCTCCAGATACTCCTTTGTCATACCGTATCCATTATCCTGCACTTCAATCCTGATACGCTCATACTGGCTGGAACGCTGCTTTAACCCAATAATGCGCAACCAGATATTTCCTCCCGTCTGTGTATACTTTACCGCATTGGACAGGAGATTGATCAGAACCTGATTGACTCGTGTCTCATCCCCCATCAGACATTCATGTTTAATCCCCGTCACTTCGAGCTGGAATTTCTGCTCTCTCCCCTCCGCCATGGGACGGATGATCGCATCCACAGAAGATACCAGATCATTTAAGGTAAATTCCTCCACATTCAGGACAACCTTGCCGCTCTCAATTTTAGACACATCAAGAATATCATTGATCAGACTCAGCAGATGCTGTCCTGATGCCATAATCTTCTTCGTATATTCCCGCACTTTATCCGGATTCTCTGCGTCTTTGGCCAATAGGGTTGTAAAGCCCAAAACCGCATTCATCGGCGTGCGGATATCATGAGACATGTTAGAAAGAAACATCGTTTTTGAGTTGCTTGCGATCTGTGCCGCCTGCAGGGCTTCCGCCAGCCTGCGGTTGCTGATCTCTCTCTCCGCTTCCCGCTCTTTTCTTATCTTACTCTGCTGTCTTTGATTAAAATAATATAAAATACAACACAGAAGAAACGCTATCAACATAACTGCAACAACAATAAAAATATGTTGGTTTACAGCCCGGCCTTCCTGCTGTATCGCTTCTAACGGTACATAACCGATCAAATACAGGGTCCCATCATTCACAGACCACATATAGTTCAGGGAATTCTTATTCCTGATATCATGATAAAACATGATATTCTGATTCTCTCTTAAGCACACCTCCACCTGCTCCCGCAGACCCTCTTCCTGAATGTCATTTGCACGGTAATAATCCGTCAGATTCAAATGGCCCGCACTCCGTTCGCCCATCCCCTTGGGCTTTAACACAAACCGCTCTGTTTCCTTATCCATAATATAAAGCATGGCCTTATTATTATAAAAACCTTCGGGCAGAGATTTATCAAAAGAATCATAAATATACTCTACATAAAGCGTTGCGATTTCTCGGTCATCTTTTACAACAGGACATTTGATACAGTAAGCCCAGGTTCCCATATAATTCAAATAGGATTGCGATACCGGTAATCCATCGATCGTACCACCCGCAGAAAAGTCCAGTTCCTCCTCCGTAAATACTTCCCCGGTGCTGGCTATTCCCTCTGTCTCCCCTGCCCGTATCAGAGCAATCTTCACCATCGTCTCGCTTTTTGTGTAACTGCGGACATACTCCTCCGGCTCCTCCATTGCTGCCACTCCCTGAGCCATCAGCCGCTGATACTCCGCTTCCTTATTCAACATGGCTTCCAGCGTACACTCTATCAGATTAAGACTCTCATTCAGATTCTGCGTTGCCGAATCCGCCATCTCCTTGGTGATCCTGCGCGATAGAGAGAATACAATAATCCCAAAAAAGAAAAAGACCAAAATAATAGAAACAAGCAATGAAATTCCTCTATCTTTCTTACCTTCATCATGCTTCTTTCCCATTTTGGATCTCCGTTTCGTTCTTATAACCAACTGATTCCGTATTCCTCTGCATCGAATCAGCTTCTTGCCCTTATAATATTTTCTTCTATATTATATTCCCTTTTTTACATAAAGTCAGTACGCTAAATAATATTTTGATATTCTGCACATAAAAAGGGTGGGAGAACCGATTATATTTATCACTGTTCTCCAGCACTCCTCTTATATTTTCTATGTATCTTTACAAATAACTCTCCACAATCTCCTGCATCTGCGACCATTTGTCCTCCATGTCTTTCACCATGGCAAACTGTGTGCGGCAGCGATCCAGATTGTGTTCCGGACGATGAATCTTGTAGTAATGATCCCCTTCCAGATAATCTGTCAAAAACCGGATTCCACATTCCAGCGTCATCAGCTTTGCACCCATAGGAAGCATCCTGATCTCTTTCTCTGTCAATGAGCCTTCGCAGCCTTCAATAAACCCTTTGGTATACAGTGAAAACAATTCCAGGTCACAGGATATTTTGGACAGGTCTTTTTCGTCCTCTTCCCCTGTATTCGCCCCGAACCGAATGGAATCCCCATAATCGTACAGGGCAGAACCCGGCATGACTGTATCCAGATCTATAACACAAATGCCCTTACCTGTTTCATGATCCAGCATAATATTATTGAGTTTCGTATCATTATGGCTGACCCGCAGCGGAATCTCACCGGATGCCAGCATATCGCAAAGTATGTGACAATCCTCCTCACGTTCCATCACAAACCGAATCTCAGCTTCCACCTCAGCCACACGATGCATCAAATCAGCTTCCACCGCCTCTTTGAACTTTTCCAAACGGTCAATGGTATTATGAAAATTCGGGATTGTTTCATGCAGGCTCTCCGCCGGATAATCCTCCAAAAGCTTTTGGAAATGGCCAAAGGCTACAGCGCTTTCATAAAAATCTTCCGGACGTTTCACCACATCAAAGCTGTCCGCACCTTCCACAAACAGATATACCCTCCAGAATGTACCATCCCCTTCCTTCCAATAAGAACCGCCTCCCCGAAGCGGGATAACATTCAGCGCCTCCCTTTCAGGATCCCCGCCGTTTTCCCTGATCTTTTTTTGGAGAAAGCTTGTTACTCCCATAACATTCTCCATCAGACCATCGGGATCCTTAAACACCTCATGATTCATTCTCTGCAAAATATATTTACGCACCCTCTCCGGCGCCACCCGGCAAGTCAGAAGAAAAGTATCATTGATATGTCCATTACCATGAGCATCAATGCTTTCCAGTTCTCCCTCAATCTCAAATTGTTCTGCAATCCTTATTAATTCCGACTTCTCTTTACCCATTCAGGCACCTCCCAGCCTTTCCTACCACATGTTACACCCCGCGCTGCCAACCGGCTACCGGCATCCCGGCCATAATCGCCAAAGCACAGATTCCGGTCAGTATTTTTTCAAATTATAACATAATAATTGTGAAAAATGAATATGTCTGAAAAACAAAAAGAACCCGTAAACATATATGCTTACGGGCTATACAACTCCCCGAGTAGGGCTCGAACCTACAACCCCGCGGTTTACAGCCGCGTGCTCTACCAACGGGTGCACTCATACACCGAATACTCTTTTATCTCAATTATTGCTATGCCTCTTAAAATCCAACGGCTTCAATAGCATTCTTCATCCTAGGAGATTAGACATTACTCTTTATTCGTCCCTCCTGATTAATCTCAATCAAACTGCATTTATCTTTATTCAAATTCAAATGCTTCTCCAAACCCTCCAAAGCTTCTTTGAACTGCTCTCTCTCGTATCCTACAAATTTTTCATCTTTTTCAAGATCCGTAAATAACGGATATTTGTTACAAGCATTCTCCTCCTTAATATACAATAAAATATCCCACTGCAAGGAATCCTTAATAAAATAATTATTATCCAGAAACGCAACAACAAATTTTGCAGCTGGAATCAAATAGAGCGTACACGTTTCATGAAAAGTCAATCTATTTGATGCGGAAAGAACTATCGGAAATACCGTCTCAAGCAAAAAATCATAAATTTGCCATCAACTCAGAAACCACATGATACGCTGTTAATGCATATGTCATTCCCATTTCTGTTTGCCCCATTACAGCAAAAGCAGTACCCCTTACCTCCCCTCGGATGTAAATACCCTAAACAAGCCTCTCCGTTTATCCATTCTATCATCACTTTAAATCCAGCATCCATGCCATTTTTTCATTGATTACGTAAAACTGCCAGATTACTTTACATATTCTATAAATCGTTTTAAATTCCAAGCATAATATCAGAAAATTCATGATATTTTTTCCCATGAACATTCAGTTTGAAATCTTGATATTAAAAAGCATGTTGTTGTCATTGTGATTTGCTTTATATACATAGTTTATTACCCTCTAACTATTTTTATTTACATGAGTAAATCTTATCTTATTACTTCCCTATCTATTTTCACTCATTAATCGGCTCATTTTCGTTCATAATATGAACTCCTACCAGCGCCTTTCTGTTCCAAAATCCCGATTTCACACAATCTATTGAGATAACGCTTCGTTGTTGCCACTGATTTTCCCAACAAATCACGGCCTAATGTATTAATAATTATTGAATTATCATCCAAATATTTCAATATCGGAGCCATGCGAACTTGCTCCTCTTTTGACAATTTTTCTAATTGCACATTTGGCAAAAATTCTTTTTCATGTCTATTTTTCAATAATTCATTATATTTCTCACAAGGTTTACACAATACCATAATTCCCCTGGAATTAGCATCAATATCAGGATAGGGAGCCTTTTCCCTGTCACATACCTCCATAATCTTATCAAATCCTCTTCCCCAAGATTCAATCTCCCCAGCTTTGTAGAAAACATCTGCCATTTTAGGATTGTACGGTATTGAAGAATGCTTCTTATATATTTCATCTACTGGTAAATTTTCCGGCCATTTTCCATCGTTCCATACATATATTTTATCCTCATAAACGCTAATTTGAATAGGAATTCCCGTACTATAATCCTTGTGATTAATGGCATTCAGCAGTATTTCACGAAATCCCTCCATCGGAAACATATATGTTTCTATTCTCTGCAAACCCTTGTAATCAATCAAGGCCTTCATGTACTTTGTATAGATCAACTCTATAGCTTTATCTGCCTGTAAAATTAATGGCCCGTGAACTTCATCTTGATATCTTAAGTCAGAATCAGAATCTCCAAAATATCCAATTTTTATATATGCGCCTGTTACCCATTTTTCTGGATCAGGATGAAACATTAATACTGCTGCTCTTATCAGATTTTCTCCTTCAAACAATTTTAAATTCTCTAACAATAACTTGTCATTAACCTCTGCCGCAATTTTACTTA
>CAMNXA010000002.1 GCA_946566685.1 uncultured Lachnospiraceae bacterium
CGAGTATGTCTATTTCACGTTATGATGCTTCTTGTAAACTGTCTGTATGGCTTTGTCAGATTGCAAAGCATATATTATGGCAGGAACTTCGGAAAAAGAACCGTTTTAAAATGGCGGAACTCACCGATGATCTTCCGGATGTTTCAATATCGGAAGGGGAAACTTTCGTTATTCGGCAGGAAAATAAAATAGAACTTTATCAAGCAATCCACCTTCTGTCAGAACAGGAGAAAGAAGTTGTATTATATCGTATAAGTGGAGAATTGTCTTTCCGTGAAATCGGAGAAATAATGGAAAAAAGTGAAAATTGGTGCAGGACTGTTTTTTTTCGTGCCAAACAAAAAATCAGAAAGGAGATCAGTCGAAATGAATGAGAAATATAACTGTGATGTGATACGGGATCTTCTTCCCGGCTACATTGACAATATTTTAAGTGACACGGGAAGCGAACTGGTGAAAAATCATTTAGGGGAATGTGCGGAATGCCATAAAATTTATACGGAAATGGAGGAGAGTATCGGAAAAGATGATTTATCTGCCCATGATACCATCGCTGTTGATGCACTAAAAAAGATACGAAAGCGCATGAATCACCTGAAAATAACCATAGGAATACTGGCGAGTATTCTATTTATATTCCTGTTATCTGCTGCCCTTAAAATTTATGTGATTGGCAAGCCGCTTGAAACAGGATATATGTCCATATCAGACACTGTATATAACGAAGAAACGGGGCAGCTTACTGTGAATGGAGAAATAAATCTGTATTCATTCCATGTCAGTAAAGTGGTGTGGGAAGAAGATAAGAATGATACAAATGTTGTGAATGTGATAGTTTATTATGCGGAAACAATTCCCTTTGCAAAAGATAAGACTGATTTTTCTGTTGTAATTCCTAATATAAAAGGGAAAAAGGTTTACCTTGCCTGCCCAGAATATGACCGAATGGAAATATATGACTGGCGAACGCATCACTATGAGGAAGTAAAAAATTTGAAAAATGAAATATACAGCAAAATACCAGAACTTAACGAGAAAACGGACGCTTTAGACTGTATGCAGGGGATAACAACCGTAGAAGGCATAGAGGGAATTCGTTTCTGTGTGGATTTTATATGTGGGGAAGACGCATCTTACTGGTGGTTTAATGGTATGCTGACAACGGACGGAGAATTTGTACCGGCAGATTTTGAAATATGGATTTCCCTTAAAACCCCCCATAAAATTCTTATCTATGATTATCAGACAGGTGAATATATTGATGATTTTTCTATTATATCAAACAGGAGGACGGCAGGCGATGATTCATAGTTCTGATAGATAACTTTTCTCTTACATAAAGCAAAACAGAAAATACAATAATTAATATTTTTACCTTTAGGTAGAAACCACTCTCCGCAATGCCGAAAATGAAAGCGCGGGCGGTACAGAATGACAAGGAAGGCAGTTACGGAAACGATCCGCATATGCAAAGACAGGAATGTCTTAAAGGAATATTTGCTTGGCAGGGAAAAGGAGGTTATGACGATTATAATGAGTTTGTTTGACGATGAACGGATTATGGAGTCGTTTATAAGAAGTGAGCGTTATGAAGAAACAAAAGAAAAATGCTCGTAGACTTTTGAAATTAGGGAATCTAAGAATTGATGAAGCATCTGATTGCTTTCCTAATTTGCTTGATAGTGACATCAAGGAATTAGAAGCCGAAATTATGTAACTGGCATTTTTTAAACATATAAAAAGCAGCCGCTCTCCATCCTTGGAAAGCTGCTGCTTTTTCTTCTACTGCATCACCCACATAAACCATTCTATTTTGTTACTACCATACTCTTACCAATCCCAAACTCCTTCGCCGTCTGTCTCACCGTAGCATTGTTTTCAATAATATAATTGACAATGTCCATCGCACACTCTTCGATATAATCCTTCAAGAGAAAACCCCTCAGAATACTTTTTTACATTGCATGAGGGGTTCTGCGGGGGTATGACTGATACCGCTTTTTCATTCAATCAGAAATTAATTCTTGTTTCCCAAACGTAAGCTCCAACAGCTCCGCCGCAATCTCCTTACTGCAAACACGCATCAGATTATCTTCACTGGCTTCCTTTCCAAGAAAATTCATGCTCCCATACCAGACCACTTCCCGGTCTACGATACAATAATGCTGACAGTAATCCTCTGCAAAATTCATTTCAAAACCATGGCTGCGCATCCTCTCCTGAAGTTCCATCCAATACGCACTGTCACCAAATCCATAACCGTCCGGCTTCCACGTAACAATCCTGATTCGAACACCATTTTCCTGTAAACTCTTTGCTAATTGGATTAGTTCTTCAATCTTGGGTCCGCTGATCACCGGGCTTGCTATGATAATCTCCTCATTCGCTTCCAGCAAATCCTTTCTGTAGACTTCTGCATAAGTATCAATGTCAAATATCGCACCGGCATTTTGTTTTTCCACAGTATTTCCTGTGCAGATGTCATAACCGATCTGTTTATATGCTTTGAGGCGCTTATGGTACATCTTTTCAAACATGGAGATATGGCTGTCCACATAATCGTAAATAATCACACTTTCCTTACCATCGTAATCCCGGTTCAAGCGTCCTGCATACTGCTCTACCACACTTTTCCAAGAGACCGGCATCGCCATAATCAAGGTGTCCAGTCTCGGATAATCGAAGCCTTCTCCAATCAGCTTTCCGGTAGCAACCAAAATCATGCTTTTATCAGCTTCTACCTGCTTCATCTGCTGTAAAATAACATGGTGCTGCTTTTTCGAATTTTCACCCGAAAGCAAAAACACTTCGTCCGCACAGTTTCTTAATCTGTCATAAAGTTTTCGCGAATGATCTACATATCTGGAGAGTATCACCGGCGTCCTGCCTTCTTCTATACACTTTTTAACATCGGTTATGATTAAATTATCCCTGTCCTCATTCTCTCTGAGAATTGTATAGGCTTCATTTGGATGCATGTTATCCTGTCGAAATCTCGGTGCAACTGCTCTTGTAAATCTCGGATATACCAGATGCGGCATGATGACACTCATCCACAATTACCATGCCATACTCTTTCAGCCGATGATGAAACTCTCCCTTTTTGCAAAGAGAACCAATCATAGCTATATCAATGATTCCTGTCGTAGAGTCATGCGCTCCCTGCAGTCTGCCTATAACACTTTTCCTCCGCTTTTTTCTCCCAGCCGGCGTCTCATATTCGGGTGGTTCTTCGTCTATGGTCAAAAAAGTTTCCATAGCACTTTCCCACTGTTCTATCAGTGCCGAGGATTGCAGTAAAATCAGCGTATTCACTTTTTTCCTCGCAATCATATTACAGCAGACAACCGTCTTTCCAAACGCGGTGGCAGCGTGAAGTATCCCCGTCTCATGTTTTAACATAGCTTCCACTGCCAAAAGCTGAGATTCTTTCAATTGTCCCTGAAATGTCGCCCGAATCTCGTTTCCAAGACCGCGCTCATCGCAGATATGATTTACAATTCCAGCCTTATCACATCTTGCAGTTACATCTTCCAACAGGCCTCTTGGAATCCTGATATATCCACCCTCGTCCCTGCCAAGATATATGTATCTGGAATTTGAAAAATTGGACAGCCCCATTGCCAGTTTTTTATAAAAAGTAGGATTGAGAAATGCCGCCAGTTCCCGTATCCTGTTCTGGATTCTCGGCGCCAGGTTTTCTGCAAAAACATAAATACCATCCGCCAAAGTAATCAGAATTTCTCCGTCCACATCACACTTCAGAAAGTCTCTCGTCTTATTCCAAGGTTTTTCTCCATCCTGCTCCAATACCTCGTTTATCGCTATCGCTTCATTTGGCGAAAAGCTTTTCCATTCTTTTATCTTATCCTCTATAAATTCCTTTGAAAGTTTGGGCTTACTTAACAAAATTTTCCACTAATCTGGGTATGCGTTCCAGTTTTCATCCACAAAGGCACTGTTTCCCTCTTTGAGAGCCCGTCCCTGCATTGGCAACGCAATCAAGTTTCCAATGCCACCCGGCGAAAGATGATCCTGCATCGGCAGCATTCTGTCATAAAAACGAAAAGATTTCAGATTGACCGATTCTGCACCACTTCGTAACAAGGCATTCCCAAATTTTCTCGCCAAAGATGACTCTGTTTTCTTCTGAAAAAAGATCCAGAGATGCGCGCCTCGCCCCGACCGTGACCGCTCCACCAAAGGGTCTATGCCATTAACGACACAGATTTCCCGCAGGGCATCCACTTCTTCCTTCCAAATATCATCGGTATTCGCAAAATCGCATTTTTCAGCGTCTTTTTCATGGTTATCAAAATCAAATACAAGGAATCTGCACGTATCATCCTCCAACAGCGGATAAACGCCTATCACATCCGCTGCCTCTTCCGATGCACCCCTTAAATGCGCCATGATCTGCTGCCTCTCCAGCTTCTTGTATGCCTGTCTCTTACACTCCTGACACCTAATCTTACTGCCGTTCATTCTTGGACAGCCTGACTTCCAAAAATTGTAACACTGTGTATAATAATTGACCTCTCCTGTAGATTTTTTGACGGTACGTTTTGCGTACACATCCGTGCGCCCCCAGAACATACTGAAAAACAGATTGGCATCCTTATCGGTTATCTCTCTTGCTATGATTCTCTTTCCCTGATCGGGTTCAAATAAATCCGTATTTTTCGTTTCAACAGGCACATGATAAGAAATCCCCGCTTGATCTAGCAGGGATTTCAGATACTGATTTTCTTTTTCCAAACTTTTTATTTTGTCTTGCAGAAATGATATTTCATCTGTCATATCAATGAATCTCCCGGATAATCGCTTTTCCATACCATTCATCTTTCCCTTTCCCCAAAACAGACCTCGCAATCCTTCCGAAAGAATGATATTCCATAGCAATCTATCTTTCGGTATCCTTCCAATCGTAATTCCTCCATATATTTTTTATCATATATTTGCTGCAATGCCCTTTCCGCATCTTTTTCCAAATCATCTACAGAATCTGAAACCTTCACTTCCACAATAAACGATCTGCCCCGCAGCGATGGACTTTTCACCATAATATCTGAACGCCCATTCCCTGACTCCCGGTTCGATTTCACCAGATAATTTTCACTCTGACTTAATATTCCTGTCAGGAATCCATGGTAAAAGTTCTCCGCACTGTCATAAAAGCTGATCGTACGGAAAAGCTGGCCATTTAATATATCCGCCATCCTCCGGGCATCCCCCTCTTCCATTGCCCGATACAAATCGCGGAAATCTTCTTTCTTTATAGCGGCTTTCAGCCAGTTTAAAATCGTATTCTGATAAATTGTTTTTACTTCTATATTAGGGATACGTGCTCGTAAAAAGATGGAGGATTCCTTAAAATATTCACTCTCTTTTGTCAGGTATCCCGTAAAATAGAGGAAATTCCATAAATTTTCCCCACTGCTGTGCATATCCCCGTAGGTAACTTCTTCATGAACCTGAATGTCTAAAGTTCCTCCTCCTAAAAGTGTTTCAATCTGCCCTTTCATTTCCCGGTCCGCTCTGGTAATCAAATCCTTTATAATGTCATTAGAACTGGTATTAATCCAGTATGGATGGGGAAACGCCCCTACATCTGAATATAAATCATATAAATACTTAATTACACTCCAAGGATTATAAACTTCTGTATCTCCAAACAAATATCCGTCATACCATTCTTTCATTGTTGAAAAGCGGTTTTCCACTTCATAATAAGACATCATCCGCCTCACTTCCTGCTCTGTAAAACCGAAATGCTCACTGTATTTTCTATCAAGTATAGATATAATGTTCAAATGATTCAATCCAGTAAATATACTCTCCTTTGAAATTCGCAGACACCCGGTAATAACAGCAAATTGCAGATAATTATTCGTCTTCAGCGAAGATTCAAATAATGAGCGGACGAAATCCACCATTTCTTCATAGAATCCCCTGAAATAAGCATTCTCAAGCGGCACATCATACTCATCGATTAAGATAACCGTATTCTTACCAGTCACCTTATACATACATTGGCAGAATAGCTGCAAAGAGTTCCTGACCGCTTTCTCCTCTGCCTTTCCTTCTGCAACAGCCGTATACTGTTCATATTCTCTTAGGGAAAGGGCTTCTTTCCTGTTCTCTATAATACCCCTGTGCCGTTCAAATTCCGAACTCACCGCATTTTGTATCATGTAATAAGCCACGTCATAATCTTCCTGTTTCGCCGACTTCAATGTCAATTCAAATACAGGATACATCCCCATCTCTCTCGTGTAGTATTCTCCCGCTTCCATAATTTTCATTCCCTGAAATAGCGTCTTGTTGCGTTCATTTCTTTTGACATCCCCGGTATCTTCAAAAAAATACCGGACCATGCTCAAATTCAATGTCTTCCCGAACCTTCTTGGACGTGTAAACAAATTTACCTTTCCCTTTAAGTCCAGCAATTCTTTTATCAGAACCGTTTTATCCACATAGTAATAGCCCGAATTCACCATATCCTCAAAATTTTCAACACCTATGGGTAACGCTTTTTTCATCACTGAGTCCTCCAAATGACGTCTTATACTATTGCACCTACTAATCCACATCTGTCCTTCTGAATTCATTATACCCTCCCCAGTACTATTTCACAATCACATATAGACAAAAAACCCACATAATACAAGCAGAGCATAGATGCCTCTCCTGCGCCTATGCCCTGTTAAGATTGCCTATTTCACGCTCCACACATTATACTTGTAAACCTTCATTCGTCTCCGCCCTTTTTACGCGCAGGGTCTTAATCTCAAAAGGCTCAAAAACCAGGGGACAGGTATGCCCCTTTAACGATATCATCTGCTCCTTATTTTCCATCATATCACAATACCACACTTCCGCCGCCCAACCGCCTAACATAAGCTCCGTATTGGTGAATGCTCCCACACTTTCATACAAGCGCAGAATCACATCGCCCCTGCCGTCCATAGATGCTTTAACTGTCTCAATCACCACATTTTCATCCGTTGTATTTCCGATGAACGGAATCTTAAGACAGCCTGCTATCTCAAGCGGCTTCACGTTTATAAAATACCCATTCTGTATAACTTTGGCCTTTTCAAAACTGCCGTTCCATGCCATAAATCCATAGGTAAATCTGTGTATCCCTCTGTCCGCCTCAAAATCCGGTGATACCGGAGCCCGGAGCAATGATAACTCCATCCTGCCGTCACACATGCTGATTCCATATTTACTGTCATTCAAAAGTGCTGCCCCGGCACCTGCGTCACAAAGTGCTGTATACTTATGGTTACATACCTCAAAGTATTCTTTATCACTATTCCTGCTTCTTACGGCAGGACGTCTGATGTATCCAAACTGTATCTCATTTCTTCCTTCCAATGCGGGTATTGTTGTTGGAAATGATACTTTTAAAAGTTTATGGCGCTCTCTCCAGTTTACTTCTGTTTCAAAACAAATAACCGGTGAATCCTTTTCTATCTTTATCTGCTGGCATAAAAAGGAATTTCCGATTCTTCCCTCCAGACAAATAACGCAGACATTTTCCGTATTGATCCACAGACGGCTTCCCACTTCACAGGCATTTGCTATTTCCTGCTGCTCATAATTGGAATCAATATCCCATGCGTCAAAAGCTCTCGGCACATCTTTAAACAGGCGAAAATGATTCATGGGCATCGCCGCATATTCCTTTTGGTTTTCTTTTAAAATAAAAGAAGATATTTCACCCTTTTTACTGATAAACACCTTTATCAGATCCGTTTCAACAGCATATCCCTCCTCACGTTCCTCTGCAAGACGGTTTCCCTTCACAGATATTTCCTTTTGACGCAGGCATGTGCAGCCAAACCCAGTCAGGCTTATTTGCTCTTCTTCTCCTTTTTCAAAATCACAATACCAGAAATTTCTTTTAAAAGGCAGCGTATTTACAAAAGTCTTTATCCCTTCCTCCGGTATCACCATCGTCTGTAAAATTGTAAGCGTCATCGCCTGCGCCCGTTCTATAATTTCTTCCAGTTCTTTTTGGGTTCGTTCATACACTTTATGAATGGCCGAACCTGGCAGGATGTCATGGAACTGATTGATCAAAAGCATTTTCCACATATCATCCAGTTCTTCTTTGGGATATTCGTTTTGGGCAATCAGGGAAAGCGTCCCTGCATATTCCAGATTATGTAAAGCAGTTTCACAGGCTCTGTTAAGTTTCTTTATTCTGCTTTGGGAAGTATAGGTTCCCCTGTGGGCAGTAAAATACAGTTCTCCGCAAAAGGTATCCGAAGGGCCTCCTTTTTCATCCAGCTTTTCAAAAAAAGAAACCGGATTCCCCTGTTTTATTCTGACACCACCCTCCAGATTCTCCTGTCTCCTGATATACTCAATATGGTCTCTCGCAGGCCCTCCGCCGCCATCTCCATATCCATAGGGAATCAGGAAATCATCCAAATGATGAACCTGTACTCTTTCCTTCCACACTGTGTTCATCTCCTGTGGATTTGTATTATAATTATAGCTCGTAGGTAAAAACGAGGTAATCTCCGTTCCGTCAATCCCCCTCCAGCTAAAGTAGTGATAGGGGAACTTTTCTCCTTCGTTATAGGACCAGAATATCTTTTGAGTGACTAAATATTTTATACCACTCTTTTTTAAAATCTGAGGAAGGACGCCGCTATAACCAAAGCTGTCCGGCAGCCAGAGGATCCTGCTTTGCATCCCAAATTCCTCCTGAAAAAATTCATTTCCATATAGTAATTGTCTGATAAGCGATTCCCCGCCGCTCAGATTTGTATCCGGTTCCACAAACATAGCTCCTTCCGGAATCCACTGTCGGTTTTTTACAGCAGTTTTAATTTCATTATACAAATCCGGATAATATTTTTTACAGAGCAGATAAAGAGCTGGCTGGCTTTGTATAAATCGATACTCCGGATATTCTTTCATCAGCCTTAACTGGGCCGCAAAAGTTCTCGCTGTTTTCCTTATCGTTTCCTCGCAGGGCCACAGCCATGCATAGTCAATATGCGCATGTCCGATCGCCAGGAATTCTGGTACTGTATCGCCGTTTTTACAGGAAAGAAGCGGTTGCAGAAGCTTCCTTGCAGCACGATAGTTTTCCCTGCGTTTTTGCGCTTCCTGCTCAAAATCACAACACAGGGTAAATTTGCCGAGAGCCTCAGCAATCTTTGCGGCTCTCAGGGAATCCGCCGCCAGCGTCTTCAAAAGGCCATACAGTGTTTCCACATCCATAAGTAGCTGATAGGCATCCTCATTCCAAATACCATAACTGCTTTCCCCTGTACTTACCCTTCCCCGTTCCAAATGGGTTTCATATTCCCCCGGCAATACAGGTCCCACTGAGCAGTTTTCCTGTGCTTTCGGGAAAAAATGTCCTGCATAACATTCCAACATAATTATGTATTTTTCTCCCGGATGCGCACACATGGATATGGTATTATCTACCAGATAGTGATGCTCCTCCAAAATCCAGTCAGCGCGATAAGTCCCAAACGGAACAGCATTGACAAACAGTGTAGACTCGCACCCCGGTTTTAAATTCAGGACAATCCGTTCTCCTTTACACTCTGCCGGAAGACAGATTTCTCCCTTAAACCACCTGTATTCATATTCTTTACCCCAAATCATTTCTTTTTCTACCGGGGCAAAAGAAAGTTTTTCCGCATCCTTCAGGGATAAAATACCTTCGCAGGGTGCGCTTTCCCAGCTAATTGTTCCAATCTGCCAGAACAAGTCCTTTTTTAAAGTTTTAATCCAATATTCAATCCGTTCTTTCCATTCACTTGTAAGTATCTTCATCATTCTATTCAAGCCCTTCCAATGCAAAAACTTTGCTCATTCCTTAACTCCTGCTGATGCAATTCCCTGTACAATATATTTCTGCAAAAACAGGAAAATAATCAATGGTGGAATAATTGCCAGAGTGGCCAGCGCGAACACTTTCGGGTAGTCCTTTTGTCCATAATTCTGCAAAGAAGCCGTGAGCGTTGCCAGATATGCCGGCAAGGTGGTTTTCTTCGTGCTGTTTATATACAAAAAGGGAGTCATCCAGTCATTCCATGTGTTTAAAGCCACATTGATAGCCACCACTGTAAGTATGGGTTTCTGCATAGGGATAATTACCTTGAGAATCGTCTGCAAAAATCCCGCTCCATCTAATTCTGCCGCCTCTTCAAAACTCAGGGGAAAAGATTTCATAGACTGCATAAATAAGAATGGCCAGAGCAGATATCCCCAGTTCAAAGGCAAAAACAACATTAACTGGCTGTCATATAATCCCTTCCCCCCATTGCCAAACAGATCATTTCCTCCCACCAGCGGAATATGGGAAACCATAACAAATGTCGGGATCAGCGTAAGCACCGAAGGAATGACCTGTGCCACAATGATAAATACCATAAAGAACTGTTTTCCCCGAAACTCATATCTTGCCATTACATAACCGATTAGAATCGTCATGATCAATACGACCAGCGTATACCACGCAGTACGCAGAAAGGTATTCAACAACGTACTTAATGCCGTGGATGAAAACGCAAAAATGTAATTATTCCATATCAGCTTTTGCGGTATGGGAAATATATTTCCCATGCTGTTAAATTCGCTTTGTCTGTTGAATCCTCCCAGCACAGAGTAAATAAGCGGATAGATCATAAGAATACATATAGCGGCCATCACAATGAACCAGACAATCCTTAACACTTTTTTAGAGAAGTTGTGCATTTTAATCCTCCTTTTTCAGTATGATCCGGAAATAAATAATAGAAAAGACGATGGTTATCATACCGATCACTGTCGCTTCGGCTCCTGCCATTCCCATATTAAAATTCACAATACCGTCTCTGTACAACCGGTACATTAATATATCTGTCTTTCCATAAGGATTTCCCTTGGATATGAACATGACCACATCAAACATCTGCATCGCGCCGATAATCCCTGTCAGGATAATATAAGATGCCACAAAACGAAGCCCAGGAATCGTAATATATCTAATCCTCTGAACACTGTTCGCACCATCCATTTTGGCGGCTTCATATAATGATACATCTATGGACTGTAAACCTCCCAACCAGATAATCGCCGCCGGACCAATATTCTTCCAGACAAAATAGACCGCGATCCAAAATACCATCCAAAACTGCGAATACTGCCACGTGACCGGAGACAATCCCATCCGTTTCAATATCGTATTCATGACACCATTGGGTTCCAGTAATACTACAAAAATACCAGAGGTTATGGAAGTTGCCGCGATGCAGGGCACATATATCCCGGACCTGAAAAAACCTTTTGCTCTACTCGGAACATTCAAAGCCAATCCCAGCCAAAAAGACAGCAGTGTATTGATAAACAGGCATATGGCTCCCATCCATATCTGTCTCCAAAGAAGCTGCATATAAGTATTGTTCGTAAAAAAATCCATATAATTTTTGAGCCCGATAAACATCGGTTTCTCAGATAGCCCATTATATTCCGTTAAACCCAAATATAATCCGTAAAATAGCGGCAAAATCCCCCAAAGCGCTATATAGGCGAAAAAGGGAATAATAATTGCGTACGCCCGCCGTTTTCTCCTTTCCCCTCTACTGACCGCTGTCTTTTTCATTTTACTAATCCTTCTTATTTCTTTCATTCACTAACCGCCTTTTGATGAACTACCGCAGGAATCTGGTTCCTGCGGTTTTCATTTTTCAACTCATATACACATTCTTACTTTTGCAGCGGAATAATCTGTTCCTGAGCCTCCCTGCATATGACATCAATAGGATCTTCCGTCATTGTTGTTCTTGCAAGCACATTCTGATTGATAATTTCCCAGATAGATGCATCATTCTTGGGGAAATTCGCAAGTCCCGAATATGTTCCGTCTTTGATCACCTGCATTTCCATCATCAGCACTTTATCATTTTCATAATAAGAAGGGTTCTCGATAATCTCCTTAATTGCCGGACAATAGGAACCTTCCAGCCATACTTTTTCATTTTCAAGGCTCAGAGTTTCTTTAATCACATCGAAAGAAGCTTCTTTGTTAGCCGCTGCTTTGGGTACTGCAAGATAAACACTTCCTACTGTGCAGTTCCCGTCAATATCGGCATCGCTCATGGGAATCGGAGCCACACCCCAGTCCATTCCCGCATTTTCCGCATCAGAACCCTCAAAAGAACCCTGGACTACAAACGCAAGTGTACCTTCATGAAAAGCATCCCACATCGGAAATTCATCAGATCCGTTGCCAAGACCTGCCGGGAAATTATAGTTCATTTCCCTGATAAAACTCAGAACCTCCTGCAATTTTGCATCCTCCAGATTAATCTTGCCGTCTACGGCAAAATCCGTTCCGTTTGCCCTGAAAAACGGTGTGGCACGGAGTGCACCACCTGCGTTCGGGAATGTAGGAATACCGCCTCCCCAGAACTTACCCTGTCCCTGCGCAGTGATATCATCTGACATCGCTTTCCATTCATCCCATGTCTCTGGTATATCGTTCTCCGAATATCCGCACTGTTCCAAAAGAGCTTTATTATAGAAAATCATAAAAATAGATGTTTTATATGCTACTGCCACTGCATTTCCATCATTATCGTAAACAAGGAACGAAGGATTAACCAAATCCACGATCTCTTGCGGAAGGGGTTCCAGCAGTCCTTCTGCCGCATAGCTGGGAATAAAAGTTTCACCGGCTACAATATCAGGGGCGCTGCCTGCTGCAAATAATGCCCTTTGTTTCTGATCCAATGTCTCACCCCATCCCCAGTCTACATATTCCATATCATAATCCGGAAGATTTTTGGCAATATTTTCTGTCACTGTCATATAATACTTATCTTCGTAAGTAGGCCCTCCTTCCTTTGCATTGGCCGTATTGATCTGATCCTGATTATATCCAACTTTCGGAACCGTCAGATGAATCCTTGCTGTGGACACTTCTTCCTTTGACGTTTCTGTTGAATCAACGGCTTCCGTTTTCTTGCCGGTTTCCGTTTTCTGCTCTGTCGTATTCTGGCCATCATTTGCGCCCCCACATCCTGTCAGGGATACAAGAGACAATGCCAATACCATACAAGCTGCTAAAAACTTTCTTTTCATAATCATTTCCTCCTGTCGTTTGTTATTTTTGTATTGCTTATTAATGCATTGCTTGCAATTCAAATATTACATTTACTATCCATAATTGTCAATTTAATTCTAATAATTAATATATTTTTGTGCTATTTGTATGTTTTTCATATTCCAAAATCAATATTTTTCAGTGTTTTGGGCTTTATTTGATATGTTTGATATGTTTTATAAACCATTTGACTTATTTAATTCTTTGTTATATAATAAAGGAAATTTTAAAAGGGAGAATTTCCATGAATCACGAACTTTCTTTGCCATTATATATGAATATCAAGAATTATCTTTTCGACCAGATTCAAAATAAGCTTTCCGTAGGTGACCGGCTGCCTACGGAAGCTGAGATTATGAAGCAGTTTAATGTCAGCCGGATCACTGTTACCAAGGCATTAAAAGAACTGAAGGAAGAAGGCTATATCGTACGCTATCCCAGCAAGGGGAGCTTTGTCGCATCCAAAGACAGTTATTCGAAGGAACTTAATATTCCAACTTCCGAAGATGCGTTTTCAAATACTGCGTATTCAGATATTATGTGTATGCTTCCTTATTTTTCGGATCAGTTTTCCCTGAATATTATCAATGGCATTACTTCCATTTTGCCCCCGAGGCACTATAATATTCATATGGTACAGAGCCGTACCCACCAAAATGAAGACTATCTTTTAAAAAAATGTTATCAATCAGATTGTAAGGGATTGATTCTGTTTCCTGTGGATCAGATATATTACAGCAATCAGCTTCTGCGTATGAAACTGAACAACTATCCTATGGTGCTCATTGACAGGATCCTTCCCGGCATTGACACAAATTATGTAGCAATTGACAATGTTTATGCCGGCAAAATAGCTTTTGAGCATCTTTTTGCATTAGGCCATCGAAATCTGCTTTTTATCACTCATACATCCAAAGACGTGCAGACCGTAAAGAGCAGAATCAAAGGTATTTGGCAGTGCAGCGAGGAATCCGGGCTGCTTCCCAGCTGCATCCATATAGAAGAAAATATGGATATACACAAACCATTAAATGTTTCAGCCGATTATATAGCGAGGATTCTTGCCGAGAAACACATTACGGCTATTATTTGCTGTGAATCCAAAACCTGCCTGTATATGTATTCTCTTTTATGCGAACTGGGACTTAAGGTACCAAAAGATATTTCCATGATTTCTTTTGATAACCCCACTAACAATATCTCTGATTTTAATTTTTTTACACATATTAATCAGCATGAATATCTTATGGGACAATATGCTGGAAAAATCCTACAGAAAATGTTGGAAAACGGTCAGCTTGAAGAAAACGAAAAGAAAATCCTCACTCCTACACTGGAAATTCGACTTTCTACAGCAGAACTCTCTTAATACATTTTTACTGCATTGCTTGCAAAACAAAATGAATCAGGAGGTTAAATGAACATGAATTTCCAAAAAACTATTTGTGAGTTTGGCGCACAGCCATCAGAAACTATCTTACAGACTCAATTTATCCAGAAAGCCCTGGATGCCTGCCGGGACGCGGGCGGTGGTGAAGTAATCGTCCCTCCCGGACATTATCTCACCGGCAGCATACGGCTTTACGACAACACGACCCTCCACCTTGAGGAAAATGCAGTACTGATCGGTTCCAAAAACCCATCCGATTATACGGATTATGCAAAAGAAACCACTCTTGGTTATCTGTATCAACAAGAGTATATTGATTTATGGCATCTTCCGCCCCATTACGTCTACGCCCTTGTTTCTGCCATAGATGCCAGAAACATTTCCATCATCGGCGAAGCAGGCTCTGGCTTTAATGGGCAAAACTGCCGGGACAGCGCAGGGGAAGAAGGTTTCCGCGGCCCCATGGGGATTCGACTATGCCGCTGTGAAAACATAGTTTTAAGCGATTATTATTTTCAAGATTGTGCAAACTGGGCGCACCAGATTGATTCCTGCCATAACATAACGCTTAAAAATATATCCATTTATGCTGGACATGATGGCGTAGACATCCATCACTGCACAAACGTGGACATTGCAGGCTGCGACATCCAGTCAGGTGACGACTGTATTGCAGGTTATGACACATATAACTTGCACATGACGGACTGTCGGCTGAATACCGCCTGTAATTCTCTTCGCATCGGATGTGTCAACATGCTGATCGAGAACTGTAGCTTCTATGGGCCTGCCAAATATCCCCATCGTATTTCGGGGCGCCATAATACTTTGTACGCATTTGAATATTATTCCCATGGTGCAGACACGGTAAAGGACAACAGCCGCAACTGGATTATCAAAAATTGTAGCTTCCATGACATTGATGCTCTGATTCATTATGAATTTGGAGACAAAATTCACTTGCAGGAATCTACGCCGCTTGAAGATATTTCCTTCTATAATGTAACCATAGACAATCTTCACAAAGCATCTGTCTTTAAAGGAACAGAAGGGAAACCTGCCGTTATGAAATTCACGGATTCCAGCATCTCCTACTCCCCTGATGCAGAAGAATCTGCCTGTATCCTTACTAATGTTTATGCAGATGTTATACTTGAAAATACTGCCGTCAACAGTGGGTCTGTTCCTTTTATTTATTCAGAAGAATAAATTGCCCTTGCAGTTATGACTGTTTCCCCGAAAGTATCCTGACAGGCAGTCGGGATACCTTTGGGGCAGTCTGTTACAATTTACAATCCCCCTACGGCACATACTTTCACTTTCCCTGTGTCATAATTTTTTACAAGGTTATGCACTTCGATATAATGATGCTCTGTCATAGATGTTACCTTTCCTTCCACTTCTTTTAGAGGGTCTGCTCATGCTGATTTCGGAGCAATACGGCGTAAGACCAGTACACCCCCGCACAAAAGATCATCACAAAGGTACAGGCACCCACAAAGACCATGTACAGCACATTGTCACGCAGCATTTCCGCTTCACTCATAAGATACATGTTCTCCCATGTGATACTGATATCGCGGGCAAAATACATTTCGCTGACACCCACAGCCGCCAGACATACGATGATACCCGAAAGCAGTACCTTTTTCATTTTAGAAAATTCATCCCGCAGCTCTCTTCTCACCTCTTCCGAAAATACCAGTTCCTTATTTCTAAGATTTCTGTAGGGATTCTGCTTTAAAATAACGTAAAACACAATCGCCAACAGGACTATCGCTGACAGTGTGCCAAGAAGCGGCTGTACTGTCAATTCATAAAATCCGGGCTCCGTTGAGGAATAGGAAACGCCGTTACAGCCTATAATGAGTCCGCAGGCTGCTGCTATCCATAAAAATTTCTTTCTATAATAAAGCAGAAATCCATTTACTGTTTCTCGGTTTACATAATATTCATTTTCTTCTTTTCTTTTGTCACTGCACTGAACTTCCAATTCTCTTCCGACACCATAGCTCTCTGCATCCATCTTTCGCTCTTCCATCAGCAGATTATCCAGACTCACTTTAAAAAGCTTCGCAATCAGAATAATCTTTTCCGTTTCCGGATAACCGTTATCATTTTCCCACTTGCTGATTGCCTGTCTGCTGGTATGCAGTTTTTCTGCCAATGCTTCCTGGGAAAGTCCCTGTGCCTTTCTCAATTGATACAGCTTTTCTCCAAATGTCATATTTACCTCCATGCCGGAACTCTTTTTGCACATCCTTGCTTCATCATAGCAAAAATGCAGGGAATGTCTATCATTTTATTGTGACAATTCCGCAACTTTGCGTTGCAACGGCAGGATGAATCATCTCCGCCAGCCCAAAACATCCAACCTTACACAAATGTAAGTTACGGCACATAAACTGTAAGCTAAATCGATGGATGCAGAGCATCTCATTTGATATCCTTATTTCAGATAAAGCAAACACCTCGCAGTCATACAAAGAAAAGGAGATATCAAAACATGAAAAAAATAATTATTGCAGCAGCTTCCATGATAGCCATTATTGCAGTACGTATGGCATTGTCAGTCGCCTTTAACGAACAGGCAGCCGAAGTATTTGGCAGAGTATCCGTCAGCTTTCTATTCTTCTATTTTATCTGTCAAATATCCAAAAACCAATATAAGAGCGCCCAGAGTCACTGAGCGCTCACACATTATTCTCTATTTATTAATCTTTAATCAAAATGAAAATTTCCACGCCCCGATAATGCATAGGACACCCATGTGTTTGCCTGATCCAATGAGATCGGATTATCCGAAGTAAACACGGCCTTAAAATGGTTTCCAACACTATCTGTGGACGTTACCGATACAAGATGTACATAAGCCGGTATCTGGCTTCTGACCCGATCATAGATATCATCCCTGCCAGCTGTATAGGTAAATGCGGTGGAAGTCCTTCTATGGCTGTTGCCATTACATACACACGCAAATCCAAGTCTTGCCGTCTGCATTCTTTCCAGAACCCGATCACAGGCTGCCTTATCCTGGGCCAGCTGTAAGGTCGTGAGTTCACTGATCCTATTGGTGATCTCCTTCATACGGTCATTCATCAGCTCGACTATATTTTCCAGCTTAGTGAAATTCTCGAAATAATCCGCATCGTCTATATCCAGTGCCATTTGTTTCTGGCCCAGTTTTTCGATCGTTTTACGGTATCTCTGTTTCTGATCCTCATACACCTGAAGATCGTTTAAGGCAGACTGCTGCTTTCCTTCCTGAATAGAATAGCATACCTTGAAAACGAAAATGGTCTGTATAATCGACTCATTGGTAAAAAATTTTTTATTGGTAAAAGCGTTGTTTTCTACGCCGATAAACAGGGTCATTCCCGGTGCGATCGGTTTGGCATCCGATTTCTTCTCCACAGAGGTACTGGTGGAGCTGCTGAAACTCCCCACGATCGCCTGCACAACTGCAAACGCTTCATTGGCAATATAACGTTCCCTCTCTTTCAGCGCCAGGATAGACTCGCTGGTAGGTTTATCCACCTCTTCCACTTTGCTTCCCTCCGGTGCACTCTTCTTCGTTCCCAGCAGGGCCTTGCTGCAACTGTCAATGATTGCACTGACAGAGTTCAAAGACCATTCGCTGACCGTTGTCAGATGGCTGTATCTGCCTTCTACCAACAGTTTTTTATCAGAAACGTTTTCATAGTGCTTCTTTTCCATTTCCTCAAGTTCCTGTTGCAGCGCCTGTTGTCTTTTATCCATATCGCCGTTCATCTTAGTTACATACTCCTGAAACTCTGTGTTCTTTACTTCCTGTTGTTGGATTGAATTTGATTTTCCCATGTGTTTTTCCTTTCCTTTAGGTGTTTTGGGTTTACAGGTAACTATGAACTAAGTATATCGGATGAATAAGCATAACAATGCTTAGTGGCGATTTATCGCCGCTAAGCATATGTCAATAGTATTTTTTCAATAAGTTAATTACATATTTTCATACCTCTCCCTCACACCCGCCGGCAGTTCCCCGAACTCCACTTCACTCCATTCCACCACACCGCGGACAGGGCTGACTGTCAGTTTCAGGTAAGCTCCTTCCCGCAGTTTTCGCGATGCTCCAAAGGTAATCTCCTTTCCGGAGCCCTTTTCATTATAGGCTGTCAGCGTATAAGAGTAAGGCATACCGCCTTGCCGGTCAATCACACCGTCTCTGGGCTTTCCCTCTGTTAGCCTGCTATTGTCAATCTGGGTATAATAGATGCTTTCGCCTCCGGCAAAAAACCATATGCCAAGACCCACAATAATCACTACAGCCGCCGCCAAAGTTCCAATTCCAATCACTCCCAATTTCTTCATCATCATATCCTCCATTGTCTTAACGTAAGTACAGCAGTGTATCCTACTGTTTACGGGAATAGACAGAAGCCTCCCATCTCTTCCTACAGGATACGATACCATATCATTCTTGCATGAACCTTGCATGGACCTTGCATTTACCTTACATATCTGCACCCCAGAATATTGATGCCAAAAAGCGCGGCATGACCGAAATCATGCCGCACCCGAAATACTATAACTATACATACAATTTTAACTATGAATGAATCTTAATCGCCATTCATCTTGGCAAGCATCGCATCCATCTGCTCCTGCGAGATACCGCCGCCAAAACTCATGGCACCGCGCAGCGGCATGTACTTGATCATCGCCATATTCATCTCTTCGCTGACAGCTTCTTTGGCTGCATCCGTGGTATCATCGGATCCGGAAGAAAATGCCTTCTTCATCTCATCCAGCATAGGCTTCACCACCTGCGCCGCCTTGGGATCTGCCAGGATATCCATATAGATGGAATCCATTGTGTAATGTTTCTTCAGCGCAACAGTAGAATTCACGGTGACTGTACCGCAAACCTCAATATCGCGGGAGGACTGTCCGACCTCAACGGTAAACTCGCCCGTCTCCACATGCCAGTCACCCAGTTCAGTGTTCCAGTAAGCGAAAGCACGCTTATCCAGTTCGAAGCTGATCTCCTTGCTCTCTCCGGGTGCAAGTTCTACCTTCTCAAAGCCTTTCAGTTCACGCACAGGGCGCAGCACTGTACTTTCTTTATCGCCCACATACAGCTGAACCACTGTCTTACCGGCACAGGAACCGGTGTTGGTCACAGTGACTGTTGCAGTCAATGTCTCCTGATCCGTAATCTCAGATGCACTCAGACGCAGATCAGAACATGCAAAAGTGGTATAACTCAGACCATAGCCGAAGGGGAAGAGAACTTCCATATCCTTCTTATCATAATAGCGATAACCCACAAAAATGCCTTCCCTGTAGTCCGCCTCATTGCCCTCTCCGCCATAGTACAGATAGGATGGATTGTCGGACAGTTTCACGGGGAATGTCTCCGGCAGATGACCAGAAGGATTCACATCGCCAAACAAAACCTTAACAACAGCCTGGCCCACAGCCTGACCGCCCAGGTATGCTTCCAGGACACCTTTCACCTGGCTAAGCCAGGGCATCTCCACGGGAGAACCATTGTGCAGTACCACAACCGTATTGGGATTGGCAGCCGCCACAGCCTCAATCAGTTTGTTCTGGCAGGCAGGCATCGCCATATGGGTACGGTCATAGCCCTCTGACTCATAAGCATCAGGAAGTCCCGCAAAAACTACCGCCGCTTTGGCTGCCTTAGCCGCTGCCACAGCTTCTGCGATCATCTCATCAGTAGCCTCATCTTTCTCTACGCTGTAGCCCTGCGCATAAGTAACTTTCAGGCCGTCAACCGCCTCCATAGCGGAAGTGGTCTTAAAGCAGTTGATATGAGAGGAACCGCCGCCCTGAAATCTGGGCTTCCTGGCAAATTCGCCAATAAACGCAACGTCATCCTCTTTGCTTAAAGGAAGCACACCTTCATTCTTGAGCAGAACCATACACTCCGCCGCAATCTGTGCGGAAAGCTGATGATCTGCTTCCTGATCCCATGGTGTTTCCGGCTTCGCATTGTCAAGATATCTGTAGTTGATCGTAAGGATCCGCTCCACAGCCTGATCCACAAGGGCTTCATCCAGCTTACCTGCCCGGACAGCCTCCACAATCTTCTTATCGTTAATGCCGCCTGATGCAGGCATTTCCAGATCCAGACCTGCCGCCACACCGGCTACACGATCGGACACTGCGCCCCAGTCGGACATCACATAACCTTCAAATCCCCATTCTTTACGCAGCACGTCAGTGAGCAGCCAGGGATGCTCGGAAGCATAGGTACCGTTTAAACGGTTGTACGAACACATTACCGTCCAGGGCTGTGCCTTTTTCACGGAAATCTCAAAAGCCGGGAAATAAATCTCCCGCAGAGTACGCTCGTCTACATTGGAACTTGAACTCATACGGCGGTGTTCCTGATTGTTGGCCGCAAAATGCTTGATGGATGTGCCAACATTACGGCTCTGTACACCATTGATGTAGGAAGCCGACATCTCACCTGCCAGATAAGGATCCTCTGAAAAATACTCAAAATTTCTGCCGCACAGAGGAGACCGTTTAATATTAACAGCAGGGCCAAGCACCACGCTGAGTTTCTCATGCTGGCAGCTGTCTCCGATGGCCTCACCCATATGCCCGATCAATTCCCTGTCAAAGGAAGCCGCGGTGGCACATGCGGCAGGCATACAGACCGCCTTGATGCTGTCATTGATACCAAGATGATCCGCCTCCTCATCCTGTTTGCGCAGACCGTGAGGGCCGTCAGAAACCATGACAGCAGGCACCCCCAGCCGCTCCACAGGTTTTGTGTGCCAGAAATCCAGGCCGGAGCACAGCCCTGCCTTTTCTTCCAGAGTCATCTTGGAAATAAGTTCTTTGATATCCATAAATCACACTCCTTTTTCATATAATAGGAAACAAGTGGCAAATGGTATTATTCTGCCTCCGTCAGCAAATCCACCGTGGACAGATCCCACTCCTCATGAATCTTAGGAACATCACTGATCAAACGCTTGGTGTATGCCGCCTTAGGCTCCAGAATGACCTCGTCAGCCTTACCGTACTCTACAAACTTGCCGTGTTCCATAATATACACGGTGTCGGATATGTAATAAGCCAGGCCGATATCATGGGTGATAAAGATAACCGTCATGCCAATCTCATCACGAAGATTTAACAGCATATCCAAAATGGTCGCCCTGGAACAGGCATCCACCATGGATGTAGGCTCATCTGCCAGCAGAATCTTCGGTTTCATCAGGAAGATTCTGGCAATCATCAGACGCTGCATCTGACCGCCTGAAAGTTCGAAAGGATATTTATTCGTAAGTTCTGCAAACTTCAGATTCACGAAGCTGCATGCCTCCGTCATCATGGCAGTCTTCTCTTCCTTGGAAAGATTCTTGCCGCCGCGCATGTTAATACAGTCTAACAGCACGGAATCAATTTTATGGAATGTATTGAAGGAAGAGAACGGATCCTGGAAAATAGCCTGGATTCCCTTCCAGTATTCTTTCTTCTTTTTACCGTTTGAGATATCTCTGGGCTTTCCCTGAAACAGGATCTCGCCCTCCGTAGCATTCGACAGACCAAGCAGCATCTTGGAGAGTGTGGTCTTTCCGGAGCCGGATTCTCCCACAATGGATACAAATTCTCCCTCATGAAAATCGAAATCCACATGATCGACAGCCACTGTCTTCTTGTCGCCCATACCAAACACTTTGGTGACGCCGCGTCCGGACAGGCACAACGGTTTATTGGTAAAATCTTTGTGTTCCATCGCTTTTTCACTCACGGCCATACACCTCCTTCAATTCATCCACTCCCATCAGGCAGCGGTACATGCGTTTGTTATCAAAAGTTTTCTCAGGAATATTGGTATAGCGGCAGTCTGCCGTAGCGTATTTGCAGCGCTCTGCAAAACGGCAGCCGTCCGGCGGTCTCTTTAAGTTAGGCGGCGTGCCGGGAATCGCCGTCAGTTTGTTGCCTCTGGTCCCTTCCTCGGGAACCAGAATGGAGTTCATCAGACCATGGGAGTAAGGATGTACAGGGTCAAAGACCATCTCCTTAGCGCTTCCTTTCTCCACAATCTGGCCTGCGTACATGACCATGATATCATCCGTCACATTATACAGCAGCGGCAGTTCATGCGTGATAAACAGCATGGACTTGATATACCCCTTCTCCATCAGTTCGCGCATCATCTTGATGACCATCTTCTGGCTGGTAACGTCCAGTGCCGAAGACGGCTCGTCAGCAATCAGCACTTTGGGGTTTAAGATGGTAGACACCGCGATAACGGTTCTCTGTTTCATACCGCCTGATAACTCCACGGCATGTTTATCCAGTACAGAAGGCGGCAGACCAAGTTCCGCAAAACGGGATTCCGCCATCTCTCTGATAGATTTTTTATCCTTCTTTGGATCGTGGGCATGAACCACATCCTCCATAAAGCGGATAATCTTCTGGGTCGGATTTAAAGCATTCATGGCCGCCTGGGGAATATAAGCGATCTCGCTGCCCAAAATGCTCTTACGGACATCGTCCGGCTTCATTCCCGAAATATTGGTTCCGTCTATGATAATGTCACCGCTCATGTAGTGTAAAGGCGGGAAGTAATACCCCATCATGGAGAGGGCCAGGGTTGATTTACCGCAGCCAGACTCTCCGGCGATACCAAGAGACTTTCCCTCCTCAATAGAAAAGGAAACGCCGTCCACCGCATACACATCCTCATGGAAGCGGGTAATGTATTTTGTCTTGAGGTTTCTAACCTCCAACATAACTTTTCCCATAATGACCTCCTTAATCTCTCAGTGTCGGGTTAAATACCTGATCCAGACCTGTATTCATCAGGTTCAAAGAGAACGAGATGAGTGCAATCGTCAGAATAACAGGGAAATATGCCCACCAGGATCCATTTGTGTGTGCCGAGTAAAGCATTGCCCAGTTCATCATCAGACCAAGCGTAGGCACTTCGGTCATCTTCGGGCCAAGACCCAGCATACTGAGCTGTGCCTCAGCTAAGATACCTGAGGAAACCTGTAGAATGAAAGCCATCACCACATAGGATGCTATGTATGGCAGAATATCCGTCAATACAATGCGCACTAAACTGTGACCGGAAAGTTTACTCAGATTCACGTGGTCACGGTTGCGCAGAGAAATCACCTGGGAGCGGACACTTCTGGTCGTCCATGTCCAGCTGGTCAATCCGATAACACCTCCCACCACAGCGGCGCCACGCTGATCCTGACTGATTGAATAAGTGATCAGAATCAACAGGACAAAACTGGGAATAACGGTGAACACATTGGTAATAAACATGATAATGTCATCCACAACCCCGCCCACATATCCGGACAAAAGGCCTAAGGTAAGCCCGATCAGTGTCGCCACAGAACCCGCCAGCAGACCGATCAACATAGATGTGCCTATGGCGCTGACCAACTCCTTCAACACATCACGTCCAAAGTTATCAGTACCTAATGGCAGGAATTTGACATTTACCACGCTGTTGACATTGACATAGTCGTTTTTATTCACCTGGCCGGTCTCTTCCAATTCGCCGGTCTCTTCATTGGTGTCGGCAAGAACAATGACATCTGCACTCTGTAATTGCTGTATGGAATTGTTCAGACGCCTGAAATAATTGACCTTGGCTTTGGTCATTCCCTTGATTTTGAAGGCCGGGTCATAATTGTCGTTCCACAGATCCATCAGGGCATCCGTATCCTCAATGTCCAGATTGGAAATATCAATCCCTGCAAGACCAAACCACTCTACCATGGCTACCCGATCCTCAGCGCTTAAGTAAGCATCCAGACGCTTATCCTCCGCATCGGTAAGACGCATGGGCTCATATTTGGCCTTGGTTGCATCATACAGGGAGACATAGGTACCCGGCTTGGCAAAGGTATTAATGCCTATCATCTCCAATGGATCGCCGGGATTGATCAGCGGATAAATGATCATCAAAAGCAGTATTGCAACAAAAATCACAAAGCCCCCCACAAATTTGGGAGAATGGAAAACCTGACGTAACGTATTTTTCATCTTCTATCCCTCCCCTAATCAACTTGTGCGGCTTTCACTCTGGGATCAATGAAGCCATAAACAATATCCAGCGCAAAGTTAGCCAACAGAACCATGATCGTAATGATCAGTGTGGTAGCAGAAATCAGCGGATAATCCGCCGCAGTCACCGCCGCATACATGGTACTGCCCAGTCCCGGATAAGAGAAGATAATCTCCGCCACCAGGGCGCCGCCAATCATGGTACCGATGCTGAGAGCCAGACCGGTCACCTGCGGCAGCATCGCATTACGGAACACATAACCCACAATCTTACGATCCTTGATGCCCAGGAAACGGGAATATTTCACATAATCAGCGTTCAACTCATAGATGGACATAGAACGCATACCAACAGCCTGCCCGCCAATGGAGATCAGTACGATGGACCAGAAGGGCAGCTGATAATGGGAAATCACGGATTTAATGAAATCCCAACTCAAGTGAGGAATCATGTCAAAGGCATAACCGCCCGCCGTAGGCGCTATCTTCAGGTAGACGCCAAACACCACCAACAGAATGACCGCCATACCAAAAGCTGGAATATTGCCTAAGAATAAGAATACCGGAAGCAGCACCTTGTCAAATCCTTTGCGGACATAAGCCGCAAGAGCGCCCAGAATATTTCCCAGCAGCCACCCGACCAGGATTGCCGGAAGCTGCAACGCTATCGTCCAGCCAATAGCACTGCCAATAATATCGCTGACAGGGCGGGGATACTGGCTGAAAGACAGGCCAAAGTTACCCCGGATCGCGTTCTTACAAAAGATAAAAAACTGTTGATACATGGGCTTGTTGGTCCCGAATTCCTCCTGATAACGCTCATAAACCTGCTGCACTGCGGCAGCATCGGTGGTACCTGACATCAGTTTGCCGGTGATGGCTGCTACAGGATCCGATGGCATAAGCCGCGGCAGGACAAAATTCAAAAGAACAGCCACAAAAAAGGTAATAATAAACCAGATGATCTTTTTTTCGAAATATTTGCGATAACCTTTCACACGCATTCCTCCTCCCAAATTAAATGTATGGGGCCATGCTCCACCGGAGCATGGCCCCTTCTACCATACTTTAATTTACTGTACTAACTCGAGCTCATACAGAGCGGCAATACCATAACCGTCTGTACAGTCAGCAGGAGGAATATTGCGTCCATCGTCTCCAGAAGGATAATTGGTCCATACAGACTCATTTACCGTATGGAATACGGAAGGACGATACATCAGTGAGAAGCTGGGAACTTCGGTCAGATAAATCTCAACCAACTGTGTGTACAGGTCTTTCAGTTCTGCTTCGTCAGTGGTCAACGGAATCTGCTTGATCAAAGCGTCAGCTTCTTCGTTCTTATACTGTCCCCAGTTACCGGACCAGTTATTCTGAACGCCCACATAATCCATACCCAGGAACTGATTTACACGAGTCCAGGGATTGGAAGGAGATGCAGCCTCAGGAGACCACATGAAGATAGCGTACTCGGTCTGGTTAGGATCTGTAAATACGGTCTGATAAATATCATACTCAGGATAGAGGGTCGTGATCTCAACACCGATTGCCTCACCTGCTGCCGCCACGTCAACCATGGAAGCCTGCCAGTCAGACCAACCATTCGGGCATACAGCGTTCAGGGAGATCTTCTCTCCGTTCCACTCGCGGTAGCCGTCACCATCGTTATCTACGATACCTGCCTCATCCAACAGTGCTTTAGCGCCCTCGATGTCATTGCCTTCCCACTGCAGGTCAGCAACTTCACTCTTATTGTACAGAGCCTGCTCACCATCGGTAGGATTCATCAGGGAACGAGGAACATCCTTGAAGGTAGGAGACTGGTTCGTCATAGCTGCGGAAATAATGTGATCATAATCAACTGCCATTGCGATAGCCTTACGCAGGGCAGCGTTCTCAGCCAATACAGGCATGTTCATGTTGTACCATGCGGTAGGCATGGTCAGGCATACGCCATAAGGAGCCTCTTCATAGTATGTAGAAATCGGAAGTCCGTCTTTCAGCCACAGATCCTGAACATTAGCAATGAACAGCTGTGCTACATCAACCTCACCGTTCTTTAAGCCAACTTCACTGGCCGCATTGTCAGCATAGATTGTATGTGCGATGTACTTCGGAACAGGCAAAGAACCCCACATGGAAGCATCCTGTCCCCAGTAATTGTCGTCACGTGACAGAACCACGCGCTGGTCATCAGAGAAATATTTGGTGTAAGGACCGGACCATACAACATCATCACCAGGATCGTTCAGCATTGCAGTAGCATCGCCGCCGCAACGATCGGAAAGGGTGTCAATCCAAGCAGCCTGTGCGATAGGCGCACCTGTCAGGAAATCCAGAATCTTCAGAGGATTCACGGGCTGTCCTGCATCATTCAACTTCGCATTGATGGTAACGGTATTGCCGTCAGCCTCAATGGTATCGATGTAAGAACCATATGTAGAACCAGTTCCGTTTGCGATCTCAACACTGACATCCCAGGTACGCTTTACATCTTCAGCAGTAACGGGTGTTCCATCGGACCACTTAGCAGCGTCTTTGATTGTCAATGTCATCTGGGTCATATCATCGTTCCATGCATAATCGTCATTCGCCAACAGACCCATGATCTCACCGTTCATAAAGTTGTACATGTACAGAGTCTCGAACATCAGAGTACGATATCCGGAAGGACCGCCGGCAATCGCCATAGCGTTATTCTGGTTGGTACCCATTATGTTCCAGCTATTGACAGCGCCCCACTGTTGTCCTGCGAAGTACAGAGTCTCTTCCCTGGGCAGCACATTGACGTCATCAGTTCCGGAAGCAGCAGGCTCCTCAGCCGCAGGTTCTTCAGCAGCAGGCGCTTCCGCCTCAGCCCCCCCCCCAGAAGTTTCGGTGCCGGCATCCTGAGCGGGAGCGTTTCCGCTGTCGGGAGTGCCAGCATTGTTGCCGCATGCCACAAGACCAATCGTCATGGCTGCAACAAGCAACATTGCAGTAAGCTTTTTCATAGTTATACCTCCTTTTTTTAGTTATGACTTTTTAGCCATACTTACAACATGAAAATGCCGGGCTTTACCGCCCTTAATGCAATCTGCACAAGAAGTTTACTTAAACCTTTGAGCAGTTGATATCCTTATTGTAATAAACTTCTGATTTTTTGTCAATAACAGATATCTTTCCTGTGCAAATTTCCTAATCACCCATGTATGACAATCAACAAATTAATTATATAACTTGTCATATTTACCACAGCTGCCTCTTAATCGTTTTCACCGCAGACCGATATACGGCATAAATCAGGCCGCCAATCAGGCCTATGATACACAGGCATATTCCCATAGTCGCCCACTCTGTCATGACCATCCTGCCATCATTGGCGTACAATATCATGGTAAACAACAGGAACATGGCAGATATGCCCACCAGGGAAGGTACTTTGAAGACATTGTTACACTGGCTGCGCACTTCCTTATCCAGATAAGCCGGCGATGCCCCGAGTTTCTTTAAATCATCAAAGATATAGCGGTTATTCAGTGCAATACTCTGGCAGCGTGTATAGCACACCACCATCGCCGTAATCATGCACACAATAAAGATAAAGAGGAACATCATAAACATCACGGCCATATTCCGCAGATAATCGTTCTGATTCAGGATCCGAAAGTCCGGCTGATACACCCAAAAGGATCTGAACGCAAAGGAATCCGCCGATTCATAACGGATGACCACAAAGTCGTCCGTATCCACCCAATACTCTTTACCCGCCTCATTCTCCCTGATCTTCTGCACCCGGTCATAGTAAGAAAGCCGTTCGCAGGTCTCGTCAAAGGACGACACGAATAGATGATAAAAGGCATTGGCAAAGGGATAGGAATCCTCCCCGTCCACATTAAACGCAACGTATCGCCCTCTCCAGTCATCCGTCAGGCCCTCAGAAATCCGGGCATAATCCTCATTGTCAAGAACACAGCACGTGATACTCCCTTCCACCAGAAGATTATAATGCAGGTAGCCGGCAAACTCGGTGTCAAGCTGCCTGCGTGTCACCATATTGGTAAATTCCTTTGCCGTTTCGTCCGTAGCCAGCGCAGTTTCTTCCTGATTCGTAAGATTGAGATAGGTTCCCGGCTTCACATCGACCTCCTGCCCGGTAAGTACCCTGTAGGCATCTTCAGAAAGCACCTTGGCTTCACTTTTCATGGGCACATATTCGATATGATAATGCTGTCCGTCCTCCTCAATTGCAGAGTCCCCGCCCATTCCCAAAGTGACATAATCACACTCCGTCCACTCCTGAAACGACAGGCCGTATTCCCTGCCAAGCGCTTCCACTTCCTCCCTGTCCGGCACATCCTGATCTGCCTGATACTTATAGAAATAATCATAGGGCTGGGATGCGTAGCGAAACATGGCCGAAATGCCATTGGCAGGCAGATAAAAGATTGCAAAGCATCCTCCGGCAATCAACAGCGTGATCACCAGCATATTATTGACTGTCTGTTTGCCCTGAAATTTCATCATGCTTCTGGAAATGATATTTTTATAAGGATTCTTCTTACGACTCTTCCAGCCGTGTACCACCGTATGCAGCATGACCATATAAAGTCCCACAAAGACAGGCGCATACAGCACGCTCATCCATTCCTGCGGATGGGTATGAAACCATCTATCACACGCCACCGGCGCTCCATATCCCAGCACAGCGCCTGTAAGAAGCACCAGAACTCCCACCGGGCCGCACCATCTGCCCAGTTCTTTCACAGGCTCATTGATATGTTCTTCCCGGATCACTTCCATAATATTGGTTCTCTTCAGATACCGCCACGCCGTCAGACAGGCAAATCCCACCACCAGAAGCAGAAACGCCAGGGATACGAGCAGGCATTTGAAGTCAAAAGTAAGTACCATGTCTGAACTGTCCACCAGGAGCAGCCGAAAAGCATGCCAGATTATCCACACCAGGGGGAAACCGGCAATCGTACCCGCCACAGCAGACACACCGCATAAAACAATCACTTCCCGAAACAATCCCGGCGCCAGCCGTCTTCTGGAAGCGCCAAGCGCCATCAGGATGCCAAGCTGCCCGGACTTATGTCTAAAGAACAACCCCAACGCGTAGATGGTAAAGACCACGCACCCCATCAGGGTCATCACAAAGATCATATACATCTGCTTCCGGCTGTCGCCGCCCTCCGGGAACACATTCTGCACCGTGGGCGAGAGCATCAGCGCAGAATACGCCGATATGATCATCAATGCCATAAAATTACAAAACAGGTAGAGCCGCGACTGCTTTCTGTCAGCCCTTTGCAGCTTCTGTTCCATTTGTTTCATATTCTTTACCTGACTCATCACAAAACCTCCTGCTTTTTCATTCCTACAATATCATCAGCGCATTTCCTTGATCGCATCCAACAGTCGATCCTGGAACATGCTGCGGTCCTCACCCTTTTCCATCTGGCGATATATGGCGCCGTCTTTCAACAAAATGACCCTGTCACAAAAAGACGCCGCAAAACTGTCGTGTGTGACCATAAAGATAGTCGCGTTCATCTGCTCCTTGGCATGGTTGAAGGTTTCGATCACGGCCCGGCTGGATTTGGAATCCAGATTGCCGGTAGGCTCGTCTGCCAAAATGATCAGCGGATTGTTGATCAGGCTGCGGGCCACTGCCGCGCGCTGTTTCTCACCGCCGGATATCTCCGCCGGATATTTATCCAGGATATGTCCGATCCCGAACATGGATGCCAACTGCTCTGCCAGCTTCTCAGCCTCCCTTTCTACCTTTCCCTGCACGATGCGGGGCACCAGAATATTTTCCCGGATGGTAAGTCCGTCCAGAAGCATGAAATCCTGAAATACAAAGCCGATCTTCGTGTTTCTGACACTGGCAAGGGCATCCTCATTCATGCCCGCCAGTTCCATACCGCCCAGCCTGATATTTCCTTTATCAAAAGGAACATAACAGGAAATACAGTTTAACAGGGTGGTCTTGCCGGAACCGGAAGGGCCCATGACCGCCACAAACTCTCCCTGCGCCACATGAAAATCAATCCCCTTTAACACTTCATACCTGTTCTTACCTGATTCATAAGATTTGTAAAGTTCTTTTACATATAACATGTCTGTTTCCTCCTTTTACCTGCTCTGCTATGACCATAACACAAAATCTTACTCCCAAAAGGGAGGCTGTCATTTCTGACAGTCTGCATGTAATGTTTGGAGGGCTTTTACGTGAAATGTAAAATTTGGGCGGGTGAAATGTAATGTTTGACATCAGGGCATGAGATTGTGCCTTAAACAGCACACTAAAATATGATAAGATAATTTGGAAGCACACATAAGGAAAAGGAGACTTCCCGCATGTTACGAATCGCAATCTGTGATGATGAAATGGAGGCAAGGGACGCCCTGCGCATCCAGCTGGAAAAACTGATGATCGAGGACGCCGAGGAGATTATCTACGAATTTTCTTCCGGCACAAGCGCCGCCTCATGGCTCAGTAAGCATCCGGGCGAGATAGACCTGCTTTTTCTGGATGTGGAGATGAAGGGTTTAAACGGCATGGAAACTGCCGAGAAGATCAGAACCTTTGATGAGCATCTGAACATTGTCTTTGTGACCGGCTATTCCGATTATGTCTTTGACGGCTATCATGTAGGCGCCCTGGATTATCTGATCAAACCCGCCACGGAAGAAAAACTGCGGCAGCTCCTTGGACGGGTACGCACAAAAACAGCCCGGGAGGAAGCCCTGACTTACACTGTCAAAACCATGGAAGGCACATGGCGTTTCCCTCTGTCTGACATTCTCTATTTCTATTCTGACAAGCGCAAAGTCTCTCTGGTAACCTCCAGGGGGCAATATGCATTCTATGCCAGACTGGATGAAATAGAGGCACAGCTGTCTCCCCGTTTTATCAGGATTCATCAGCGCTATCTGATCAATCCGGCTCACGTTGATTATCTGGGCAGCGATTCTGTCACCATGCACGGACAGACACTTCCATGCAGCAGAAAGTACAGAGAAACCGCTTCTCACAAAATCGCCAGATCCATGATGGGAGGGTCTCTTATATGATAACCGCATTAAAATTCCTTCATGCAGCCGCAATCCTTTCTTCTGCCTGGCTGCTGATGCATACCATGTCATACCTGATTGAAATTACCCCCAAAAAGCCCGGACGTCTTCTGCTGTTTGGCGGATGCAGCCTGCTCTGCGGCATGATGATCTTTATTGGTGATCCTATTAATATCCTGATCACCACACCGGTTTTTCTGATCGTTGTCCTGTTTACCTGCAAAGGAAGTTTCTGGAAGAGAGTAACAATCGGGCTCCTGTTTTCCAGCACGATCTTTTCTTTCAACGCCCTGCGGGACAATTATATACACGCTGTCCTCCCCCGGACATTCTATCAGGCAGAACACGGATACACCGTTTCCTGCCTGTTCATTCTGCCATTTGCGATCATATTGTATCTTTGTACCCGCAAACTTACCCCTGAAAAGGATTATACCCTTTCGGACAGCATGTGGCGGCTGCTGTTTCTCCTTACCATAACGCCCCTGGGGATTGTATTGAATGTGGTTTCCTTATTTCAGCTTTCCGACCAGAATATTAACATTCAGTCTCACCGGGAATATGCCGTCTTGCTCCTCATCGCCCTGCTCGCCTTCATCAGTATACTCTGGTGTGTCACCGTATTGGCCAGACAGCAGGACCTGGAACGGCAAAGCATGTTTACAGAAATCAACCGCAAATATTACGAAGCCATGGAACAACAGCATTTTGAAATCCGGCGGCTGAAACATGACCTTGCCAACCACATTCAGGTATTGTCCTCCCTGCCTGAAGACAAGCGGAAGTCTTATGCCCAGGAACTTGCCGGCAATACTGCATTTACACAATCCTTTGCATACTGCGGGGATCCCACGGTCAATGCCGTGCTGACAGTGAAAAGGAGTATCCTGGAGCGGTGTCACATCTGCACAAAAATGGACATAGAAATCCCCGCCCAGCTTCCCTATCATAAGACCGATCTCTGCGCCCTCTACGCCAATGCTCTGGACAATGCCATAGATGCCTGCATGAAATTGGAGGAAACAAAGCGGGAAATTACCCTGAAAAGCAAGGCCGGCAGGGGCATACTCTGTCTGGAAATCAGTAACCCGGCACCGGATGCTGTCACAACATCCGAAAAGTCATCCGGATCCCTCCTGCTGTTTCCCACCTCCAAGCCTGACAAAACAAATCATGGTTTCGGGCTGAAAAGTATGCAGGAGATTGTAAAGCGCTATCACGGCCATATGGAGATCAGGACCGAAGATCAGGTCTTTGATCTGTTTCTGTATCTTCCGCTGACAGAGTATCAATAAGGGAAGATTCTTTACATTTACCCTCATACACAATTCTGTTACGGCCGCTGTTCTTGCCCTCATACAACTTCTCATCCGCATCCCGGATCATGTGCTCAATCTTACCCGCATTGCCCTCTGTGATACCGAAGGTCATCGTGATATTAAGGGCTGTATCCCCATATACAATAGGGCGGGTACAGATATCTTCCCGCAGTTCTTCCATACAGCCGGCTGCCTCTTCCAACTGCATATTTTCGTATACCACCAGCAGTTCTTCGCCGCCCCACCTGGCTGCAAAGCCTTTGCCTTTCATATGCTCTTTTACCCGTGCGGAGATTTCTATCAAGGCCACGTCTCCACATTCATGGCCATACGTATCATTCACTCTTTTAAAGTGGTCTATGTCTCCCAACGCGACACAGAAGGGAATCCCTTCTCCCCGATATTTTTCGCTTGTCCTTCGCAGCAGATTCTCCCCGCTCCTCCGATTGTACAAGCCGGTGAGAATGTCCTGTTCCACCAGATTCTGAAGTGCCTTCTGCATCCTGATCAGATAACGGCTCATATCCCCCAGTTCATCTTTCCTGTTTAAAACATCGTCATCAAATCCCGTATGGAGTTCTCCTTTGGCAATGTTGGCCACAAAAGCCTCTATTGTGCGGATCGCTGTGACAAGTTTGTTGGAAAACTGAACCGTCACAAAGCACACCACAAGCATCGTAAGAATACCGAATGTAATAATCGGATTCAGCGAATCAAAAACCAGTTTTTCCACTTCTGCGGAAGGTTTCCCGAGGAAAATCATGCCGATACAGGTGCCGTCAGACGCATAAAGCGGCTCATAATAAGAAAAATACTGAACCCCTTCCACAATCGTACTTGTATAAAACTGCGGATGGCCGCCCTTTAAAACATCCTCAATCACCGTATCGTTCGCCTTTGTCCCGATCGCCCTGACATGATCGCCCGTCTGAATCGTTGTGATCACACGGGTATCCCGGCAAAAAATGGTGATATCAACACCTGTCTTTTCCTTAATGGAATCAACGATCGTATCATCACCGTTCAGCACCTGATCCCCTTTCATCATGTAGACGGTGCCGTCCTGATCCACTACACGATAATCCCCCTGATAGGCAGTATCATATAAAGTAATGACCGTCTGGCACATATTGACCAGGCCGTCCTTGACTTCCACACTCATGGATGTGGCAAACCGAGCCGCACTGAATGTGGTGATGACCAATGTCAATATGATAACCGGCAGCATATTCATTTTGAGCAAAACCCGGAAAAACCCATTCTTTCTTAATTTCGCTTTCATGTACAATTCTCCCAAGACTGAAAATCCAAAGATGTGTATTTGCCTGCAATATAGCGCGCTATACAACGTATTTATTATACATGAAAGGAATTAAAATTGTAACCCTTGGAATACATTGCACTTTTTATGGTATATTTTGTGCGTTTTCCCCCTTTGGAGGGGGAATCTCGCTTTACAATTCAGGCGGGTAGCCCGTTGGCCGCACTACCCTATTGCGTTCGCAATCACCTGAAGCCCTTCCAGCATACTCTGCATTGCTTCATTGAATTCTACTGCGTCAGCCTCTGTGAGGGATTCCTGTTCTATGTTGCCCATCTCCTCAAGAGTTGCAGCCGCCTGTGTCATTAAGTCTTCAATCTCTGCATTTGCCTCTACTTCATCACTGTTATATGCCTCTGCTACTGCATTATAAACCTCTGTCAATGTCTGGTAATTCTCCTGTAAAATTGCGAATGTTTCATCCGATACCATGTCTCCCTCTGCACCATCCGCAATCTCCATGCCGTCTACCAGATCAGAAAGCCCATCCAGGATATCAACCATTGCCTGGTTCAATGTCTCTGCATCCTCTTCCGTAATGCTGTCCTGCGTGATCTCTCCCATCTCATCGATCACCTCAGCCGCCAGGAGCATCGCTTCCTCAATATCAGCATTTGCCGCAATTTCATCGCTGCTATATAAATCCAATACCGCATCATAACATTCCGACATCAGCTGAAAATTTTCCTGTAATTCTGCGAATGTCTCATCCGACACCATTTCGTCCTCTGACGTCCCCGCTGCCTCTTCTTTCGCAGGTGCCGGCTCTTCTGCCGGTGCCGGTGTTTCTACCGGTGTCGCCTCCACCGGAGCCGATGTCTCCCTGCTTTTGTCTGCACCACACCCCATTAATAAAAACGATGCAGTGGTAACTGCCAGGATAGCTGTTAAAATTCTCTTTTTCATGTCTCCACTCCTTTTCATTCATTGTCAGCCCGCACTTATGAAATGATTTCATAACCTGCCATTGCTGTTTATGTAGTGTATCGTAACAATTCCCGAAAAAGAATGTGATGTCATAAATCGTCCCTGAACGAAAATGAATCGCCCGTATCTGCTCAGATCAATATTCGTAAGATGAACCTATCCTCATCAGCCACAAAGGAATACATCCCTTCGTAACGTTCTACTACCGCACAGATACTGCGTACCCCAATCCCATGTCCCGGGCTGTCCGTAACCGGAAGATTGTGATTAAACTCCACCCGCTCTGTACAGGAATTTGCAAACTGCATAAAGAGCTGTTCGCCCTTTTCATACGCTGATACCTCAATCGATGCAGACAATCCTTTTTCCTTACATTTCTGACAGGCATGCAGGGCATTTTCGAGCGCGTTGGACAACAGCACACACAGATCACTCTCAGATATTGATATATCCTGCGAAATTCCGGTTTCAATCCTGATCGTGATACCGCAGTCCTCAGCCCGCCTGACAAAAGCGGAAAATATCAGGTTGGCCGCTTCGTTTGCACAAAAATTGATCACCTGATTGGATTCAATTGCCGAATCAATTTCATGGATATACGCTTGTGCCCGGTCTAATTGCCCATTTTCCATGCAGGAAGAAAGATATTGCATGTGATGGCGCAAGTCATGTCTATAGGCCTTCATCTTTTGCCAGGACTCCCGCAATGTCTCAATCTCACGGATTGCCTGCGTTACCTGAAGATTCAAGATTTGCTGTGTCTGTTCCATATGGGTGCGTATCCGTCCCTCCCTGGAGGCATGAACCACAAATATGATATATGCCGCGCTGCACACAAAAGGCATAAATTCCACAGCCGCCAGGACCCCCCTGCAAGAGCAGATCCGTGTAGATACGCGTCAGATAATCAAACCCATAATACAGCGCCGGTACCAGTCCAAGTTGCAGTTGTACAGATTTTGCAGAATGGGAGAATGCGCGCACAGACGGCGCAGCCAAACGTAATATAAGCAATAATATAGGTAAAGTCACAAATAATTCAATGGTATCCTGCATGACAGAATCGCCTGCAAATATGGCCACGATCAGCAACGCCAGCCATCTGCGGATCTGACAGCAAAGATATGCAATCATAACCGCAATGGCAGACCAAAGATACTTTCTGCTGAGAATACTCAACAGCACGATCAACGGCAGGTGCATGAGAAACGGATAGATATACGCCACAATATCAGAAGCAATCCCAAAATAGACAATTCCCTGAAATATAAAAATCACAGTCATGCCGCCTGCCATGAACAGCGTCTTTTTTCTTGTCCACTGGATATCGCAAAAAGCCACGGATAAGATCATGCCAAAAATGCCTACCGCAAAGAGATTGATCAGATAGATATCACTCACAGCATCAATACCTGCTTTCGTCTGAATGAATACGCAAGAAACTGGTTTTTGACCTGGGTACACCTGCCATGCGGAATCGGAATCTCCACCTGATTATCCATCCTGATCACCTTATTGGAAATACTGCTGATATACTCCATATTCACTAAAAAGGAACGGTGCGGCCTCAAAAAATTCTCATGCGGCGCGAGTTTCATACATAATTCATCCATGCACCCGACACTCTCCAGCACCTTTCCATTTTCCAGATGAAACATTATTGTCCGTCCGATTACTTCGCAATAGATCAGCTTTTCCAGCTGAATTCGCGTAACCCCGTTTTTGCGCCGCAAGATCAGACTGCAATGCTGCTCCCGTTCACATACTGCAATAGCAGAATCCATTAATTGAAAAAAGTTCTCTGTGCAAACAGGTTTCATCAGATAAAAATACGCATCCACAGAATAGGATTCCACAGCAAATTCATTCGTAGAGGTCAGAAAAATTATTTTCACGGTATCATCATATTGCCGGATTTCTTTTGCCACACTGATTCCATCTTCTCCCGGCATGATAATGTCCAAAAACAATATATCCGGGCGCAGTCCCTTTTCTATCTCCGCCAGCAATTCCAATGGACTGTAAAAAACTGTGCTTACCATTTCCATCTGATGTTCCAGGCGGTACAGATCCAATAGTCCATTCATTTCATTTAACGTATGTAGATCATCATCACAAAACGCAATCTTTATCATAACAAGAATCGCTCCCCTCCTTTTTCCTGCACGGAATCATACCCCCCCCCCTTGACGCAAAAGCAACTTTTCATTAGAATAGGCAGTATATTATCAAGGTAGATGATGTTCCGTGTTCCTGAATACTGTACCGAAATAAAACCATCCCAAACTGTCAATGGCGCAAAATGCAGTTCAAAGTACGTGAACAGCATTCTGACCATCGGGGGATTCTTAACACAGATTCTCAAAACAAAACTGCGTAAATGGAGTGTTCCCATATATGAAATTACATCGAGTATTTGCTTTTCTGCTGGCTGTTATGCTGGTCATGTCATACAACTTCCCAATGATAACTGTAAATGCAGAGGCGCTGTCAGAGACGCCGGAAAATTATTCTGCTGTATCGGATAATGAGGCCTCTGCTCAGGAAGCCGATGCTGTATCTGATGATAAATCTGACGTGTCGGAGGATAAGGACTCTGAGCCGGAACCGGATTCTGTGTCAGAAAACACATCTGGCATATCATCTGACATGGGCCAACCCGCCCTGCTGTCTGACACACAGATATTGGATGAAAAGCCCATGTTCAGCGCTTCTGTCGAAAAAATCTTCAGCGGCTATGTCGTAAAGGGATGTTTTACTGATTTTATGCCGGATACAGTCTCTGCCCGGCCACAATATTCACTGGATGGGGAAACCTGGCAGGACTGTGATGATGCGTGGAATCTGTCCTGTCTTGGCGATCCTGATTGTCTGGATTCCCTGCAAAATCAGATTTGTCTCTATGAGAGTTTTGAACCGCTGAAAAGTTATCTCGCTGGGGAGGTGGATCATTTCTACCTGCGGCTTTCCATTGCCAGGGAAAACGGCATTACATACGAGACACAGGCGGCGCTCATCGAACGCGGGGAACCCACGCCGATTCCCGAAGAGATCACCTATACTGCCGGCTTTGCATCCTCTATGATGTATCGCAAAACGGACTCCTCCGGGAGCCGTATGTATTGCGGTAAATATCAGCTCACGGTAAATGCCTCTGCTTCTTCCTCGGATATCACTGCCCTTTTGCCGGATACCATTCCACTCCAGGTAGATTTCCATAAAGAAAGGGAGTTGTTTGCCGGCTGTACCGTAGACTGTCCTGTCGTCTGGAAACCCCTGTCATGCACCGGCCTTACTGCCGGTGAAAGCATGATCATACAGGATGCGGCCGAAGAGATTGCCATTCCCGCAGGCACACCGCTGTGTACACCGATGGGAACTTTCACACTGGAGGAGCCTCTGGGCATTGAATCGGAGTGGTGGATGTCGGATGAAGTGGTGTTGATTCTGAACGTTGTCCCCGATAATGCAAAGCCCACCGGGGTATTGTCAGGCAGCATACATGGCCTGGAAATGGCATTTGACCGAAAACCCACCGGAGCCACCGCCATCCGGGCATATACTCTTACGGATGGCGATTCCGAATGGAGAGAACTTCCCGGGCTTTCCCTGCTGGATGCAGTCAATGCCCAGCCTTCCACCGCAAGCAGCGGATATACTACCATACTAAGCAGAGATCAGGAACCATTTCGTTCCTATCTGGCTGCCGAATATGCCGGCGAAGAGCCTACGCCTTTCCTCGTTGGCCTGACCATAGAGGGTGGTATTTATAATGGCTGTCAGCTTATCCTCGCCTATCCGGATACATATACTTTCCTTCCGGATCTGCGTGTGGGCGGTGCCGGCGGCAATCAGGGCAATGCCGGTACCGGCAACCGGGATGACAGCACAGAGGAGGGACAGCGCCCTCATCTGCCGCAAAACCCTGAGGATGAGATAGCAGAGCCGTTTTCAGAGATGCCCATTCAGGATACAACAGGCGACTCCGGAAATCCGACAGCGGATCCCGGAAACCTACAGCAGGCAGATTCATCCCCAACTTTGACAGGCAATACCGCAAACAAGCTGACAGGGGCAGCGGATGCTTCAACAGACATTACCGGGAACAAAAAGACAGGAGATGCGGACACTTCAACAGATACTACCGGGAACAAAAAGACAGGCGATGCGGACATTTCAGCAGATACTACCGGGAACAGACTGACAGGCGCAGCGGATGCTTCAACAGATACTACCGGGAACATGAAGACAGGCGTATCGGACACCTCAACAGATACTTCCGAGATCAGGAAGACAGGCGATGCGGACACTTCAACAGATACTACCGGGCATCTGCGTACCAATGCACCGAATCAGGAAGCAAATCCTTTGCAGTCTCTCTTCCTTGTGTCAGCAGCCTCGATAGCCGGCATTTATATTACCATCACAACTGCCAAAGTCCTGACTGGCATGAGAGCCGGCAAAGCGGCAGTGAAAAAACATAAATATTCTATGTTACATAAACATTTAAAATCCGGCAATTAAACTTAAGCTGCCGGATTTTAAATACTCTGGGGAAAATGCATGATAAACGTTGTCCCCTCACCCATATCAGAGCGGACTCCTATGGTGCCGCCCAGTTCTGTCACGATACTCTGTACAATGTACAGTCCCAGACCGGTACCCTTTCCTCGGTTATTGCTTCCTACATAAAACCGCCGGAAGATAAGCGGCAGTTCCTCTTCTGGGATACCACAGCCGGTATCCGTCACAGTCATACAGACCTCTCCATTCTCTATTCGGGCAGCCACCGTGATACTCCCTTCAGGAGGTGTCACTCGCAGGGCATTATAGATAAGGTTTTCAAACAGCATATTGAGTTTTTCCGGCTGTGCCATCAGGAGCCCGTCCTGTTCAGGGAGTTCTGCTCTGAAATATACGGAACGGACTGCGGCCTCTTCACGATAGACGGCATCAAGTTCCATCAGCAATTCCCGGATGGATACGCTCGTCCTCTCCTCCTCTATTTTGTCAAACGCATTAAGGGTAGAAAGCCCCCTGAAGGCGTCTCGCCATTTCCTGCTGCTTGGCTTCCGCCTGATCCAGATACCCTTGCAGTTCCGCGTCCACGCCAATCCCGATGCTGCGAATGGCCTCAATAAAGGACTGGGTGGCAAATACCGGGGCCTTAAGATCATGCGCCATATCAGAGAAAAAGGCCTTGCGTTCCTCCAACAGCCGGGTAACTTCCTCCGTGCGTCTTTGTACCTGTTCTTCCAGATGATTGGTGAGGGCATCATTTTCCTGAAGAATCCGGCGGCTGCGTAGTACCATCATAGTGCCAAACAACACCACCAGCAAAAGGCCGCACCATTCAAACTGCCAGTAAAAATATATGGGTTCAAAGCGGTTGGCCGACACAAGGTTGGAGACAAGTCCTGCCCCAAATATGAGACAGCCTGCCAGCGCAAACCTGTTTTCCCAGGCCTTCGCTCCAACACTTTTCATCACAAAAAAGACGGTACAGGCAAACGTATAGATATAATAGACATCCGTCAAACCGCTATGGACAAAGACCGCCCAGGATACGGCGGGCATGAGCAGACATAACAGCAGCAGGAACACCGGCAGAGCCACCAATATCCTGCGCATCCACCGCCACGCCGTATTGTCAGCCGCACCGGAAGTCAACGCCGTAATCTGCACCACACAAAAGCACAGGCCATATAACGCAAGGCTCTGCACCATATACCAGCTGGAGGCCACGGGCAGGGAGAACAGGAACACAAAATACCGGAACATATAGAGGGCATAAAAACAACATAACAGAGCAAAAAACCGGCTGATCCTTCCGCCCGTCCGCCACAAAAACAGCGTAAACATTGCCAGCGCCAGCGGAAGAAGGAAGGCCAGGGCATAGGCAAATCCCTGCACGTTTCTCACCCGTTGGAGTGTCTGCTCCGTACCCAGAGCCGGCGGAAAATACATGCCGCTATAATACCCCTGCTCTGAGAAGGTATCCACACACAGATCATGGTCTCCCTCTGTCAGCAAAAAGGTAATCTGCGCATTTCCTGATCCTTTTGCCAGACAGGCCTCGTCCACAAAAATGGCATACCATGAAGAAAGCTGTGGGAAGTCTATCGACACAATCCGGGGCGCTCCCTCATAACGAAGTGTCATCTGGTAGCGTGCCTGTCCGTGAGGCGGCACGCCGGGATTACCTCTCTGTAGATTGGAATATTCACCTATGTATGTGGGTTTATCTGCCACACGTGCATCTGTCAGCAGCCAGCCGTCTATCATATAGATGGGCTTGCTGCGCGACAGCATTTCCCCATGCAGGGACAGAACACCCGCTCTTCCATAAGGCGGAGGTGTTTGGTATTTATTATCCCAATAAAAAAGGACGAGGTAAAAAATAATAAGCGCAGTCAGGACAGCCAGCGGCTGCCGCCATATGATATGCTGCTTCATACACCCCTCCTTCTTATATGACATCAACTGTTCACCGGAACAAAACGATACCCCTGTCCCCAGACGGACTCAATAAAACGATGTCCATCCCATGCCTGTTCCAGCTTCCGGCGAAGCCTGGACATATGCGTCTGCACCATCTGCCCTCCATCCCAAAGCTGGCCGCCCCAAATCCTGTCAGATATTTCCCTGGGCGTATGAACGTGCTCTGTCTGTTCCGACAAATACCATAAGATGTCAAACTCAACCGGTGTGAGATTCAGTTCTTCCTCATACATCAGTACCCGGCGTCTTGTCAGATCCAGCAGAAGCGGGCCGAAGCACAACTGTGTACGTTCCGATCCTGCAAGTTTCATGCGGGTCTCCATCTTGGCCCAGAAAAGGGAAACCGGCGTATCTTTGGTGATATAATCTATACCGCCGGCCGTAAAGCCTCTAATCTGGCTGTCCGCTTCCGTCAGACAGCTTAAAAAGATAACCGGCACATCTGCCGCTTTATGAATTTTTTCACAGATGGAAAAGCCGTCTTCGCCCGGGATCAGTACATCCAACAGCACGCAGTCATATGTTTCCTCTCCCATCAGCCGCAGGGCTTCGAGACCATTTTGTGCAGGCTGTACCACACAGCCATGATCTTGCAGGATTTTGGCCCAGAAAGCATATTCCGTCAAATCATCGTCTACCAGTAAAATACGCCAGGGCGCCTCCGGCCTTTTCATCTTTCCCGCCGTTTTCTCTGCATTATTTGCATCTGCCGCCCCTGTACGATGCATATAACGCATATAAGTCTCCCGTACCTGTTTGCGGCGCGGTCGTGATACCGGTATGCGGTGTCCGCTCCTGGTCACAACAAAATTCGCTTCCATAGACTGGACACAGTCCAGATTGACAAGATAGGCTCGATGGGTCTTGATAAAATCCGTCCTGTCTGAAAATTTCTCCTCAAAATCTGTCAGGGAACCGCTGACCTCATGGATGACGCCGTCTGTCAAATAGAAAAAAACAGTTTTGTTAATGACTTCCACATACTCAAGCTTTGTATAGGCAATCTTAAATACACCCTCCCGGTTTTTCAAAAGAAATCCCTGTTCTTCCTGTACCTTCAATTCATCTTCCACTTTATCCAACAGTTGAAACAGTAAATTCGAGTCCGCAGGCTTGAGCAGATAATGATATGCTCCCACATTGTAACTCTCCACGGCAAAATCCGGTGTGGACGATAACAGGATAATCCTCACATTCTGATCCCGTTCCCTCAATTCCCGCGCAACCTGTATTCCATTGATCCCCGGCATGAGGATGTCCAGCAAAACAAGATCATACTCTCCGCCCCGCATCTCGCACAAAAAATCTGTGCCATTGCAATACATACGCCAGTCGACACTTCCCCTGCGGCCTGACTGATACACTGTAAGCAGTTCCGAAAGATGGTGCAGTTCCCTCTCATCGTCATCACAAATTGCTATCCGCATGGTCATCCTCCAACTGTAAATATAGAAATCCCAAAATCAGTTCTCAGGTTATAGTATATCTGTTTCCCTTATGAAAAGCAATTTCTATCACAAGCACTGCCATAACAGCCGTCACTCCGCCGCTTATCTTTGCACCGATCAAAGCGCCCAAAAGCTGTGGCTCTGTACTATATGTAAATCCCATATGAGCCGCCAGCATACTGGCCGCGCTCACCAGGAAAGCGGCATTGACCACCTTGCCTTTATCATCCATCTCCTGATACATGGAAAGGGCGGGAATAGCGCTGACCGCTCCCACCATTAATCCCGTCACACTGGCGGCATTTATTCCCACGCTTCTCCCCAGCAGCCAAAATGGCTTCTTCAAAAGCCGCTGCAAGCATTCCGTGACAGGAAGGCTTCCCAACAGCACAATCCCAATCCCGGCTACTACTTCCATGGCCTCCGTAAGAGGCGTCATGCCCTTAATCACCTGCAAACCACACAGATATTCCACCGCTCCTAACACCAAACCGATGGTGACGAGAATCCGGATGCCTTTTGCAAAGACACAAAAGCCCCGAATCATTGCCTCCGGTATCTTCCACAATCCCAACAGCAAAAGCGCCGACAGTACAAACACCGGGATATTCTGCCAGAGACAGTCCGGCACGGCAAGACCGGCCAGCACACCGCCCACCAGCAGCCCTACAGGCATTGTGACAAGCCCCAGCATGATACCTCTGGCAAAGCAGCCCCTGTCCTCTTCCCGAACCATGCCCATACCTACCGGAATCGTGAACACCACCGTACAACCAAAGATGGAAGCCGACACAATCCCTGCATAACTGCCGATCTGTGCCTCCACCGCCAACTCTTTTGCAAGTTGATATCCGCCCATATCAATCGCCAGCAGGCTGCCGAACATGCCCGGATCCACACCGATCATCCGATAGAAGGGAACCACTGCCTTTCCCAGAACATCGGCAAACACCGGAGCCAGACATATCATCCCCGCCATAGACAAGGCCGTGCTGCCAAGCAGCTGAAATCCTTCCTCAAACTTTGCGCCGTATCCCCAGCGGTTCCCCCGGATTCGGTCAAAACCGCCGACTATGGCTCCTGCCGCCATAATTATCATAAGAATCTGATTCATTTACGTATATCCCTTCTGCATAGCAGCTTCATTTTACTCACTTTTCCCGGGGGTGTCAAATAAACTCCATCTTTTGCCTTGCGAATCTGTGGGGGCAGACATATAATTAAAGTAATTTGCGAAGCAAATTACTTTGCGAGATCCGCTACGCGGACTCGGATATGCGAAAAGTTCATGATATTGCGCAGATAAGGAGAAACATGCAAAAGAACACAAAAGCTTTGATATTGCTGGTATTGGCAGCAAGTTTGGTATTGGTTGTCATGCTGGGATATCCTGCATTGGATGAACATATACATAGAAATCACAGAGATGACATCTTTCTGGAGCAGGCTTTGGAAATCACTTCCCCGGATTCCGCCGCCTCACCTGGCAGTCCGGATAACCAGGCGCCTGACACAGATCCCGGGGAACCGCTTCCGGAGATTATCCTTTCTTTAGAAAATGGGGATGCGGCATTTCAGGTCACCTTATGGCAGAGCGATGAAGGCACCTGTTATTTTTTTCTGCCTGGATTTGCCCGAAATACGGGCTTTACCCTGAAGGACAGCGGTCATAACCACATCTATATCAATGACGTACAGATTGAGGAGACGGATATCTTACGGGATATCTCCGATGAAAAAACCTATGACCTCTCTGTGGTGAATCCGGAGGGTAATCCCATCCTGCATAAATCTGTTATTTTTATGTACTCCTCCTCCCTGCCTGTGATGTCGCTTACCACCCGGTCTGGAACCATGGATTATATCAACGCGGACAAGAGCAACGAGGAGGCCGGTTCCGCAGCCCTGTTTGGTGCAAACGGCCAGTCTCTGTATGCAGGTAATGCAAAAGCAATCCGTGGGCGGGGGAATTCCACCTGGGGACTCTCCAAAAAACCATATCAGATAAAACTGAATGAAGCAGCTGATTTCTTTGGATTCGGTTCAGCCAGTTCATGGAATCTCATCGCCAACGGCTATGACCAGACCAAACTCCGCAATCAGATCGTTACCGAACTGGCCGCAGCGCTTGGCATGGATTATGTGCCCCAGGGGCAGATGATAGATTTGTATATCAACCATACCTATTACGGAAATTATTACCTGACGGAGAAAGTCCGGGTAGCCAAAGAAGGTGTGGACATCAGGGATATGGACACTTATGTGAATGATGCCTATGATACCTGGGAATTAGGTAAATTGCAGCGTCATGAAAATGCGGATGGCAGCCGGAAATGGGTTGCCACCGATATTGCGCTGGAGGACATCAGCGGCGGTTATCTTCTGGAGCGGGAACTGACCGACCGATTTAAGCAGGAAATCAGCGGTTTTACCACCAGCCAGGGAGATTGTTACACCCTGAAAAGTCCGGCCTATGCCTCACAAGAGCAGGTAGATTATATAGCAGACCTGATGCAGGAATTTCAGGATGCCGTGGCCGCAGCGGACGGCATCCATCCGGCCACCGGCAGGCACTATTCAGAATACATCGATTTAGACTCCTTTGCACAGAAGTATCTGGTGGAGGAAATTTCCAAGAATTATGACGGTGGTGTCACAAGCAGTTTTTTCTATAAACCGAACGACAGCGTAAGTGAAAAGATTTTTGCGGGCCCCATTTGGGATTACGATGTGGCTTTCGGAAACTGTAATCTGGACAGGATTGCCAGCAATCCCATCGGCATTACCAGGCTTCAGGATCATGTATTTGCTACGGAGCTTTTTGCACAGCTCTATGCCCAGGATGATTTTTATGATCATATGGTAACCATGTACGAAGAACAGGCCCTTCCCTACCTCAACGACCTGTTGGATTACAGGTTAGACGAACTGGTTGCGCAAAGCCGCGATTCCATTGCCATGGACCGGGCCAGATGGGAGGCCCCCGAGAACCGTTATCAGTATTACAAAGAATATGACAACAGCGTCAGATTTCTGAGATATTTTATAGAACAGAGGCGTGATTTCCTGAATGAAGTCTGGTTGGATGGAACCATCTACCACAATCTGTCTTTTGTGGTGGACGGTGAGATATGGCAGCGCTACTGCATCAGGGACGGGGAACTGCCAGGCGATGAACCGGTACCTGTCCGCTATATTTCCAGTTCCTTATTTCTGGGATGGGTCACGGAAAACGGCGTTCCCTATGATATGTATAAGCCCATCTATGAAGATGCGACTTTCTATGCCACCTGGCAGGAACTGGCACCGGAAATAACTTATCCTGCTGAAGAATCCACCGAAGGAAACGGCAGTGCAAACTGATGCACTGCCGTTTCCTGATGTATCTCTTTATTTATTATAGTCCTCGCGTAGCTATATCACATTTCTGCTGCTCAAGCCTGATATTTAAATCTGCCCACCAGTTCCTTCAGCAGGTCTGCCTGACTTGACAATTCTTCGGAAGCTGCTGCACTCTCCTGAGATGTTGCCGAGTTGGACTCCACAACACCGGCGATCTGGTTGATGCCCTCTGTAATCTGTCCTGTCGCCTCCGCCTGCGTATCAGACGCTTCTGCGATCTCGGCTACCGCTTCACTCACTACCTTTGCATTATCCACTACCAGCAACAGGGATTCTGCTGTGGAATTAGCCAGTTTGGTTCCATCCTCCACGGCCGTAATTGCATTTTGTATCAGGTTCTTTGTATTCTTGGCCGCCTCACTGCTCTGCTCTGAGAGAATACCCACCTGTGTGGCAACCACTGCAAATCCTTTGCCGGCTTCGCCTGCCCTGGCCGCCTCGATAGATGCATTTAAGGCAAGCAGGTTGGTCTGGGATGCAATTTCCTCAATGCTGCTGATAATCTCTGCAATCTTATCGGAAGCTTCCCTAATCCTCGCCATCGCCTCCGTGCTCTGCTTCATCTGCTCATTGCTTTCGATGACCTGATTATTCATACCGGATACGATTACCCGGACTTTCTCAGCATTTTCTGCATTGACCTGAATCTTTTCTGAGATATCCGTCATAGTCGCGGTCAGTTCCTGAATCGCGCTGGCCTGATCGGTAGCGCCTTCCGCCAATACCTGGGATGCCCCCGCAAGATCCATGGCGCCCTTGCGGACACTCTCCGCATTGTTGTCAATATCCCGCATGGCAATGCTGAGCGCCTCCACAATCCCCCTGAAAGACTCGCTGATCTGGATAAAGTCACCTTTATAATTCTCATCCACATTGATCAGGAAATTGCCATCCGCCAGTTCTGCCATATTATTGCTGATATCTATGATGACTGTATTCAGATCCGCAATCGTTTCTGAAAGGCAGTTCATCAAAATTGCCGTCTCGTCATTCTCCGTGGGAGCAGGCACTTCCGAATGAATATCTCCTGCCGCCAGAAGTTTCAGCCTGTCTACCGTTTTAATGAGCGGTTCCGCAACTGCCTTACCAAGCTTTACGCCGTTTTTGATTCCAACAAATGTAAAGATAATGACAAAGACAATGGTAAGTACAAGCGCAATATAGAACATCACCAGAAATTCATTTCTTACCGCAGCCACACCTATGCTCCATCCATCCGTTTCCGGAACCGGAGAATAAGCGACCACTTTGGTCTTACCATTATAACTATAGGTACCTGTGCCGTTTTCGCCTGCAACCATATGTGCGCAGATCTGACTGTACTTCTTCAGTTTTCGATTGGTCTTGCCAAGCGCCAGGCTGTCCTCAACACCGACAAGCGAGGAATCCAGATCCGCAATCGTGATGCCGTTCTTATCTAACATGAAAGCCGTGCCGCCATCTCCCACCTTGATGGAACGCATGACGTCATTTAAGAACTCCCCATTGGGAACATATGCGATCACACCAACCGGTGTCGTACCGGGAATGCCGCCCTCCCACAAGGGCGCCGACACAACATATGATACTTTCTGGGTCACTTCACTGTATGACGGCGTTGAAATATAGGTGCTGCCTTTCATACCCGCTTTAAAATATTCCCGGTCAGAAAGATTCGCCCCTGAAATAATGTCCACTCCACTGCTGTCAATTATGTATCCACCGTCAAAATCATGATCCTTGATCCTCTGGTTTAATATATCCGCCTTCTCTTCCACAGTGCGCTCCGGATCCGCCAGCCGCGCAATACTCCCGGTCTCGTAAGCAATGGCGACATATTGCTGTAAAGCCGCCGAAACATAATTCGCCGCTACATCTGAAGTATTATTGATGGTCTCTGATACCGCACTGATAGATGAAATATAACTCAGAACAGAAGAGATAACGCCCAATATGATACAGCAGAGCATGACAATCTGTCCAAATCGCCATGAAATCTTTTTCTCAATACTGACAAACTCCCCCGCTTTTTGCTTCCCAAATACTTTACCTTTCCCGGTTTTTTCCTTTTGCATAGAACATCCCCCATTCCCACACTAAATTAAAACTTGGATTTAATAAAATAGACACAGTGACAAAAAATCGAATATTATAGAGCATTAGAAAAGTAGAAAAATTACGATTTCAAAATGGCACAAAAAAATCATCTAAATTATTAAAAGACAACGATTACTTTTACATTGTATCACAAGATAACTCTTTTTACCATAAATTTGTCATATTTTATTGGATAAAATTACCAAAGGGGATGTGTAATTGTTGTAAATTGTAGGATTTTTCTACAAATTACTATGTCTGGCGGTTACTCTCCTGCGCAGACAATTGCCCAGATTTGTAAGGCATACAAGCGTTGTCACCAGAAAAATCCCCGGTATCAGAATCATCCACCAGGCGCGCCCCGCCAGGGCCTGCTCCGCCAATGACAACATACTGCCCCAGGAGATTATTTCCACCGGCAGGCCGATTCCCATAAAACTTAAGGTAGATTCGGACACGATCGCAGTGCGGACACTCATAATCACCATGAACATAACAGAGGAAAGAAAGTCAGGCGCCAGATGATGCCACAAAATATGAAAAAACCCGCCGCCCATACACCGGGAGGCTGTCACATACCCACTGTTTTTGATCTGCCGCACTTCTGTGCGAATCACTTTAGACATACTCATCCATCCGGTCATCCCGATGACCAGGGACATGCTTAAGACACCGGCCTTCCCCAGGACAGCCTGCAATAAGATCACCACCAAAAGACTGGGCACACTGAGCAGAATATCCACCGCCCGCATGATCACACCATCCATTCTCCTGGAGGCACAGCCACTGACGGCGCCCAGAACTACCGCCATCGCTGTTGCAATAAATGTGGACACAAGTCCGATCCCCAAAGAAATCCTGCCGCCATACCAGATCATGGAGAAAATATCCCGGCCCATGGTATCCGTGCCGAACACAAATTCCCGGTTTGGAGCCACACAGCTATGCGCAAGATCCAGATAGGAAGGATTTCTTTGTACAAAAACATCACAGGTCAGGCATCCTACCGCAAGCAGTAAAAGAACCAGAACAGATACGACTGGCTTCCCCTGCCGCCTGCTGCCGGAAACAGAAACCGGCGGCTCGGTCGTCTGCCGTATCCCCACTACCCGGAATCCGTCTCTCATATTCTGTCCACCTCCTCATAATTTCTCCGGTCATCCATGCGAAGCCGCGGATCGATCCGTTCGCTGACCGCCTGGGCCAGCATATTACAGGAAATCACAATCATACCGGTGAGCAGACTCAGCAGCATCAACAGGTTATAATCCTGATATCTGGCGCTTTCATAAGTGAGGGTTCCGATCCCCGGATAGGAAAAGACCGTCTCCACAATATAGGTGCCTCCCAGCACATGGGGCACCGACAGCGCCATCAGACTGAAATAGGCGGGCATCGCATTGCGCAGGCAATGTCCAAATAATACCTGTCGCCTGCACAATCCTTTCATTCTGGCAAGCAGCACATACTCCGCCCGCACTTCTTCCAGCAGTCTGTTGCGAATCATATAGGCATAATACCAAAGGTGACTGAGGACCACCACTGACAGCGGAAGGATCAAATGCCAAACCCTGTCCGCCAGACTATTTTCTTTGCCAATGGAATAAGCCCCGGAACTGGGAAGCCACCGGAGTGCCGTAGCAAAAATAAGAATCCCTGCCAGGGACAGCCAAAATTCAGGAATACAGCTTGTAATGGTTCCTATCCTGCATATCACCCGGTCTGCCAGCTTATCTTCCTGCCATGCGCACAGGATGCCAAGCGCCAACGCCAGCACAAAAATAAGGACAAAACCAATCCCGCCGAGAATAAGCGTATTACCAATCCTGCCGCCGATCACCTCCGTCACGTCCATTTTATATTTATAAGAAATACCAAAATCTCCCTGAAAGGCATTTTGCAGCCAGCGGATATATTGCACATGAATGGAATCATTGAGACCCAGCTTATTCTCCGCCCACTCCCGTTCTTCAGGACTCATCTTCTCCGCCCGTTCTCCATAATAAGACACCAACGGATCCCCCGGCGCAAGACGGGATACATAGAAGACCAGAACGGATAAAACAAATACGCTGCCAAAAAGGAACAATATTTTATGCATCAGAACTTCCAGATGCCTTTTGCTGATCATCTGTCCCGCCTCCTTTCTTGACCAATCCAGTCAAATTTCGGAACCGGTATCGATTCCACCAGTCTCCGGGTATGAGGCTGTTTCGGATGATGAAAAAGTTCCTCCACCGGCGAAATCTCCACCAGCTTTCCTCTGTGCATCACACCCACCCGGTCGCAGAGAAATCGGACCATGGCCAAATCATGGGCAATAAAGAGAAGGGAAAACCCGAGTTCTTCCTGCAACTGCTTAAAAAGATTCACCATCTGCGCCTGCATGGACACATCCAGAGAAGCCACAGGCTCATCCGCCACCAGAAACGCCGGCTCCATGGAGAGGGCGCGGGCAATGGCCACCCGCTGTCTCTGGCCGCCGGAAAGCGCACCTGGATACTGATCCAGATATGCCGCATCCATTCCCACGCGTTGCAGCCAAAATGCCGCCTCGGCGCGCACAGTTCCCCTGGGCGGCTTCACACCGTGCAGTTTCATGGGCTCTACGATGATATCGCAGATCTTTTTGCGGGGGTTGAGACTGGCATCGGCATCCTGAAAAATAATCTGCCGGGAAGACTGTAGCATCTTTTTGTGAGTGCGAAATGCCTTCGGATCGCAGACATCTATGCCCTGATAAAGAATCTCACCGCCAGCAGGCCGGTATACGTTCATGATGCATCTGGCCACCGTGGATTTGCCCGAGCCGGACTCCCCGATCAGGCCCAAAATTTCGCCTTTGCAAATCTGAAAAGAAACATCGTCCACCGCTGTCAGTGTCTCCTTTTTGGACAATGGGAATCTATGCGTCAGATGCTGTACCTCCAATATGATGTCCGATTCCGCCGGCTGGTCTGTCTGCTTCACAAGGCTGCTCCCCGGCTTTGCCGCAGGCCTTGTGCCCATCTCTCCTGCCTCCCGCCAGCCAAAGTCCGGCGCTTTGACCGCAAGCCCTTTGGCCCTCTCATCCAACAGCCATGTGGCCGCGAAATGAGTATCCGTCACCGGAAACAGGGGCGGCTGTTTTTCATAATCTATGTCCAGCGCATATTCATTGCGGCAGGCAAAGGCATCTCCCTTCGGCGGATTGATCAGTGTGGGCGGCATGCCCGGAATCGAATACAGCCTCCTGCCCCCGCCCGACAATATCGGCAAAGCCCGCATAAGTCCCCAGGTATAGGGATGCCTTGGATCCCGGAATATCTCCTCCACCCTGCCAATCTCCACAATCCTGCCGGCGTACATCACCGCCACCCGATCGGCCGCCATCGCCGCCACACTCAAATCGTGGGTGACAAAAATCGAAGCCATATGAAGTTTGGCCTGCACTTCCCTGAACAAATTCAATATCTGCGCCTGAATCGTCACATCCAGCGCCGTAGTGGGCTCATCCGCAAACAAAAGCGCCGGTTCCCCCGCCAGGGCAATAGCCAGCACGCATCTCTGCCGCATACCGCCCGACAGATGTCCGGGATATTGCCTGCTGCGCTCCTCGGGATGATCTATTTTCACCATACGCAGCAGTTCCAGCACTCTTTGTTCCACGGCCTGTCGGGACATTCCGGGCCTATGTATCTTCACCGCCTCCGCAATCTGCACTCCTATGGACAGAGAGGGATTCAGAACCGTCATCGGATTCTGGAATACCATGGCAAAAACCCGTCCCCGCAGGCCGCACATATCGTGCTCCCGATAGTCCGTGATATCCGTACCGTTTAAAAGGATCCGCCCTGCCTTAATTCTGGCAATATCCGGTAAAAGCCGTAAAATGCTCTTGCACAGCACACTCTTGCCGCAGCCGGTCTCCCCCACGATAGCCAGCACTTCTCCCGCTTTCACCGTAAAACTTACATCCCGCACGGCCTGTATCTCACCCGCCGGCGTATCAAAACTCACTGACAGATTCCGCACTTCCAATAATTCCGACATTGCTACTCCTCTATTGTCCAGTCGACAATATTCCAGAAGATTCCCACGCCATGGTGTCCCATGACGGTATCCGGGGAAATCCCCCGAATCGAAGCGTCCGCCACATAATCGGCGTCTATATAGCAGATAAACGCATAGGGCGGATCCCCGGCCAGCGCTTCCTGGAACCTTTCATAATTCTCAGCCCGAACGGATGCATCGTCAGACTGGCGCGCCTTTATCAGGTACTGATCCACCAATGCATTGGAATAGCCGCTGTAATTGGCTCCCTTATCTGTTCCAAATACCTTATAGGTATGGTCGTCCGCATCAAACGGACTGCCCCAGCCGATCAGATAGGCCATCTGCCCGCCCCAGTCCACGCGGGTGGGAATCTCCACACTACAGTCAATTCCCACCTCCCTGATCTGCTGTGCCGCCGCCTGGGCAATATCCAGACGCACCTGGTCACCCGCGCCTACGCTGATCACAAAGGAAAGCCTTTCCCCATCCCTCATATAGATGCCGTCTTCTCCCAATACACAGCCCAGATTCTCCAGCACAGCCCTGGCTTTGGCCGGATCATAGTCATAATGTTCCACCGCTTCATTGTTATAAATATTGCGTTGCAACGGCCCATAGGCAGGGATTCCCTGGCCAAGCAGCACCGCATCAATGATCGCCTGTCTGTCAATGGCATAACAGACTGCCGGAATAATATCCCTGTTTTTCTGCCAGAATGGATTGTGAAAGTTAAAAAGAATCCCCCGATAATCCGAAGTCTTCATGTCATAACAGACATACCCTTCCCGATCGGCAAAGTTCCCGGCATCCTTCGGTGTCAGACGCGCAAGGTCAAGTTCTCCCGACTCCATCTGGATCGCCCTGACATTATCATCAGGAACTATCTTAAAAATGACTTTTTCTATTCCGGGCCGTCCTTTAAAATATGCTTCATTTCTGGCCAGGACAATGGCCTGCCCCTCATCCCAGCTTTCCAATCGATAAGGGCCAGTGCCAATGGGATGCCGAAAGAAAGCCGACTCCTGCATATCCTCCCCCTGCAATAAATGCTCCGGGAGCACCGCCATGGTCATATAGTCGAGAAATGCCACATTGGGCGCCGCCAGCCGGAAAGAGATGGTCTGCTCATCCACCACCGTGATCTCTTCCACATCTTCATAATTGGGCGCATTCTCCGAACCATTGTCCGGATCCATAATGGCCTCTATCGTAAATTTCACATCTGCCGCCGTAAACGGTTCGCCGTCATGCCATGTCACGCCCTCTTCCAGATAGAAGGTATAGGTGCAGGAAGCCTCATCATACTCCCAGCGCTTGGCCAGACCCGGCACCACCTCATTATCCCCATTGTGGGCTGTCAGTCCGTTAAAGAGAAGGAGATTGATCTCGCCATGTTCATCCATGGCCGGATTGATCCGCGTGTAGTCGCTGCTGCCATAGACCAGGGTACTGCCTTCTTCCGCCTCCGTATTCCTGCCGCATGCCGTCAGCATGAATACTACCACGAGCATCAACACTGACGCCCAAATCCTTTTATTCATCCGTAAAACGCTCCCTCCGCTCTCCCCATGAATTCTCAGGGAATATACAGACTATGATTGCTATTGCTCTGAAACCCCTTTACAAAGATGCCAGCACTTCTCCCACAGAAATGCCTCTCTGCCTTGCGATACGCGCAAGATCCTCATACTCATACTTTTCCCTGGTCACACCATATCCGTTGCAGACCTTCTTCCGAATTTCACCGTACTGCGTCTGTACGTTCTCTATGGAGCGGTCAAGCGTATATCTTCTGGAGATATTCTCCCGGATACCGATGGTAGTCGTATGTCTGAAGATCAACCGCACCATTTCATCTTTCATGGACTCCCTGCACATCACATTGAGCACGATACCCGGACGTGATTTCTTCATCCCCACAGAAGTGGTATAAACCTCCAATGCACCCGCCGCCAGAAATGTCTCTGTGGCAAACCCAATCGCCTCTGCCGTCATATCATCCACATTACAACACAATTCTGCCACCGTATCCCCTGCACTTTCCGTCTCACCCAAAAGGGCACGCACACAGTTGGCCGCCGTAAAATCTTTTTGTCCCATACCGTAACCGATGGCCGTGGTGCGCATCACCGGCATGGCGCCGAAACGATCTGCATAATATTTCAATAACGCCGCCCCGGTAGGCGTACACAATTCTCCCCTTATCTCTCCTGCGTAAATCGGCACATCCTGGAGAATATACGCTGTTGCCGGCGCCGGCACAGGCAGGATTCCGTGGGCGCACTTCACCTGCCCGCTGCCCACGTGTACCGGTGATACAATGACCTGATCCGGCGCGAGTCTTTCCATCAGCATACACACAGCCGCTATATCCGCCACCGCGTCCATGGTTCCGACCTCGTGGAAATGAATCTCTGTGACAGGCATCCCGTGTACATGACTCTCCGCCTCCGCGATCAGGCCAAAAACCGCCAGAATGTCTTTCTTTACCTGTTCTGATACGGACAGTTTCTCTACAATATGTTCTATTTCGTGCAGGCCGCTGTGGTGGTGATGTTGGTGGCCATGATCGTGATCATGATGATGCTCATCTGTATGTTCATGACTATGCTCGTGTGTATGCTCATGCATATCCTCGCTCTCTTCTTCTCCATGAACCCGCACCGAAATATGGGTGCCGCCAATGCCGCACTTACTCACGGCCTCCGCCTTTACCTTCACACCCGGAATCCCCAGATTGTTTAGTTCTTCTATGATCTCCTCCCGCTCCGGCAGAAGTTCCAGCAATGCCGCCGTGAGCATATCGCCTGCGGCGCCCATGCCGCAATCCAGATATAATGTCTTCATCCCTAACCTCCGTTTGTCTGTCAATGCTTCTTTATTTCCAAAAATCTGCTTACTGTCTGTTCTTTGCTTCCATATGATTGATCCGGCTGGCCAGATACCCGGCCCCGTAACCGTTATCAATATTTACCACCGAAACACCGCTGGCACAGGAATTTAACATGGACAGCAGGGCTGATACCCCATGGAAAGAAGCCCCGTACCCCACGCTTGTGGGCACCGCGATTACCGGACAGTCCGCCAGACCGCCGATCACACTGGCTAATGCCCCTTCCATGCCGGCGATGGCAATGATCACCGAAGCGCCCATAATATCATCCATACAGGCCAGCAGTCTGTGCAGTCCGGCCACTCCCACATCATAGAGCCGTACCACTTCGTTGCCGTGCACCTGCGCAGTGAGCGCCGCTTCTTCCGCCACCGGGATATCGGAAGTGCCGCCTGTGGCTACCACAATTTTGCCAATACCGTCAGGTTTCGGCATCTTACCGATTATGCCAATCCTGGCCTGTTCATGATATTCCATCTCGTGCTCCTGCTCCACAACCCGGGCGGATTCGGGCGACAGCCGTGTGATCAGGACAGTCTCCTGTCCGTTCTTTTTCATAGAAGTCACAATGCCTATGATCTGTTCCGATGTCTTGCCTGCACCATAGATGACTTCCGCCGCTCCCTGTCTAATGCCCCGGTGCATATCCACCCTGGCATAGCCGATATCTTCAAACGGCTGTTTCTTGATGGTAAGCAGCGCCTCCTCCACCGTAAGTTCTCCGTCCCTTACCCGTTCCAAAATCTTCTTGATATCGCTGTTCATTCTCTCACCTCCAAATCCAGCAGAACCGTCTTATAATACTGTTTCAATACCGCAAGAATCTCTTCCCGTTTCGAAAGCACTTTTGCAAGCTGTCCTGCCGGGAATTGCAGTCTGGCAGCATCCCCCATCCTACGCACCCTGAAATCCGTAAACCCGATGGAGAACAGATACGCCTCCGCCGCTTCCGTGGCAAGGAGCTTCTCCCGGGTAATCGGTTCTCCTGTGGGAATCCTCGTGGCCAGACAGGCATAGGCCGGCTTATCCCAGGTAAAGAGCCCTGCCTCTTTGGATAAACTGCGTATTCTCTCCTTGGTAAGCCCACACTCCCGCAGCGGCGAACGCACCTCAAGTTCTCTGAGCGCCCGCATACCCGGCCGGTCACCTTCCTCATCGGATGCATTGGTGCCATCTAGCAGTAACGAATAACCATCCCCGGACGCGGCCTGTGCAATGGCCGAAAAGATCATCTTCTTGCAGTGGTAACACCGATCACATGGATTCTCGGCAATCGTCTGGCAGGCAAGCACATCCAACTCCAGAACCCGCAGTTCCACTGACAGCTGTTTTGCCAGGCGTCTGGCATCCTCCAGTTCAAATTGCGGCTGAAAAACGCTTTTCACATAATAGGCCTGCACATCCGCCCCCAAATGCCTGGCCGCATAAAGTAAATAGGCCGAATCCACCCCACCGGAGAAAGCCAGCGCCGCTTGGGGATTTTCTTTAAAAAATTGTAATAATGTCATCTTCCTCCTCATTTCTCATGACTGGGTTTTCTGTTTACGCCATGTCGGCTAAAATCTATTATCCGCACAAAAAAAGTACACAATTCCTCTTGGAAGAATTGTATACCTTCGTGTGTATACATTATTTGTCAAGATATGCGGTATTTTTACTGTATCATCAACCGGAAACTTCTGTTTCCCCAACCGGCTCCCTGCCGGCAGATACTGATATCTTATCCTGAAACCTGATCAAAAGTCAAGCCCCTTCGCTGTCCATTTTTCTATGCCGCCTTCAAATCTATCCGTCACACAATCCGCCGCACGGTGATAATGTTCCGATAGGTGGCCGCGGTAATCTTGATGCCTGTCCGCTCCGTGCTGGCATGCACAATCTTTCCATCCCCTATGTAAATACCCACATGCCCGCCATAATAAATCACGTCACCCGGCTTTGCGTCCGAATAAGACACTTCTTTGCCGTAGGTGGACTGTGCATAGGAACTTCTGGGAAGGGAAATCCCATACTCTTTAAAAACCGACATCACAAACCCGGAACAATCCGCTCCGTTGGTCAGGCTGGTACCGCCCGCCACGTAGGGATTGCCGATAAACTGGCAGGCAAAATCCGCTATCTGCTGACCCTTCCCGCCGCCACCAGAAGACGAAGGTTTCGGCTTTTCCTCTTCTTTGTTCTCGGAAGAGTCCCCGTCATCGCCATCATCATCCCGAGCCTGCATGGATTCCTGTTCCTGACGCTGTCGTTCCTCCTCTTCCCTGCGTTTGCGTTCTTCCTCTTCCTTACGTCTGCGCTCTTCTTCCTCCCTGCGCTTCCGCTCCTCCTCTTCCAGCTTCCTGATCTGGGCAGTCTCCTGTTTGATCTTGGCCGTATAAGTGGCAGCTTCCTGCTTGGCCTTGGCAAGCACATGGCCATAATTCTCATACTCTTCCTTTTTCTGGGCCATCATTTCTTCCATGTAGGCCTGCCCTTCCTCTAATTCAATCTTGGAAGTCTCCAGTTCCGATTTATCTTCTTCCAGTCTGTCCTGCAGGGCGGCCACCAGCTGCACGGTCTCCTCATACTCGGCTAACAGCCTGCGGTCATACTTATAAAGTTCCTCCACATAGTTTGCCTTATTGACCATGTCGCCCATGTTCTCGGAACCAAAAAACATTTGCAGATAGGATATCTCTCCTTTTTCATACATAAACTGAATCCGTATCTTCATGGATTCATACTGTTCCTCCTTATCCGCCACTGCCGCCTCATACTCTACCTGGGTAGCCGCAATCTCCTCTTCCTTATCTTCGATTGCATCCTCAATCAGGTTGATATCCGTTAAGATTGCCACCATCTCGGCATCCAGATCGGCAATCTCTTCCTCCACACCCTCCTGGGCATCCTGGGCATCAGAAATCTTGTCTTTGGCCTTATCCAGCTGAGCCTGGTTTTTCTTAACATCCTCCTGCAAATCGGAAATAGTGGTAGCCGATATCGGTTCTACCACTAGCAGGCACAATATGAAAGATAACAGGAAATACATCCCTCTCGTATATCTTCTCTTCATCGCCGTCTTCCGTCCGCTGCCGGATTTTATCCTGATTACAGTTCGCAGTTATTTACCGTTCTGGGGAAAGGCACCACATCGCGGATATTTCCCATGCCGGTCAGATACATGACACACCGCTCAAAGCCCAGGCCAAAGCCCGCATGTCTCACAGAACCGTATTTTCTGAGATCTAAGTAGAACTGATAATCTTCCTTATTCAGCCCCATTTCTTCCATCCTGCGCTCCAAAAGTTCCAGACTGTCCTCTCTCTGGCTGCCGCCGATGATCTCTCCGATACCCGGCACCAGACAATCCATGGCCGCTACCGTTTTGCCGTCCTCATTCAATTTCATATAGAAAGCCTTAATCTCCTTCGGATAATCCGTCACAAAAACAGGGCGCTTGAACTCCTGCTCTGTCAGATAGCGCTCATGCTCTGTTTGCAGATCACAGCCCCAGGATACTTTATACTCAAACTCATCATTGTGTTTCTCCAAAATATCAATCGCATCGGTATAGGTCACATGAGCAAAATCAGAATTCAACACATGATTCAGCCGCTCGATCAATCCCTTGTCTACGAACTGGTTAAAGAAATTCATCTCCTCCGGCGCATTTTCCAGCACATAGCGGATCACATGTTTTAACATGGCCTCCGCTACCATCATATCATCCGTCAGATCCGCAAAAGCCATCTCCGGCTCAATCATCCAGAATTCTGCCGCATGTCTTGTGGTGTTGGAATTCTCCGCCCGGAAAGTGGGGCCGAACGTATATACGTTTTTGAATGCGAATGCATATGTTTCCACGTTAAGCTGTCCACTCACTGTCAGGTTGGTGGGCTTGCCAAAGAAATCCTGACTGTAATCCACTTCCCCTTCTTCTGTCATGGGCAGATTCTTCATATCCATGGTGGTCACCTGGAACATTTCGCCCGCCCCCTCACAGTCGCTGCCCGTGATGATCGGCGTATGCACATATACAAACCCTCTCTCCTGGAAAAAGGTGTGAATCGCGTAAGCGATCAGGGAACGTACACGGAAAACTGCCTGAAACGTGTTCGTTCTGGGGCGCAGATGAGAAATCGTGCGCAGATATTCGAAACTATGCCTCTTTTTTTGCAGGGGATAATCTGCCGTGGACGGACCCTCCACCAGAATCTCGGCCGCCTGCATCTCAAATGCCTGCTTCGCCTGGGGCGTTGCCACAATCTTGCCTTTGGCGATGATGGCAGATCCCACATTCAGTTTCGATATGGCTTCAAAGTTGGCAAGGCTGTCCCCATATACAATCTGCAACGGTTCAAAAAAGGTGCCGTCATTGATCACGATAAACCCAAATGTCTTGGAATCCCTGATACTCCTGACCCAGCCGCCGACTGTCACTTCCTGATCAATATATGCCTCACTGTTACGATACAATTCTTTAATATCTGTCAAATCCATCTGTGCTACTCCTGCCTTTCTCCTTTTAGATTTCTATCATCACAAAAGTTTTCCGCTTATTCCTGTATATTTCCGTTCTCCATCAGGAAAGCCACCACGTTCTTGCGCATCAGATCCTCACTGATGTTTTCCCTGCTCTCCTGCTGTAAAAGTTCCTCCTCGGAAGCAAAACCGTAAATCGTCACCATACTGTCAATCTCCTGCTCTACCTCCTCCTCTGTGGGCATCAGCCCCTCAATATCGGCGATGGCCTGATACATGATATAGCGCTGCGCCATCTCAACCGCGGCCTTGTCAAACTCCGCCCGGTATCCTGTCTCGTCAAGCCCTGTGGTTGCCAGCATATACTGTGCCAGCGTCATACCGTTGTTTGCAGCCTTACTGCTCTCCGAATTCTCAATACTGGTCTTGTACCGCTCCACCAATCCGGCCGGAGGCTCCTTCTTAAAAGTGGATCCCGCCATGATCGTGCTGGACATGATCATCTCGATCTCATTCTCATAAGCGGCCACCGCGCTCTGATAATAAAGATCGTAAATCGCATCTTCCAACTCCTGTGCCGTCTGGCAGCCGCTGATTCCCAGAGACTGTACAAGCTCATCTGTCAATTCCGGCAGGATACCATTGACCGTCACATCAAACACCACCGGCGCACCGGACAAATCCGGATTGCCCAAATAGGGATCGGGAAATGACAGATTGAGACTTACCTGCTCTCCGACATCCACCCCGATCAGCCCCTCTTCAAACCCTTCGATAAACTGTCCGGAGCCAATGGTCAGATTATATCCCTGCCCTGTGCCGCCGTCAAAAGCCACACCGTCCTGATAACCTACAAAATCAATATTTACGGTATCTCCTTCGGCAATGGCCCTGCCGGCCTCCTCTTTCGTCATCATGTTTGGTGTCAGATACTGCTGCTGTATGAAATAATCCACCTGTCCTTCAGGCACGGAAGGCGCTTTTGCAGAGGCCTCAATCCCCATATAGTTACCCAGTGTTATATAATCACCGGCCTTGATATCCTTCAAAAACTGTTTATCCTTATCGCCGCAGCCCGTCAAAACCACCGCTGACACAAGTAACGCTGCGATCATACCCTTTTTCATTTTCAATCTTCTCTCCTTCATAATTCTGTTCCAAATTCTGTTCCACGGGCGAACCCATACTATTATTTATATCACAAAACCCCGCTTCTTAAAAGGGGTTCTTACACAACTTTTTATTGACATCATTTTCTCTCAATTTTAAAATATAGATAACTTGTCATGCACTTATTTTGCAGTGCTGTTTTGTCCGGCCAGTGCCGGGAACAGGAGAATTGTCATGGAAGAACAACATACTGTCAGAGTCATTGACCGTGTATTTGATATTATCGAACAGGTTGCTGCCTCCAATGCTCCCATGAGTCTGTCCGATATCGCCAAAGCAACCGACATGAGCAAAAGTACGGTTCACCGTCTTTTGACTGCCATGTGTGCCAGACATTATATTGAAAAAAATCCCGACAGCACCTACTCGATCGGCTATAAACTGATGGAGACTGTAAGTCTGCATATCAACAGCCTGGAACTTCTGACAGAGGCCAAGCCCTTCTTAAGCAGCCTGATGCGTGACCTGCATCTGACCGCCCACATGGGAATCCTTGACGGCTGTGATGTGATCTATCTGGAGAAACTGGATGTCTATCCCAATACAAGACTCTACACACAGGTGGGATTCCGTTCCCCCGCTTACTGCTCGTCCATGGGGAAATGCCTGCTCTCCTGCCTGTCCGGCGAAGAATTGGAACAGGCGCTCTTTTCCTGCGATTTCAAGCGCTATACCCCCAACACAATCACGGATATCAAGGAGTTTAAGCGGTACCTGCGGGTAGTCCGAAGACAGGGCTGGGCTATGGACAACGAAGAATATCAGGAGGGACACCGCTGTATCGGTGCACCCGTCTACGACTATCGCGGCACCCCCGTAGCCGCCATCAGCGCCAGCGGATCCATCAGCCAGCTGACGGATGATACTCTGGAATCGGTAATCCGTGAAGTCAAACAGGCAGCTGCTAAGTTGTCGCAGAAAATGGGGTATACTGGTTAATAAAAGTAAATTTGCTTCGCAAGGTTAACAAATCGAGCAGAGCTCGATTGCAACGACCGCTTCGTGGCCTCGGATTAACGGTACATTTTTCTATATTTCCTTCGATACCGTTTCAAAAAACAGGATACGCCTGTCTCCTGCAACGGAGAATCCGGCATACCCTGTTTTTCTTAGTTTTTTCCTTGTTTTTTTTCTTCGTTTAATTTCTAAATGATAACAAATGCGCCTCTAAAGGATTGTTAAATGATATTCTTCAGCACGATGGTCTTGGTGCGTGTCACCTCATCAAAGGTTGACATAACTCCTTCTGTTCCAATCCCGGAGTATTTGTATCCGCCAAACGGCATCTCGAAGCTTCTGAAGAAGCTTGCGCCATTGATCACGGTACCGCCGCATTCCAGCGCATTGCATACCTTCATGGCCGTCTTCATATTTTCCGTGAATACACATCCGCACAGACCGAATTTGGAACTGTTGGCTATCTCGATTGCCTCCTCCACGGTGTCGAAGGAAATGATGGGCACCACCGGTCCGAAAATCTCCATATCGCTGGCAACATCAGCGGTCTTGGGTACATTCTTTATCACAGTAGGTTTGATGAATGCGCCGTCTCTTGTGCCGCCAAGAATGACCTCTCCGCCCTGTTCCACAGTGAGATTGATCTGACGCTCCACTTCTATCGCCGCTTTTTCACTGATCAGGCAGCCAATCTGTGTGCTCTCATCCGCAGGCATGCCCTGTTTCAGCTGTTTGATGCGCTCTACTGCCTTCGCGGTAAATTCTTCCACACGGTTCTTCTGGATCAGGAAGCGCTTGGAAGCACAGCATACCTGGCCTGTATTATACATACGGCCCCATATCAACTCTTCCACCGCCAGATCCACATCACCGTCTTCCAATACGATAAAGGCATCATTGCCGCCCAGTTCCAATGCAATATGCGCCAGATGATCCGCTGCCGTTCTCGCCGTTTCGATTCCCACTTCCGTGGAACCTGTCAGGGTGATGGCATGCACGTCTTTATTGCTGCACAGCCAGCTTCCTGTCTTGGAACCTCTTCCTGTCACGATCTCGATCGCACCGGGCGTTACGCCGGCCTCTCCCAGCATAGCTGTCAGCTTACAGAGGGTAAGCGGATTGTCCGTGGAAGGTTTTACGATAGCCGCATTGCCCGCCAGCAGTGTGGGCGCAATCTTCTGATCAAACAGATCGCAGGGGAAGTTAAAAGGAATCACACAGGCAACCACACCGATCGGCTCTCTCTTAGTGATCAGCACATGCTTATCCTGACCTGCTTCCATTCCCGCCGGGATTGTCTCCCCATAGAGATGTTTTGCCTTCTCGGAAAAAGCCTTGAATGCGATGGGAATATTACCAATCTCCGCCCTCGCTTCCACGATGGGTTTACCGGTCTCGGCCGACAGAGTCTGTGCCAGATCCTCTTTGTTCTCCTCTACCAGATCCAGGAAACGGTACATAATCTCCGCTTTCTCATATACCGGCACGTCTGCCCATATTTTCTGGGCATCTTTTGCCTTTGCCACCGCCAGATCCACATCTTCCTTAGTCGCTGCGGGAATGGTATCCACCACTTCACCGGTCGCCGGATTGATCACATCGATTGTCTGTCCGTCAGACGCATCTACGGCCTTGCCGCCAATAAACATTTTCATAGTATGTAGTCTCCTTTCTATTATGCCTCAAAAGCTGTAAATGACAGCATCAATCCGCCGCAGGTATTCAGGCCATCATCCTCGTATCCGTATTCGCCAAACGTGAACTCTGCAATAAACGGTACATCGCCTGCTTCTTTCTTTAACTGAGCTGCTACTTCATCTATCCTCGTGTCAATACCTGCTCTTCTTCCGCCGCAGTGTACCAGATGATATGCCCCTGCCGGTGCGGGCATCTTAGCTTTCAGGTCTGCCAGGGTCTTGCCTGTGGAATCGATCAGTTCGTCCACGGAGCCTTCCATGCGGATCACAGCCGTACCCTCTGCCAGATTATTTCCTATGTTCATGGACAGATCGTCATTGCCGTTCATGGGGTGACGAATGGCTACCAGATCACCCAGGCGATCCTTTACGCCTAACGGGGAGGTGATCGTCTCTGCCAAGAGCGCACCGCCCTTTAATGCTTCCACATCCATGCCTCTCCAGGATGCATATTTTTCCAGTGCCGGTACGCCGTCAATTTCCGCCAGAACACGGTTGTCTACTACCTTGGTGATGATGCCTGCATCTTTGGTTTCCCGATAAGCACCGGTAAATTTGTTGGTCATCTTCTTGTCCGTATAGAAGAATGCCACTGCCACACCGTCTGCAAATACACCTTTGTCCGTATACAATTTCCATTTACCCTCTATGGAATTGTCCGCTGCACTGCCGCCATAGAACGGAACACGGCCGATCACCTTTGTGATTCCTTTGACATAAAACTCTTCCAGTCCGGAAGGAGCAGCCATATAGTAATAGTCCGGAGGCGTTGTCTTGCCTGCTCTCTCCATGGCCAGTTTTGCCACCTGCTCGCCGGCATCCACAGGACAATCCGCTCTCTCCACCGCGGCTACGCCCACTGTCATATCCGGGTCAGACACTGCCATAATGCCCACAAATCCGTCTTCGCCCGTGATATATCCCTCCGGTGTGATCACCCCTGTAAAAGACGTATTCCCGATTACAGGTACACCCGGAAGTTCCTCTGCGATTCCCGCCAGCATGGCATCCAGATCATAATCACAGCTGGCATAAACATACGCCATGGTTACGGAATCCAACCCGGCTTTGGCTTTCGATGCCGCCTCTGCGCCCGCTGCCTTGGGATTACTGTTGATGCTTGAACCAGTATTTGCTTTTAACATAGCACAACCTCCTCTTTGTATAAATTTAATAGTTTTCGTATTGAAATCGATTATAATTTATTCGTTTTATACAAACAACAGGTAAATCCCACCATATGGAACTGTCATTCCGCCAGGTGGAACATCTGTATCTTGTCGTTTTATTGTGGATTCTCACCATTTCACTGCCAAGTCTTCCATGAAACAAAGATACTTCAAAGAGTTTCTTCGGAAATTCTTGCGCAATACCCAAATCAATGATAAAATATCCATTACGTGGAGCAAGTGATTTCGGAGGTAAAATAATGAACACATTTACGATTGTCCTGTTAGTAATCCTGGCAATTCTGGTCATTGCCGTAGTTGTATTATATTTCCTGGGAAAAAGAGCTCAGAAGAGACAGAGCGAACAGCAGGCACAGATTGATGCCATGAAGCAGACCGTGTCCATGCTGGTCATTGATAAGAAGCGTATGAAACTAAAAGATGCCGGACTGCCGGCAATCGTGTTGGAACAAACCCCCAAGTGGCTTCGCGGTTCCAAACTCCCGGTGGTAAAAGCCAAAGTCGGCCCTCAGATCATGTCCTTGATCTGCGAGGAAAAAATATTTGATTCCGTTCCGGTCAAGAAAGAAGTAAAGGCCGTTGTCAGCGGCATCTACATCACCGATGTAAAAGGCCTGCATGGCAAACAGCCTGTTGTGGAGCAGAAGAAAAAGAGTAAATTCAAACAACTGGTGGAGAGAGCGCAGGAAAAAGCGGGCGCAAAACCTATCAAGTAATAGACAATGGGGACTTTTCAGGATAATAATGAGAAGTCCCTGTTTTCTTTGGAACAGATGTCTATTTTGATGTGGCAGTCGGAAAGAAACTCATAGTTGATGTCCAGAGCATAGTCCACGTCCACCACAATATTATCTTCCCGCTCGTCAATCTGTATTTTCTTCGTGTCAATACCCACCAGAATCTGGCCAAAAGGCGTATTATAATTGGACATGTTCTTTTTGTTTTCCTGAAAGACCATGTGCACATTCACCAGGCCGTTACGCGTCAGTTCCAGCATGTGTTCGCTGAATTTGAGCCGGTTTTTGGTAGGCTGGCTGAACCCCTCTGTAATCTCCTCGTAAATAACATAATGTTTATCGTTCTTTTTATAATAATCGCCGACCATGACCATCTCAATCTTATCGGCGTCCTCTTCCCGCTGGTCAAACTGCAAACCCTGCAATGTCAGCAGCACTTCCTTTGTCATAGCAATCGTCTCCATTTCTTACTGAACTTACTTCCCGCAGGCACTCATCAAATGGCTGCTGGCAGGCACTTGACGGCTGCCCGGAAGGTCAGAATTCGTCAATATTGATGACTTTGGCCGAGAGGATGCCATAGGTCAGGATAGAATTGGCAAACCGCTGGAACTTATCCGCCGCATCGCTGACAAAGAACCGGTACAGTTCTGTGCCGAGTCCGGGACGGTGTTCGCTCTCAAGCCCCTTTTCCAAAAGCATCTCCTTCAGCTCCCTGGCTGTCTCGTATGCCGGGTTGACCAGTGTCACCTGTTTCCCCATGATCCTGCCCACGGTAGAACGGATCATAGGATAATGGGTGCAGCCCAGTATCAGCGTATCAATATCGCTGTCTATCAATTCTGTCAGATACCGCCTGGCAATCTCGTCTGTCACCGGATCCTCCCACAGCCCCTCCTCTACCAGGGGCACAAAAAGAGGACAGGCCTTCCCTATAACCTTGACACTTCTGTCATTTTGTTGTATGTACCGGTTGTAGATACCGCTGTTGATCGTAGCTTCCGTGGCGATCACACCAATCTTGCCGTTCTTGGTAGCCTCGATTGCCGCTTTGGCGCCCGGCCTTACCACTCCGATGATGGGAACATCTACCTCATGCTCCAATTCATCCAGCGCATAAGCACTGGCCGTGTTGCAGGCTACCACAATGGCTTTCACCTGCTGCGTCATCAGGAAATTTACAATCTGTCTGGAATATTTCACCACTGTTTCCTTGGATTTACTGCCGTAAGGCACCCGCGCCGTATCCCCAAAATATACAATCCTCTCGTTGGGAAGCTGCCGCATGATCTCCCGCGCCACCGTAAGTCCCCCGACTCCCGAATCAAACACCCCGATTGGGCTGTTATGCCATTCTTCCTGTCCGTTCATTCTATTCTTTGCCTTTCCCTGCCATTTTCTCTTCAATCCATTCCAGAAATCTGCTCTTAATCACAATCTCATCTCCCGAAGCCGACAACAGATGCTCATAAATTTCCTGTTCCGTCATCTCCTGACACTCCTCTGTTACAAGCATCTGCTCAAAGGTCTCTTCCGTAAAACACAGTTCCGGATATAAAATCCCCCACCAGGCCACCGCAAAGACCGTGACCGCGAGGCTTCTCAGTTTATTCCACATATGATACGCTCCCATCTGCCAGCATCCGCTGACATTAAGAGTGTACCCGCCAGACAGTTTCCTATTCAGATTCCATCCATCTGTCTCTTACTGTCTCTTATCCTTTTTCTTCAGCTGCTGTTCCCGCTCTAAACGAATCTGCCTGATAATTGATTTTTCCTGATTGTCAATATGGAGTTTGGCCGCTTCCGCCGCCTTCTTTTTATCGCCCTGCTGAATACTTTCATATATCATTCTATGCTCATTTACCAGGTTATCATGCCCCTTCTCGTCCTTGATGTATTCAAAACGATACCGGTACATCTGCTCCGACAGGTTATTGATCAGCTGGATCAGACGCTGGTTGCCCGTAGCCTGCACGATAATGTCATGCAGCGCCACATCCGCACCCGCAATCGTAGTCACATCACCGGTTCTCGTTGCCGCTTCAAATTCGTCACAAGCCTTTTTCAAGGCTTCCTTTTCTTCGAAAGTAATGCGGTCACAGGCCAGCTCCACACAGAGTGCATCCAACGCCCGCCGTACCTCCAGGACATCCTGTAGGCTCTTCTCCGTGATCTGTGCCACCTCTGCGCCCCGCCTGGGGATCATGGTAACCAGCCCTTCCAGTTCCAGTTTCCGGATTGCCTCCCTGATCGGCGTCCTGCTGACGCCCAGCCGGTTCGCCAGATGAATCTCCATCAACCTCTCACCCGGTTTCAGTTCTCCTGTTAAGATTGCCCGGCGCAGCGTGTTAAATACCACGTCCCGCAACGGAAGAAATTCGTCCATGTTCACTGTAAAGTTGTCGCCCATATAGCCACGCCTTTCTTAATGCCAAACCGTCAGTTGCTCTTTGTATCATAAAAGTTTGTCACAAATATCTGCCCCGCGAGCCCTTTTTCCCCAATGGCTGCTGCCGCTGATTCTGCCTGTCTCTTATCCGTAAAAATCCCGAACACCGTAGGACCGCTGCCGCTCATCAGAGCGTTTAACGCCCCCGTTTGCCTCATCAGGCTCTTTATTTGCTCTATAACCGGGTATTCCGGCACTGTCACGGTCTCCAGTACATTACCCATTCTGTCACAGATGCCCTCCAGACTGCCCTCCGAAAGCGCCTGTGCCATTCCATCGATATCCGGATGATATTGCAGCCGCTCCACATGCAGGTTCCCATAGACAAAGGCGGTGGAAACATTGATATCCGGCTTGGCCACCACCAGATACGCACCTGGCGGTGCCGGAAGCGGTGTCAATATCTCTCCAATCCCTTCAGAAAGCATGGTGCCGCCCACAATACAATACGGAATGTCCGCCCCCAGTTTCACACCGAGGCGCTGCAATTCTTCCACCGCGTATCCCATATCAAAAAGTACGTTCAGGCCCCGCATGGCCGCCGCCGCATCAGAACTTCCCCCTGCCATGCCGGCGGCAATGGGAATCCGTTTGGTAAGGCTGATCTTAACACCTTCTGTGATTTTCTTTTCCTTTAATAAAAGGGCGGCCGCCCGGCAGATCAGATTATCCTGATTGGTGGGCAGTTCCTCCTTATCAGTCTGTAGATATATGCCCGGCTTTGCTGTCCGTTCCAGAAGCAGATCGTCATAAATGTCCACTGTCTGCATGATCATCTTAACCTCATGATAACCATCCGGCCGGCGGCGCAGGACATCCAGCCCGATATTGATCTTGGCATAGGCTCTCTCTTGGATTTGCTGCATCTTTTTCTCCATTCCAAAGCATTTACTGCTGGTTGCATCGTTTCTGTTAGGAACTTTCGTTGTAATTGCATTTTGTATACAAAAGATTGTACTTAATTCTATACAATTTGGATGTTTTTGTCAATATGACTGTGTCTTTTGAATCAGGGCTTCCTGCAAAACCTGCGAAAAATTAAGCCCCATGGATATAGCCGCCTCATTAAGCCATTCCGGAATCGTCAGCGTTTTTTTAACCGCCCTGTTATTGTGTCTCTTACGGTATACCAGTGTATCGCAGGCAATATAGTTGATAAACTGACCTTCCCCAATTCTAATATGTTCCGGAAGAGACGGTACCGGAATCTCTTTATTCCCTCTTTCATAATCATAAAGTGTAAAAGCCAGCACATCTTCCGCCATCATAATACCGTCCGTCAAATCATCTCCGCAGGTATAACACCCTTCCAAATCTGGAAAAACAATAGAAAATGCTCCCTTTTGTTCCAATGTAAAAATAGCCGGATAACAATATTTGCTCATAGTCTCTCCTTCTGCCCACACTTATCGCAGGCCAGCATCCTTTAAAATACTATTTGCAGTTCCCGTTGGTAATTCTTTAGCCATATGTCTTGGTACTCTGAAATCCCTTTCCGTAATATCGCTGTGCCATTTATCATGCTCTCTGCCATGCTCCACTAAATAACAATTATTGTGTCTCAGCATCCTTACCAACTCACTCACTTTCATTTTTTCCTCCTTAGTTTAGCACGTGTTAACACGTGTGTCAAATATATGCATAATAGAAACTGCCTGACTTACATTTTGTTTACATCGGGAAATTAATTCTGACATGATCTCAGAATATAACCTGAATAAGTACCATAATGAATATGGCCATGAATTTGCTTTTCTTGGGATATACTATAGCAGAACAGAAAGATTTATGCAATTCTTTCTCTTGCTCTTCCTAACATTTATTAATATGGCACTTTTCCTATCCACATAATAAAAACAGGAGTCTGCACGATATCAGATTCCTGTCCTTATATGATATATTCTATTTTATTTTAACCTAAATCCCTCTCAGTCTCATGCAAATACCGTCCTGGCTATCTCCTTCACCCGCTCGCACAAGTCATTAAGTTCATTAGTCATGGTATTAATCTTTTCCATATTTTCAGACTGGGACAGCACTGCATGATCCATCCCCTCAATCTTGGAGATAATCTCCTCGATGGACTGCCTCATTTCGTTCAAGCTTTCTGAAATATGCTTTGATGTTTCATTACAGGAAACCGCCAGGCTTCCCACTTCGTCCGCAACAACAGCGAATCCCTTCCCCACTTCCCCGGCCCTTGCCGCTTCAATAGATGCATTCAGGGATAGCAGGTTGGTCTGGGAGGCAATTCCCTGGATCAATGAAATGATCTCCAGCGATTCATTGACTTTCTCATTGACGACAACGGTCGCTTTTATGATACTCTGCTGTTTTTCATTCAATTCCTGTACACTGTCTGTCGTCTCCGCAACAACGGAACTGATCTTATCAAGACCTGCCGCCAGACTCTGGATACTCTCCCCCATATCAGCCTCAAAGATTTCCCGGCTGCGTTTCAGTTCTGTGATATCCAAAGCAGTGGCTGCCACTACAATGGGCTTATGGGAAGAGTCGAATACGGCAGTCACGGTCATCTGGAACCAGCGATAATAACCGTCAGCATGGCGGATACGGAATTCCAGATTCAGGGGCGCACTTTGTATGCCGCTTTTTACATGGTGCAGAATCTGTTCCATAACACTTCTGCGTTCCTCCTCATGAATGCGGTCGGAATAGGAATCCGGAGAATTGGGAAAATCCTGCTCATTATGAAACCCTAATAATTTTCTGAACTGTTCTGAATACCAGAAGGGATTACCCGGATTTGTAATATCCCCATCAATGACATTCATGCTCCAGGATCCTTCATTGAGGATAGAATCAATGGCGTCATGCCTCTTATTGGAAATATCCAAGTCCACAGCATTGTTGTGGGCCGTAGTAATATCCGTGATAATTCCGATAAACTCAAAAGGCTTTTTACCTCTCCACACAATCTCCCCTGCCATACGCATCCAGCGCAGGCCGTTATGTTTGGTTTCAAAACGGTATTCCACATCAAAACGTTTCTGCTGTGTGGAATCTTTGATGGTGTCCTGAAATTCCTTCATGACCCGTTTATGATCGCTCTCGTATATCTTCGCTGTCCAGGCATCGACCGTATCGGCAAATTCACGGCGGTCCGTATAGCCGATGATTTCCCGAAATTCGTCACTGTACATGACCCGGTTGACCTGTGAGTCTTCCCCGAAATACATTGACCACATACCGGAGCGATTAATCCGGTTGATCATAGTCATATTTTCTCTGGCATGATTCAGCAGCAGATTGGCACAATTTAACGCGTTATTGAGAGATTCTGCTAATTCAGGAGCTTTCTCATTCACTGCCTCATTGGATATTTTTTCAAATGAGCCAATCTGAAATGATTTCTGCGCCTGCTCCTTTAATTCATTCACCAGCTGCCCTACCCATTGATCCTTTTTTCTTCGCATCATATGTTCTCCTTTTTACCTTGCAGATGATTTCTGCAAGACAGCAGGCCATGTATGGACCAGCCTGCGATCCTCGATCACCATCGCCCAATATCCATCAACATTTTGATGAATTAACTGTTATATTAAATATAGCATAATTTAAAGTGATTGTATAGGAAAACCATTCCGCTGTTTGACAGGCTTTCTCCTGAAAAACAGGTTGGCAGCTCCTTATAAACCTTTGTCACTTTCACTCCACGTCATGAACGGTCTTATTTTTGTTGTAAAAAGTAAAAAATCTCACATTTGACTTCTAATCTATCTGGGAAAATGGTACGATATAATATATAAATAGCGGGGATTGCCCTGGGAATCTTCGCTTGCTATGATACAACATAAACCAATCACAAACATTTCCAAGGAGGGATACCGATGAGCGTAAATGGAATTACCAGTACAACCAGTACTTACGATCCTTATCAGACCACACAGCCCAGCACAAAGCCTGCGGAAGAGACAGGCGCAGCTTCCGGCTCTACATCTACAAAGGAAGAAAGCGGCGTTGTCTATGAGCCTTCAAAAGAAAACACTACAACTGCATCAAAGACATATACGCAGAATACTGAATTGGTAAACAAGCTGAAAGCTGATGCTGAGTCACACACCAAGCAGCTGCAAAACATCGTACAGCAGTTGATGACCAAGCAGGGTCAGACTTATAACAATGCCAATGATATGTGGCGTTTCCTTGCAAGCGGCAAGTTCGAAGTGGACGAGGCAACCAAACTTCAGGCACAAAAGGATATCGCTGAGGACGGTTACTGGGGTGTTAACCAGACTTCTGACAGAATCATTGATTTTGCCAAGGCTCTGACAGGCGGCGATCCGAGTAAGATCGAAGAGATGCGCGATGCCTTCAAGAAGGGCTACAAACAGGCTGAGAAGACCTGGGGCGGCGAGCTGCCGGAAATCTCCAAAAAGACTTATGACGCAGTGATGGAGAAATTTGATAAGATGGCTGAGGAAGCAGGCCAGACTGTCAACACGGATACGACCACCAATTAATTTGCAATCAATCCACATTCCGCAGGCGTGCGTCCGCTTACTGACTGCGGAACTGAAACAAATAGCACCAGAAAGGAATCAGAGGCTTGTCTCTGGTTCCTTTTTTGTGCCAAATCGGATATAATCAAAAATAGAAATAAAGACGCTGTACTCCAGCGCAGAAAGAGGTATCTATGATAGAAAATGTAAAAATAAAGAAAATCCCTTACGGCGGAGACTATAACCCGGAACAGTGGCCTGAGGAAACCTGGGAGGAGGACATGCGGCTTTTTAAACTGGCCCATATTGATATTGTCACCCTCAATGTTTTCAGCTGGGCTGCCCTACAGTCTGATGATGATACTTACCATTTCGAAAAGCTGGACAAGATCATGGAACTGGTGCACCGCCATGGTCTCAAAGTGTGTCTGGCTACCTCCACCGGTGCCCATCCGGCCTGGATGGCCAGAAAACACCCTGACATCCTGCGTGTGGAAAGCAACGGCATGAAGCGGAAATTTGGCGGCCGGCACAACTCCTGCCCCAACAGTCCGACTTATCAGAAATATGCCGCAGCACTGGCTGCCAGGCTGGCCGAGCGCTACAAAAGATATGACAACATCGTCTCCTGGCATATCTCCAACGAATACGGCGGGGAATGTTACTGTGAAAACTGCGAGAAAAAGTTCCGGGAATGGCTGAAAAACAAATATAAGACCATCGAAGAAGTAAACCGTGTCTGGGATACTGCCTTCTGGGGACACACCTTCTATGATTTTGAGGATATTGTGGTTCCCAATCAACTCTCCGAGCACTTTGAGAATGACCGTACCATGTTTCAGGGCATCTCTCTGGACTACAGACGTTTTAATTCGGAAAGCATCTTAAATGCCTACCGTCTGGAATATGACGCCATCCATGCCATCACGCCGGACGTCCCCATCACCACCAACCTGATGGGAACCTATCAGCCCCTGGATTATCAGATGTGGGCCAGATACATGGATTTCGTCTCCTGGGACAATTATCCCGCCAACGACACCCCGCCGGAAGAGAGCGCTATGCGCCATGACCTGATGCGCGGCCTGAAGCAGGGCAAACCTTTCGCCCTGATGGAGCAGACTCCCTCCGTGACCAACTGGCTGCCTTACAACATACTCAAACGGCCCGGCGTCATGCGGCTCTTAAGTTACCAGGCAGTAGCCCACGGCGCTGACACCGTGATGTTTTTCCAGATGAAAAGAAGCATTGGCGCCTGCGAAAAATACCACGGCGCTGTGATAGACCATGCGGGGCACGAAAACACCCGGGTCTTCCGGGAGATCAGTGAATTGGGCGCAGAACTTGATCAGCTGGGTTCTAAGACCCTGGGCGCAAGATGCGATGCCAGGGCGGCCATCGTCTTTGACTGGGACAATTGGTGGGCCATCTCCTACTCTGCCGGCCCTTCTATCTACCTGGATTACTGCAAAGAAGTGCTGCGCTACTATAAGGCGCTAAATAACCTGAATATTCCCGTGGACATGATCAGTGTGGAGGACGACCTGTCCGCCTATTCCCTGGTGATCGCACCCGTACTCTATATGGTCAAGACCGGCTACGATGAGAAAATACGCTCCTATGTGCAAAATGGCGGCCGCTTCCTGACCACCTTTTTCAGCGGCTATGTGGATGAACATGACCTGGTGACCATCGGCGGCTATCCCGGCAGACTGCGGGACATCCTGGGCATCTGGGTGGAAGAGGAGGATGCCCTGCCGGAGGATATGTGCAACAGCTTCACCTATCAGGGCAAAACCTACCCCGCCGCCATGCTCTGTGACCTGCTGCATCCGGAGGGCGCAGAAGTTCTCAGTACCTATGAAAAAGATTTCTACGCCGGTATGCCCGTATTGACGAAACATGCCTTCGGTAAGGGCTTCGGTTACTATGTGGCCACACAGTCAGACGAAGATTTTTATCGGGATTATCTGAGCGAAATCTGTGAAGAAGCCGGCATCCTGCCGATCATGGATACACCGGATACCGTAGAAGTGACCAGAAGAGTCAACGAGGTGGGAACTTTTGTCTTTATACTCAATCACGGGGATGAAACTTATCATACCACGCTTCCTTTTGCGGGAACTGACCTTCTGTCGAATCAGACATATGCTGCCGGCGACAGAATATCTCTTGCCGGAAAAGATGTGAGCATACTACTACTTGCCTGAAACGGGTTCTGGTGCCCGCTTCGCCACCACCACAAACCGTCCGTCCTGCACATGATAGGCACAGGTGGATAAGGTCAGGAAAGTATCCCCAAACTGCGCCTCTACGCCCGTATCATAAAAGGAGAGTTCCTTGATATTGTTATAAAAATCATCGAACTCTTCCTGGGTGTCCGCCTCATAAAACTGATAGTATTTAAACACATCATCCTCCGCATCGTAAACCTGCGACCGAAAGACTGCTACGATATCATAAGTGCGCTCCTCATAAAGCGTGTCAAAGCAGATTCTGGGATGCTCTTTATAAAAACTCTCCTTCTGGTACAGATCCAGATCCCCGAACATGGAACCATCTTTCATGTTATGGCCATAGACGATAAAGTTGGTTCCTGTGTCCACATTGGCTTGTTCTTTCACATAAAGGCATCCGTATTTACTGTCATTCCCATAAAAATCATGGTGCAGATAGTATTCGTTATCCGCATTTTGCAGGACAGGATAATCAATCTTCATGCCCTCTATGGAAAGCCAGGCCACGAGATCGTTATTTTCCTGATATAAGTCCGTGTATTTGGCAAGCATAACAGGACTCGTGACACTTGTTGTCAGAACTTCTGCTGTCTGGGACATGGCAGACATTTCCACATTCTCCGTCCCTAGCATATCATGATTCTCCAGGACAGAGACGGCACCTGTTTCGGGCGCCTCCCCCTCCCTGGTAACATGTTCCACAGAAACTTCCGTCATCTTCCGCAGGTCTTCCTGCTGTGCCTTACTCTGCAATGATTCACGCCATGCCTGCCCGATAGGGAGCAGACATGCCACGAATACGACAAGACAAAGAATCTTTATCATCTTCCTTAATCCGTTATTCTCCATAAACCTTTTTCCATTCCACAGATTTACTTTTTACGATATAGAAATCCCCGCATATCCAAAGCCGCGAGGCGAATTACCTATTTTACAGCAGGCTGTCAAGCACTCCCTGAATCCCCTGCTCCTCATAAAGTGTCTTATAAACCGCCACCTCGCCCTGGATCAGTTCATCGATCACCTGCATTCCCAGAAGTTCCACCGGCGCCTTGTCATCCGTCATGATACGCCCTCCTGCCTGATAAACGGTCAGATTATCCGCCACTGCTCCCATCATCGCATAGAGCCCCTCATCTGTAATCTCCTCCCTGTGCACCCGCAGATTTTCCAGCATCTGTGGATTATTGGAAGCAAACAGTTCCCTGTTGGTAGAACCCTTTACATCCACCGTATAAACTTCACCAAATACACTGCTGATGGTATCCGCCAGATAAGCATTGATGCTGTCCTCGCCGCTCCCCCGCATATTCATATTGACCACCATCACACCATCTTCTGAAAGGTGCTCCTTCACCAGGGTAAAAAACTCTTCTGAGGACATCTGAAAAGGAATGGTGATATCCTGATAGGCATCCACCATGATCACATCATAATTGTCCTCGATCGCGTTCAGAAAGGCCCGTCCATCGTAAGTGGTAACCTTCACCTCCTCCGGCAGTTCAAAATATTTTCTTGCCAGATCAGTGATCTTCTCATCAATCTCCACACCCTCCACCAGCATATCTCCATAATATTTGCGGCACTGGTTGGCGTAAGTGCCGGTTCCCATACCAAGAATCAGGGTATTGCAGTCCGCCGGATCCTCCTGGCCGGTCATCAGAGGCGCCGCCATGGCATAATCATAATACATACCGGTAAGCCCTTCCCCTTTCATAAGAATAGACTGCACACCAAACAAAACATTTGTCGATAATATGACACTCCTGTCGTTTTCTTTTACTTGCAGATAGTTATAGACGGACTCTCCCTCATAGGTCAGGTCATTTTCCCAGAAAGCAAAACTGTTGGAGGTGCCAAAGAAACAACACAGGATAAAAAGCACAGCCGTGGCCACGCATTTACGCAGTCCCTTTTTCATGCTGATAAAATAGATCAGGCTTAAGACAAACAATATCCCCGCAAAAATAAGAAAGGTAATGGAAGTACCCACTGCCGGAATGGAGATAAAAGTAGGTACAAAAGTACCGATGATACTGCCGATGGTATTAAATGCACCCAGCGTTCCCACTATCCTGCCGCTGTCATCCAGGCTGTCCACAGAGTACTTGGCTAAGGATGGCGTTACCGTTCCCAGTAAAAAGAGCGGAAATACGAAGATTACCATACAGGCTGCAAACGCCGCCCAGATTAAGAAGTTCGTATCGACCGCAAAAATTAGAAGCGCCGAGATTCCCAGCACAATATATTTCCCCACTACCGGAATGGCTGCGATCCAGACCGCCGCAATCAGAATCCGCCCATAGAGCTTGTCCGGATTGGGGTTCTTATCTGCACTCCGGCCGCCGTAAATGTTGCCAAGGGCCATGGCAATCATGATCGTACCGATGATAATTGTCCACACAATCTGCGATGAACTGAAATAGGGAGCCAAAAGCCTGCTGGCGCCCAGTTCCACTGCCATGACGGACATGCCCGCAAAAAATTCTGTCAGATATAAGAAAACTTTATTTTTTAATATGGAAGAACCGTTCATCCCTCTCTCCTCCGAAGCAGTTTTATTATCCAGTATACACCCCGCTCCAATCCGGCGCAATTCCCAACAGATTAAATTTTCCTATACACTGAAAAATGACAGCACTTTTTCCTTGCGGCAAAAATGCTGTCCTGCTTTTTCTTGCTAGACCGACAATGTATTATATCCATTTCTCCAATGCTGTAATCCTACGCAATGCCCGGAATCTAAATCCCGCCCTTCACCACCAGGATCCTGTCCCCGGCATTGATCTCCTCGGTAGGTAATTCATTTACTTCCTTAAGCTGCGCCACCGGTACATAATAACGCTTACCGATATCCCACAGGGTATCTCCCGGACCCGCGATATAGATGACCATTCCCGGCAGTTCGCTCAGTTTGTTCAGATCCAGATCTTCCACCTTGATATCTGTCACCAGATTATGTGTCTTCTGGGCAAATACAATGACTTTAAACTGCAAAGCCGCCTTCACATCCAGTTCATCACTGTCGAGCATGGTCACCGTCAGCTGCTCGATACTGGAATGCAGCTTATAAATACAGTCAGCCGTGATATTATCCACCTCGATCACATACTGAAACGGCAGGTCATTCTTTGTGGAATAAATCGTCTTGGCACCTCCTGCACTCAGATACAGCGTAGTCACGATCAAAGTGCCGGTAACGGCAATGCCATTCTCCACAATCGTCCTCTCATCAATGCGGATTTCCCCTTCGGAATGGATCAACTGATACATGGGCATTTCTGAATTTTGAATCCTGACATGATCAGCTATCTTACACTTTCCAACGCCTGCCAGCAAAAGACTCTTGAGCGGCACCTGTGTTGACAACGCCCCAATCTCTTTATCCACACCGTAAACATCCGAAAGTACCTCCAGATTTTCCTCTTCATATAAATGAATATCCAGATCCAGCACCGGTTCCACGCAGAAGACTCTCTCCTCCCCATCAAAATCCGGCCGTACTTCCACATTGCACTGTCCCAGACTGTACTGGATATCCGGTATCATATTTTCACGACAACCGTGACATTCAATGATGCCGCTGAAAGGCACTGTGTTCTCATACCACAAAGTCCTGTCATTATCTCCTTCTCCCTCATACAGGAAAAAGGCCTTCATCTCTCCCTGAATGGATATCTTTTCATCCAGTGCCTTAAATTCCACATGGTCAAAGCAGATATGATGCCATATCGTCTGAAAGACATTGGGCAGGTTCCCGGTCAATTCCATCTCCTCTTTCAGGCGGAAGATATCTTTCTTATGTAATACCAGTTCCACCACCGGATAAATGCATTTGCGGTACTCCACCGGTTCCTCATGATAGAGGTCTACGGCGGCTTCACACTCCACCTGCTCCTCTTTCTCAAGCACAAAGGACACCACTGCCTGCACACTCAGCTTCCGGGAATTGATAAGTCCCACCGTCAAATCCTCAATGGTCCACTCTGCCAGGATCGTATCCCCGTTACAGACGCCTTCCATGTTCACTTTTTCCTCAAAGGGAATCATTGCCTCCATGCTGGCGCACATCCCCTCCATGTCCGTCAGATACAGTATGGACACCACCAGCTTGCCTTTCAGATTCACCACATTTTCACAGGCGCGGACCTCCTCCATAATAATCTCTCCCTTACTGCTCAGAAGATAATTCGCGTCCGGTTTGTTATCTGAAATATTCACATCTTCTTCCAATACCATCTGGGTGCCGGCCTTTCCACCAATCCGGTCCATATGTATTTTCTTCTTCACTAATTCCACAAGAAAACCTCCATGCGTATACTTGCTATAAGTCTATGCGGCAGGGGGGATGGATATGCCCAGGAAATTCTTTTCCCATTTGGATCAGGAAACAGCCATTTATGACACTTATTCAATCTTATAGACATGTTTGCGTCATGGAAAACAAATCTTTTGCCGAAATAGTAATATAATTATGCACAAATCCGCAAAATACCACTCGAATGGAGGAATCCGCCATGTTATCCATCGCAGTCTGTGATGATATCGTATTAGAATGCTCACAACTGGCCAGACAGATCCGGCAAATTGCCAGCCAGGCAGGATGCGAAATCATACTCCGGGAATTTTATACCGGCAGAGAACTCCTGCAATCTGCTGAAACCTTTGACCTCCTTTTTCTGGACATTAAAATGCCCGGCTTGGACGGCATGGAACTGGCCCGTCTGCTGCGGCGCAGGGAAGAGACCTGTCTGTTAATCTTTGTCACCGCTGTCTGTGAATATGTCTTTGAAGCCTATGATGTAGAGGCTTTTGCCTATCTTGTGAAACCCGTCACGGACGAACAGCTTACGAGAGTCATCACCCGCAGCGTTGAAAAGCTGCGCAAAGAGTCCACAGAATCCCTCCTGGTCTCTGCGCATCGCCTTATCAGAAAAGTCCCCTTAAAAGACATTGTATATATGGAAGCCCTCGGAAGGCTCCTTATCATCCATACCCGGCAGGATGTGATCGAGACCTATGCGCAGATCGGCCAGATGGAAAAGCGGCTTGAGGGCAAAAACTTTTTCCGATGCCACAAAGGCTATCTGGTCAATCTAAAATTTGTAGATACCTATGATAAGACGCAGATCTACCTGGAAACAAAAGATACAATCCTATTAGCCAAGCGCCGCTATGAAGATTTTACCAGGGCATTGATGCATTACCTGAAAAAGGAAGGAGGCCTCGCATGACATTCCAGATGATTACAGACGGCATCGGACTATGCCTTCAGGCAGGCATAATTTACCGGTTGCAGACAAACTTCTTTTCCCCGCGAAGAAACAAATACCCTGGCTTTGTATTCTGCGCACTGCTCTATCTGATGATCAGCTTCACTGCCTCTTATATCTTTAGCCGGCAGGGCTTTTATATTCTCTACAGTATCCTGCGGCAGGGTTCCCTGATGCTGCTTATGACCCTGTTCTTCCAGGGCGGTCTGTGGCACAGGGCAGCTCTGGCGGCTATCCTATGCGTTTCCTCGGAGTTTACCACTAACGCCCTGGGAGAACTGCTATCTCTCATCAGTATGCCCCTTCCAGTACAACAACCGATATATTCCAGTTTCCTGGGCAGCTTTTCCTATCTCCTCACGGCCGTAATGCTATGGTTTATTTTCCGGCATATGAAACTGCGCCCGGATATTTTTTCCCAACAGATCTGCCGGTTTCTATTCTTTGTTATGTGCGGCCTGATTCTATTGACTGATACAGTCTATCACGGCATCACACACGGTGTGATCATGATCTCCCATACCGACTGGCCGGAGGTCTTCAATCCCTATACCAGCGAAGTTTTAACCCATATACAATGTATCATCCTGGCGCTTTTAAGCCTTTCCATGGCCTTAAGCCTGCCCGCCTCCCTGAACCAGATCATGCAGCAGGCCCTGTCGGAGCAGATGCAGCGTACCCAGATTGCCCATTACCAGACCCTTTTAGAAGAACATCATCGGCAGACGAATCTCCGCCACGACCTGAAAAACCACCTGCTTGTCCTGGAGCGCCTGACAGAGCAGGGTGAACTGGACAAAATAAGTGGGTATCTCAAATCCATGTACCAGGAAACATACAAAGCCACCGGAAATATCCATACCGGCAGCCTGACTGCGGACGCCCTCATCGACATCAAAGAACAGGCCGCTCTGGCAGAGAACATCTCTTTTACCTGTGAACTGCAATTTCCGAAACAACTGCCCTTGCAGGACTTTGACCTGTGTATCGTGTTGGGCAATCTGCTGGATAACGCCATTCAGGCTGCGGCCGGCGTGCCAGATGGACAGGAGCGCCTTATCATCCTGCAAGGCAGAACGGTAAAGCGGACTCTTCTGTTGGAAATCAAAAATACTGTGGCGAATGAATCCGGTCTTTTGCAGTTCGGAACAGAACAATATGGAACTGGCCTGCACAACGTAAAGAACATCATAGAGAAATACAATGGCAGGATGGATATCTCTGTGGAAAATTCCCTGTTCTGTGTGTCGGTCCTGTTACCGACCGTATATAACACCATATCAGCCACTTAATACATCTTGCCAATGTATCCTTCGTTCTTGCCGAAAACCTATATAAGACAACTTTCTTTGGGAAAGTCTACAATCTTTCTCACGATACCAGATTTTCTGACTGCAAACAACATTACAAAAAGGAGGCACACTATGAAAGCAGGAACAATGGAAGGTTTGATCGGCGCAGGCATCAACATGAAATTAATGGATACTCCCATGCGCGTCTATAAAGAGGCAAGGCGGAAAGGGGATCTTGGCGCTATGGAACGCGCGATGGGATATGCCACGGAATTTCAGGATACTGCTTACGAATATAAAGAAAAAGCCGAAAAGGAATTGCGTAAGGAAATGCAGGAAAACAGGGAAGAACAGCAGCGTGAACGGGAAGAGACCCTGGAAGAATGCAGGGAAGCTGCGAAGGAAACACAGAAAGAGACTGCGGAAAAATTGGCTGAGAAATCCGCTGAGAAAAAACCGATTGAAAAGACTGACGGGATATATGATGGAAGTGATGCCACCTCAGAAAATACCAAGACACTACAGACAGACCGACTAACCATCAGTGAGGAAGGTCATAAACTCCTGCAAAGCAACCGTCCGGCGCCCGACACCAGATTACCTGACTTAGACACACCCAATATAGAGGCACCTGATATTCCCTCAAATACGGACAGCAAATCGGAAGTAAAATTTTATTCCAGCGCAGGCACAACTGTGGAAGCACCGCCTGTGGGAAGGAATGTGTCGGTAAATGTGTAACCCTGTTAAAACTGATTGGGGCGTCTATTCCACCGCCCCAATCAGATCTGTTACCGTTTCAATCCCATATCGCTTCATATATTGCTCAATCCCCTCAATAACCTCCACAGTCGTATAAGGATTGACAAAATTCATGGCTCCCACCGCCACGGCGCTGGCTCCCGCCAGCAGAAATTCTATGGCATCTTCCGCGTTACTGATGCCGCCCATGCCGATGATCGGAATCTTCACCGCCTGAGCCGCCTGATAGACCATACGCACCGCCACCGGTTTGATCGCCGGGCCGGACATGCCGCCCGTCTTATTGGCCAGCACAAACTTCCTCCTGTGAATATCAATCTTCATGCCCGTAATGGTATTGATCATGGAAAGGGCATCCGCCCCTGCCGCCTCGGCTGCCCGCGACATCTCCCCAATATCTGTCACATTGGGACTCAGTTTCATGATCACTGGCTGTTTCGCTTTTTTCTTAATCTGTGATGTAATATCATAAAGGCTCTCCGGTTTCTGTCCGAAAGCGATCGCCCCCTCCTTCACATTGGGGCAGGACACATTAATCTCCAGCATATCCACCGGCTGATCGCCCAGACGTTCCACCACTTCCAGATAATCCTCCACCGTCTTGCCGCAGACATTGACGATAATCCTGGTATCATATTTTTGCAGGAAGGGGATGTCCCTTTTCACAAACACATCAATGCCCGGATTCTGTAAACCGATGGCATTCAGCATGCCGCCATACACCTCTGCTACACGAGGCGTAGGATTCCCTTCCCAGGGCACATTCGCCACGCCCTTGGTCACCACGGCACCCAATTTATTCAAATCCACAAAATCGCTGTATTCCATACCGGAGCCAAAGGTTCCGGATGCCGTCATCACAGGATTCTGAAAAGTCACACCTGCAATCGTTACCTGTGTATTCATCAAATATCCACCTCCCTCGCCTCAAAAACCGGCCCGTCCGTACAGATACGGGCATTATGTACATGGGAATGGGAATCTACATTTGTTGTCTTACATACACATCCCAGACAGGCTCCCACACCGCAGGCCATCCGTTCTTCCAAAGAGATATAGGCCTCAATTCCTTTTTCCCCGGCATATTTCTTAATCGCACGAAGCATGGGCATAGGGCCGCAGGCCATGATCACATCCGCCGTAAGGCCATGGGCGTTAATGATATCCATCACATTCCCTTTTGTGCCCGCACTGCCATCCTCGGTAGCCACATAAACATCGCCATACCGTGCCAGATCTTCCTGTAAAAACAGATCGTTATCCCGATATCCCAACAGAATTCTTTTCTGGCAGTCGAGCCGCTTCGCCAGCTCCAGCATCGGCGGAATCCCAATGCCGCCGCCCATTAGAAAGACCTGTTTGCTCTTTGCCTTTTCAATCGGGAAACCATTGCCAAGCACCCCCAGTAACTCCAGGGTATCCCCCGCGCCATAAGTCGCAAACTCCGCCGTTCCTTTACCTGCCACACGGTACACCAGCCGCAGTCTGCGCCTGTCCTCACTGACCTCACAGATACTGATGGGTCTGGGAAGAAGTGTGCTCTCATGATGAGGATACACCGCCACAAACTGTCCCGGATGTGCGTTCTTTGCAAGTTTGGTCTCCAGCCAGAGATCATAAATCTGATCTGCGATCTTTTTTTGTGACACTATTGTCGCTTTTAACTTTTTCTTCTGGGCCATCTCCTGTTCCTTTCTGTTGTGTTATGCTGGGAGTTGCAGGGTTTTTAATGCTTCATATATCTGTTCTGTGTCATGAAATCCCATTTCACCAGCAATCGCTGCGATTTTCTCCCTCTGCCCTGCCATCTTCAAAACCTTCTTCATAGCTTACCTCCAGTGCATCATCCATATTAAACTGGGTAAAGAGCATATTTATCGCCTCCGATCCATATTCCCTGACGAAATCCACCATGATTCCCTCACGCTCACAATCTTCCACTGCCCGGATAATCGCAGTATCCCTGTCCTTTCCCGATACCAGATATTCTTTAATCCTTTGAATAAACCAGGAATATTCATATAATGGTTTGCACTTCTCCAAAATTTCGTGATTAACCGGCAGATTAATGTTAATCATCTTTACGTTTAATTCTAGCATAGGTGTCACTGTTTTATCAAGATAAGCGTCTGACAAACTTATTGTTTTTTCCGCCGGGAAAATCTCATTCCCATTATAAAACAGGCTGAAACCATTTAAGATCCCAGCCTGTTTCTCCATTTACTAATCATCTACAATCCTTCGCGGCGGTATACCATCTTCCCCCCACAAATCGTATAGGAAACCACCCCCGGCATACACTCCCCCACAAAAGGGGAATTACATGCTTTGGATACAAACTTGTCCACCGTCCAATTCCTGTTCGGGTCAAAGACCAAAACATCTGCCGGCCCGCCGACCTTCATGTAGCCAGCATCCAAATGATATAATTTCGCCGGCCCATAACTCATCCTGCATATCAGCTCCATCATCGTCAGATATCCCTTCTGTACCAATTCCCGGATGCCAAGGGACAGGGCCGTCTCCAGACCGATAATACCGCTTGGCGCCTCGGTAAGAGGACGCCCCTTCTCCTCTGTGCTGTGAGGCGCGTGATCGGTAGCAATCATGTCTATGGTGCCATCCCGCAGTCCTTCAATAATCGCCATCCTGTCTTCTTCCTCCCGAAGCGGTGGATTCATCTTGGCCAGCGTGCCGTGTCGGATAACCGCTTCCTCAGTCAGCGTGAAGTGATGCGGTGCTGCCTCCGCATGGATATGGCTGCTCTTCCTCTTTGCCTGCCGCACCAACTCCACTGCCTCTTTGGTGCTGATATGTTGAATGGACAGAGTCGCCTCTTCCTCAAGCGCTATCTTTAAATCGCGTTCTACCATGGAAATCTCTGCTGCCCTGGGAGAACCTTTGATTCCATAATGAGCCGCCGCTCTCCCCGCATTTATCCCATTATTGGTAATCAGCGCCGGATTCTCCTCATGAAGGCTGACCGGACGATGCAGTCCTGCTGCCCGGCGCAGCGCTTCTCTGAGTATCTCTTCATCCATTAGCGGAATACCATCATCCGTAAAGCCAGCCGCACCCCCGGCGCTCAGAGCCTCCATATCCGTCAGTTCCTTTCCCTTCATGCCCATGGTCACATTGGCACAGGAATGAATATGAATCCCGGTCTTTTCCCCTTTCTCAAGTACATACTGCAAAGTCTCCACCGTATCCACCGAAGGCTTCGTATTTGCCATCAGAACCACGGAGGTAAAACCGCCTCTCGCGGCCGCCTTTGCGCCCGATTCGATATCCTCCTTATAGGTGAAGCCGGGATCCCTGAAATGCACATGCACATCCACCAATCCCGGCGCCACAATTTGACCGCACAAGTCAATAACTTCCATTTCCTTTGGCAGACTGCTTCCGTACTCTGTTTCTTTCTGCCAAATCTGTTCTATTTTTCCGCTCTCCTGATCGATCAGAATATCCCTGTATCCTTCCGTTCCCGAAGCCGGATCAATCATATAACCGTTCTTTAAAAGCAGCATTTGTTCCTCCATCCTTTCTTCCCGTATTATACCCCGAAACCCGCCCCGCGGGCAAACGTTTTCTCTTCCCCGACTAATCAAACACCACCGGTTTTTCAATAAATTCTGTCTTCACTACCACATAAGGATAACTTTCCACCGGATTGCTCTTCTCTTCAGGTTTCGGCCCGATCAGGTTAGTGTCAATATAGACCGCATTGGCCGTCTCATACAACTCATTCACAGCAATGCTGTAACCGCCTGTATTCTGTGTTCCATAGCCCACACAGATATAGAGAAAGCCCTGATCCTCAAAGGTCATCTTGAAAGCGTCCTCCTTTTTATCTTCAATCTTTTCCAAAAGCTCCTCTGGTATATTTTCCTCCGCCAGAACCGTACATTCGAGGTCTTTAATCTTTGCCATAGCATCCTGTTTCTGACCGCAGGCATATACTCCCATACACATCAGGCAAATCAGACAGACGCTTAAAAATCTCTTCTGATATTCGCACAAAACATTTATCATAAGATTGACTCCGCAAATTTAGTCTTATTACTTAATGTATTATACATGCGGACGCTCTATTCCTGTATTCGTTTTTACGTTTTTCAGGCAGTCATATATAGAAAAACTACCCCTGAAAAGCGACAATCATCAACCATTGTATATTGATTGCCATAGATTATTTGGATATAATATATTAGATACCCCGCTATAGAAAACGGGGTGAATTATTTTCTATTACAATATTAAAATGAGGTACATACCATGGTTCGTTTGGTTTTGGTCGCTTTGTTTGTTGTTTTATTCCTGATATTGAGTATTCCCCTCCTGATCATCGAATATTTTATCGGCAAATTTAATATGGATGTCAAAAACCGTTCCTCCCTGGCAATCGTCAACTGGGCATTTCGCTGCGTATTGTTCTTGTCAGGGGTGTCTGTCACTGTCATTGGTGAAGAAAATGTTCCCAAAGATGAACCGGTACTTTATATTGGTAATCACCGGAGCGATTTTGATACACTCCTGACCTATGTCCGCGTTCCACGGCCCACCGGTTATGTTGCCAAAATAGAACTGTTAAAGATTCCTCTGCTCTCCAACTGGATGAAATATCTGCACTGCCTTTTCATTGACAGGGAAGATATCAAGCAGAGCATGAAGACAATCCTGGAAGCTATCGACAAGATCAACGCCGGTATCTCCATCTGCATTTTTCCGGAAGGCACACGCAATCCCGTTCCTGATACTTTTTTAAAGTTCCACAGCGCAAGTTTTAAGATTGCCGAAAAGACGGGATGTGCCATCATTCCCATGAGCATCAACAATGCCGGGGCAATCTTTGAAGATCATCTGCCTAAGATTAAGAAGACGCATGTGGTCATTGAATATGGCAAGCCCATATATACGAAAGATCTTGACAAGGATTCCCGGCGCCATATCGGTGACACCGTACAGACAGTAATCAAGGAAATGTATTTTAAAAATAAGGAACTGGTATAGCGCCAGTTCCTTATTCTTCTCCCACCACCATCTCGTCATCCATGACCGCACTCAATAATAACACCAGCTCAGCATTTAAATCTACCTGTTTCATAACTCCCAGGCTCACATCAATATCCCTGTAATTACGCTCCCCCGCCCCATCCAGATAAGAGATGGCCTGAAGATTGCGCCCCAGCATATAATGCATATGGTTTTCCAGTACGGTGGCATACTCATGGTTGGTAATGATATGATCCACCACTGCAAGGCGGGACATGTCTTTCAGCAGCACAGCATTATTACCCTGCTGTTGATCGGTCTTCACTAAAAGCTTGGATTCTTTGGAGGCAAAAGATATCTGCTCTCCCTTCTGCATCAATATTTGGATGACTGAACCGCTGAGTGCTACGTCCACCTTCTGTTTCGTGGCCAGATAAGTCACGCACCCCCAGAAAACAAAGTCATTTTCCATATCCGGTTCCGGATTCTGGATCAGATAATTTTTGATCACCTTGTGATACCTTTGATTACCCGTTGCCCGGTAAAGTTCTGTCGCCGCGTGGAAATATTCCTCCAAAGAGACATCCGCCAGATACTTCTCTGCATACCGATACGCCCTGTCCGCTGCTTTGAGACACTGCGTTGCAAATTCCCTGTCATAATTTTGATAAATATAACTGAATCTGGCCATGGTCGCCGCAAACTGAATGGTAGCACTCATGGTAACCCCGTCAATATAGAGGATATAGCCCGCGGTCTTATTATCCACACTGCTGACGGAGGCATACACAGCCCCGCTGGTAGCATCCTGCATCTTGAGCAGCCAGTCAATCTCATACTTCACCTCATCCAGCAGATCCGGAATCCCATTGCCGCTTTCGGGTATCCGCAGATTTTCCCCAAAAATATCCGGATAAAGTTCATAGGATAACAAAAGATAATTGGCTGTCTGACATCCTTTCACCACATCCCGCGTGCCCATCTCGTCAACGTGCCAGCCCCCCGACACATCCCGCTTGATCGAAGCTTCTTCTTTCATCTGTGCTTCCCTGGAATGACAGGCATTATGAGCTTTCGGCCCGGCAAGTTCCGTAGAAAGCGTCAGCCCGCACCGGTTAAAATAATACTGTTTCAACACGGCATTAAAGATTTCTTCATAGGGTTCCTCTGAAATCTCAAAGGGATACGATTGTCCGATCATCGCCGCTTCTATGTAATACCTGCCCGGTGTATTAAAGTCCGTAAAATCACCATAACTGATATAGTTTCCGATTGTCGCATCATAGCCTTTCTGCTCAATCTTCCCTACATAGACTTCCTGGCCGCTCTCCACCTCCAGGATCGTAAAATTATCCGGCGGCAGTTCTCCCCTTATCACAGCAATCTTATTGCTGCCCAGAGCATATCCCACCTGATCCACCAATATATTAGGCAGGCTTTCCGGCACTTCATAATCAAATTCCGGCGTCAGTCCCAGCGTTGCCGGCCCCTCCGCCTCACTGTTGTTTTGCAATGTCTCCACAGAAAAATCCGACACAAATCCACACCCGGACAACAGACCCATCGCAAGCACGATACATATCATTTTTTTAATTCTCGATTTATTATGCATATAGAATCACTCTCTATTTAATTTCTTGGGACGTAGACTGCTGAGCTTGCGTCCAGTATATCATATCCTCTAATGCTGTAATCCTTCGCGATTCCAGCAAGAATTACGCAGTAATTCTTGGGACGCAAGCTGCTGAGCTTGCGTCCATTTTAACATAAAATCCCGCTTTCTTCATCATAATATACAATTTTTCCTTCAATAATGGTGCAAAAAGCCCTGGTAAATACCTCCAATGGACTGCCGCCAAAAATTGCCACATCCCCGTCTTTGCCCACAGCCAGGCTTCCGACCCGCTCTTCCACGCCGCAGATTTTGGCTGCATTGATCGTAATAGAACGCAATCCCTCTTCTTTGGGCATTCCCGCTTTGACAGCCAATCCCGCGCAAATCGGCAAAAACTGGATTTTGGAAACCGGATGATCCGTAGTTACTGCGGTAAGAATACCATTTCCTGCTAACAGCCCTGCTGTCTTAAATGCCATATTTTGTACCTCAATCTTATTACGACTGGCCATATCCGGGCCCACAATAGCCGGAAATCCCGCTTCCTGCAATTCTTCCATGATCAGATGTCCTTCACTGCAATGGTCTAATGTCATCCTGAGCCCAAATTCTTTGGCAATCCGCACCGCCGTCAGAATATCATCCGCCCTGTGGGCATGCGCCTTCAGCGGAATCTCGCCTCGAAGTACCGGAAGCCAGCACTCATATCGAAAGTCCGCCTCCATCCCTGGATCCTGCTCTTTCTTTTTCTGATATGCCTTAGCCTTGGTCAACTCTTCCCGCAGCATGGCCGCAATTGCCATGCGCGTAGAAGGCGAGGTGCCCTGTCCCGAATAATTTACCTTCGGATTTTCCCCAAACGCCACCTTCATAGCGGCAGGCGCTTTCACAACCATATGGTCTATACACCGTCCATGAGTTTTGACAAACGCAAACTGACCTCCCACCACATTGGAACTTCCCGGCCCGATCATAGCTGACGTAATCCCTGCCTGTAACGCATCATTAAAAGCCGCATCCATGGGATTGATCGCATCAATAGCGCGCAGATAAGGCGTGATGGGATCCACATTCTCATTACAGTCGTCACCCTCCATGCCCTTCTTTTCCTCCGTGATTCCCATATGACAATGCGCCTCAATAATCCCCGGCATCACCAGGTTGCCCTTAGCATCCAAAACCTCCTCCCCACTATCTTGCTTCCCCAACTCCCAGGGGCACTCCCTCATATCCCCAATCGCCGCAATCTTACCATCTACAATACGGATAAATCCATCCCCAAAATCCCTCTCCGCCATCGTCTTAATATTACCATGTATAATAAGCATTTTGCAGACCTCCTGTACATTATGTAAGCCAAAGGTATATTCATCCCACAGAACAGGAAAGCGCCCGGCATTTCATAAGCAGACTCTTAATTTGCGTCAGCACTTAGAACCTGTCCTTTAGGTTCTTAGTACTGTTACGCAAATTGCGAAGCGAAAGCGCGTCTGCGTTGAAATGCCGGGCACTTTCCGTCCGTGCAGCCACAACCAATATTTCTAATATTTCTAATATTTCTAATATTTCTAATATTCCCAACACTCAATACAACAAATTTTACAGCTTACTGCAACTTACTCATAGGATTCACCGGCACCCCATCTTTCGTCAGCTTAAAGTAAACATTCGTCCCCTCAATACTGTAATACTTAGTCGGAGGAGCCACCGTCCCAATCCCATCGCCTACATTCACATAACTGCCCTCAGACACTGTAATGTTTTCCAGCTGTCCATAAGTCAGCTCATACCCATTTCCCAGATCCATCACCACTGTGTTGCCAATCGCAGGATCATAAGTCACGGAGGTCACCCGTCCATCTGCCGCCGCTGAGATCATCTCACCCTGTGTCGCTGCGATCACAATAGCCGGATTATATTTATACTGCTCCAGGGTAGGAAAATAAATTGTCCGGTCCATACTGTAATTGATCAGTACATCTCCCACAATAGGCCACACCAGTCCATCTTCTTCCTGAAAATCAAGATTAGGTTGTACTGTGGTAGAGACCGCCTCAGCCTGTACGTCACCGCTCATGGCAGTATCCACGGTCTCGTCAAACATACCTTCTTCCTGATCCTCTTTCTTCTTTTCGGAAGACTCTGTCTCACTCTTCTTACTCTGACCAGACTTGTCCTCGTTCTTTTCTTTCTTAGCCGATTCTGTCTTCTTATCAGTCTCTTCTTTTTCTTCCTTCTCGTCCTCTTTGCCATCCTCTTTGTCCTGGGAAATCCTGGTTCTTAAACCCTTCTCTTCCCCGGTATTCTCCACATGCTGGGAGTTTGCCTCCTGAAAGCTTGGATCATAATCCAGGTCGTCAGTCCCCACTTCCGCAAAGAGCGTGTCAAGTTCTTCTGCCGGCATCGTGTTATTTGCCACGTCCGTACTGTTTTTTTCGATGGCTTCAAAATCCAGCACGTAATTTTCCCGCTCTGCCCTGTTATTGTTTCTTACATAAACACCGGTTATCGTCAGCGCCGCCAGAACGAACACCGAAGATGCCAACATAATAATCCGCTCTTTCCTGATACTGTTTCTATTTCTTCTCGCCATGAAACTATGCCTCCTGTTTTTCATATAGGTTTCATGGTGTTAGTGTTACCCATTTCTGACATCTTATTCAATTTTTGCTAATTCCGTATCCCGGAAAAAGACTTTTAAAATCTGCTCGTATTTTTTCCCATTGATCGCCATACAATTAGCGCCGTACTGGCTCATACCAAAACCATGCCCTGCACCGAATACATGAAATGTGATACTGTCCTGCTGTCTTTCTATTTCAATGGCGGCAGAGTTCAGCCCAAACAAATGCCGGAAATCTTCCCCCTCAATCCTTACTTCCTCTTTGCCTTCTTCCACATAAAATGCTTCCGTCAAATATCCTGCGCTGTCAAAGGAAAAAAGTCCCCCCTGCCACAGGGTATCCTCACCATACTCCTCTCCCGCAAACGTCCGAAGTTTTTCTATGTAACGTTCCTTCTCCAACGTGACCACACTGCTGTACTCGGTAGATGTCTTATCCTGTTCACAGGACACACCGGCAAGATAAGGACACCTGTCCGTATGCCACACCTCGCCGGCATCCCTGGTATGCCCATTACTGATCTTAAAATAGGACGCCTGGATGGGTTCCCCCCGATAAACCAGATAATAACCTCTCGTCTCCTCCACTGCCTTTTGGCACTCCGACAGGATGTCCTCTTTCTGTTTCTTTCCATAAAAAGAGGCAAGCCCGTTCTCCTCCACCCGCAGCATCCTGCTCTCCGCCTCCCGGTAAGAAGCCATCAGTTCCGTGCGAAGCAGCACTGCCTGGGCTTTCATGGCCTCCGCTTCGTATTCTTCCGGCATTACAATTGCCAGACGATAGACCAGGTACTCTTCCATGGGCAGTTCCCAGACACCCCAGTCCATAACCACCGCCACCTGATAGTCCGCCTGCTCCTTCTCTATTTGATCAGATATAATCTGCCCCGTTTCTTCTCCCACATGTCCCCACAGGCAGGCACACACATAGGGCAGCAAAAAAACAAACAAAAGAAAGTTTCCTGCCTCTCTTTTGTTTGTTTTATTTAAGACGATTCTATTCATTTTCATGAGACACCCCACATGTACTATTATTATGTGGATGCCTCCTCCTTTATACCGCAAGGTTAGACCTTCGCGCTTTTCTCTTCACACAGACAATTATTGCCGCAAACTTATCTCGCCAGATCCAGATGCTGGACCGTTGAAACCGTGCCATTCTCATATAAAAAGATACCTGTCTTACGAATCATGGCATTTGTCTCATTATCCTTTTGTGAGTTCAGGGCAAACTGTGTATCGACATTCCCAAGCCCGATAGCTCCCACGCCCAGGTCTGAAAGATGATAAAGCTTATCCTTTCCATCCTCATCCTTCGTCCAGATGAGCAGTTTTTCCCAGATGGGATCGTTCTCATCAATCCATCCATTGCCGTCCGCGTCATGTTTGGCCAAATCCGCAAAGCCGTTGCCCGACTTGCTGCCAAACAATTCGCTGCCATCATTGATGACCCCGTCACCGTTTAAATCCAGTGCCAGAAAACCGCTGCCTGCCTGTAGACTGGATATTTCTTCCTCTTCTCCATCACAGTCCAGATCAAAGAAAAACTTCTGGTCAGAAACCTGTGCGACATTGGTATCCAGATTGATCACCAGCGGATCGTGGAAGGTCTTTACGGATGTCACATAGTTTTCCTCATAATACTGCTCAAACCTCCGGCTCATGCCCAATTCCAGATTAAAGGATAACTCCCTTCCATCCGCAGTCTTCACCGTGCCTACCGTGGAAAAGGTGGTATTCTCTTCCTCCATATGATAGTAACGTTCCTGATAACCGTTTACAATATAGGAAGTAGAACCTCCGCCCCACGCGCCGCTACCCAAAGAATACCTCTCCCCGTGGAAACGGAATAATAAATCCATCAGAAACTCCACGCACTGCTGCTTGATGCTGCGCACCGCTTCCAGTGCCTCATCTCTCTGATTCACCTTTCGTCCGCCAGACACATTTTGCATATGCATCGAGAGGTCTTCCAGATTAGTCGCCTGTTTTCCTTCACCTGTCGCATTTTCTCCGGTACCCAGTTGGTCATCAAAAAAAGCGTTAATTCCACCGCCCGCATAGGTGCCGCGTACCCCTATCCGGCTTCTCTTCGTCACCGACTGATAGGTTCTGGTGGATTGCATTCCTATGGTACTGGAATCGATCTTCAATATTCCCTCCTTTTGTATGAGCCCGCTCCTACGCCCGTCTGTGTCACCCGACTGTACCTTCCCTGATACATGGCAATAGAAAGGACGGCACTTTTACGGAAATTCCTTTTCCCTCAAAATACCGTCCATGGTCTCAACATCATTCAGATTCAGAAAAGGCCACCCTGGCCAAGAGCATCCTTTCCTGTACCTTATATATCGGAACCTTTCTGCCAAATCTTTACACCCTGTTGTAGTTGATCAGACAACCTTTCAGGATAATCTGTCTCTCCTCGTCCGTCAGTTCACCCAGCTTCAAGGTAAACGGCACCAGTTTTTCCTCCTCCACAGATACCTTATAAGCCTCTATGGTCTCTGCCTTCTCCTCCACAGCCTTGCGGATACCCGGGAAGAATAAATAATCCAGATTCCGGAAGGGCAGTTCGCCTGCTTCGATCAAGAACGGCAGCATACCCCAGTTAATCAGATTGGAACGATACCGCTTGGTGGCATACTCGTTGGCAATGTTAGCCCAGCCGCCCAGCACCTTCTGACAGCTTGCCGCCTGTTCCCTGGCGGAACCATCGCCCGGCTTCACTGCGAAAATGGTGGAACCAAATCCTGTATTTTCATGGGAAGCATCCCCAAAGGTCTTCTTCACCACATTCATCACCGGCTTCACATCGGGATGTGCCTGACAGGGATGTTCGCCCGCCATCCTGGCTTTCTCCGCCCGCTGAATATCTTTGGCCCGGCCCACATATTCGGGATCCTTTCTGGACAGGGTAAACTCTGCAAGCCCCAGCGGATTGGAGCGATAGGAAGAGGTCTCACCGGAAGGAATCAACTCGTCCGTGGTAGTCACCGGATCGTGAATCTCAGACACCACCCGCAGCACCAGATTCTCCGGCAGGGCACCCATGGCCGGCCAATCCTTGATATTGGGTCCGAACTGAATCTGCACACTCTCATCCGCCACGCCCTTGGAATCAAAGACACGGTTCGCATAAATGTTCGCGTCAAAATGATATTTATATTTTCCAATCTCTCCATCAAACTCTGTCGCCGGCGTAAGTACTCCCTTGTTGGCCGCTGTCGCTGCGATAGAACGCGCATCCATCAGCGCCACGGAAGAAATCTGGCCGTTTTGCAGCTTGGATCCCTCCCTGTTCGGGAAGTTCCTGGTGGAATGTCTGATACTGAACGCATTGTTGGCCGGAGTATCTCCTGCCCCGAAACAAGGCCCGCAGAACGCTGTCTTTAACACGGCGCCTGTCTCCAGGATGGCCGCCGCACAGCCGTTTTTGATCAGTTCCATATAAACCGGCATGGAAGCAGGGTATACGCTTAAAGTGAAACCGTCCGCACCGATATAGGATCCCCGCAGGATATCCGCCGCCGCACAGATATTCTCAAAACCGCCGCCGGCACAGCCTGCGATAATCCCCTGATCCACCATAAACCTGCCGTCAACCACCTTATCTTGCAGGGAATAAGGCACTGCGCCGTCTAAACTTACTTTGGCCCGCTCTTCCACATCGTGAAGCACGTCCTGCAAGTTCGCATTGACTTCGTCAATCGTATAGGTATTGCTGGGATGGAAAGGCATTGCGATCATCGGTCTGATCTTTGACAGGTCAACCATGATCATCCCGTCATAATATGCCACTTCCCCCGGATTTAACTCCTTATATTCCTCTGTCCTGCCATGGATTTCATAGAATTCCCTGATCTCATCATCCGTCTGCCAAATAGAAGACAGGCAGGTGGTCTCCGTGGTCATCACATCGATGCCAATACGGAAATCCGCACTCAGGGAAGCCACGCCCGGCCCTACGAACTCCATCACCTTATTCTTCACATAACCGTTGCCAAACACCGCACCGATAATGGCTAATGCCACATCCTGCGGCCCTACCCCTTTTACGGGCTCACCCGTCAGATAAACGCCCACCACACCGGGCATATTGATGTCATAGGTCTGGGATAAAAGCTGTTTCACCAGTTCCGGCCCGCCCTCACCCATGGCCATAGTGCCAAGCGCGCCATACCTGGTATGGGAATCAGAGCCTAATATCATCTTCCCGCCGCCGGCAAGCATCTCCCTCGCATACTGATGGATGACTGCCTGATGAGGCGGTACATAAACACCACCATAACGCTTCGCACAGGTTAAGCCAAACATGTGGTCATCCTCATTGATCGTGCCGCCCACTGCACATAAGGAATTATGACAGTTGGTGAGCACATAGGGAATCGGAAACTTCGTAAGTCCCGAAGCCCGTGCCGTCTGAATAATCCCCACAAAAGTAATATCGTGGGAAGTCAGTTTATCGAATTTGATTTTTAATTTGTCCATATTGCCGGAAGTATTGTGCTCCGCCAGGATTCCATAAGCCATCGTATTCTTCGCGGCTTCCTGCTTCGTTACCTCCTGCCCCGTCATACTCCTAATCTGTGCTGCCGCCTCAGCACTTTCCGGAACAACATCCGTTCCGCGTACCAGATACGCTCCGCCCTGTGATAATGTAATCATATTTTCCTCCATTCCGAAGCGTTTTACGCTGAGGAGGCGAGCAAAATATCAGATTTTGCTTGCCATCATGGAATTTGTGACGCTTCGGCACAAATTCTTCTGTTAAGCCTGTCCTTTCTCAGAACCAGCCTTTTATCCTGCCCATCAACTTACGCTCTGCCAACGCTCCCAGATACCTGTCGCATCTGCCAAGAAGCAGTCTCCTAACTTCCCCGATCAGCAGACAGCCTATCAGGATCATAGCCACAATTCCCGTAAGCATCATAAATCCCAGGATTCCTTCGGCGCCATGAAAGCCATTGTCGCCAAGTACTTTCATGATTATCAGCACCAATGTATCATTGAGCGCAAATACCGCAAAGACATTTGACGCCGCCCTGTTGATAAAACCCGATTGCAAAGTAAATCCCTTGAACAGGTAAAACAGAATAACAGCCATCGTGAGATTTGTAATGCTGTTATCCTTACACAGATGATGATAAATCCCGCCAATCTGGATAGGAATTTCATGAGATATCCCGTTCACAATCCAAAGGGCGAGAAAAAGCACCACTGCTTTCCTGGGTATCCTCACATCTCTATACATCCGTATATACCTGCCGATCATATAGATCATGATCATATGGACAAGCCCTTTTCCATTGTCAGGAATCAGTTCAAAATAGCAGAAGGTCGGCAGGACACTGAATAAAACTAGCATCAGGCAGAGCAGTCTCTCAAACTCTTCCTTTTTCAGATGCTCGATAAATTTCTGAATATACCCGCTGAAAAAGAGCAGGCATATATAGCAGGAATAAAACCAGTATTTTCTCGTAATAAACGGCAAAAGGGACTTAACCAGCTGTTCCAACAACGCCGCACCCTGCATCTGCTGCGGCATCATAACATATAGAAGAACCGTTTCCACCAGGGAATAGGTGATCATCATACATTCCATCCTGACAAATTTCCCCAGGTCAAACTTCATGCCGTAATAACCGGAAATCAGCATAAAACAGGTCACACCAATGTTACAGATACCATTTACCATACCGTTAAAGAATACTGCGCTGCTTCCGTAAACGAACTGAAACAGATACATGTTGGCATGAATAAAAACGATCATGAACATCGCAAGGATGCGCAGTAATTCATAATTAGAATTTCTGGCAGGTTTTGTCGCCATCTTCTGTTCCAAAATCTGTTGCCCTTTCTGTTTGATTCATCTTTTGATGTCCGCATTTTATTATATAGGATATCTGCTTCCCGTGCAAGCGTTCCGAAAAGCGGGCTGACGAAGAATTTTCTATCTGTGCAGGCGTCACTTTCGACCGTTACCCCTCTTTCCACAGATACTTCCGATAATACTGGTAATCTTCCTCCCTGCACTGCAAGACAAGCAGCACGCCCTCTTCCAGATACCGGGTCTCATGGACTACCCCATGCTCATTCAGATAAGACACCGCCCTGCCGTCCGTATACGGAATCAGCAGTGTACACTCCCGATACCCGCCAGAAAGCTTTTCTTCAATCAGTCCGATCAATTCCTTCAGCCCGATCCGCTTCTTCGCAGACATGTAGATACTGTTTGGCGACACCACAGGCAGGGATTTTAATAGCTGGTCTGGCTCTATGCCTGCCAGCCCCGGCAATGCCTCCGGCTCCACCAGATCTGCCTTATTATATACATAGAGCATGGGTATCCCATCCGCGCCCAGCTTTTGCAAAGTCTGGTTAGTGACCGCAATCTGTTCTCTGTAATGCCCATCACTATAATCCACCACCTGCAAAAGAATGTCCGCCTCCCTGGCCTCCTCCAGCGTGGACTGAAAAGCCTCCACCAGATTGTGGGGCAGTTTATGAATAAATCCTACCGTATCCGATAATAGGAAAGCATGGTGATCTTCCGGTGCAATCTTACGGACTGTGGTATCCAGCGTGGCAAAGAGCATATCCTTTTCCATCACCTTCTTATCTTCCACATTCACCTCATCCACCCCGTATAGATCCAGCATGGCGTTCAGCAGTGTAGACTTTCCGGCATTGGTGTACCCCACCAATGCCACCCTGGGCATCCCCGTTTTCATCCGCTGCTTTCTCTGTGTCTCCCGCTCCTGCCCTACCTCTTTCAGTTCCCGCCTAAGCTGTGAGAGGCGTTTCTCCAACACACGCCTGTCCAGTTCCAGCTTCTTCTCACCGGCACCCCTGTTACTCATGGAACCGCTGGCGCCGCCCTGTCTGGAGAGTGCCGCATGAAGCCCTACCAGCCTAGGCAGCATATACTGTAATCTGGCCACCTCCACCTGTAGCTTGGCCTCCCTGGATCTGGCCCTTCTGGCAAAGATGTCCAGAATCAATGTACTTCTGTCCAGAATTGGTTTATCCAGTCTCTCCTGGAGATTTCGCATCTGCATGGGAGAAAGAGAATTGTCGAATATTATGACATCCGCGTCACATTCTATCGCAAGTTCCCTGACTTCTTCTACCTTGCCTGTACCGATATAGAAGGCCTTATGCACCTGTTCCAGGGTCTGCTCTGCGGTGGCGATCACCTCCATATCACAGGCCTCGGCCAAAGCGCCTAATTCTTCCAGTGAAGCCAGATAGTCCTCCCCGTCATTTAAATTCACGCCTACCAATAGCGCTCGTTCCATAATACTTTTCCATTCCTTTCACTTCGTTCCTATATAAAACGTAAACGTCATGAGAATATTATCTTTTTTAATACCTTTTTATTAGTTTTTATACTTTTTTATTAGTTTTAGCACTTTTTTATCAGATTTAATCCTTTTTTATTAGTTTTAGCACCTTTTTATCAGATTTAATCCTCTTTTATGTCATCTTCACCCTATGCTATATGTCAGCCTAAACAGATATAAAATTTTCAAGGAAGCCCTAGAATAGCACCAGCACTTAGCGAGGTATTTCACGAGCTTAGTGTCTGCTGTGCTATGAAAGGAGCGAAAGCGGGCTGACGGAAAATCTTATATCTGTTTAGGCATCACCCTTAGCAAATACGTAAAACTAACCTTTTTATTGACCTTTCAAAACTCCTCCAACTCCTTAAGAAACTCCCGGAATGCCTCCTTCGCCCGCTCTATCTCCCCAGGTTCATAAGAATTAAGAGCCTGCTCATACTTATGAAGTTCCCCTTCTATCAGCTGTCTCTTGTCCCCGATGCTCTCCTCATACATTCTTTCCCCAAGCAGCAGAAGATATTTATTCTCCTCCCTGTCACGAGGATGGATCTTCAGATAAGACAACGTCTTAAAACGCTCCTCGATCTCCTCCGGCGTCATATCCAGATCCTTACCGCCAAAGACCTGCTTTAACTGTTTTCCGGTAGACACCACCTTTACCTCCACTTCCAGAATGGAGTTGATATCATATGTGTAGGTCACATCCACCGCCTCATCTCCTGCCGGGGCTTTGGGAATCTCGATGGTCATCTCCCCCAGGGAAAGGTTATTCCTGGCAAACCGGCTCTCCCCCTGCAACACATTAACCCGGATCTTGGTCTGGCCGTCATGGGCTGTGTAGAGTCTTTCCGTGCGGCTCGCCGGGATGATCGTATTGCGCTCGATGATCGGGCAGAAAATCCCGTTCTCAAAAATACCCTTCTCCCATTCCCTGACCACTTCCGTTCCCAGGGTAAAAGGACAGACATCCGTCAGGATCACTTCCTTGATGGCCTCCCTGCGCTCCTTCATGGCGCCCTGGATTGCCGCTCCTAATGCCACCGCCTCATCGGGATTGATATTGGTGTCCGGGATTGCCCGGAACAGTTTGCTCACGAACCGGCGGATCACCGGACTCTTGGTGGCGCCGCCCACCAGCACTACTTTATCGATATCAGAAAGTCTGATATGGGCATCCGAAAGACTTCGCCGCACGGGCTGTCTGATCTTGTCCAGCAGTTCCTCACAGGCTTTCTCATACTCGGAAAGCTCCACCGTAAGGGTATAGAGTTCCTCCCCGATCTTACACTCCATCACGGATTTCTTATCCTCGGAGAATCCCATCTTGCAAAGGTCTGCCTGTTTGTGGATATGGCGCAGGGTCTTCGCATCCATCGTCAGTCTGTCAAACTGCGAATATTTCTCGAAGAACATTTCCTCCAATACCACTGTAAAATCCTCGCCGCCCAGGAAGTTATCTCCCGCCACGGCACGCACTTCCAGTATATTGTCAATCCGCTCCAGCACGGACACGTCAAAGGTACCGCCGCCCAAGTCAAACACCAGGAAGCGCATGTGTCCCTGACTCTGATATAATCCATAGGCAATGGCCGCCGCCGTGGGTTCGCTGATGATCCGTTCTACCTTAAGGCCCGCCAGTTCCCCGGCCCGCTTGGTGGCGCGTCTTCTCTCATCATTAAAATAAGCCGGCACACTGATCACCGCCTCTTCCACCGGCTCCCCGAGAAAGGTTTCGGCATCCTCCTTCAGGGACCGCAGCACAAAAGAAGACAGTTCTTCCGCCGTAAAGGGCTTATGCAGAAGCTGGAACTTCCTGCCGCTTCCCATATCCCGTTTGAAAACAGACGCCGTACTGCCCGGATAGAGAAGCCCTCTCTCCACCGCCAGATCACCCACATAAATCTGTTCCTCTTCGTCCATGCTCACCACGGAAGGCGTAAGTCTTCTGCCCAGCCGGTTCGGTATCAGCTTTGGCCCCTCCTCCGTAAAGTATGCCGCCAGACTGTTTGTCGTTCCCAAGTCGATTCCTATGATCATTTTACAGCTATGCTCCCTTCTCGGTATTCTAATCTGCACCGGCTTTCATCTTCTCCAGCTTCTCCAGCATGAACTTCGCTGACAGCGCATCAAAATCTCTCTCAAGTGTCTCCTCCATCAGCGCTCCGGCCCTGTCATATTCCTTCTCGCAGAAATAATAATAGCCAAGCCACAAAGAGGCTTCAAAACATTTATGATACTTACAGCTGCCACAGGGCGGCAGTTTCTCCATATCCTCAAAACACTTTTTCGCCTTCTCCTTATCTCCCAGGCCCATGTAGATCCACCCCATCCAGCCTGTGCGGACGGGCATATATCCCGGCCACGACATATAGTCCTCCGGGGTCGTATTCCTCATGGCAATGCATTCCAGCGCTCTCTTGGCATGATATTCTGCCATCTTCTGATTTCCCAGCAGACAATAGTTCTGCACCAGGTAACACTCATAATCAAATCTTTCCCAGTAATCCTTCTTATTCAGCAAAGCTATGGCCTTTGTAAACATCTCTGCCGCTTTTTGGTTTTCCATCAGATTCTCATAGCGGTAACCCAGTTTTTCATAGAAATCCACCATTTCTTTCTTACTTGCGGAGCGCGCCAGCATTTCGCTTTTACACTTATTATAAATATCGACACTCTCCTGCACTTTCCCCATCTTTAACAAAAGGAAGGATACGTTGTGATAATAGTCCAGATCCTTGCCGCCATGCATCCTGCGCTCTTTCTCCACCCGCATGGCTTCCTTGAAACGGCCTGTCTCCTCATAGCTGTCTGACAGGTACTGCCACAGCTTCTCATTATCCGGAAATACCTGCAATCCTTCCCGGCAGCAGGCAATGGTTCGCTCATAGTCCCGCAGCTTAAAACAGCACTCCGCCATGCCCCGATATCCCTTGTCTGAGGCATCCTTTGGCTCCATACATTCCACGGCCCTCCTGTAATATTCATATCCTTTCTCAAACTGTCTGCCCTGTTTATAGGCATACCCGATATTCTCCAAGATGATATGGCGGTCCTGCTCGGCTACTTTTGTGAGGGCTTCCTCATAATCCGCAATGGCAAGCGCCGTCTCCATGGCCTCGTCATACAAATACGCCCTGTCCCAGAGACGATATCCCGAGTTATTCGTAATCTCCAGTTCCTTCGTGATATGGTAGAGCGCCGCCTCATAATCTGACTTGCGATACTCCTTGCGGTATCTGGGCATATAACACCAATACATCCTGCGGTTGACTTCACGATAAACAGGATCTCTTTCTATGACTTTATTATAGTATGTGATTGCCTGCGTATGCTCTTCCAGCATTTCCAGACAAAATCCCATCCCGTAATAAAACTCCGTATGCTGGTACTCTCCCTCTACGGATCTATACTGCACAAGCGCCTTTTTGTACTGCTCGATATCCCGGTAGAAATTGCCCAGCACCAGACGGTATCTCGCCGTCTGCGGGCTCATCTCAATACTCTTCTTAATGGTGGCTTCCGCCTGTTCATTATCCTTGTTGTCCCAGAACAGGATCCCTTTTTCAAACACAATCTCTGAGGCGTCCTCGATATTGCTCTTTCCCTCTTCCGCCTCCTGTATCAGCGCTTCCAGAATTTCCTCGGGCTTTTCTCTCTCCTCATTGTTCTGGGCGGTCATCCGCAGGATCTTAGCCTCCTCAAAGCGCAGTTTGGCCGTAAATTCCACCTGGTTCTCCCTGGCCCTCTCGATAACGCCCCAGGCATCCTGATACTGGTCATAATCATAGAATATCCTTGCCGCAAATACATAAGGCCCGTCATAACCGGCATAAATCTCAATCGCTTTATAATAGTCATCTACCACCTGCTGTGCCCTGCGCATATGATAACAGGCTTCCTGGCGGATCAGATAAGCAGGATAGTACCCCTCGGACTCCTCCAGGATTTCATCACATACTTCCGTGGCCTTCTCATACTCTTTGAAGGACAGATATTTACCCGCCAAATACCTTTTGATATCCAGGCGGCTCCTCACATCCTGCGTCAGTTCCAGGGTTTTACGCAGTTCCTGCTCTCCCTCTTGCCGCAAATCCAGTTTGTACAGACAATCTGCCAGACACCAGCCGGCCTGGGCCGCCTTGGATATCTTCTCATCATCCTCCTGATCGCTGGTCATGACCATTTCCATATACTGCCTGTACAGGGGCATTGCCTCCTCGTACTTTTTCAGTCTGAAAAGCGTCCAGGACTTTAACTCAAGCAGATCCTCCTCATTATCAGCGGACATCTCCCTGTCTTCCACGAGTGCGATCGCTTCCTCATACCTTTCCAGGTTAAACAGGCGCCACCCCAGATAAATCACCAGTCTGTCTCCTGAAAGATCCTCATAATCCCTGCCCTCGGCAAGGGCTTCCTGCAATTCGGGCAACAGTTTCTCGTCCATATCTTTTCCAAGGCTCAGAAGTTCTTCATCCCCTCTGCTGGCTTTCAGAAGTTCTACCACATACTTTCTGGCCTGATAAAACTTACCCTGCCCGGTCAGATAATCGATGGAAAAATACTTGGGCATATCATAAGCCGGATACTCCTCAAGAAGCGCCTGCCACATTGCATATCCCCGTTCTTTCTCCCCTGTATCATAGAAAACTTTGGCCGTCCAATTTCGCACATAAACCTCATTCGGGTATTTGGCCAGCAGTGCTTCCGCCAGCGCCTTCCCCTCCTCACAGGTCTCCTGTCTGATATAAAGCCTGAGCCATTCAACATCCTCATAAGGATGATACAGCCCAAACCGCCTGATATCCGTAAGCATCTGAGAAACGCCCTCAGGTTCATCCGCCTCAAGTTTTTCCTTTATCTTAAAATATTCTCTGATGTAATTGTCCGTGTCATCCTCAGACTGCGGCTCATAACCGCTTTCGTTCTCCTCAAAGAATCCATAATCCAGAAAATCCTCATTCTCCACATGGTAAACAATATGATCCAGGAAGTTGACATGGAACTCTTCCTTCAGGGAATCATAGTCATCCAGCACATGGAACACCTGGTCCATCAGCTTCCACACCGTCTGCGGCAGGAAAGGATGATAGGAAATATAAGAAAGAAGCTGCCCCCTCGCCTCTAAGAACGTATCAAAGCTTTCACATACCGGATCGGCAAACACGTCCGACCAGGCATCCACATCCCGGCGCAGAAAGATATCTTTATAAATCTTCTCCACGCCCTTCATCCAAAGCGCAACCTCACCCTGGGGTTCTTCTTCCTCCCCCTCTTCCGGTACCTGAGACAGACGCACTGCCTCCTCATATGCCTCCCTGAGACGCTTAAACCCTTCCGGATCATCCTCCGGATTCGTATCCTTTAACAGGGTCAGATAACGTTCCCTGATAAGGCTCTCCTCTTTTGTCTCCGGAATCCCCAGAATCTGAAATACCAGTTTTTTCTCCATGCCCTTTACCCCTCTTTTAGAAAATCCGAGCCCTCTGGCCCGGATCTTCTATTGCTTACCCTAATGTACATTTTCAATTTATTTCTTTCTGGAACCCATGCTTACTGAAGATTGTTTGGGAATCACTACCTTGTCAAGTTTCCAGATCTCATCCACATACTCCTGAATGGTTCTGTCAGAAGTAAACTTGCCGGAGCACGCCACATTTAAGATAGCGCTCCTCGCCCAGCCGCTCTCATTTCTGTATGCCGCTTCTACCTTTCTCTGTGCCTCGGCATAAGCCTTGAAATCCTTTAAGATAAAATAAGTATCAGCCTTGGCGGTACTCTGTGTATTTAAGAGAGAGTTATACAGCGATCTGAACATATCCGGATCACCCGGCGCATAAGTGCCGTTGATCAACTGCATCAAAACTTTTCTCACATCAGGATCGTTGTTAAAGATCTCTGTAGGATCATACCCGCCATAATTCTCATAACGGATGACATCATCGGAACTCAGGCCGAAGATAAAGGCGTTCTCCTCGCCCACTTCCTCCACAATCTCCACATTCGCACCGTCCATCGTACCGATGGTGAGCGCGCCGTTCAACATGAACTTCATGTTACCAGTACCGGAAGCCTCTTTGCTGGCTGTGGAAATCTGCTCGGACACATCCGCTGCCGCAAAGATAATCTCCGCATTGGATACACGGTAGTTCTCGATAAATACCACTTTAATCTTACCGTTGATCGCTGGATCGTTATTGACCACATCCGCCACAGAATTGATCAGCTTAATCGTCAGTTTCGCATTCTTATAACCTGCTGCCGCCTTTGCGCCAAAGATGAAAGTGCGGGGATAGAAATCCATATCCGGATGCTCTTTCAACTCGTTATACAGATACATCACATGCAGGATATTCAGAAGCTGACGCTTATACTCATGCAGTCTCTTAACCTGCACATCAAAGATGGAGCGGGGATTTACCTCTACGCCGTTATGCTCTAAGATATACTCCGCCAGACGCACCTTGTTCTGATATTTAATGTTCATGAACTCCTGCTGCGCCTTCTCGTCATCCGCATAAATCTTTAATTTATTGATCATTGGCAGATCGGTAATCCAGTCATTGCCCACATGTGCTGTCACCCAGTCCGCCAGAAGCGGGTTCGCATGCAAAAGAAACCGTCTCTGGGTAATGCCGTTGGTCTTATTGTTAAATTTCTCCGGCATCATCTCATAGAAGTCTCTCAACTCCTGATGTTTCAGAATCTCCGTATGTAATCTTGCCACACCATTGACAGAATATCCTGCCACGATGGCAAGATGCGCCATCTTCACCTGGCCGTCATAAATGATCGCCATCTTACGGATCTTCTCATGATTGCCCGGATATCTCTGTTCAATCTGCGCGATAAATCTGCGGTTAATCTCCTCCACGATCTGATAAATACGGGGCAGTAATCTGGAAAACAGTTCGATCGGCCATTTCTCCAGAGCCTCAGACATAATTGTATGGTTCGTATAAGCGCAGGTCTTGGTGGTCACTTCCCACGCCTCATCCCAGGTCAGATAATGCTCATCCATCAGGATACGCATCAGTTCAGCAATCGCCACCGTAGGATGGGTATCATTCAGCTGGAAGGTCACCTTCTCGTAAAGCTTCCTCACATCATCATGTTTTCTCATGTATTTCGCCACCGCTTCCTGCACCGAAGCAGAGATGAAGAAGTACTGCTGTTTTAAGCGCAGTTCCTTGCCTGCATAGTGGTTATCATTGGGATAAAGCACCTCCACAATATTTCTGGCAAGGTTCTCCTGCTCCACCGCTTTCTGATAATCTCCCTTGTCAAAGGAATCCAGCTGGAAACAGTTCACCGGCTCCGCATCCCAGATTCTTAAGGTATTGACAATACCATTACCATAACCTACCACCGGCAGGTCGTAAGGGATTGCTGTCACCGCCTGATAACCTTCCAGGCGGAAATTGCTTCTGCCATTGCCATCTACATATACGTTGACATAGCCGCCGAAACGGACTTCCTTTGTATACTCCGGCCTTCTCAATTCAAAAGGATTGCCGTCACGCAGCCAGTTATCCGGCACCTCTACCTGATAACCATCCCGAATCTCCTGCTTGAACATGCCGTAACGATACCGGATACCACAGCCATATGCCGCATAGCCCAGGGTGGCAAGGGAATCCAGGAAACATGCTGCCAGGCGGCCAAGACCGCCGTTCCCCAATGCTGCATCGGGCTCCTGATCTTCTACCACATTAATATCAATGCCCAGTTCATCCAGCGCTTTCTCCACTGCCTTATAAGCCTGTAAGTTAATGATATTATTGCCCAGGGCACGTCCCATCAGAAATTCCATAGACAGGTAATATACCATCTTGGGATCCTGCTTATCATATTCTTTCTGCGTGGTCAGCCACTGATCCACGATCGCGTCCTTGATCGCATAGGATACTGCCTGGAAAATCTGCTGATCCGTAGCTTCCTCAAGAGTCTTTCTGTAAAGTGTCTTGACATTGTAGAGCACGCTTCTCTTAAAAAGCTCTGTATCAAAACTCGTTGTTACAGCTTTCTTTACCATCTTCGTTCCTCCTCGTTTACTCTTAGCTGTGAAAACAGTTGCTGTCTCAATTACATTTTATTATATATCGTATTCCTGCTTTTGACCATATGTAATCTGCGAAATATTCGTCAATATTCGTAAAGTTTGCTAATCTTCCCGCTCACCAGGTCTTTACAATAACACACGCTCCTGCCGCGTTCATATCCGTCCCGCCAGCCAAGGCTGTAATGGGTACTGTAAGTCAGATCCGTCACCGTAAAAAACAGCTTTCCCTCAAGATATTCAATCCCTTCCACCTGCTGCACCGTCCTGCTGTCCTTTGTGGTTGCAATACCAAGTTCCTCACTCTCTTCCACCGTAAGCAAAACATAACAGATTCCGGAAGTATCCGGATAGAACACGATGGAATCGGTGGGATTCTCATACAGGTACACCCGTGGTTCATCATATGCCGTAAATCCCTCCCATGGAATAATACCTTTCTGTGTTTTTCCAAACAATCTGATCTGACGTACTGAATTTTCTCCCAGCAAAAAATCATATTTTTCCTCATGTGGGGTACAATACAGCGACCTGTTTTGTCCATCATCGTACAGATAGAAATACTCGTGGTAGGAAGTGAACAAGAGTTTACACCTGCTGCCGTCTTTTCTCATGCCATAAATCAGGCCGCCGGAATATATGTGCGCCGTTCCGTTGGTGGTTCCCACCGAAAAATAAAGGTCATCGCCCAATATCTGAAAAAAAGGAATGAAAAGCGGTGAAGGGGCTATATTCTCAAGATACTCTCTTGTTCTCTCCTCATGGGCATCTATATATTCCTGCATGGTGACTGTCAGTAATTCTTTCTCATTTCCCTGATAATCCATAGCATATAAATGCAGGTCATAGGACTCCGTTTCCTCGTTCTCCACGAGTTGGTAATAAAACACCTCTTCTTCCGTGGCCCCCAGATATTCTGCCCCGCGCTCCGGATATGATTTGGACACCAGGACATGCTCGCGCCCGTCCTTGGCGTTAATCCAGGAAATTCCATCATTCCCGAAAATCCCATCATACTTCCAGCTACAGATAATCCTGCTTCCCGCCACATCAAGTATCCGATCGGCGGCATATTCTGTCACATCGCTGCCATCCAGTGCACAGGAATAGACTACCGAAACTTCGGATAATCCCTTTAACTTCCATTTCTGGGAATAAATCCTGTCCTCCACAATGTACATCCCTTCATAACCGTAATCCACTCCCACCTGCGTCACGCTTCCATCGCGTTCCATGCACATGAGTTCTTTTTCCGTACCCGCGATTGGCGAAAAGTACCCCCACATGCCGCCTTCTTCCATATCCTCATCAGAATACTGTCTGTAGTAAATTCTACCCTCCCACGCGGCATACAATTTGTTTTTCATAGGCGGGAGATCAGACAAATCATAAGATACGGGGCCGAAGTCATACTGTATGACGTCTGCTTCCTGCGCTTTCCCCGCAGGTTTGTCTGTCCCGGTTTTTCCAGCAGAGCTGTCTGTCCCAAAGCCTGTAAGCAGACCGGCCGCAGAGACTGCGGCCGCTGTCATACAGACTTTCCGGAATATTCTTTGTATTGATTTCATGGTATTACACTTTTTCCACACCGATCGTAACTTTTTCACCATTGACATTCCACTCTTTGGAGACTGCAAGTTCCTCTTCCGTCACGATCGCTTCCGCCAGGACTTTGCCTGCAATCATCCCCTCATTCCTGGCCGCAATCTGCGCCACCTTCTCATTGCCGTTAATGGTGACTTTGATATGATCCATAACCTCAAAGTCCGCATCTTTTCTCATGGTCTGAATCTTGCTGATGATCTCGTACACAAATCCTTCCTCAATCAGTTCTTCCGTCAGATTCGTGTCGAGCACCACCGTCACATAGTTGTCGGCCTCCGCGACGAAGCCTTCTTTCTGCGCCATATCAATCAGCAGATCTTCCTCCGCCAGGGAAACCTCCGTGCCGTCCACCGTAAAGGTAAGCGCACCGTTTGTCTTTAAGGTCTCCATAGCTGCACTGCCGTCCATATCGGACAGATATGCCTTGATACCGCCAAGCTGTTTACCGTACTTAGGCCCCACGGTCTTAAGCTGAGGCTTGAAGCTGTAGGTTGTAAACGCAGACACATCATCCGAAAAGACAATCTGCTTCACGTTCAGCTCATCCCTGATAATATCCTGATAGAAGTCGTCCAGTACTTTCTCGGCCTTCACATACATGGTGCCGATAGGCTGACGGTTCTTGATACTCGCCGTATTGCGGGCCGCCCGTCCCATAACCACGATTTTCAGGACTTCTTCCATGGATTCTTCCAGTTTCTTGTCAATCATCGCCTCGTCCGCCACGGGGAAGTCACACAGGTGGATACTTTCCGGTGCATCCTGATCCACACTGCACACCAGATTTCTGTAGATTTCCTCCGTCATAAAGGGAACCATGGGCGCCGCACATTTACAGATGGTCACAAGCGCCGTATAGAGGGTCATGTAGGCATTGATCTTATCCTGTTCCATGCCCTTTGCCCAGAAGCGTTCACGGCTTCTTCTCACATACCAGTTGCTCATCTCGTCCACAAAGTTATCCAGAACCCTTGCGGCCTCCGGAATTCTGTACTGATCCAGGTGATTGTCCACTTCCTTGACCGCCGTATTTAATTTGGACAACAGCCACTTATCCATAACCGGAAGCTTGTCATATTCCAGGCTGTATCTGGTCGCATCAAACTGGTCGATATTGGCATAGAGCACAAAGAAAGCGTAAGTGTTCCACAAAGTGCCCAGGAACTTCCTCTGTCCCTCCTGCACGGCCTTCCCATGGAACCGGTTTGGCAGCCAGGGCGCCGAATTAATATAGAAATACCAACGGATTGCATCCGCCCCGTAAGTCGCCAGCGCTTCAAAAGGATCTATCGCATTGCCCTTGGACTTACTCATCTTCTGCCCATTCTCATCCTGTATATGTCCCAGCACGATGACATTTTCAAATGACGATTTATTGAACAGCAGCGTAGACTCTGCCAACAGGGAATAGAACCACCCTCTGGTCTGATCCACCGCCTCACAGATAAACTGCGCCGGAAACTGTTTCTCAAACAAATCCTGATTCTCAAACGGATAGTGATATTGTGCGAAAGGCATGGCGCCGGAATCAAACCAGCAGTCAATCACCTCCGGCACTCGTTTCATAGTCTTGCCGCACTTCGGGCAAGTACAGGTAATCTCATCAATATAAGGTCTGTGCAGTTCCACCGTCTGCGCCGCCGGATTACCGCTCATCTTCTCCAGTTCATCCCTGGAACCGATGGATTCCATATGACCGCAGGCCTCACATTCCCACACATTTAAAGGCGTCCCCCAGTAACGGTTCCTGGAAACTCCCCAGTCCTGAATATTCTCAAGCCAGTTACCGAAACGCCCCTCACCGATGGACTCCGGAATCCAGTTGACCGTCTTATTGTTGGCCACCAGATCATCTCTAACTGCCGTCATCTTGATAAACCAGGACTCTCTCGCATAATAGATCAACGGCGTATCACAGCGCCAGCAGAAAGGATAATCATGCTCGAATTTGGGCGCATCAAACAACTTGCCCTCTTTATCCAGATCCTTGATGATCTCCGGATCCGCATCTTTTACGAATGTGCCTGCGTAAGCAGTCTCCTCAGTCATATTGCCCTTGCCGTCCACAAACTGCACAAGAGGCAGATCATACTTGCGGCCCACCTGGGCATCGTCTTCACCGAAAGCCGGTGCAATATGAACGATACCGGTACCATCCGTCATGGTAACATAGTTGTCGCAGGTCACATAATGGGCTTTTTTCTTCTGTCTTTCCGCTTCCTTACCGGCACAGACAAAAAGAGGCTCATACTCTTTATATTCCAGATCTGTGCCCACATAGGTCTCCAGAATCTCATAGGCAGGCGTATCGTCTTTAGCCAGTTTGCCAAGCACCGTATCTAACAGGGCCTGAGCCATATAATAGGTGTAGCCGTCCGCCGCCTTCACCTTCACATAGGTCTCATTTGGATTCACACAGAGCGCCACATTGGAGGGCAGTGTCCAGGGTGTGGTGGTCCATGCCAGGAAATAGGCATCCTCTCCCACTACCTTAAATCTTGCCACAGCGGAGCGCTCCTTTACCGCCTTGTAGCCCTGCGCCACCTCGTGGGAGGACAAAGGCGTTCCACAGCGCGGACAGTAAGGTACAATCTTAAAGCCCTTATAGAGAAGCCCCTTATCCCAGATCTGCTTGAGCGCCCACCATTCCGACTCAATAAAGTCGTCATGATAAGTCACATAAGGATCATCCATATCCGCCCAGAAGCCCACTGTCTGAGAGAAGTCCTCCCACATGCCCTTATACTGCCACACAGACTCCTTACATTTTCCGATAAAGGGATCCAGACCATATTCTTCTATCTGCTCCTTGCCGTCCAGACCCAGAAGTTTCTCCACTTCCAATTCCACCGGCAGACCGTGGGTATCCCATCCCGCCTTACGGGGTACCATATATCCCTTCATGGTACGGTATCTGGGGATCATATCCTTCATGGCACGTGTCAACACGTGTCCAATGTGCGGCTTGCCATTGGCCGTTGGCGGGCCGTCATAAAAAGTATAAGTGGGTCCTTCTTTCCTGGCCTCCATGCTCTTCCTGAAAATGTCATTTTCTTTCCAGAACTGGCATACTTCTTTCTCTCTGTCCACAAAATTTAAGTTCGCGTCAACTTTCTGGTACATACTCCTCTTCCTTTCCTTAAAAAATATGAAAGCCCCGTCCCAGTAAAAGGACGAGGCCAATTCTCGTTATACCACCTGTTACTCCCGCACCGACCGCCTTTTCAAATATAAAGCGCTCTATACGTCATCCCATAACGGAGGATAGCCGGCGGTACTTACTGCTCTGCATCTTACTCCATACAAAAGGTTCGGCCCGCGACTCGGAAGTGATCTTCCCTGATCTTCTACTCATACCGGTCTTGCACCCTCACCGGCTCGCTGTGACTTTTGAAAATCAGCTACTGTCTTCTTCAACGTCTTTGATGATGCCATTATAATTCCCGGCAATCAAAGTTGTCAAGAAGCAAATTTCTTCGCGGCCTCGGCTTCATCCGATAGTCACTCTTCAAATATTCCTTCGGAATTCAGCTTGCTTAAGAAGCTGCTTAATCTAAAGTAATTAAAATTTCCCATGCCTCATACTCCGCAAAAATATCCGTTGAACCCTCGGCGCAAATACTGATTCCATACCCGCGACCACCATTTTCAGGAAATATCAAGTTTGTCATAACAGTTTCCCCCTGTTTTGCAAATACTTCTATCTGGGATACATCCATCAGAATTCGCAATTCTATCTTTTTTCCCAATCCCTTTACAGGCGCTTCATAAACACCCGGGAATGCATCATGAGGAATCAATCCGGAGTACCGCCGATCTACATAAAGCATCTCCTTTTGAAAATCATATCCAATCCTTGTGCATTCCTTTCCACCGCTGGACAATCGAATTTCTGCCTTTCCCTTTTCCGGTTCCGGCGTCTCAAGTTTACAGGAGAAGTCCAAAGCAGAAAAGCAAACCGGGATCTGTTCCTCGTCCCCTGCCGTTAAAACATGTTTCTCTTTATGCAATATTAAATTTCTGCAATTCTCTAACTCCCTTACAGGCTGCTGATATATTCTAAGTCCTTCCCTTGTCAGCTTTAAATAGAGTTCCCGCACAAAGGAAAACTGTCCCTTAAATGGAGCCGTAGGCAGCACATCCCGATACATCCAGTTATCACTCCACCCTATCATTAACCGCCTTTTGTCCTCGCCGGGAATATCATTCCATGTAACTCCGGCATAAAAATCCTTTCCGTAATCCATCCATAAAACCTGTTCAGGAGGGTTATCATTCCGAAAAGTCTTCCCATTAAATTCCCCAATAAAATACTGCATTCCGGTTCCTCCTGCGGGCGCTCCATTATTGATACTGACTGTCAGAACCCATCTTGTCTCTCCCATCTCGTCTTCCACAGGCATTTCAAATAAATCCGGACATTCCCAAACGCCCTCATGGCTTCCTTCTCCCTGTCCGAATTTCCCGGAAAATTCCCATTGAATCAGATTATTGGAACGGTAAAATTCAACCTGATCAAAACAGGCAAGCACCATAATCCAGCAGGAAAGAGGTGCATACCAAAAAACCTTGGGATCTCGGAAATCCTTGCGCTTTCCCTTTTCTTCATCTGGAATCAAAACAGGGTTATTTTTGTATTTCCGCCACGATCTGCCTCTGTCACAGCTGTATGCCAACCCCTGGCTCTGCCGTACATCTACGTGCTCATTATAAGTAAATATCGCTACTAATACCTGTTCTTCTCCTTCCTGTAGACCGCTTGTATTGTCCCAATCTACTACAGCACTTCCTGACCATATTTGCCCGATTTCATCCGGCGCCAGTGCAAAAGGCAGACGCTTCCAGTGGAGAAGATCTCTGCTTACTGCATGTCCCCAATGAATCTGATTGTGCACATTATACTGGTGCATAAGATGATATTCTCCTTCATAATAAACCAGACCGTTTGGATCATTGATGACATGTTCCTGCGCAGTGTAGTGAAACCGAGGTCGATATGCTTCCTGTACATACTTGTTCTTTTTTTCCATCTGCTCTTCTCTCCTATCCCTTTACGGCTCCTGAACTCAGCCCCTTGATAAATTGTTTTTGAAAAACAAGAAAAATCACTGTAATCGGCGCAAGCCCAATCGCCGCCCCCGCAGCGAGGAGATTATAATCCGCTCCATAAGTCTGAAAAAAGGTGGAGATAGCAAGAGGTATGGTATGATAATTCTGATTCTGAAGGAAAAAAACAGCCTGGGCATAATTATTCCAGATTCCCACCCCCTGCATAATAACCACAGTCGCCGTTATTGGCTTTAGCAAAGGAAAAACAATTCTCCAAAACGCCTGAAATCTTGTGCATCCATCCATAATTGCCGCCTCCTCCAAAGACGGATTCATGGTACAGATAAAACTTTCATACAAAAAAACCGAAAACGGCAGACTTTGAGAGGCAAGCAACATAATCATTCCCCAGTAAGTGTTAATTCCGTTTATTCTTCGCATCATAATATACAATGGAACCGTATTGATAATTCCCGGCACCATCATACTGAGTACCATTATGTAAAAGATAACCCGATTGATCTTATTTTTTACCCTTGCCGCCGCATATCCTCCACATGCCGCACAAAAGACAAGTAAGAGTACAGCCCCTCCGGTTATGATAAGCGAACTGATCATGGCGCGTCCCATATTCGCTTTTTCCCATGCTTCAGAGAAGTTTTGAAATGCAAGCGCTTTGGGAAACCACTCTTCTGCAATAGAATCCCCCGAATTGCTTAGAGATAAATAAAACATAATATAAAAGGGTATCAGGAATACAAAAGCAGTTATCAAGACTACCGTTGCCATCACCCACTTTTTTATCGTCTTCATTCCGCCTCCCCCTACATTTCAACTTCCTTATTCTTCATCCATCCCAGAGTAATCCCAATGGGTATGGCAATAATGAAAAACATAATAAGCGCGATCGCCGTGGCATAACCGGCAAAGCCGTTAAACGACTGCCGATAAATGTAAATACTCAGGGATTCCGTGGCATAGCCAGGTCCTCCCATGGTAATCGCCATAATAATATCAAACACCGCCATGGAACCAATTATATTGTTAAAAATATTGATTTTTGCAGAGGGATATAAAAGAGGCCATGTAATATTTCGAAACGCCTGTATTTTCCCTGCTCCGTCTATCGTTGCCGCTTCATACAGATCCTTTGGCACAGATTGAAGCCCCGCCAGATATACCATCATTGGTCCCCCTGCAAACTGCCATACATTAACGATAATAATCAGCCACAGTGCTTTATCCGGCACACCCATCCAGTCAAAGGAAAGAGACGGTTCAAACCGCTGCAAAATCTGATCCAATACCCCTGTCCTGGGTGATAAAATAAGTGTCCACAAATACCCCATGATCAACGGACTGATAATCGATGGAAGATATATGACCATCCGCAGAAGCACCCGACTTTTCTTTTTAGAATCCACCAGTAGTGCCAAAAAAAGTCCGACTATATTTAAAAGGAACGGGCTGAGCAAGCCAAACACCACCGTTACCTGTATGGCATGGAGAGCGCGCTTGTCTGAGAAAAAACGTATAAAATTAGCAAATCCCACAAAATTCTTTTCCTCAGAAAAACCATTCCAGTCTGTCATGCTGATTCCTGCCCCCTGACAAAGCGGAAGCACAAAAAATACCAAAAAGAGAACAGCCGCAGGCACTATCATAAATTTATGCAAATTTAAACTTATTGTATTTCCTATTTTTTTCATATTATCTTTTTCCTGAACAAAATCATTATTAAGTAAAGTCACAAAATATTGTGCTACTTTGTGACTTTACTATTTACCTGCTATTGCGCGTCATATGCCGCCTTCCAGGCTGCTTCATAAGCAGCTGCAAATTCCTCTGGCGTATACTGTCCTGCAAAAAACTCCTGCAACATCACTCCTGTAGCATCCCCGCCAAAGCCCGCCGGTTCCCTTGCCGGTCCAATAATTGCCGCGGTTTTAGAAGCTTCCACTGCACTGTTATAAATCGGCCCAATATCAAATGTAACATCCGTAAAGGCGGACGGTGCATTGCGGGTCATAGTAAAGGAAGCCTGATTCTCCGCCTCAAACAACCAATCCAAAAAGACCTTTGCTTCCTCCTGATAAGGAGAATCTGCCGTAATATAATAAGTACTGTCAGGGCCTTGGTTTAAAGCAGGCCTTACATCATCAGCCACAGCCGGGAACGCACATACGCGCAGTTCCTCTTCAGCTTCCGGATTAATGGATAAAATATTGCCAATGGTAAACATCCCCTGAAAAATAACCGCTGCATCTCCCTTTGCGATAGCATTGATGGCATCGTCATAAGTAGCGGTCAGTACATTGCTGTTGATCAGACCTTCTTCCCAAAGAGATCCCAGCCATGTAATATAAGTTTCCAAAGAACCGCCCGGCTCCGAAAATTTCAGCTTGCTGATATCTCCCTCCAGCGCGGCACGACTGTACTCCAATTCTCCCAGCCGCTGGCGTTCCACTGCGTCCGGAAGATAGCCGAACAGCATTCCTATTGTCCATGCTTCTTTTCCCGAAAAGTAAAGGGGATCCTTGTCCGGATAAGCCGCTTTGACAGCCCGGAGATTTTCTGTAAATTCATCCAGCGTTACGGCAGGCTGCAAATTCAATTCCTCAAAAATCTTCTGATTATAAATAGTCGCTGTAATCATGGTATTTGTAGGAATATAAAAATTTTTACCGGTTTTAACGTCCGCCGATATTTCTTTGATGGAAGGATCGATCCGGTTCCACCACTTTGCCTCTGTGAGATCCACAAACTTGCCTGCATCAATCATCTGCTGTGTTCCCATTGTTGTAATATCGGGAATATCTCCGGCAGCAAATTTTGTCTGCAAGGCAGAAGTACCTTCCTTTTGGAACTCATGCTCTACCTTAATATTTTCACTTTGTGCGTTAAAGCGGTCGATGGCCTCATTATACCAGTCTACCATCTCAACATTTCCGTTAAAGAATTTGATTGTGACTTGTTCTGTTTTCGCTGCTTCAGAATCCTTTTCCTCTTGCTCCTGCACCGGCTTTGGCGTATCTGCGGCGGTTTCACTATTTTCTTTTTGTCCACACGCTGTCAGTCCAAGAAATAATGCTCCTGCCAGAATCCCAGCGCATACTCGTCTTTTCATAGACATCATTTTTTGCCCTCCTGTTTTGTTATTTTGTAATACTTTTTGTTTATATTTTCAGTATAGCCTGAGGAAAAATGATTTAAAATCCTCAAAACTTACGATACAGGTTCGATTTCTTAAGCTTTCCCTATAGTTTTAAAAAAAAATGATATAATAAAACAAACGCCTGTCTGAAACACAGGTTTTTCTCAGAAAGTGTGCCAAGCTATGAACACCTTAAAAGAACAAAAATTTCACAGTATACGATTTTCGTTGACTGCGGTTGTTGCGCTTTTGATTTTGCTTTCCGTATTCTTTACCTCCGTTTTATCGTACTATCGGTATACAGAAGACTTTCAACAGCAGTCCTCCCAGCAGATTGAGCAGACTCTGGAACAACTTTCCATCAATCTAAGCGCCTATATTGACGAATTATTTCGTCTTACCACCTATCTCTATTATGACAGCCAGGTAGTAAATGCCATGGAAGCGACAGGCGGCTCGGATCTGGATAGGTTGAACCGGCGGCGAATCATTGAGAATTATCTTGATAAAATCATGATTCTTCCCCGCAAGGACGTATTAAATGTTTTTGTCATAACTGACAGCATTTATTATGGCGGAAAAATGCCCAAAAGCGTGGATCTTTACACAGATTATACCTCTTATGATTGGTATCAGGCCGCTTTGGAGGACAGTAAACCCATTTTTGTACCGCCTCATACGGAGCAGCTGGTATCCTATCCAAAGAGTACGGTATTTTCCATTGTAAAGCAGCTTAAAAGTGTTAAAAATATAGATGAAAGAATCGGCGTGATCAAAGTAGATGCCAGCTATGACGGTATTTCAGATATTGTTCAAAAAGTTGATATGGGAGAAGATGGTGGTATTTATATTATAGACGGAAATCAAAATCTGATTTACAATAGCATTCCTTTCCCGCAGACCGATCTTTTATCTCAGGCCGCTTTTTCTGCTTCCGGCGCACGGACGCAAAAATTAGATGGCACTGAATACCTGATTAATACCGTAAAGGTGCAAAATCCTGACTGGACCATCGTGTCCGTCAACTCTCTCCGGGAACTGACAAAAAATGCCCAGAAGACGCGTAACTTTACCTTTATACTTGCTACCCTGAGTTCCTGCACTGCCATTCTTGTACTTCTGTTTTTTACTCACAGAATTCTCCATCCCTTAATGGAGATTGTTCAGCTAATGAAAGAAGTGAGAAACGGCAATTTCCAGGTCTCCTTTACCAGAAAGCGAAATGACGAAATTGGTTATCTGGGTGATTCGTTTAATAAAATGACAGAGACCATAACCCATAATATCCAGCGGAATACGGAACTGACCACCCAAATTTATCAGACCGAAATCCTGCATACGGAGGCGCGTCTGCACGCCCTTCAAAACCAAATTAAGCCCCATTTTCTGTACAATACCCTGAATATGATCAGTTTACAGATTCAGATAGGGCGGACTGCTCACGCAATTTCCAATATTGAGCGCCTCCACAACCTTTTGCGGGGGATGGCAAAGCTTGACCGGGAAGCCTTGGTAGAAGAGGAGTTTTCTCTTTTAGACAATTATCTCGCTTTGCAGAGCAGCCGGTTTGAAGGGCGTCTCGACTATCAGCTAAAATTGGATGAGACCATGAAGGGGCGATATATTCTGACCCTGATTCTACAGCCTCTTGTAGAAAATGCCGTTATCCATGGCTGCGAAAATCAGCGAAGCCACACCTTTATTCTGGTAGAAGGTTATTGTAAGGACGACAGAAGCTATTTTTCCGTAAAAGATAATGGAAAGGGAATGTCAGAGGCCGCCCTGCATAGCCTTATGGAAAAGTTCAGCCATACAACCGGTTCCGACAGTCCTTCTATCAGCGAAGACAGTTCCGGTCACAGTATCGGTCTGGCAAATGTGAATACGCGTATTAAGCTGCGGTATGGAACGGAATATGGCATCCATGTTTCAAGCATACCGAACGTTGAAACGAAATTTACCATTATATTACCTTTATTGAGTAAGGAGGCGACTGACAATGTACAGTGTGATGTTGGTAGACGATGAAAAACTCACCCTGGATTATCTTAAAATAACCATTCCCCAACAGGATTCAGACTGGCAGATTACTGTCTTATGCTCCGATGGCATAGAAGCCCTGGAATGGCTTTCCCATCACCAGAGTGATCTAATCATTACAGACATTAAGATGCCAGAAATGACCGGATTAGAACTTTCCCGCAAAGTGAAAGAACTTTATCCCAACCAGAAAATGATTATTCTTTCCGGCTATGACGATTTCAAGTTTGCCCAGCAGGCGATTCAATACGGTGTGAGAGACTATCTTTTAAAGCCTATTTCCCTTAAAGATTTAAAAAAGGCTCTATCCGAGATGAAAAGACTATTGGAGAAAGAAAAAATAGAATCCCAGGCATACGCCCATCTCCTTAATATGTCCGAAAACGGGAGAAAACAGCTTGCACTGCGTTTCGTCAAGGCAGTCATTGATCGCACAGAACCGGAAATAAAATCCCTCTATCCCCTTGTCCATCGTATGAAAATCAGTCTGTTGGAAGGAGCGGCACGATTGCTGGTCTTTGATCTGGATATGGATCTTTTACTTGACAGCGGACTTCCCATTCAAGATATTTCTCTATATCAATATATGATTTATCAGATGGTTCTGGAAATTTCCGAAAACCAGAAAGATCCTATCTGGACTGTACTGGATCGTTATAGTCATACTGTAGTTTTACTTTCAGCGGATACTACCGATGCTTCGCTGCAAAAGTGCAAAGATATTTACCACATTGTTTCAGATGCACTGCACAGTCAAATGAAGCTCTCTCTTTCTTCCGCTGTCAGCGAGCCCTTTACCGACATTTTTGAAGCAGATAAAGCCTATGCACAGTGTGTTTCCATATTAAATGCAAAAGTTTTTCTAAGACCCGGCACTTTTTACAGTGTAGTGGATTATACGCCTGAGATTCGCCAGAAATCAGCTTCCCTACATCAGGCTGTTTCCTCCTTATGGGTGGCTGTTTCTGATCACAATGCCGTCAATCAGGAACTTGCTCTTTCCTCCATACTGACATTCATGCCCCGATACGCAAGGCCAGAAATTCTACGATTTGGTCTCCATTGGATCTTGGGCATTTTCACCAAATGGGATGAAGGAATTTCCGAGCACAAAAAAGTCTGTGAACAGGCAATTCTCAAACTGACAGAAGCATATACAGACAATACCAGAGAATCCGTCCTGAGACTGTTCCTATCCATGGCACGGCTTTTATCGATTCCCAAGAATTCCGATGCAGGAAGTATAGATGAAAACTTTTTGATTACCCAGGCACAAAACTATATTCTTGCAAATTATGCCCAGCCCTTAAGTTTGACACTGATAGCAGATGAACTTGGTATTACCCCTAATTATTTAAGTTCCTTATTTCACCGGGAAATGGGAGAATCTTATATTAAATATCTGACCCGCGTGCGTATAGACCATGCCATACGGCTTATGAGGGAAAATCCTCAGATGAAAATTTATGATATTGTAGAAAAAGTAGGATATGTCAGCGTAAAACATTTTTCCTATGTTTTCAGACAGACAAAAGGTATGTCTCCCAGCGAATATCAGTCCCGCTTAACAAACTGAGGTAATTTTAAGCATAAAGCCCCCAGGCGCGGCCTCGGCTTCCTCGCGCTGTCAATCCACAAAATATTTCCCAAACTTCCCTTCGTCCGCATCGAAGAAACAGAACCCTACAATCCCCCGCCCGGTGTGAGCTCCAATGGCACAGCCTACGGTTCCCACCATAATGGCTTTGGGATGAATCTCCGTTTCTATCAGAGAGAGCATGTAATCCCGCCCCTCCTCGTCTTCCCCGTGACAGAGGGCAACAGTCTGCTCTTCCAGATGATAACCGTTCTCCTTCGCATACTCCAGCAGAAACCGCAGGGACTTCTTACGCCCCCGCACTGTCTTGATCACAGACAGCGCCCCATTTTCATCCACGATCAGAACCGGCTTCATATCCAGTGTCTCCGCTAACGTCCCCTTAAACTTGGTCAGTCTGCCGCCCTTGATCAGATAGGCCAGTGTGTGTACTGTAAACACATGCCGGACATGGGAAATAAAATAATCCGCCGCCTCAATAATCTCCTCTTTGGAAGCGCCCTTTTCCAACATCGTGATCAGTTTCGATACCACCAGGCCAAACCCGATGGAAGCACACTTGGAATCAATGATCGTCAGGTCAAAATCCGGGTATTCTTCCAGCACATTAGCCTTTGCCACATTGGCAGCATTATAGGTACCGGCAATACCGGTAGAAAAGCACAGATAAATAATGCTATCGCCCGCCTTGGCATAGGGCAGAAATGCATCCGTAAACATTGCCGGATTAATATGATACGTCTTTACATCTCTCTTAATATCATCCAGTATCCCATAAAATTCTTTTGTCTGAATCGTAGCCCCATCGAAATAATCCACATCATCGATCACCACTGGTGTGGGGATCACATGCAGGTTATGTTTCTCAATATATTCCCGGGGCAGATCCGAAGCCGAATCCGTAATGATTTTAAGCATAAAAATGCACTCCTTCACAATATTAGCATTCCCTACATTCTAACATCTTAAAAGAGCACATTCAATGTCATATCATTATTATTTATACTTTATTTATATAATTTTCCATAAAAAAACTGTTCCTGAAACGAAATGTCGCCCAATATTTTTTCTTCCGCAATATCTTCTCCACTCAACGACACAATCCACTTATCCTCTACATCATCAAAACGGTGCCATACTGCAATAACCTTACCTGTAAAATGCTCCAGAGGTTCGTTAGTTCCAAACACATACACATCCTGCTCTGCCCCATCACCGGCAAATACATGATCCACATATCCATAATTAAGTGGATAAACCAGTTCCGGATACCGAGGATGGGATGAACCCACCGGTCTGTCAACAGTTCCGCTTATTGTTCTTCCGATAATATGACGATAATCCGGCTCCTCCCTTTCCAGAACACAGAAAAAATAATCCAATGTGTGTACCAGTCTGTTATCTTCATACAATTTCCTAATTTCAGAAACAGTCATCCATCTACAGTCTGCAACCTCATCCGTTGTGGCAGCTTCCAGCTGTGGTTCTCCATCATAATGAAAAAGCCACACATCCATAATATCATTGTACATCTTACATTCATATATGACATCTGTACCTCGGATTTTCGTAAAAAGCAATCTGCCGGTCTGGGGATCCAAATCCAGCCCCACCTCTTCCTTTACCTCCCTCAGCGCTCCGTCTATGCTGCTTTCCCCCATTATAACAGAACCCCCGACACACTCCCACAGAAGCGGATATGTTGGTCTGTTGGCAGAACGCTGGGAAATAAGATATTCACCCTTGCTGTTGCGTATCCATACATGAACCACCAAATGATAGAAATCTTCCGGGATCTTTTCTCCCCGCACGTGTTCTTTCCCTGTCTTTTCTCTGTATTTTGTATATAAGTCCCACTTTTCCATAAATCAGCCTTCACCTGTTGATTTGTATGTATCTACAATATCATGATACTCTTTGTATCAGGCATCAGTAACATATTCATGAGATTCCGGGCGAATACCAATTTTATTTGAACATATCCACGATATCCTTAATTTCTTCCACATTCGACTGATTCTGATCTGCGATCTGAATAATGGAATCAGCAATCTTTATCGTCATGTCATTCTTGGTAACGATCTCATTAATACCCTGTTCATTATCATCAGATGCCATCTTTACAGTATTGATCTGATTTCGAATATTCGTGGCGCTTTCCGAAAATACACCCGTCTTGTCATGGATATTATGAATGACTTCCCGGATATCATTGACCACAGTTCCATACTGAGTGGCCATAGCCGCAAATTCCTGGAATTTGCCGGATACATCTGTTTCCATAAATGCGATGATGTCTTCAAAGCACTCCTGAACGCTCTCAATACTCTTGTTCGCATCCTTACAGATTGCCTGGATCTGGTTAGCCGTCTCGGATGAATTTTCCGCCAGGCTGCCAATCTCTCCGGCAACGACTGCAAATCCCTTTCCTGCCTCACCTGCCCTTGCCGCCTCTATGGAGGCATTCAGAGAAAGCAGATTCGTCTGACTCGTAATATCCAGGATTTTGGTCGCCATCTCATTAATCTTCATAAGGGACTGAAGATTCTTCATCGCCTCATCAATATCTCTCTTTGTTTCCTCAACCTTCTTCGTATTGTTCTCCAAAGTATCCGCAACCGTTTCACTCATCGAGTTAGCCGTCCGGATCAATGCCTCACTCTTGTCACTTCCATCCCGGATACGGTCCGTAATATCTCCTACGATATCATGAATCTTCTCAACTTCCCCCGTAACTGCCTCAATCGAAGAGTTGGTGTTCAGGATGCTGGACGACAATTCCTCCGTGGTCGCCAGATTATCTTCCGCGCTCTCCATCAAATCCTTCGATGCCGTCCGCATCGTCTCCGAACTTCCAACTAAGGATCCTGAACACTGATTCAATGTATCCAGCATCTTGCGGAAGGTATCTGTAAGGGAATCCACCGCGGTAGCCAGTTTGCCGACTTCACTCCTGCGCCCGATATACCCTTTTATCATATTATCCTCACTCAGGTCGAGGGATCCCACCTTTTCGATCTTCCCGATCACCTTTTTGAGCGGCTGCAAATTGACGGTTATCATCGCCCATGACATGGCCGTAATCAAAAGAAAGGCCAGGCCGCAGACAATACCCAGAACGTAACGGCTCTTGTATACCGGTTGATACAACTCGTCCTTGTCATTCCTGATCACGAGCGCCCATGCCCTCTCCGGAATGGATTTAAAGACCGAGAAATATTCCACGCCGTCTTCGCCGTTATAGGTGATCTGACCCGTTTCCCTGCCGCCATCGATCATGGACATGACATCCAGCAGGACTGCATCCTGAATCTCTGTCAGGATCAGATCTGTATTATCATCAAAAATATATTGTTTTGTCTTCACATTGATAAGCGAATAGGTTGTATTCTCAATGCCGTGCGTAGAAACGGCATCCATCTGTTGTACAAGCCCGTCCGTCTGGATTGCGCCTCCGACAAATCCAAGCGGCGTATCCCCGTCATAGATCGGGACATACATGGATATGATAAGCTGTCCCGATGCCGGTGATTTCAGGATACCTGTATTAAATATCCCGCCCTTTGCCGCCGTGAGATTTTCGTGAAGCTGTTTGAGCGAATCGCCCTCGCGCAGCACCAATCCTACCGCCGATGTATTGGAGTGCGTCAGCGTCTCAGTCTCCCAGCTGCACACATACAGTCCCTCCCAGCCTTTAAGCGCCCCAAAATACTCCGAATTATAAGTCTGCAACGCTTCCCGTTTCGCCATATCATCCGTATTGCGCAGAAAATCCATGATAGCCGGTTCTTTTGAAAAAGAGATGAGCTGCCCCTCCGCATTCAAAATATACTCATCAATCAACTTTGTTTTGGCGTCCAGAGATGTCTGCATATTATTTTCCACATCGTTGATAAGCACCGATGTAATATTACTATTGGAAATATAAAATACCACTCCCATCGACAGCGCCGATATAACAGCCACAATTGACGCAATCACAACCCCCATCTTACAATTCTTCAACATATTCCCGATTCCCCCTGTCTGATACAGCTTTCCGCTTTTGTCCTCCGAAAACTTATATGTTAGTTTTTTACCAATATAACTTTAACACAATACCAACTCTATCACAAGAACTTTTCAGACAAAATCAGGGTTTCGAGGGAATTTTCTTACATTTTCATCAGGGCGAACAGCAATCTTGCCTTTTACTGTACTTTGCTATAAAATGAAATATCATAGTATTATAAAAAATCGAGCTACGCTCGATTGCGAGATCCGCTTCGCGGACTCGGATAAGCGGAAGACTTTCCTATACAATAAAATAGAACGGTGAGAATATCCATGACAAACTTTCCAACCTGATACAATAATCACAAAAAGCAGATAAAAACAGTCCATGTTAACAGCATGGCTTTTTGTGGTTCCTGAATCAGAAAGGAAGGTTTGAGATGTTAAAGAAAAATATATATTTGATGTATGCCATCTCCTGCCTGCATGGAATGGTGTTTTACGGGCCGATCGCAACATTGTACCGGCAGATGCAGGGCGTCACTGTTTTTGAGATCACACTGATAGAAAGCATTTCCCTTGCACTTTGTCTTTTGCTGGAACTTCCATGGGGCATCATAGCCGACAGGATCGGCTATAAGAGAACAATGATGATATGCTGTCTGCTGTATTTTATCTCCAAAATCATATTCTGGAGGGCAGGGAGTTTTGTTCTGTTTCTGTTGGAACGTATTCTGCTGAGCGTAGTGATCGCCGGGCTGTCCGGTGTGGATACCAGTATTCTATATCTGTCTTCCCGCAAAGGAGACAGTCAGAAAGTGTTCGGCATTTATAACGGTTTGAGCACCGCCGGACTTCTGGCTGCTGCCTTTATCTATTCTGCGTTAATCGGTGATGATTATCGGCTGGCCGGCTTCATGACAGTCATAAGTTACGGCATTGCCGCCCTGTTGTCACTGTTTCTTACAGAAGTGAAAGAAGATGCGTCAGACCGAACCAGTGCCAGGCAATTCTGTACCTGTCTGCGCCAGACGCTTTCCGACAAATACTTAATTTTATTATTGCTCGGAATCGCTTTCTTAAATGAGACCCATCAGACCGTGACCGTGTTTTTGAATCAGCTCGTCTATACCAGGGTCGGAATTTCAAACAGGGTTATCGGGTATCTCTATATTATCGCCACAATCGCAGGCATGTGCGGGGTCTTTTCTTCCGCACTCACACGCAAAACAGGAAAAACCGCCCTGATAAGGGTCTGCTTCCTGTCCGCATCTGCCGCCTGTGTACTTCTTGCGCTGACTGACAGTATCCCCGGTGCAGTCTTGGGAATCCTCATCCTCCGGATCGCCTTCAGCCTGTTCTCCCCCTTGCAGACCCAGATACAAAATGACCAGATTTCCACGGCCAACCGGGCATCCGCCCTGAGTATTAATGCCGTTATGATCGACAGTGCGGGCATCGGAACCAATCTCATTTTTGGCGCATTGGCAGAAAGGAATCTGATGTGGGCACTTTTGTTCGGCGCACTCTTATGCTTCTGCGGGTTGATTCTGCTGGAACTATTTAAAAGCAGATAGGTTCCACATCCTCACTGAGAGGTTTCATCTCATATTCCGGCAGGTTGTCCAGAAGTTCTTCCAGACAAAGTCCTGTACTGCCGACCACATCATGCGCAAGCAGGATGACCTTCTTACGGCCAAATGTGGTCGATACCCCATTGGATATCAGCTTCTTGGGATCCGGGTTCTTGACCGCATCTTCCAGACTCGCGTTCCAGTCATAATATATGTATCCCCGGGCTGTCATCTCTTGAATGATAGCCTGTCCCGTCTTCTGGTTATAGGCATTGATACTGCCGCCCGGGAAGCGGAAGAGATTCGTCTCCACCCCCGTCACCTCATACACAGTCTGTCTGGCCTTTTCAAAATCTGCCACATAATTGTCCACACTGGCGTACAGGGCATTATAGTCATGATGATCGCAGTGGATACCAATGGTATGTCCCTCCGCCACGATCCTGCGCGCTATTTCCGGGTGCTTTCTCACACTCTCACCCACCAGAAAGAATGTGGCCTTGATGTTCCTGTCGTGCAATATATCAAGAACCTTCTGGGTATTCTCCTCGGAAGGCCCGTCATCAAAGGTCAGATACATGGTCTTGGGGTGAAAATAATAGACAACGCCCTGCACAATACCGTCCGCAATCTGCTGCTGGTATTCTGCCAGACCAAGTTTTCTGCGTTCCGCTGCGTTGGAGAGAAATCCGGTCTCGATCAGACAGGCTGGCATGGATGTGCTTCCCGTCACATGGAAATCCGCATCCCCCCGCAATTCCCGTTCCACGGCTCCCGTACTCCTGATGGTCTGCTGCTGGATCAGCTGTGCCAGTCTCTTGCTGTCGCGCCCGGAATCGTCCTCCTCATACCATACTTCCATGCCGCTCACTCCGGTGCCCTCGTCCGTTGCATTCTGATGAATGCTGATATAAATATCCGCCCCGGCCTGATTGGCCTCTTTTACCCGGTCTTCTTTCGCAATATAGGCATCCGTTTGCCGGGACATGATCACCTGATAACCTTTTTCTTGCAACGCGTCTCTTACAAGCAGTGCAATGGCCAGGTTCAAATCTTTCTCCAGGACGCCGTTTCTGGCGCAGCCTTCATCCGTTCCGCCATGTCCCGGATCCAGATAAACTGTGGGAATGTGTTCCAGCCCTGCCATCGTCTGTTCCATATCGCCCACGTAGGAAACCGCTATCTGCACTGCCAGGGCTGACTGTTCTATCATGAGGTCAAAGGGTGCCGTAATTGTTTCACTGTTTCCCGGCAGGCTTTCTGCCCCCGCTGTCCCTGCACCATCCATCAGCAGGTTTTCCGTCCCTGCTGTACCTGCACCGTCTATCGACAAGTTCTCTGTCCCTGCACTGTTCCACAGGCTTTCCGTACCCATCATCCCTGTAATTCCCATTTTCCCTGCCAATACATGGTGTCCTCCTGCCGCGATGAACCTCACTGAAATCACAGCTGTCAGGCAAACCATACACAGCACAATCGTCAGCACATATGCCCTCCTGGCCAGACGCCTTTTCCTCTGCTCCCTCGTCTCATAACCGCAGACATATTCCCAGGTAAAGGATGATCCTCCGTACATATCCTGATGCTCCTCTCAAAACTCTTTTGTATGCTTTCCATATAACAAGCATACCGACAGGCTGCATCAGAATCTCATCTAAGTTGCATCAAAGTACCATCTTTTTTGCATCAAAGTTGCATCATTTATTTTTGCATCCAAATTGCATCATTTATTGCTGCTGGCAGCAAACCAGGTATCTGCTTACGGCCGGGCATTTGACTTCATGCCAGGCAAAGTCCCCGTTCCCGTGCGCTGGCATCAATGTTCTGCTCTATTGTTTCACCGTAAACCTGTAACGCCCGAAGCCCCATGACGCAGGCGCCCACCACCGGTTCATATTCCGCCATCACCACAGACGCCTCCGGTTCCCGCTCTTTTATCCTTTCCAGAATCTGTCTGGTCAGATAATTATCTGGTCCTTTCAATACACTTCCCGCCAGTACAATGTTTTCCTGTCTTGGGGAAATATTCATCTTACGAAATCCGGCAAAGATAAAGTCCACCGTCCGCGCCGCAAATTCTTCCAGCATAAGGCAGGTCTCCCGGTCATGATCCCCTGCCATCCGAATAATCTCGGGCATCAGGAATCGTATCTCCTCCGCAAACCCTTCTTTCGTCATATACGCATGAAGCAGCTGATCTACCGTATCCACACCCGCATATTGCAGAAACAGATCTGTCAATGCCGTAGCGCCGCACAACCCCATCTGGGCATCGAATACCCTGCGGATGGCCCTCTGCGCCAGGGCACTGCCTCCCTGCATGGCATCTTCCATATAATCTCCGTAGACAAACTGCCTTCCGGTTTCATCAATGATTGCACCGTTCATCCCGGTTCCTGCACATAAGACCATCCCGTGGGTAATCCCTTTTACCGTATACAGGGCATTGATCATATCATTGCAGGCTGTCACCCGTTCCAGACACATTCTCCGGCGCAGGGCATCCTCCATAAGCTTATCTTCTCCCGGCCAGTCGATACCGGTAACGCCTGCCACAGCAAAAGAGATGTCTTCCCAATGAATGCCTGCATGCTTCTGTGCCAACTCTGCCGCCTCTTCCATACGATCCAAAGCCAGCGGCATTCCATGTTTCGGATAATAAGCGCCTTTGGCCACCGCCGTGCCGATGATCGTTCCGTCCTCACGCATGATGGCTGCTGCTGTCTTGGTTCCCCCCTGATCGATTCCCAAAAGATATCTCATATTTTCCTCCATTCCGAAGCGTCACAAATATAATCCTCTTGTGTGTTGTTTATCGATTCACATTTTTATTATAATATCTTATTTTTGGGCCTTCTGTCAATCTCCTTTTATTAGAAAAACATATAATTTTACATTTTTAATATTCCATATTGACATTTTGACACATTATGATACACTTTATTTGTAAACTTTGAAACATTAATACACACACGCAGGCATGAACGCAATACACCCAACGCAGGGAGGAAGCCATGGCAACCATATCAGAGATAGCAAAAGAAGCAAATGTTTCCAGAACCCTGGTCTCCAGAGTCCTTAACAATAAACCCGGTGTCAGCCCCGAGAACCGGCAGAAGATCCTGGATGTCATGAAAAAGCACAACTATGTGCCAAACGGCCTGGCACGGGCGCTGGTACTGCAAAAGACCATGACCATAGGGGTTGTCATGGACGATCTGTGCAATGATTTTTTCTTTGACCTGATCTCTGGTCTACAGGATACCGGGGAAGCGCATGATTACAATATGTTATTTTGCAGCGGCCGGAAGGACATTGCCACCAGGATGAAATATGTGGACTATTTTGCACAGGGACGTACAGACGGCATTATCGCCTACGGCAGCAATCGGGAGGACGAAGAGCTCTTCCGCAGCATTGCCGCCAAATCCGTCAACTGTGTCCTGATCGAAGGCAGTCTGGACGGCTGTAAGATCAATCAAATCCTGCTCGATAATTTTCACGGCGCTTATACCGCAACCGAGCATCTGATCAAGCAGGGACATCGTAATATCATTCATATTACCAATGATATGAATTACGATGTGTCGCTGGAACGCCTGAACGGTTTTGTACAGGCCATGCACGACTACCGGATCCCGCTGGGTCCCGATTCCATCATCTATGCGGACTGCTTTGAACAGACTGCCTGTCAGCAGATGCGGCGGCTGATCGCGGAGGGCAAGAAACCGGACGCCTGCTTCGTGGGCGCTGACAAGCCTGCCTATGGTGTGCTACGCGCCGCCATGGAAGCCGGATTATCCATTCCAAACGACCTGACCGTCATCGGATTTGACGATGATACTCCCGAATCCAGGGATATCGTTTTCCCGGGCCTTTCCACCATGCGTCAACCCCTCTATGAGATGGGAAAAGCCGGCGTGGAACTGCTGCTCGATGCCATTGCAAATCCCGGCAGGGAACCAGAAACCCGTACTTTTGAGGCAGAACTGATTTTGCGGGATACCTGCCGTTAACAAAAAGTAAATTTGCTTCGCAAGATTAACAAATCGAGCAATAGCTCAAAAGTAATTTGCTACGCAAATAACTTTACGAGATCCGCTTCGCGGACTCGGATAAGCGGAGCACTTTCCTATACCATAAAAGGAGGACATATCATGACTAAAAGAGGATTAAAAATCGCAACCATAGGAGGAGGTTCCAGCTATACACCGGAACTGATCGAAGGCTTCATCAAACGTCTTGCGAGCCTTCCCGTGAAGGACATCTATCTGGTAGATATTGATGCCGGACTGGAGAAATTACAGATTGTTACCGCCCTCGCCCAGAGAATGGCAGCCAAAAGCGGCTCTGATTTACAGGTTCATGCAACAACCGACAGACGGGAAGCGCTAAAGGATGCCGACTTTGTCACCACACAGTTCCGGGTAGGGCTTTTGGATGCCCGCATCCGCGATGAGCGGATACCCCTGCGCTATCAGAAAATCGGACAGGAGACCACCGGCGCCGGCGGTTTTGCCAAGGCTCTGCGCTCCATCCCTGTCATCCTGGACATCTGCCGCGATATGGAAGAATTATGCCCGAATGCCTGGCTGATCAATTTTGCCAACCCTTCCGGCATCCTGACAGAAGCTGTATTAAATCACACCTCCATCAAAGCAATCGGACTGTGTAACTGCCCCATCAATATGATCAATGATATGGCAGAAAAGTTCAACTGCCCTGTGGACGATGTATTCTGTGATTTCGTGGGCATCAATCATCTGATCTGGGCGCAGAAAGTCCTGGTCCGCGGCCGCGATGTGACTGCGGAAGCCATCGACAAGATCTGCTCCGACTCCGCTAAGGAGATTATGGCCAATATCCCGGAAATCCACTATGACCCGGTCTTTTTAAAATCCCTGGGGATGGTACCGGTGAGTTACCTGAAATATTATTATATGCAGCCGGAAATGCTGGCGGAATGTATCAGCGCCGCAGAAGGGGACGGATGCCGGGGCGAAGTGATCAAGAAAGTGGAAAAAGAACTGTTCGACCTGTACCGGGATCCCGAACTGGACACAAAACCTGCCCAGCTTGCTTCCAGGGGCGGCGCCCGCTATTCTGACGCGGCCTGCTCCCTGATTGATTCCATTTATAATAACAAAAAGGACATCCAGACCGTGAATGTCCTGAACTGCGGTACTAATGCTGACCTGCCATACCATGCCGTAATCGAGCGTAACTGCGTCATCGATGCCAATGGAGCGCATCCTCTGCATATCGGTCATACGCCGCTCAAGATCCGGGGCCTTTTGCAGACTGTAAAAGCTTATGAGCAGCTCACCATCGAAGCCGCTGTCACCGGCAATTACGATGCCGCCCTGCAGGCACTGACCATTCATCCTCTGGTCAACTCCGCGACTGTAGCACGCAGCATCCTGGATGATATTTTGGCGGAAAACAGGGATTATCTGCCGCAGTTTAGCTGCTGATTGCCATATCACATCAAATCAGGCAGTAGCAATTTGGATATGTTTGTGCTATGCTTATAAAATATTCAAGAAACGCAAAGGGGATATATTATGGGCGATTTGGCATATACTGATTCTATGATGAATGAGATTAGAGAACTTTTATTAAATGCCCGACAAAAAGTTGCTACTCACATCAATACAGAACTTTTATCCACTTACTGGAACGTTGGCCGTATCATTGTTGAACATGAACAAAACAATAATGAACGTGCCGCTTATGGCAAACAACAGCTACGTCAAATTTCCAAAGAACTTACAACAGAATTTGGCAAAGGCTTTTCCGTTTCCAACATTCAATTTATGCGCCGTTTTTATCAGGCTTATCAAATTCAACAGACAGTGTCTGTTAAATTGAATTAGCACAGCCTATCGATATGATTAAGGATCCTTATGTTTTTGAGTTCTTAGGTGTGCCAGAAAACAAACCCATGCTGGAAAGTGATCTGGAAAAAGCACTGGTTGCACAAATAGAAAAATTTCTTTTAGAACTGGGACGTGGTTTTATGTTTGTAGGTACGCAGCAGCGTATTACCCTCAATAATATCCACTACTATGTCGATATGGTATTTTACAATAAGATTTTACGTGCCTATGTCCTGATTGAATTGAAGACCACAAAACTGATGGCAGAAGCAGTCGGGCAGCTTAATATGTATCTGAATTATTATGCTGCGGAAGTAAATGACGAATATGACAATGCTCCCATTGGCATCATTCTCTGCACGGATAAAGACAGCGTATCCGCAGAATATGCTTTGGGCGGCATGGCAAACAATATATTTGCCTCCCGCTATGTATCATACATTCCCCAAAAGGAACAGTTGATTGCACAAGTAGAAGCCGTTTTGAAAGACTGGCATCAAAAGGAAAAATAAATTCTCAGCAGACATAATATCCTTACCGAGAAACCTTCAAAAACAACTCATTGATTCCCTCATAGAACCCCAGTGTCACCACTGTCTGGCCATTCCCCATGCCCGTAAACACATATTTACGGAAATAGGGAGTGGTCTCTAAGAGGGGATTGTCCGACTCATAAGGCGCCGGTTCACTCAAGCCCATATATTCCGCCCAGGCTGTCATCAAGGCGTCCGCATCGATATCTTCCCACAAGAGAGGCGTCCGCACATAAAACTCATAAATCTTCCCATCGTCCGCATCGATATAGGCATCCATCAGGCGATTCGCCTTATCCGCATTTTTTTGAGAATTGGAAAGGCTCATCTTCCAGACAGCCACATTATTGCGCGGTTCCAGCACATCGATTGCCGAGTAGAGCGTAACATCATAAGAGGACACGTCCACCTCTCTCACCTGCTCCGGCAGAATCCCCTTTTCCTTCAACAGATTCAGCCCTTCATTACATGTGGCATAAATCTGCTCATCCGTGATCTCTTTGCCTGACGGCCCCCTGCGGTTCACCACGAAAGCATAGGAACCTTCCAGTTCCTGATACTCCACACCCGTATCCGCCTCATGAGCCATAGCGCTTATCTCGCTCTCCGGAAGCGTCTGACTGCTCAGGCAGCAGGAAAGCAGGTAAAGTTTCTCATTACTGTTCATCTGGTAACGGTAGCCTTCCCCGGCTGTTTCCACACTTTCCGTATGGGGTCTGTCCAAGATTCCCTGATCCTTATACTGTGCCAGCGCTTCAGGCCCCCATATGGAAATGTACATCGCAACGGCCGCCAATAATGGAAAGGCCAGATAGTATATCTTACTCTTCATAGGTTCCTCTGTTCTCCACAGGAAGGATAAAGCTGAAACAAGAACCCTCCCCTTCTTTGCTCTCAATCTGTAATTCGCTGTGATGTATCTTTAAAATCTCCGCACACAGAGCAAGACCCAGACCTGCCCCGTTCTTGCTTCTGGCCCTGGACTTGTCCACCATGTAGAAGGCCTTGACTATCTTATGCTGTTCTGCCTCCGGTATCCCGATCCCGTAATCCCTCACCGCAATCCGATAGCCGTCATTCACCGCCTGACCGGTCACCTCGATCACACCGTTTATCTCCGAAGCCTTACAGGCATTATCGATCAGATTGACCAACACCGTTTTGATCAGGTTCGCTTCCACCCACACCACGGCCTCCTCATGCGCAAAGCGGATATCCATCTCCTTTTTCTCCGCAAACATCTCCCGCAGGTACTCAAACAACTCTCCCACCGATGTTTCCTGTAGATCCGCCTCCTCCTGTTTGGCCACGATGATGTCCAACAGACGGAAAGACATGGCTTCCAGGCGTTTGCCCTCCGTATAGATATAATTGGCCGACATGATGCTCTTTTCCTCATCCATCTTGTGGGAGCGCAGCATATCCGCATACCCGATGATAGCCGTCAGAGGTGTTTTCAGTTCGTGGGCAAAAGCGCCCATGAACTCCTCCCTGGCCTCAATCTCCTCCTCGAGCATACAGATATTTTCCTCCAGCGCATTGGCCATCCTGTTGAAATCTCTGGTAAGCTGCCCCAATTCGTCCCGGCTGATCTGTCTGGCCCGGTATGTATAATCACCCGCCGCCATCCGCTTGGTCGCCTTCGTCAGCAGCCGGATCGGCTTCGTCAGCAAAGAGGCAATGAAAAGCATAATGACCATTCCGGTCAACAACATGACTACCGTCACTTTACGATATAGGGAAAATCCCAGCGCCCGCTCTGTGAAAACCTCCGTCACACTCTTCATGGTCTCCAGATACAGGATACGGTCCAGCGCATTGATGGATACGCAGGTATGCACATAATAGTCATCCTGCGCACGGATCACACGGTAAGACTTGGTGTGCTGATCCGTCTGCGGAAGCAGACCCTCATCAGCAGTAAACCCATCGCTGGTATACAATATGTTTTTCTCTTCATCCGCAATCCGCAGCAGACGGCCGCCGCTCTGGCCGCCCATTTCCAGCTTGGATGCGATTTCCTCCACCACACTGTCAGGCAGAACGCTGTACTTGAGCGGCACATTCAAAGCCGCCGTCTCAAAGGCAAAACCAAGAATACTGCTCTCATCCAGCGCCTGTCCCACATCTCTGTCCAGAGAAGTCTCAAACACATAGTTTACAAAATAGAAGCCGCTGAATCCCAGTGCCAATGCCAGCACGATCATCGTAGACAGCACCAATTTGATTGAAAATTTCATTCCTGCACCTCTAAACGGTAGCCCACCTTATACACCGCCACCAGATTATGCTCCCATCCAAGTTTTTTCCGCAGGCGCTGTACATGCAGATCCAGCGTGCGGCTGTCTGCAAAATACTCCCCTTCCCACACCTTTTCATATAAGGTCTCCCGAAATAAGGCAACATTCTTATTTTTCATAAATAATAACAAAAGACCAAATTCCTTATTGGTCAGTTCCACGGGCCGCCCTGCTCTGGTCACCCTGCGCGCGTCCACATCCACCGTCACATCGCCGGCCACAAGACGCTGTTCCGCCTTGTTATAACGCCGCAGCACCGCCTCTACCCTGGCCACCAGTTCCACCACATCAAAGGGCTTTACCAGATAATCGTCAGCGCCCAGTTTTAAACCCTTAACCCGCTGCTTGACTTCATGCTTGGCGGTGATAAAGATCACCGGAATCCCCAGCGGCCGTATGTACTCCATCACATCATAACCATCCGCTCCCGGCAGCATGATATCCAGGAGCACCAGATCAAACTCTTCTTTCTCGATCAGATCGATCGCCAGCAGGCCGTCCTGCACCGCCGTACAGTGATACCCTGCGGAAGAGAGATTTAAATCTATTAAATCACAGATCGGTTTTTCATCATCTACAATCAGAATCTTAATCATTAGTGGACTGCCACCCCCAATAAGCCCGTGCTTTCTCTACCAGTATCTCCATCGTATCCTCATCACTACAGCGATACGTATCCCCAATCTCCGTATCCGGCACAAACCCGCCGGTCCGCTGATAATAAATCCGGTAATCGCTCTCAATGAGCAATATCCCGCTTTCTCCCTCATAACTGTACCTGGCCAGGATCACGATATCTTTCAGCCCATCTCCATCGATATCCCGACAGGTAACTCCCTTGAGTGCATAGAGATTGTCATACTCCCCCATGGGCTGCAAGATGGATACAATATCTCCCTGCTCGTTCACCAGATAGATCATAAAAACGTCATAGTCCGCAATCCGGTATGTCCCCGGCGTTACCTGTAATCTGCCCAGCTTGCCAAAAGTCCTGAAATAACACTGTTCCGGAATGATGCGGAAGTTATTCCTCTGCAATTCCCGCAGCGTAGATGCCGTGTACAGAAATTCCGTGGAATTTCCATCCCTGACAAAAGCCGCGATGGTCTCCGCACTTTTATTCATGCCAAAGCGGTTGATCTTATCCGAAATCCGATAATCCCTGTAAAAACCGTCCCCTGCCCTGTTCTGAAAAAGCACATCCCCAACTTTATAAGTCTTACCCGCATACCTCCCGCTCTCATTGACACAGGAAGTGATGAGGATGATGTCTATCCTGCCGTCCCGGTTCAAATCCTGAAAAGACACTGCCGCAATGGACTGTATCGGCTGCCTCATACGTCCTTTGACACAGTAATTGGTTTCCAGCTGTTCCGTCCGGTAGAGAATCTGTCCCTCCACATCCACCACAAACACCGCCAGCCGGTTGTACTGCTCGTCAAAAGCCGGCACCATCAGGATACTGTTCTCATCATCCGGATCCAAAGCAAAAATCTGGTCTTCTACCACCCGAAAACCACCATCCGCTATCCCGCTCCGGTCTTCTATGGACATCAGGCGGTCATAGTATGCCTCATATTCCGCAAGCACAGCCCCGTCTTCCGCCTCTGTCGGCGCGGCCTGCACGGTACCGGACAACAACAGACAACAGGCCAGCATTACAGGCAGCGCCAATGTGGTTCTAAATCTACCCCTGCTCATTCACCATACCCCTGGTTATATTTACAGTTACCTTCACAATTACATTTACATTCACAGTTACAGCTACATTTACAATTACTTTACAGTTACTTTACCGTCCGCAAAGCGAACCTCCTCCGGCAGATCCCATAAGCCAGCTTTTAGGATTGACTCATTTGGTCAAGTAACTGTATCTTGATATCATAAAGCCGGCTGGACAAATCCACATACACCTTATGCGGATTCACCAGACGCCTCGTCTCGTCCCAGAGCGTCTCCTGCTCTTTCTTACAGTACTCCCGGATATCCATGACCTTCGGGGAAGTATAACAGCACTCTCCCCCCTTGAACACCTGCACCATCAAATCTCTCAGCTGATAGCTGCCAGGCGAAAGCCTGGTCTTCTTCCAGGGTTCCATGGGATCAAACAAAAGAAGGGACTCATTCTCGTCAAACACCTCATCCACCAGACAGATCAGATCCGCCTTGATCTTCCCGCTCTCCTTATCATAAACACGGTACACCGTCTTATTGCCGGGATTCGTCACTTTCTCCGAATTTTCCGAAAGCTTGATCTTCGGAATAAACTTGCCGTCCTTGCCCATGATCGCCGCCAGCTTGTACACACCGCCGAAGGACGGGCAGTCCTTGGACGTGATCAGATGCGTACCCACACCCCAGGATGTAATCTTGGCACCCTGGTCCTTCAGACTCTGAATCAGGAACTCGTCCAGATCGTTCGATGCAGAGATCACTGCATCCGGGAAGCCGGCCTCATCCAGCATCTTCCGTGCCTTTTTGGACAGATAAGCCAGATCCCCGCTGTCCAGCCGGATTCCATAAAAGGTAAGCGGCACACCGGCCTCTCTCATCTCTTTGAAAACACGAATCGCATTAGGCACACCAGATTTTAAAGTATCATACGTATCCACCAACAAAATGCAGGCCGAAGGATACATGTCCGCATACGTCTTAAAAGCCGTATACTCATCCGGGAAACTCATGATCCAGCTGTGGGCATGGGTTCCCTTCACCGGCACATCAAAAAGCTGCCCGCAGAGCACATTCGAAGTGCCCACGCATCCGCCAATCACCGCCGCCCGCGCGCCGTATGTCCCTGCATCCGGCCCCTGGGCCCGGCGCAGACCAAACTCCATGATCCCGTCACCCTGCGCCGCATAACAGACCCTGGCCGCCTTCGTAGCGATCAGGCTCTGATGATTGACGATATTCAAAATAGCTGTCTCCACCAACTGTGCCTGCATGATCGGCGCGATCACCTTTACCAGCGGCTCCCTGGGAAATACCACCGTTCCTTCCGGAATCGCATAAATGTCCCCCGTGAACCGGAAACTCTCCAGATACTCCAGGAAATCCCGGTCAAAAATACCGAGGCTTGCCAGATAGGCAATATCTTCCTTGTCAAAATGCAGTTCCTTAATGTACTGAATCAGCTGCTCTAAGCCCGCCGCAATGGCAAATCCGCCATCACAGGGATTGTTGCGGTAAAAGGCGTCAAAAATAACGGTCTCATTCTGATCCTTATTCTTAAAATATCCCTGCATCATCGTAAGTTCATACAGGTCGGTAAGCAGTGTCAGATTCTGTCTGTCCATGGTTTTTCCTCCATCACCGGGTATGGTGTTTTCTATTATGGTTTTTATAAGGAATTTACTTTTGTTAATCATACACCCTTTTGCGGAAATAGGAAAGGGTTTAAAGGTGCAATTAATACCAAAAATAACTCGGTAAATGGTGCAATTAATATCAAAAATAACTTGGTAAATAGTGCAATTAATATCAAAAATAACTTGGTAAATGGTGCAAGTTATGATACAATTTCCATAACCCATATAGAATCTGGCAAATTCAAAAAGGATATACTAATTCTGGGAGGTTTGGTTATGGAGCGAAACGCAACACAAAAACTAATTGAATGGAATAACAGCAAACGCAGAAAACCATTAATTATATGGGGTGCAAGACAGGTCGGGAAAACCTACCTTGTTAAAGATATTTTTGCCGAATCTTATTATAAAAACAATTATATCTACATTGATTTTAAAATTGAAGATGAAATAAGAGATTTCTGTTCAAAAACTGCAAACGCCGCCAAAATCATTGAATATATATCTCTGCTCAAAGGCAGACATATTACAGAAAACACACTGCTGGTATTTGACGAAGCACAGGAGTGTCCCAATATTATATCTTCCCTAAAATATTTCTGCCAGGATTTTCAACAAATCCCTGTTATCGCGACCGGATCCATGGTACGGATTAAAATTCAGCGCGAAACACAGAAACGAGGCAACGGAGAGCATGATAAATTTCTCTTCCCTGTGGGAAAATTCAATCAGATAACCATTTATCCCATGACTTTCGATGAATTTTTAATAAATAGTAATAGCACATTGTATGAAACAGTAAAAAAGGCATATGAAAGCAGAACCCCGCTTGATACGGGAATCCATAATCTGGCAATGGATCAGGTCTATAAATATCTGCTTGTAGGTGGAATGCCCGAAGCAGTCAGCATTTACATCGAAACCGGAGACCTTTTGGAATCCCGGGAAATCCTAGAAGTTTTGTATGATAATTACCTTGCAGACATGGACTTGTATCAGACAAGCCGCGAAGCCGTACTGCGTTCCCGCGCTTTATTTACCAATATTTACAAGGAACTTAACAGAGAATCCAAAAACTTCTCTCCCGGACTGATCGAAGATAAAAGTAAGACGAGAAACTTTTTCACGTCCATCCAATGGTTAACCATGGCGCATATTATCAATCAGTCTTTCCAGTTAAAAGAGCATATTACACTGCCTCTTATGCCGGATCATGAAAGCAGTTTCCGTCTATTTCTATGTGATATTGGTATGTTCTCCTACCAAAGCGGTATCAATGCGGCCTCCTTTATTTCGACAGAGAGAGAAAATACACTGTCAGGCATTTTCTTTGAGAACTTTATCGCGAGTGAATTGACTGCCAAAAATCACAAACTATTCTACTGGAAAGGAAGATCCTCCTCCGAACTTGAATTTATCATCGAGTCCGATAATAAATTATATCCTATCGATGTAAAGAAAGGCAGAGGAGCCCTAAATTCCCTTCAAAAATTTGCAGACCATAACAAATTTGAATATGCCATTAAAGTCTCAAAAAATAATTATGGCTATAATGCTGAGCATAAGCTTTTAACCATCCCGTTTTATTTTTTCCCGTTTGTGGCAAAAGATCTTGCGGACGGAACAATGGCTATCCCCTACTCGCAATAGGGGATAGCCATTGTTTAATCTTTATTTCTGCCCTTCCATCTCCTCCTTTTTCTTCCTGCGCAATACCACCAGTATAATCATAACTATCACCACTAAGATAATCGCCAGCCAGATAAAGTAACAAATCCCTAAGAAAGTCGGGCAGATGTGGCAGAGTCCGCACTTTGCGTCTGTGTCCGTGCCGTCCATCTCCACGTAGGCGATGGCATAGCTGGAAAACAGTTCCGTGCTGATGGTGATGGTCTCTGGCGTATCGTCTATGTCGTTCATAAAGGTATATTCCCCGTTATGGGCGCGGATAATGTAATACTCCCTGCCGTCACTTTGCAGCTTTTCGGGAATGTTGATCACTACCTCTATGGGTTCATCCGTTTCGGTGATGGCGTTCCAGTCTCCGGCTCCGATCTTGATGAACATGGAGATGTCAACGTACATACCAAGTACGAGTCCGGGTACTTCTTCGCTGTATGCCTCGATGCCGCTCTCGATCACTTCCTTGTCCTGGGCGGGTACTTTCTCGGAGATATCGGTCACGTCTATCCGAATCTCAATGGTCTCGCCGCCGTTTACAATTGCCTGCTGGTCGGGCGTCAGTACCGCCTTTACGACCGCTTCGGTATCCGCCACAACCGCGGTACATTTTTCTTCCTCGCATACCACGGTCACGATGACCGTGCCGTTTCCGAGTTTTACTTCCTCCTGTTGTGCCGGTGTGCCTTTGGGCTGTCCGGAACCTGTACTGTCCGCCGTCTCTGTCTCTGTGCCGTCCGGCTCGAGTGTTCCCGCATCTGCGCTGTCCGTGCCGGGTTCCTCCGGCTCCGTGGTTTCTTCCGGCGCGGCTGCTTCTTCGTTCTTAGGCGCGGTTCCGGGCCTGCTTTCCGGCTGTTTTTCCGCTGGAAGCGTGTCACCGGGTTCCGGGTCTGGCGGTGTGGGTTTTGCGGACGGGGTCACGGACGGTTTTGGTGCCGGGTTATCCGGGACCTGGTTCTCCGGCTTGGGCGCCGGGTTATCCGGAACCTGGTCCTCCGGCTTGGGTGCCGATTCTTCCGGATCCGGTTTCGAGCCGTCTTCTTTGTGCCCACCGGAGCCTGACGGTTTCCCGCCGGGTTTCTTGGCCACACCCTCCACAGTGACGACCTTATTCTCTCTGATATCACTGATTGTATAGGTGTAAGGTTCCTGCGCTGTCAGTTCCACTGTGCTGCCGTTTACTTTGGCCGCAAAGCTGTTCGTCCTTTGATATCCGTTACTTAATGTAAAACGGAAGGTAAAGCTGCCACCCTCTTTCACCGGACTTTGGCTGCCTGTTCCCGCCGACAGGGTATAGCCCGTGCCGCCCTGCAGGGTGACAGTGTAGGCTGTAGTGTAGACCGCATAAACGGTCATGTCCGCGGCAACATTCGTGAATACGGCGGGTGTTGTCCCCTGTTCGTCACTGCACCACTCCCTCGTATAGGTCTGGTCTCCCGCATTATTTTTAGGCGGTACGGGTGGAATCTCCGTCAAAGTTCCGCCGCTTTTTGTATAACGGACTGTATATTCCTCTCCGTTCGCCATAAAAGTTATTTTTATGCCAGGTTTCGCACCAACGGTGACGACTGCGGCTTCGCTGCGGAAACTGACGCTTCCTGACGTCTCCACCGCCTTGACGCGTATTTCGTACTCCCCTGCGGGAAGGTTCTCTATCTTTGTGCCGCTTGGTGTAGCGTCTTTCCATGCGCCAAAACTGCCGTCTGTGTTCTTTACCCGGTATTCGTAGGTTGTGCCAGAAATCAATCCTATGATGGCGCCGTCCGTGGCTGTAGGGTAGGACGCATCCGTCTTTCCGGGCGTGGGTTTCGCCGGACGTGGCGGGATGGTTACTGCCGTGGTCAGGCTCGCCGGGATGATGCCCTTTGCGGGATAGCGGATATATAAGGTCTGCCCCATGTAGGTGGTCACATCAGTTCCGGTTACGGGAGTCTGACCGCCAGCATCGGTAAATGCCTCGATGCCGTCCGTCAGCGTAATGGTCTCCGCTATGTAGCCGATTTGCAGTTTCTCTTTTGTGGGCGCGGTGGGCATGGTTGCAATCTGCGCCTCCCCACTTTCCGGTGAAGCAAAGCTGGTATCTGTCGCCGGGTAGTATGCCTTGAATTTATAAATGGTCTTTTGGACAAGTCCGGTAAAAGCGGTGCTGTCCTGCCAGTTCTCCGTCCCGTCTGCGAGGCGGTACTGTGCGCCAATGATAGTCTTAAGGGTAATGCTGTTGTCCGTGCGGGCACTCAATTCCGGTGCACCGGGCGCTGTGGGTCTTGCCGGAACAGAAAGGCTTTGTGCCGTGCTGTCGGTAGTCTCACTACCGTTGCCCTTTTTGATGATACTTAGAGTGGTTCCTAACCAGCCCTCCTTGATCGGGATACAGCCGTCCGTGTCCGCTGTATACTCGGTGCCGTCTATGGTGTATTTTCCGCCGGGCACAAGTTTTGCCAGCTTTTCCTGCCGGTAATCAATCTCTGCCGCAGGCTGTTTCTCCGGCCCCTTGACTTTTACGGTGAAAGTCTTTGATGCCTCATTTCCCCCATTTCCCGCATTATCCGTGGCAGTGACCGTGATCTCCGTAATTCCCGTAGGTATTTCTGACGCAGGGATGGTAAAAGTAATTTCCGTCTGTAATGCGTTTGTACCAACGGTGACAGGCTGTTCCTCTCCGTCCTCCCCGACTTTATAGGTGATGGCGGCAATTCCCGCTGAGATGGCATTTTCCGGGTCGTCCTTTACCGTCATCTGGATGTCCGTGGGGGTATCGTAATAGTCTGTCCTGGCATTTGTGGTAATAACTGGCGGGGTATCTTCCACGATCACGCCGCCCTCGCCTTCCGTGCCGATGGTCACGCTGTCGGCGGCATTGCCCGCCTTGTCGGTACAGTTAATGGTGATGATCCCGTGGAAATCCTTATCAAAGGTAATCTTCGCCTCGCCATCCTTGACCTCCACCTTCTTTTCCTCCGCGCTGGTACTGTCAAGGGTGCCGTCCGCCTTTCTGGACGTCTGTTTGTAGCTGATCTGCGTCACGCCGCTGCCTGTGTCCGTAACTGGCACATGAACGACCATGCTCTTTTTACCGATGATCCAGTGCCAGAGGTTCAGATGCACCGCATTCTCATAGGTAAGTGTGCCAATCACGGGTTTGGTCTTATCCAGTTTTACTGTAAACAGGTCGCTCTCGGCGGAAGTGTTGCCTGCCGCGTCTTTTGCCTTGAACTGATAAGTGTGTCCCTTCCCCGGCTCACGCTCTCCCTCCAGAACAGGGGTATAATCATACGCCATACTGCCTGTGTTGCCTGAGAAACCGTCTACTTTTATATAGTCTTTTCCGTCAACGCTTACCCACAGTTCGGCCACGCCTACGCCGTCATACAGTTTCAACGGGATTTTATCCTGTGCATTTGTCCAGTCCGTGGGCAGGGTCACGTTATCCTGCAATATGGGCTTATTGGGTGCGGTTTCGTCTTTCCAGCGGGCATGAAGGGTATGGGCAGACGCCGTTGTTACAGTGGTTTCCGCGTTGACCTCAGTGCCCTGCCCCTCTGCTTCCGCAGTGTACCAGCCCTTAAAGGTATAGCCGGTTCTGGACGGTACTGGAAGGGTGCCATATTTACTGTCGTAGGTCACATTTTTACTTGCGGTGCTATCTCCGCCGTCTGCACCGTGGTATTCAAATGTCACCTGATAGGTCTGGGGCGTCCACTTCGCCCAGAATGTTTTATTCCCGGTGTCCGTGGCTGAAATTTCTGTTACAGGAGTTCCCGTGCAATCCTTATTATCGTACCAGCCCGCAAAGGAATACCCTGTTTTCGTCCAGTCTATAGGCAGGGTTGCCCCTGTGCCATAGGTATACCCGATAAGGTCGCTTCCGCTGTCACCTTTGCCGTTCAGCGTTACGGTATAGGTCTCTGCTTCCCAGTTGGCGGTATATTCTCTGTCTCCGGTGCTTCCTTTTGATATTGTAACGGTTGTTGTATTAGCAGTCAGTCCCGTACCGCTCCATCCGGTAAAGGTATAGCCGGTGCGTTCTGGGTTCTGCAGGGTAAATTCCGCCGTCTCTATGGTATAAGTCGTAGGATTGGTTTTCCCTGCCGGAAGCGTGCCTCCTGTCAGTTTATATGTAATCGTATATGTGTCGGACGTCCAGCTCGCATAAATCGAAGTTGTTCCCGTGACTGTCTCATTAGCAAAGTCATATCCCATACTGCCGCCGTCTATCGTTACCCACTTGCTAAAGGTGTAGCCTGTCTTTGTGGGATTAGTTGCCGGGGCAGATGCCGCAGCACCCTCTAAGACGATCTGCTGTGCCGGAGATGTCAGTACCTTACCCTCGTCATAGAATGTGACCGTAAAGTAATCCACTCTGATGTCGTCTGGCGGCGCGCCGTTAACATTTACTGTCTTGCCCGTGTCAATATTCGTAGCTCCGTCATAGTCATAATAAATACTATAGGTGCCATCGGGTACTGCCGCGAGGTCTGTGACAAAATTTGAGCCATTATCGGAAATCAGCTTGAATACTGGCACACTATCCTTCCACTCCGCGCCGTCCTTGTAGGCGGTTATGGTGACGGGATTACCTGCCGGAGCCTCTCTTGTGATAGTGACAATATAAACCTTTGAGGCATCGCCTTCTGTCACATTAACCTTAATCGTATTTTCCCCTTCTGCAAGCAGTATATTGTCTGCCTGTACGGTTGTATCGGTTGCATTGTCAGCATTTTGGATCGTCATCGCCACAGCTGCATCAGCATTTTTAGGCGTTGCCACTATACTTACTGCTTTGACGCTATTAGGCACTGTGACTGCGTATTCATAAGTTGTTTCTGCAAAATTGGGGCTTAATTTGATTTCCTCTCCGCTGGAACCGTCCTTTATGGACAAATCCATGCCCGAAAGGTTTCCTGTATCTTTATTTCCAAGCACAAGGACTTTACCCGTTTCGCCATTAGCAGCACCCACGATATTGCCTTCTATCATCAAAACAGAATACTGTGTATCATCACTGTTAATACGAGCTAAGTCTTGTGGAGAGACTATATAACCATCAGTGCCTTGTACCGTGGTTTTATATGGACTATTAACATCTGTATTATTCTCACTATACGGTGCATTCCATGTCGTTACGCCAAAAGAACCTGTTAATTCATCAGTAAGCAGAATAACTCGCCCATTCAACAGAGCAATATTATTTTCATCTTGATCTCTTTTATTCCCAGTAATGTTTACATTACCTTCTATTTTCAATATAGCTTTTTGAAAGTCTGTATATCCTCCTCCATTACCATTACTTCCCACTATTTTATTTCCACATATGGACACCTTATCCGTCTCGCCATTTGCTAGTAGATTCACAGTTGCTGTAGTTCCTGCAAATATACCAGCACCCCTACTGCTAGCAGTATTATTCCTAATAACTCCGTTTGTTATTGTCATTTCACCGATTCCGCCACAAAAAATACCACCCCCATGACTACTTGCAGTATTATCTTCAATTACTCCTCCACTCATAGTAAAATAAGTGCCTGCATTATTATTATCACCACCTATAGAAATGCCACCTCCGTATTTTGCTGTGTTTCCACGGATTGTTCCCCCACGCATAATAAGCTGAGCACCTTTACATACATAAATTCCACCGCCATATAATGAGTTACCCTCTAATTCCCCTTTTCCTCCCGTAATACAGCCAGTATCATTTTCGCAATCACAAAGGGTAAATGTGCCGCTGTTCACTACAATTACACTCCTTGTATCGCCTGAATGTGTCAATGTCTGACCGTTCAAGCATAAAGTCACATCACCATCAATGCTAATTGTTCCCATTGCTATGTTTTTATCGCCATCGTTGTCAGATAAGTAATACTTTCCACCTGATAATGTAGACTCCTCTGTCGTATCCGCAGAAAGCGCTGTCCAATCATCATCCCCATGATGTTCACTATAATCCGCCAGCATAACCGCATTATTATCCGAAAGCGTTTCCGCAATCTCCAACCACGCCTCTAGTTTTGCCAGTTCTTCTTCTGATATTTGCGCCTGCTGCTCCCCTGTCAGTGCCTCATATTCCTCCCAAATGGCAAGCGCTTCCTCGGCATACGCATACAGTTTTTCTTCCCATTCCGCATAGGCATCCTCATCTTCTTCATCCGGCTCTAAGGCAAGATATTCCTCCGCATCCGGCAATGCTGCTATCCTGTCGCGTAATATCTGTATAACAGCGTCTATACCATTCTCTACCGTTACCGTAATTTGGGGCAGACTGACACCCTCTGCCAACGCATAGCCATCGGGCAGAATAGCAGTAAATATATAAGTTCCCTCTGTATTTTCGTCATACTCCGGCTCAGACTGCCATGTCACGCCGTCTATCGTAACGGTTTCTTCCTGCTTTTCAGTCTGTGTGTTCTCTAAGGTCTGCACAGAAACCACATTCTCCGACAAATATTCCGGCATGGTGACGGTATGGGTTTCCTGTGCGGATGCGCTTTCCGGCTGTTCCTCAGAGGGTGCATTTTCCTGCCCGTTCTCACTCCCGCCCTGTTCCTCTGCGGGCGCACTTTCCCCTTCGCTGTTTTCCTCCGTTTCGCTGTCGCCTTCGTCCCCGTTTTCTGTCTCGGTTGTCCCGTCTGTCTCCTCCGATTCCCCGTCCTCCGGCTGTTCGTCCTGTCCGTCCCCGGTCTCTGCATCCTTATCCCCGGTCTCACCGCCTGTTTCCGTGTCGTCCTGCTCTGAATCGGACGGCTCGCCTTCTTCCGTCTCCCCGGTGCCGCCGTCCTCATCCTCCGTGCCGTCCGGCTCTTCGCCGTCATTTTCTTCGGAATCCTCGCCGCTGCCATTTTCCCCGGCATCCTCTTTGCCACCATCGTCCGTTTTATCTTCTGTATCTTCCGATAACTGCTCTGTCACGACCGCCTCCAGCGTGTCGGGGAGCGTCAGTTCTGAAAGCAGAGTCCCCAACGGGACAGTCTGCTCTCTAATCTCCTCAGACAGCGCGGTAAAACCGGTGATATGCCGCACTTCGGGCTGTACCGATTCCACCGCCGCAAGGACGGAAAGAGTCGCCAGAATATCCGGGTAGGTGTGAAACAGCACGCAAAAACTGAGCATCACCGCCAGTATGCGCAGACGCCTTTTTCTTCTCGCTTTCAACCATGCACGTTGTTCATCCATCTCATTTACCTCCTTGTCAGAGCAGTTTACTGCGATGACACGCGATGAGAAATTCGCGAAGGCGATTTCTCATCTGCGATCAAGGCACATTTGAGACTCCGACTCAAATTGCCGATTGAAAAATAAGGTCATCAGACTTATTTTTCAATCTCTCCTCCCATAAACCGCCTATCCGTTTTTGCGGCTGTTCCATTTTGTCCGTAAAGTGTCTATCAAAAACCGAAACGAATGTCCGTATGTATGTGCCTGATCCGGCACACTGTCCCCGGCAGGCTGGACACCCGGTTCCGCTGTCTCCTGTGCGCCGCGCTTTTTCCGGCACTTTTCCAGTTCCTCCGCCGCCCTGTCCATTGCCGCAAAGAACCGCTCCTGCGAAACGGGTTTGAGGAGATACTGCTTGGCATCCACCTGATATGCCTCCACCGCGTGTTCCGCCGATGAGGACTGGAAGATGATGATTCCCTCGTAGCCGTTCTCCCGCAGCGTCTGGGCACAGTCCATACCGTTTCCGTCCGGCAGATAGATGTCCATGAGCAGGATGTCAAATGTCCACCAGCCGTCACTTCCTGTCTGGTATACGCTTTCCATAAACGCGCCGGTCTGTGTAAAGCAGACGGTTTCCAGTTCATATGCCGGGCGCGCCGCGCTGTAAGCGGAGAGCATTTCTTCTATCCTGCGCAGGGCGTCCGCGTCATCATCCAGTATTGCGATCCGATAGAACATTTCTCACCCTCCTGCAGGCACGCATCCTGCCTCTGCCGCTTTCTGACTCTGCTTATGCGCATAAGCAGACTCGGTTCGCATGTTGCTCAGTGCTTCCATGCACGCAAAAAGCCGCTATCTTCACGGGAACACGCAGTTCCGTAAAGATAACGGCTATATAATCGTGATAACAGTCTATAGAGCGGACAGCAAAAAAAGGCGCAAAGGAGCTCAGATCGCCTAAGGCTTGGCTTGGCTTGGCTTGGCTTGGCTTGGCTTGGCTTGGCTTGGCTTGGCTTGGCTAACCATTGTATCCTTTCGCTTCATTTTCTGTCAACTCCGTTTTTCTTAAATTTATATTATTTGTATTGAAGTGAGTTTATTGTACGTGAATAACCTCGTTTTTGCTATTGGATTGGTACAGATTGTCTTTTTTGTGGTATACTTTGCATATTTTAGTTTACATAACTATTAAAATGAGAATCATCTTGATATTATTTATATCTGAGTGAATATAACATAACCATACGAAGGAGGAGAAAGAGCATGAGATTTCTTTCAACACAGAAAACCGGGAACACTTGGCTGATTCCGGAAACTGCGGAAAAGCCAGAATGACGGCAGGAGCCATCCAACCCTTGGCGGACTGATTTTTTTGGTGATTTTATTACGATTACAGATGAACTGCCGAATTACTTTCTGGATTACAGGGAACGCCTTTCCGGCGATACACGATGGTCTGACCGTGTCTGTTCCGGCGATGGCACCTGGAGCGGCAATATCTTCGACTTTTACTTTCAAGTCATCGACCGCCTGACTGCTGATGTGAAAAGACCATTCCATCTGGATTCCAACCTACTGCGAATAGATGATACTGAACGTTCCGGAACAGGCATTTGCGATGTATACCATGTCTGGGATGAGAATGGGTTTGTGAAACCCTCTTTTGTTGAAACGGTAAATCCCGACCGTGTCACTCTTACCCTCCAGATGGAAACTGATGGTAATGATGGTAATCCTGATGGTAATGATGAAAGCCTCACACAGAACGAAATGCTTGTACTGCAAGTCATATCGAAAAATCCCAGCCTGTCTGCCGCCAAAATCAGTTCCCAGGTCGGTTTCTCAAAACCATCTGTAGAGCGCGTTCTCCGTTCCCTAAAAAGGAAAGGGCGGATCTGCAGGGAAGGAGCCACCCCAACTCCTTCGGCTCTCCGCATATTCATTCATCTCTCACTGCTCCATCTGTTATCTAAGTGGAAGTATTTGCATCTTCTACAAAGTATTTCAATAATTCACCATACTTATCCTGTGCAGATAAACAAGTATCTATCAAATATCCCCGCTCATTCTCAAACTCTTTTAATCCTCTGTAATAATAAAGTTTATACCGTTCATCCACAATAAATGGGATTATATTATGTTTCAAACATTCTTTAAATACTATCAAACGCCCTACCCTGCCATTGCCATCCTGAAACGGATGTATTTTTTCAAAATAATAATGAAATTCTACAATGTCCTCAAAAGCAATCGTTTCCTTCTGTTGATATTCAAATAATAATCGCTGCATCTCCTTTTTCACATTACCAGGCGGAGTAGTTTTTGAATCACCAACCATATTAGGGCGTTGCTTATAATCTCCAACACGAAACCATTCCAAACGGCTATCCGATGTATTTGATTTTAATATCTGATGAATTTTTTTAATTATGTTTTCAGATAATACATTTTCTGCACAGTCTAAAATATAATCAAAGCACTGAAAATGATTTACTGTTTCTATAATATCATCTATATTAACCGGTTCTTTTTCTAATCCGATCGTATTCGTTTCATAAATATATCTTGTCTGATCCTCTGTGAGTTTGCTCCCCTCCATATGATTAGAATTATATGCAAGTTTCACTTGTGTCTGGTGATAAATCCCACCCTTTAATTTAATCTGTTTCTCTTCCCGCATTCGATATAGTAATGTAGTTTTATCAACTTCCTTTTCCATCTCCATAATATCTCCTGGTTGACAGTTTAAAAAATTACAAATATCCCCAATCACTTTCATCGCTATCGGTTCATCTTTTGATAATTTCGCAAGGGTAGCAGTAGAAATTCCTATATTTTCTCTTAACTCTGTTTTTGTAATATTCCTTTGTTCCAAAATCTCAAACAGTTTGTTATAAGATATCTTCAAATTTTTCACATCCTTTCTACCACTTAAGTATATCATATATTTATTACAATAAATATATTTATATATATATTTAATTTACTAAACATTCAAAAAGAGAAAACGGAGAGCCCCAACTCCTCCGGCTCTCCGCATATTCATTCATCTCTCACTGTTCCATCTGCCTTCCCAGAAATCCTGCCGCTGACTGGATCAGCTTCTGTTCCACCTCGCCCATCTTGGATTTATGATCCATCTCCAGGAGAATCACCGAACCGATCACATCTCCTTCACAGATGATGGGACTGATGGCCTCGTGCTGAAACTCATCCGCATCGGTGCTGACTTGGATAAAATTCCGGTCGCCCCTGGCCGCCACCAGGCTTTCCCGATGATTGATCTTTTCCTCCAGTTCCCTGCTGATGGACTTTCCCAGCAGATTCTTCATGCCGCCGGATACCGCGATGAACTGATCCCTGTCAGAGATCATCGCAATATGTCCCGACACCTGCGCCATACTCTCCGCATACTGTTTTGCGAAGGTGCCCATCTCTCCTATGGGAGAATATTTCTTGAGAATGATCTCCCCTTCCCTGTCGGTAAAAATTTCCAGCGGGTCTGATTCCCTGATGCGGAGTGTCCTGCGGATCTCCTTCGGAATCACAATACGTCCCAGATCATCTATTCGTCTGACTATACCAGTTGCTTTCATATCATATAACCTCCATCTGCCAATCATAATCGTAGTGTAGTTTCGCATTTTCTTTTATCTCTGCGTTTTTACTATTATTTGTAAAGCAGGAAATTATATGCATGTAATTAAAGATTTTACAATTTTGGTTTTTGCAGTTATGCCGCCGCAGGCCACTCTTCTTTTCATCAGTTCCCGTCAGGTTCCGGCTCCAGATACTTCACAATGCTCTGAAAATAACTGCCCTCTGCAAATACTTTTACTTTCCAGTCAGACTCGCTTTCCGACTGTCTTGACATTACCCGTTTTCCTTCCTGCAACCGGTATATGCCATGGCAAAAAGACTCCGTCTCCCAATCATAACCGGAATAAAGCAGTTCATTTTCATTTAGCAGGGCAACAGCCCCTGCGTCATCGTCTCCGGTAAAAATCCCATCCGGCACTCTATAGGTCCTGCTATTCCCGGTATCTGCCTCCACCAGGTCCATCCAGGTCGCTTCCTTCTCCTCATAGAACACGGCCAGATAATCCTCTTCCTGCGTCTCCAGCCATCTAAAATCCCCATAGTATTCGTCAATCTGTTTTTGATACAGTGTCTCGCCATCCCTGTTTCTCAATACGAAGCCTGTAATTCTTCCCCACACATCCTCCGAAGCATCCACTGTCTCAAACACATATCCCTGCTCATCAGGTGCATATTCCGCCCGCATGGGACCGATAAAATCATTTTCCGGTGTTGCACAGCCACAATCTCCTTCCGCCAGAGGTGGATGAGGCTTAAACGAAGCCGTCTCAAGAAGCTTCGCCTCCCCGCTCTCCAGATCATATTCATAGAGTCCTTCATTCGTACACGCCAGCACTTTTTTCAAGTCCGTGGTGATATCACAGGCATTTTCGTACGCTCCTTTATAATATAATTGGTACAAATCCCCCATGATCTCCCTGATATTACAGATCTCGTCCCGTGTCTGGAAATCCTTTGACAAATGATACAACCTGCCATCCGCCTCATAGACATAACCATCCGGCAGCAGAATCGGACATGCCATCCGCTCATTGACACAATCATATCTGTCCGCATAATTTTCCACGACTTCGGGCACCTCTTGATAATCGTGACGGTACACCTCCTGCAAGGTAAAATAAGGCGCTTTGGCAAGAAAGAACATCTTCTGTCTCCGTAAACCGTCAAGATAAAAGCAATCTCCGGTAATCAGTACGGTCCTGTCATCCACCATGATGCACTGGTCCGGCCAGCGATAACTCAATTCACCCACCAGGCCGCCTGACATCACCAGAGGTTTGGATACCCCTACCCCTATTGGCGAGTCCGAGTCTTCATGTTTCACAACCGCCTGTTCCCGCTCTTCTTCTCCATCCGCATTTTCCTCTGCCGGATCTGCCGCCGGACTACTCTCCTTTGTCATATCTGCCATGTCTTGCTCATCTGTCTCAGCATCCTGTCTGGCAGACATTTCCCTTGAAACATCCTGCTTAGCTGTATATCCTGTCTCCTGTATCTCTGCCGAACCGCTTCGGATACCTACCGCCATACAGACACCCAACAGGAAAACCACTCCAAAAACGCTTATGATTCTCTTTCCTCTACCCACCACTTTCATCCCCCACAAGCCACAGTTCCCAAAGTTCCCTGCCAATTTGCACGCCGCTTAACAAAAATCGGCAAATTATCACATCCTCATCCATTCCCAGATGCCTGCCTTTTCTTTATAATATAACCAAGGGACGTAAAAAACAACACCAGGAGCGGGCAACCGCTTCGAAATGGGGGGATAACTATGAAATATGGACATTTTGATGACCAAAACAGGGAATACGTGATCGACAGGGTTGACCTGCCCTGCTCGTGGACGAACTATCTGGGCGTGGAGGATATGGCGGCAGTCATCAATCACACGGCCGGCGGTTATCTGTTCTACAAGACACCGGAGTACCATCGGATCAGCCGTTTCAGGGGTAACGCTGTACCTATGGACAGACCAGGTTTTTACGTTTACATTAGAGATAACGACAGAAATGATTACTGGTCTGTTTCCTGGCAGCCCGTGGGCAAGCCGCTTGACGCTGCCAGATACAGCTGCCGCCACGGCATGTCCTACACCGTGTACGAATGTGAGTATCAAGATATCCGCGCCTCCCAGACCATGGTCATCCCCAGAGGGGAAGCCGTACAGCTCTGGGATGTGAAAATTAAAAACACGGGAGATGCACCCAGACAGTTAAGCGTATTCTCCTACCTGGAATTTTCCTTCCACCACATTATGATCGACAATCAGAATTATCAGATGAGTCTCTACTGTGCCGGTTCCTCTTATGAGGACGGTATCATTGAGGAAGATCTGTTCTATGAGGAAGAAGGATATCAGTATTTTACCATGAATATGGCGCCTGACGGGTTCGACTGTATGCGTGACCGCTTCATCGGCACCTACAATACCGAAACCAACCCGGCGGCTGTCTCAAGCGGCAGATGCTCCTCTTCTTATGAAAAGGGCGGCAATCACTGCGGCAGTCTGCAAAAAGATCTGACATTGCAGCCAGGCGATGAGGCAAGGATCATCTTTATGCTGGGAGAAGGCCGGCGCGCCGAGGGCAGACGCATCCGCGCCAAATACGAGAACCCGGAGACGGTGGATCAGGTCTATGACGATTTAAGACAATACTGGGAAGATAAATTCTCCAAACTGCAAATTGAGACACCAAGCGCCGCCATGAATACCATGATCAATACCTGGACGCTGTACCAGTCGGAAATTAACGTCATGTTCTCCCGCTTCGCCTCCTTCATCGAAGTGGGCGGCCGGGTGGGACTCGGTTATCGGGATACGGCCCAGGACGCCATGACGGTTCCCCACTCCAATCCGGACAAATGCAGGGAGCGCATCGAACAGCTTCTGCGGGGGCTGACCAGTGACGGTTACGGTCTGCATCTCTTCCAGCCGGAATGGTTTGTGGAAAATACCGGGGCAAAGCCTTTCAAATCGCCTACCGTCATTCCGGAGCCTGACAAAGACAGTATCATCCACGGCCTGAAAGACGCCTGCTCCGATGACGCGCTCTGGCTGGTGGGTTCTGTCGTGGAATACATCAAAGAGACCGGTGATATCGCTTTTGCCGACAAACTGCTGCCCTACGCGGATACCTTCCTCTCCGGCAGCAAAGAGACAGAGTCCGTCTACGAGCATCTGAAAAGGATTCTGGACTTTTCCACCAGACAGGTGGGACTGACCGGCATCTGCAAGGGGCTGCGGGCAGACTGGAACGACTGCCTGAACCTGGGCGGCGGCGAGAGCGCCATGGTCAGCTTCCTGCACTACTGGGCACTGCGGCATTTCATCAGTCTGGCCTCCCATCTGGACAGGCCGGAGGATGTGTCTTACTATACGCAGATTGCAGACCGGGTCAAAGAAGTCTGCAACCGGGAACTCTGGGACGGCGAATGGTTTATCCGGGGTATCACAGCCAAGGGCAGGAAAATAGGCACCAAGGAAGACCTGGAAGGGAAGGTGCACCTGGAGTCCAATGCCTGGGCAGTGCTCTCCGGCGCTGCCGATGAGGAAAAAGCGGATCTGGCGCTGAAAGCCATTGACGAATATCTCTATACACCCTATGGCCTGCTGTTAAACACACCTTCTTATACCGTGCCCGATGACGACATCGGCTTTGTCACCAGAGTATATCCGGGCCTGAAAGAAAACGGGGCTGTGTTCTCCCATCCCAATCCCTGGGCATGGGCGGCGGCCTGCACCAGGGGAAGAGGTGATCTGGCCATGAAATTCTACGATGCACTCTGTCCTTACCTGCAAAACGACAGGATTGAGATCAGGGAAGCAGAACCCTATTCCTACTGTCAGTTCATTGCCGGCAAAGATCACAGTGCTTTCGGCAGGGCAAGACACCCTTTCATGACCGGTTCCGGAGGCTGGGCATACTTTGCCGCCACCCGATACATCCTGGGTATCCGGCCGGATTACGACAGTCTCACGATCGATCCCTGTATTCCGGCGGATTGGAAGGAATTTCGTGCCACACGCATTTTCCGGGGCGCCAGATACAACATCCGGGTAAGCAATCCGGAGGGCATCATGAAAGGAGTAGGCGAAATCCGCGTGGACGGACAGCTGACAGATAAGATTCCGGTGATGCCGGCAGGCAGTGAACATACAGTTGACGTAATCCTGCAACAGTAACAAATATTTCACAAGATTTGGCCTGCGTGCTGCCTGCCACAAACTTGTAATCCCTGCATGGATCGGAGCAGCAAAGCAGCGCAGAAACGGAGAAAAATATGATACAATTTGGGACAGGCGGCTGGAGAGCCGTGATCGGTGACGGATTTACAAGAGAAAATATTCAGATTTTATCCAGAGCCATTTGTGATAAAATGAGAGAGGAAAATGTGGCCGACAAGGGCATTGTCCTGGGCTATGACAGACGCTTCCTCTCCAAAGAAGCAATGCAGTGGGCGGCACAGGTCTTTGCCAGAGAAGGCATCAAGGCTTACCTGATCAACAAATCAGCGCCCACACCCCTGGTCATGTTTTATGTGATGAAGCATGAATTTCACTACGGTATGATGATTACAGCAAGCCATAATCCTGCCATTTATAACGGCATCAAGGTCTTTACCTACGGCGGCAGGGATGCGGATGAAGCACAGACAGCGGATATCGAAAGATATATCAATGAAGTGACGGACATCCCGGTGGAAGACCTGACCTATCAGGAAGGTCTTGAGCAGGGGCTGATCGAGGAGATTTATCCCCTGAACGAATATCTGGACAGCATCATTGACACCATAGATATGGGCAAGATCAAAAAGCGCGGCCTGCGGGTTGCCCTGGATCCCATGTACGGTGTCAGCGAGACTTCCCTGAAGACCATCCTGATGACTGCCAGATGCGAGGTGGAGACCATCCACGAAAGACATGATACCCTGTTTGGCGGCAAACTGCCGGCACCCACGGCCCAGACACTGCGTGCCCTGCAAAACTATGTGATCGACAGACGCTGCGACCTGGGTATCGCAACGGACGGCGATGCAGACCGGATCGGTGTCATCGATGATAAGGGCAATTTCCTCCATCCCAATGACATCCTTGTCCTGTTGTATTATTATCTGGTAAAATACAAAGGCTGGCACGGCGCAGCCGTCAGGAACATCTGTACCACCCATCTTCTGGACCGGGTAGCGGAAAGTTTTGGCGAATCCTGTTATGAGGTTCCGGTGGGATTCAAACACATCTCCGCCAAGATGTTCGCCACAGACGCCATCATCGGCGGCGAGTCCTCCGGCGGTATGGCAGTCAGAGGCCATATCAAGGGCAAGGACGGCATCTACGCCTCTGCCCTCCTGGTGGAAATGATCGCGGTGACCGGCATGCCGCTGTCACAGATTATGGAAACGATCCGCAAAGAATACGGCGACATGGCATTGGAAGAGCGGGATTATCGTTTCAGCCCGCAGCGCAAGGTGGAAATCCACAAGCAGATCCTGGAAGACAAGGAACTGCCGCAGATTCCTTATGAGATTGACAGAATCTCCTATCTGGACGGGCTTAAGATATACTTAAAGGACGGCGGCTGGATCTCCGTCAGGTTCTCCGGCACAGAGCCTCTTTTACGGATCTTCTGTGAGATGAAGGTTCCGCGTGAGGCCGCCGCATTCTGTGAACTCTTTGAAGAGTACTTATCTTTAAAATAGTAATCAATCACACAACCATTATCCGGACGCAGGTCATTGCACCTGCGTCTGCTTCCAATTTCAGACAAGGGCAAAGATATGGACATCAAAAACGAACAATACACACAAAAGAAATCACTGCGATGGAGTATGGTCAGAAGACTGCTGTTCGGGTGGTTTTTTCCGCTGTTTATCCTGATCCTTATGATGATATTGATGATAACCGGCAACCTGTATCATCAGGTGGAGCATACCATTACGGCTTCCATGGAAAAAACCGCGGACATCCTGCAAATCCAGTTAAAAGACTGCGAGACCGCCTCCAAAAACGCTTCCTATATGGGCGTTATTTCCAAATTATATAACACCTACCTGGCCAATGAAGATGCGGACACTTTTGAGAGAGAAGTCGAAAACTTCTTAACTCAGCAGTATGCTTATAATGACAACTGCAAAACAGCACAGCTCGTGATACTGAAAGAAAGGGACAACTGCTATTATACCTTGAATAACAGCAATGGCGGAAGCTATCAGGATGTTGTATTCTTTCAATCCAGGGCCCAGGAGCCAATCCTTGAAACGGCCCGTACACTCGATACCGGTACAACACTGGTGTCCGTGGAGGGAAGGCTGTATATGGTCCGTAATCTGGTCACTCCCAAATTTGTACCCTATGCCGTGCTGGCACTGGAACTGGATGAAGAATCCCTGATGCAGAGTTTCCCTGGTATATGGGGTTATACGGGCGTCAGTCTGTACTGGAATAACGAACTGGTAAACGCCACGGACAACAATGCCGCTAAGAGCCTGCCTGATAATATACAGACAAAACTGAGCGAAGCAAACACCTCGTATGAACATCATCCCGGCTCCAGTTCCTATATTCACCACAGAATAAACACATATGGCGGCACACTGGTTCTTTCCGTCAGCCTGGACAATCGAGTCATCCACGCTGAGACCAACTCCATGCAGTACCTTTTTCTGTTCCTGCTCATCTTCATGATACCTCTTGTCATACAGATGATGCGGTTTTTCCACAAAAAGGTGACTGTGCCCCTGCAAGACCTGATTCGGGGCGCGGACGCTGTACGGGAGGGAAACCTGGGTATTCAGATTGAAAACAGGGAAGACAACCGGGAATTTTATCATGTGAAGGATTCCTTCAACCACATGTCCTTGCAGCTTAAAAACCAGTTTGACAAAATTTACCTGGAAGAGATTGCCCTGCGGGATGCCAAGATCATGGCCCTGCAATCGCAGATCAATCCCCATTTTCTGAACAACACGCTGGAGATCATCAACTGGGAGGCAAGGCTGAATGGCAATTATAAAGTGAGCGGCATGATCGAAGCCCTCTCCACCATGCTGGGCGCCACCATGAACCGCAAAGAGGCACAGTTTCATTCCATTGCCGAAGAGATGGCTTATGCCGATGCCTACCTGTATATCATTGCCCAGCGCTTTGGCACTAAGTTCCAGTGTACAAAGCATATTGATGAAAGCCTCATGACCATCCAGGTTCCCCGGCTGATCATTCAGCCCATTGTAGAAAATGCGGTGGAACACGGTATGAACATTTCCACAAAAGGCTGCCTGGAAATCCGTCTTTATAAGAGGGAAGACGGCTATCTTTGTATAGAAATTGAGGATAACGGACATCTGACGAAAGAAGATAAGAATAAGATAGACAGACTTCTCTCCAAAGACATCATCCCATCCGGGGAAAAGAGAGTCAGCCTCGGCATCCGTAATGTTGACCAGAGACTCAAGATGATTTACGGCGATGATTGTGGATTATTTATAACAGGAAATGAACAAGAAAATACAATCAGCACAATTTTGCTCAAATCGGAAGTGCCAACCGAGCAATAAAAGGCAAAAAAAGACAATCCCAACAATTACCCTTTATTTCTTTTGCAGGTATGATATAGATGTAACCAAACAAAAGAAATCAACAAGGGAGGATAAATAATGAAAAAAAGAGTCATAGCAGCAATGCTCGCGGGAATGATGGTATTATCCGTTACCGCATGCGGTAACAGCGCAGGAAACACCGGGTCTGATGCATCGGCACCGGCGCAGACAACAGAAAGCACAGACGCTTCAGGGAGTACAGCCGACCAGGCGCCGGCAGCTGAGACAGCACAGCCTACAGGCCCGGTGGAACTGACAGTCACTACCACCTTTGCAGGTGAGGACACCAATGCACAGAATTACAAAGACGCCGTGAAAGCCTGGGAAGAACAGACCGGCAATACGATCGTAGACACTTCCGCAACTGCGGACGAAACCTTCAAGATGAGGGTGGCAACAGACTTTGAGACCGGCTCTGAACCGGACGTACTGTTTTTCTTCAACGGTGCGGACGCCAACAGCTTTATCGAGGCAGGCAAGGTATTATCCCTCGATGAGATCCGCGCAGAGTATCCGGAATACGCTACCAACATGAACGAAGACCTGATCACCGATTCCCTGGTGGACGGCAAGAAATACGCCATACCGGTTAATGGTTACTGGGAAGCGATGTTCGTCAACACAGAGATTCTGGAGGCCGCCGGTGTGGCAATGCCCGGTGCAGACTACACAATGGATATGTTCAAGGCAGACTGCGAAAAGATCAAAGCAGCAGGTTATACACCCATCGCAGCAGCGCTCGGCAACATTCCTCACTACTGGTGGGAGTTCGCTATCTTCAACAACCAGTCTCCGGACACCCATCTGGAAATCCCGGAAAACGTGGAAGATGCCAACGGCCAGGCCTGGGTTTCCGGCATGAACGACATCAAAGAACTGTATGAACTGGGATATTTCCCTGACAACACACTCTCTGCAACAGATGATGAGACCTTTGCCATGTTTACAGACGGCAAGGCAGCGTTCCTGATCGATGGTTCCTGGAAAGTCGGCGGTATCGTAGGTTCCTGCCAGTCAGATCCAGAAGATCCTTCTACCCTTGATGCAGACAAACTTGCGAAATTCGATGTAACCTATGTACCTGGCAAGGGCAGCAGAAAAGCAACAGACCTGGTAGGCGGTCTTTCTTCCGGCTACTACATTACAAGAAAAGCATGGGATGACCCGGACAAGAGAGCAGCCGCAGTCAGCTTCGTAGAGTATATGACTTCTGACGATGTGGTACCCGCTTTTGCACAGCATGCTGCATCCGCATTAAAGAATGCACCGGAAGTTGACCCCGCTCAGTTCAACGAGTTACAGCGCAAATCCATCGAGATGATGGCTGGCGTAACCTCTCTCACAGGCGCGGTACAGGATTTATTCCAGGGCGACTGCCGCGTATCCACCTTCGATGGCATGCCTGAGATCGTAACCGGCAGAGTACAGGCCGTAGATGCAGTAGCAGAAGGTCTGGACGCTTATCACAATCAGTAATACCTGACAGAATATGAATCAGCTGAAAGGGGCAGGGGATCACCCTGCCTCCTTTTTCCAAAACAACCGGTTTTAAATGGAGGTGTCTTATGGGAGCAAATATCTATCGCAACAAAAAACCAGTGTTCGTATTCCTGATACCCGCTTTCCTGTTCATGATCCTATTTCTCTACTATCCTTTTTTCAAAAATATTGTGAACAGCTTTATGCATATCAAGCAGCTTGGAAGTTCCGCCACCAGCTTCAATACACCCTGGTATACCAACTATGCAGAAATAATCCATGATGAAAACGTATGGACATCCATCAAAAATACACTGATCATGATGGTCGTCACCCTGATCGGACAGGTTGGCATCGCCATCGTGCTGGCACTGATGGTAGATAATATCGGCAGAGGTAAACAGTTTTTTAAGACCGTCTTCTTCTTCCCGATTGTGATCTCCGCAACCGCTTTAGGTCTGCTGTTTAACCTGCTGTTTTTGTATGACAAAGGTATGGTCAACCAGCTGTTAGAATCGCTCGGCAAAAGTCAACTGACCGACTGGAAAGCCGAAGGCATAGCGCTGTTTACCATGATGCTTCCCGTAATGTGGCAATATGTGGGGTTTTACTTTGTCATTCTCGTCACAGGCTTAAACAACATTTCAGATGAACTATATGAAGCGGCGCGGATCGATGGTGCATCCACCCTGCAAAGCGTGCGTTACATCTCGCTCCCGCTTCTGCACAACGTCATCTGCACCTGTAGCGTGTTGGCGGTGACCGGTGCCCTCAAAGTATTCGATCTCCCCTGGACAATGTTTCCGAAGGGTATGCCGCTTAAGTCTACCTTCCTGACAGGTACCTACATGTATTACCACACCATGGAGACCAAGAACGTAGACTACGGCTGTGCACTGGCTGTGCTGATCGTTGTACTGGGTATTGTATTGTCCAAAGCAGTCAATGCAATCTTCCGCGAAAAAGATTATTAAAGGAGGGATAAGATATGACTAAAAACAGAACGTTTTCCGTTGGCCGGAGCATTGTCTATCTGCTGTTGATCCTCTGGTCCATAACAACCATATATCCCATCTTCTGGGTACTTCAGAACTCCTTTAAGGCGAAAGATAAGATCCTGGCAGACTCCTTTTCACTGCCTTTCGGGGAATTGTTCACGATGGCCAACTACCGGAAAGCTTTCGACAGCCTGAATATCGTTAATGCCTATAAGAACAGTATCTTTATTTCCACCATGGTGGCCCTGTTTGTCATTCTGCTGGCAGGTATGGCAGCATACGCACTTTCCCGATACAAATTCCGAGGGTCAGATTTTCTTCATACCATGGTCATCGCAGGTATGATGTTCCCAGTATTTGCCACGATCGTGCCGGTATTTTCCATGGAATTTTCCTGGGGGATTGCCAATACAGGCAACTGGTTTCTGACAATGTTGTCAGTAATCCTGCCACAGGTGGCAGGCAATCTCTCCTTTGCCATGGTAGTCCTGATCGGCTACATCAAGGGACTTCCGGTGGAACTGGAAGAGGCTGCATACATGGAAGGCTGCAACGCTTTTCAGATTTATTTCAAAGTTGTTTTACCGCTCACCAAGCCTTCCTTTGCAACCGTAGCCATCTTCTCTTTCCTGTGGAGTTATAACGACCTGTTTACACAAATGTTCTTCTTAACCAGGCCCGATATGTATGGTATCACCACCCTGCTAAACAGACTGACTGCCAAAGAGGGAACCAACTACGGCCTGATGGCGTCAGCGGTAACATTGGTAATTGTTCCGGTTATTATTGTATATTGCTTCCTACAGAAGTATATTATTAAGGGGATGACTGCGGGGGCAGTTAAAGGCTAAAAGTAAATTCCTTCGGAATTAACTTTGCGAGCGCCGCTTCGCGGGCTCGGGATAAGCTTAAGGTTTTGTATGTGAGGGATGTGGAATGTATAGAGTAGCTATTATTGATGATGAACCTTTGATTGTGGAAGGATTGTGCAGGACGATGCCCTGGGAAAAATGGGATTGTCAGGTGGCGGGCTGCGCCTACAATGGCCGAGAGGGGCTGGAAATGATACGGCAGGAAAAACCCAACATTATCATCACAGACATTAACATGCCTGAATTGGACGGTCTGAAGATGATCGCTGCTTTAAAATCAGAATTTCCGGATATGCAGCTAATCATCCTGACCGGCTACAGGGAATTTGAATATGCCAGGAAAGCAATCTCTCTGGGCGTTGCGCGCTTTCTCCTGAAACCTTCTAAAATGAATGAACTGGTGGAAGCGCTGGATGAGGTGACCAAACGGCTGGCGCAGTCCGGCGAATTTTTCCCGGAAGTCCCTCTTACAGATGCAGAAGAACCATCCGAAAGCGATACGGATATCTCCTATCATACGGAGGCCAACAGCTTTATCGTGAAAAATGCCCTGGAATATATCCGGGAAAATTCCCAGGAAAAGCTGCGCCTGGTGGATGTGGCCGACCAGGTTTATGTCAGCCAGTGGCATCTGTCCAAGCTGCTCAACAAGCATACCGGCAAGACGTTTTCCGATATCCTCAACAGCGCCCGCATAGATAAGGCCAAAGAACTGCTAAAAGATCCTTCCCTGCGGATATACGATGTGGCAGAGATAGTAGGTTTTCAGGATCTGGCACACTTTTCCCGGGTATTTAAAAAGATAGAAGGCATGTCCGCCAACGAATATCGCAACACCATAAATACCTTTTAAAAGAATCGTCTTCATAACAAATGCACGCGCCTGCCATTTTGCTTGCCGTTTTGCCCTTTTCTGCTAAAGCTTTTTGGGCATTCTGCCGATATATATCTTAGAATTATATTTTATTGTTGCTTCTGCAATATAAAGTCACCCGTTTAGTTAACGTTTTAATGCCAAACAGACTGGTATCAGTACCAGATGACTGCATGGAGGCAGGATATCGGAGGGCAGGATGCTTTCAGTTAAAACAAATATGTTGGCATTAAACGCCAACCGACAACTAGGGCTTACGACTAAAAAGACCGCCAAAAATACAGAACGATTATCTTCCGGTTACCGCATCAACAGAGCTGCTGATGATGCGGCCGGTCTTTCTATTTCCGAAAAAATGCGCAGACAGATCCGAGGGCTTACCCAGGCCTCCTTAAACGCGCAGGACGGCATCTCCATGGTACAGATTGGGGAAGGCGCACTCAATGAGGTGCATGATATGCTGCACCGCGCCAATGAACTGGCCGTAAAAGCCGCCACTGGCACCCTTCAGGATGTGGATCGCGCTTTAATCGACATGGAAATCCAGCAGCTTAAGGCTGAGATAGACAGGACTGCCAAAAACACCACTTTTAATGAAATCCGACTTTTTCCCGAAAACGGACGCTCTCCTTTATCCGAAGGATTCATGGAGACAAAATCCTATGATATTACTTATAATATCAAAGACGGTTCGCTGATGATCAACGGAGCCGCCGCAGGCCCTGGTGTCAACGGGGCTGGCCGCGCTGGTGTCAATGCCGTCTCCAGTGGTAATGTATTGGCTGATACCATTGCCAACGAACTGGTGCCTAATGCAGTCAAGCAGATTATGGATACCTTTGGTCCCCTGAAAAACAATATGGGCAGCGAGACGATCAAGATGTCTCTGGACGTATCCTATATAGACGGCAAAGACCGTACACTGGCCTATGCGTCTTTCCGATACAGCTACGGCGGCGGCAGGCCCTATGGCATGGGTATTCGGGTGGATTCCGCAGACTTTACCACCGCGGATGCGGAAGGTACCGGCCCCAGGGCAGAAGCTCTAAAATCTACAATTGCCCATGAATTGATGCATTCGGTGATGCAGTATACCCTGACAGATGGCATGAGCGGCCGCAAGGGAGAGCAATATCCCACCTGGTTCATAGAAGGAACTGCTCAGTTAGCCGGCGGTGGTTTTTCCACCGGATGGAATGATACTCTGACCTATTATGCAAATTACCTGACCGATGCCAATGATAGCAGCCAGGATGCCAATATCGCCAGCTACCTGAAAAAATTTACCATGAACAGCAGACCCTACGGCCATGGCTATCTGGGTGCTGCCTATATTGGTTATCTTGCTAACGGCGGTGGCGCTGTGACCGATACAAACATTGCCGCAGGTATGAATAAAGTCTTTACAGACCTCCTAAACGGCAAGAGTCTGGAAAATGCCATAAAAGATAATACCGGTTATAGTACCGCACAGATAAATGATATGTTCAAAACCGCCAGCGCAGGGTCAGACCTTACAGAATTTGTCAGAAAACTGTCCTATGCATCAAAAGACGGTGCCGGATCAGTCATTGCCGGTGGGCTTAATGTGGGCGGTTCCTCGCTTCTTGGCAACAGCGCAGTTTTTGACCAGCCCTTCCAGATCGATCCTTTCCAGGTCACTGTCAATCTAAGCGGCCCATCTCTTATTGGATTACAGGTAGGCGCCGAACCCGGACAGCATATAGAATTTGACCTGTTTCAGATGAGTTCACAGGCGCTGGGACTGGAAGACCTGAACGTCAAAAATACAGATAATGCCGACCTTGCCATTGACCAGCTTAAATTTGCGATCGGCTGCGTCAGCAATGTGAGAAGCTACTACGGTGCCATCCAGAACCGATTGGAACATACCATTAATAATCTGGACAATATTGTAGAAAATACGACTGCGGCAGAAGCACGTATCCGGGATGCGGATATTGCCAAGGAAATGGTGGAATATTCCAATAATCAAATACTGATGCAGGCAGGCACCTCCATGCTGGCACAGGCAAATCAGCATTCACAGTTGATATTAAGTCTTTTGAGCTGATACAGGATTGAGAGGGGTGATCCCGAGTGGGTGAGATTAAGAAAATACGTTGTAATACCTGCCGAAAAAATTGGGAATGTATGACCGGCTGTGGCTTGCAGCACGGCAGCATCGGGAACGTCATTGCTGCTTTCGGGGCCAAAGAGCAACAGCAGATCATAGACTGGTGCCAGTCCAAACCGATTCCACTCTATGATTTCAGATTTCAGATTGCTGTCTGCAATTTTTGCAATGATATGGTGCGTGTTCCTGTGCTCAGAGGAATCGATGACAATGTAACCTTCGTTGGTACCTGTCCTGTCTGCCATGGGCGGCTGCAAACACCGCCGTTAGAGGCAGAAGACGTTACGGATACCGCCTGTCCATCCTGCGGCAATACAACGCTCACAATAGAAGAAGTCGGGCATTGGGATTAAATCCACAATGCCCATTTTGTATTTTACTTCTTCACGCCCTTCGCCCCGGACAAATTAGCGCTCTGTAAAATATTACTGTCGAACGATGTCATCATGTTCTTTTCTTCCCGCTCTCTCTTAAGGGCAAGTTTGACCATATCGTCTAAAAGTTCCGCATACGGTTTCCCCAGCGCCTCCCAGAGATAGAAAGCCAAGGAACCCGGAATCGGATTAATCTCATTGACATACACCTTATCCAAATCCTTATCAATCATAAAATCAATCCTGGACACACCATTACAATTAAGCACCTGGAAGGTCTTCACCGCCAGCTGACGGATTTCTTCCCGTCTCTCGGCTGTCAGATTGGCCGGCAGTTCTCTCCTAGCTGTTCTCATTCCCTCAGAACCGCCCTTACTGCCTGCCACATATTTATCCTCATAGCTTAAGATCTCATCGCTGGAGATAGGCTCTTCACACTCGGACGCCTCCGCCGCCTCATAATCTCCCAGCACGGCGCAGTTAATCTCCCGCAGATTCGTAATGGCACGCTCCACCAGTACTTTCGCACCAAAAGTAAATGCATATTCCAATGCCTCACGCAACTGATCCTGATCTTTTGCTACCTTAATACCCACACTGGATCCCAGATTGACCGGTTTGACAATGACCGGATAGACAATCCTGTCTTCCACCTTACGCAATGCCGCCGCCTCATCTGACTGATATTCCCTGACATTTAACGTCACACAGTCAAGTACGGGTATGTCATTGTCCTTTAACACTGTCTTCATCACATACTTATCCATGGTCACAGCCGAAGCCATCACATCACAGCCTGCAAACGGAATATTATAATGGCGTAAGAATCCCTGCAAACAGCCGTCCTCCACATTCGCGCCATGTACCACCGGAAATGCCACATCAATCTGTGCTACTACGGAGTTGCCAAACTTCTTCTTCGGATATTGAATCAGTTCCACTTTACCCTGCTCACACATGAAAAATACTCGAGTGCTCTTTTTCAGCAAGTCCGGAATATTCTTATAATTGGCAATGTCACTGATTGCCTCCCCTGTATAGAGTTCGTTATCCTTCGTAATGTAGATGGCTATCGGTTCGTATTTATCTTTATCAAAAGCATTATATGCCTGCAATCCGGAAATAACCGACACCTCATGCTCCACACTTTTCCCGCCAAAAAATACACCTACTCTGATCTTCATGTTCTCCTCATTTCTGCACTGTTCTTTGCTTTATGAGAAATTTGTGCCAGACAGTGCGCAGACACAAGTCTTATGAATCATTTCCCTATGAATAATTATCCGGCAGGTCATTCTCAATCAGGATCACCTTCTGCCTCTCATTGGGAATCGCTGACACCATCTGAAATCCCTCTTGCAGTGTATCCACAACGATCATCCTGGATGGTGTGAATCCTGCCTCTAAAAGACCGTCCTGGATGGGCTTCGTCTGCTCCTTGCCGACTAACACCGCATAATCACATTTATCGGCCGCGTAGACGCCCACTTCTTTATTTTCATCGTATTGTTCGTCCCCCAATTCCACCATACCGGGTGTCATCAGAATTCGCAGTTCCCTAAACATCGCCAGAGTATCCAGCGCCGCCTTAAACCCACTCTTATTGGAATTATAGGCATCATCCAGGATAATCCGGTCACCTTGCCTGATCAATTGCAGCCTGTGAGGCACACTTTCTAACTGCTTCACCGGATAGATCAGCTTCTCCATGGGGATGCCCAGCGTATTGGCTACCGCAATCGCCCCTGCAATATTCTGCACATTATGGCTTCCCACAAGTCTTGTATGAAATTCATATTCCTTACCGGTGCTGTCTTTCATCTTAAAGACAGAGCCTTTGGGAGATACCGTGATATCATATGCTCTATAAGCTTCTCCCTCTCCACTGATACCATAGCTTACAACTCTCTTATCAATCTTATGATTCCTGATATAATCATTGTCGTAATTTAAGAATACTTTCCCGGAGTCCGGCACCGCATCAGCAAGTTCAAACTTCGTGGCAATAATATTCTCTATGGTATGGAAGCTCTGCAAGTGCTGTGGCCCAATGGAAGTAATAATACCATAATCCGGATGTACCAGATTGCAGATTTCCTTGATATCTCCCACTTCCCTGGCTCCCATCTCGCAGATAAAAATCTCATGAAAAGGTTTCATGCTCTCCCGAATCGTCCGCACCACTCCCAGTGTGGTATTATAATTTCCCGGTGTATGCAGCACATTAAACTGAGATGATAAAAGTGTATTCAGATAATATTTTACGCTGGTCTTTCCGTAACTTCCTGTCACACCGATAATCTTAAGATCCGGCATCTGCTTTAGAATACGTGCCGCATCATTGATGTAGTGCTGATTGATTCCCTCCTCTATGGGATGATTGATCCAATTGGCAAGCAATATCATAAAAGGCTGTAAGACAAAGAGCAATAACAAGGCCGCACTCATATACTGCATCGCCGGATTCCACAAGCATCTGCCCTCCGCAGGAACCGGCCCCCAGATCCCCAGGCATATGGCTGCTATCGTCACAATACCATAAAGAATAGCCGTTGTGATTAGCATTCTTCTGACACGGGGTGTGTACACAAGAGGCTTCTTCGCCGCATGAGGCTTGTTGACCAATATAGTCATTGCATTCATGGCACAGGCCGCAATGAGACAGCCTGTATTGCCAACAATCACTAACGGCAGGGCTATCAATCCATACAGACACTTTCCCAATAGTCTGCCCACATTCGTGTGTACCTGCATCCACTCCCTATATTCCCTCGGTTTATAGGAATCCTGCTGAAACATATGCATCAGATATAGCACATAGAAAACAGTGCCTGTCACATAAGTTATCAGCCATATTCCAAATAATACAATATACATTCTAATTCGTCTTTCCTCTCTTACAACAGCCAGCCGCCAATGGTATCACATAAATCTAACTGCAATACGCCGTTCAATCCGCCTATATCCTACCGTTGCGTTTATCACGTTCATCATTTGGTTTTTACATCAGAAAAGCCTGCAATGCACCATTCACTTTACCAGCCTGTTGCGCAAAAGAGAAATGACCGGCTCCTTCACAGACCACCAGACCCGCATCCGGAATCAGTTCCTCCATCCTTCTTGCATCCGTTATCGGTGTCGCCGTATCCAAATCTCCCCAGATCAACAGAGTGGGACACTTTACAAGATGAATCAGCGGTTCCAAATCCTCATTCACCACTTTCACGAGCGTGGCACGCATGGTAGGTGTCGCACTGTTATAATCTGCTGACCCCCTCTTACGCCGCATCTCTTCCACGGCATCCGGATAGAGAAAATGCATCACCTTCGTACTCATAAAAGCCCGGCCAATCTTATAACACCGCAAACTTATCTTCTGCCACAGGGTCTTCTTCGGCAATATGCCTGCGCTGTCGATCAAAACCACTTTATCTACCACAAAGGGCAGGTTCTCTCTGGCATTCATCTTAAAGAATACCCGGCCGCCAAAAGAATGGACTACGATGCTGAGCTTTTTCAGGTCAAAAGAGGCTATAAATTTCAGGACGAAATCCACATAGTCGTCCACACACCAGGGCCGCTCCGGCTCCGGCGTCCTGCCAAATCCCGGCATATCAAGCGCGATTACCCTTCTCCCACGTTTGAGGGTATCAATGATTCCCTGATACAAGGTGATATTTGCGCCCCAGCCGTGTAACAAAAGCACCACATCACCTTCTCCTTCCTCTATATAATTGACCGCAATATTATCTATCTTCCTGACCATAAACGCTCCGTCTGCCACGAAAATTTTTCATAATGATAAACATGATATTCACACATACTGTGTTGCTTGCTTCCTATATATTACATACTCTTTACATACTCTCATGCCTTATCATATACCTATGTCCGGCATTTGGCAAATATGTTTTAAGCCCGCCGCTGTGCAAAAACTGCTCTTTTAGTATACTGTATCTTATCTCTTTCTATCAACCACATTTAGACTATGCCCATTAATTCGCAATATAGTCTTCATAATCCATTTCGCTGGCAAATAACATGTACACACCATTCACTAACCCCATATAACCGCTCTCAACTGCATATCCTTTCATAACTGTCTTCTCCTTTCTTGAATCGAACCTTTGTTCTTTAAAAGGATAGCATATACAGAGTCCTATATTTGGGACTTCAACAGACAAAAGCAGAAGGAGAAGAAGGCGATGCCAATTATCTCATGTTTGAATATACGGACGGGATTCAGAAGGTCGAAGTGAGATGTGGAAAGACGACAGTTCCTGCATCACAAGTTCCGGATATATCTCGCAACACTCCTGTACCGTATGGGTTCTATAATATTTTTAGCCTCATCTTTTGCCAGTTTCAGGCTGTCCTTCTCCGGTATCAGTTCTGTCAGGTACTTTATATATTCGTTCATGTCTCCTCCATTCCCAAACGCTTTATGATACGTCTGCCGCCCCGCTCTTTACAATAAATTTCTTACTCATCTCAACTAACCCATATGGTTCTTTCATTTCCCAACAATATGGCATTGTTCTCCCGTACAATATCACATTTCAATCCCCGGCCATACCTGGGACCCAGATAATATTGCAGACTTACCGTACTTTCCTCTGAAATTTCAAATTCAAAAATTGCCCGATCAAAGTACATGTTAGAAACAACCAGTTCCGGAATCAATATATCTTTTTCCTGTGCAAACAATTCGTTTTTCTCATATTTCCAAATACTGACTGTATTTCTGACATCCGACAATCTGGTTCTGCCCTTCACGGTCACATACTGTTTGATATAAGCGGTTTCCGGGCATCTGCCATATATATTCACATCTTCTATTTGCGCATGAGACCGTATTTCATCAAAAATAGCAATACATCTGTTCACAGCTGCCATAATCTCTTCCATAATCATTCCCTCTAATCCATAATTCGCACCAAAAATCACATCCCTCGCAGCTTTTCCACAATCCGTGCCAGCGCTTCCACCACGATATCCAACTCTTCCATGGTATTTTCCTCACTCAATGTAAGCCGAATGGACCCCCTCGCCATCTCCTCCGTCACACCAGCCGCAAGCAGCACATGGGACGGCCCCGGATCCCCGGTGGTACACGCAGAGCCGCTGGATGCACAGATACCCTGCATATCCAGCATAATCAATACAGACTCACCCTGTACCCCTTCAAAACAAAAACTGACATGACCCGGCAGACGCATTGTCCGATGGCCGGTCAGGTGTGCTCCCGGAATCTCTGCTTCGATACGGCCAATCAGATAATCCCGCATCCTGCACTCCACTGTCGCTCTCTCTTCCATATAAAGAGATGCGTGCTCTGCCGCCGCCGCAATCCCCACAATACCCGGCACATTCTCCGTACCCGCCCGCCGGCTCCGCTCCTGCTGCCCACCATGTATAAAGGAGCCTAATTTCGTCCTTCTGTTCACATAGAGGAATCCGACTCCTTTGGGCCCATTAAATTTATGTCCGCTGGCAGAGAGCAGATCGATATGCATTCTTTCTACCGCAATCGGCAGATGTCCGTATGCCTGCACAGCATCTGTATGAAATAGGACGCCATATTCATCTGCGATCTCACCTATCTTCTCAATCGGTTCAATGGTTCCAATCTCATTATTTGCATACATCACAGAAATCAGGATCGTATCGGGACGAATTGACTTTTTTAACTGTTCAAGATCAACCACCCCATCCTTATCCACATCCAGATATGTGATCCTGGCACCACACTCTTCCAGATATTTACAGGTATGCAAGACGGCATGATGTTCAATCTTGGTAGTGATAATATGTCCGCCTCTGTTCCGGCAGGATTCATACACTGCTTTAAGCACCCAGTTATCCGACTCGGTGCCGCCCGCCGTAAAATAAATCTCATTGGCCTGCGCCCCAATCGTGCCGGCGATAGTCTCCCTGGCCATAATAAGAGCCTTTTTACTCTTGCTCCCCAATCCGTAGATGCTGCCCGCATTGCCGTAATATTCACTAAAGTATGGCAGCATCGCTTCCACCACTTCGGATGATGTCCTGGTGGTTGCCGCATTGTCCAAATATATCATACGAAAATCCCCTTCAAATTAGTCCTTCGTCTGCCCGGAAGCAATCCGTTCAATAACAGAAATCTCTTCCTCTAGTTCTTCCGCAATCTGTGAAAGAGTTTTTCCCCTGGAAATCTTCTTTTGAACCTGTTCACGAAGTTTCTTTTCTATACCTTTTTCTATACCTTTTTCCATGCCCTCTTTGTGGCCTTCCCGCCTGCCCTCCTCAAAGGTATGTCTCAAATGTTTCTTCTCATCATATTCCGTTAAGAGCATATGCTGCACCATCCCTTT
>CAMNXA010000003.1 GCA_946566685.1 uncultured Lachnospiraceae bacterium
CGAGATTCTGCCGTGTGACTGGAGTTCAGACGTGTGCTCTTCCGATCTAGTTACAGCAGTCGGTGGCTGTAAGACGTTTTAAGCATGATCTGGTAAATCATATGGGGGTTCTCAGGGAATTGGCCAGTCAAAAAAAGACAGAAGAAGTCAAAGAGTACATAGATACTATTTGGGATATACAGGATGAGTTTGATCTAAAAATCCACACAGGAGACGGTATGCTTGATGTTGTCCTGAATTATTATTTCTATTTGGCAAAAAAGGAAAATATAGATTTCACCGTGACAGGAAAACTGACTAAAGAAACAGGCCTTGAGATGTTTGATTGTACAACATTGATGGGAAATTTATTGCAGAATGCCATGGAGGCGGCAGTACAAACGCCTGCTCCCCAAATCCGGGTGGAACTGATAGAACATAGAAAAGAAATTTTTATGGTTGTCAGTAATAGTGTGGCTAAAGAAATAAGTGCCTCAAAGAAGCTTCTTATGACGTCAAAAGCAGATACGGAGAATCATGGATTTGGTCTGAAAAATATTGAGGCAGTGGTTCATAAGTATCATGGGGAATATTATATGGAGTCTATCGCGGAAAATGGAGAAGCAATGTTTCAAATCAGTATTGCGATCCCCAAGGATGATATTTCAAAGGATCGTATTCCAAAAGGCAAGGAGAGCAGGATATGAGAATATGCATAGTGGAAGATGAAGCGGTATGGAGGGATAAGATAAAGACCGTCATTGAAAAATATTGCATGGATAAAAATATTTCAGCCCAGATTATCGCATATGACAACGGAAGAGATTTTATGGAGAATGCAGAGGCGGATTTATTGTTTCTTGACATTGAACTTGCAGAGGGTGAAGACGGTTTTAAGATAGCAAAAGAATTGTTGGATTCCGGTAGTCAGTGCAAGGTATGCTTTTTAACCTCGCATACGGAACTGGCAAGGCATGGATACAAGGTGAATGCCTTCAGATACATTGACAAGAGATATTTGGAAGAAATAGATGAGGCACTTGATTTTTTCTTTCAAACAAAGATTCAGGAGCGGATCATTGATTGTAAGGATACTGCTGGGACCTGGTGTAGGATAAATTTAAGCGAACTTCTGCTTATCGAGACCTGCGGAAGAAAATTAAGATATCTTATGCTTGACGGCAGTGAGCATTTTTGTGAAGGGCGGATATCTGAAACGGCACAGAACCTGTCTCCTTTTGGATTCTTTTATGTACAGCGGTCGTATATTGTCAATTTAAAATATATCGAAAGGGTAAACAGCCGTGAGATCATACTCTGTAATGGGTCAGAAATAACGATCGGCAGAGCCCATGGCAGGGAGTTTAAAGAAGCGTTTTTTAAATGGAGAATGTTGTCTGGTGACTGATCTGTGTCATTTATGCAAAAAACGTGTCATTTGAGCAGATGGTATGTTCTTTTTTCCTCAGTATGTTAAGGTATCATGGAATGATAGAGCGAAAGTGAGGAAAAGGAATGATGAAAAAAATAAAAGTGGTAATGGCTTCGGGCGTGATTGTGCTTGTTCTTTCAGCATGTGGACAGACAGAGAAGCTGGAGAACTGCGCGCAGGCGGTTGAAAATGCAGATCCGGAAACGACAGCAGAAGAACTGTTAGATTTATTTATCAAAGGTTCAATAAGCGCAGTTGACTCCACAGATTCGGAATCGACATTTTATATTACTGATTTAGAGAGGGACTCTGAAGAATGGGGCTCGTATTCTGTTGGAGAGAAAGTAGATCTTGACAATGATGGTGAGAATGAACTGATCATTAACGGACCTTATGGCGGTATATACTTTGATGCACGTGATAACAAGGTATATGAATTTGCAGCGGCAGAAGGCACTGCCCTCGTCCTTTCGTATACCTATTATAATGGAGCCGTATGGATTATGTATAGCAGCAGGTCGAGTGGCGGATTTGAATATTACCATATGGAAAAATTTGAAGGAGCTGATAACTTAGTCGCAGAAATGAATTTTGGCGAAGAATTTGACATCAATAATGTAGAGGCGGGATTGAAATATACATTAAATGGAGATGAAATTTCATGTGATGAATATACAGAATTATGCAGCAAAATTTTCGCCGCCGAAGTATATACAATTAATTAAAAAATTTCTATTTGATTTCTTTTCGGGAAAGGGGCGGGATGGTTGGATTTTGATAGCTTGTTAGATGCATCAGTTTCATTAGGCTTCTGGCATAACTTTGGATCGAAGGATAACTATGACATATTCTATTTTTGACAGAACGATCGAGGAAGATGGAGTAAAGGCATACTGCAAAGAAGCGGGGATAGGAATTATAGCATTTAGTCCATTGGCGCAGGGGATGCTGACAGATAAATATCTGCATGGTATACCGCAAGACAGCCGTATTGCAAAAGATGCAAGGTTTCTGCATGCGGCCGATTTGACACAGAACAGGGCGTATGTTTTAACATTGATTTTGTATAAAATGATCGGAAACAGGGTGGCGGCATATGATTTGCCTGCTGCCTTCTTTTTTGGAAACTTCACACAAAACACATACAGTTCACAAGGAAACTCCAAATACTTTTGATAAGATAGAACCATCAAAATGAAGAAACAGGAACGTTTTCACCTTGCTTTTTGAGACCATTTGGTGTAGTCTATAATAGAGACCACAACAAACGGTCTGTAAAAGAAAGAGAAGACATATGGCAGAAATACAATTAGGGGTTATTGAGGCACGATATGCCGATATGATTTGGGCACATGAGCCGGTTACTTCGTCTGAACTGGTAAAGATGACAGCGGTAGAATTTAACTGGAAGAGAACCACGGCACATAATGTATTGCGGAGATTAATAGATAAAGGGTTATTCCGGAATGAAAATGGAGTGGTAACTGCCGTGATTTCCAGGGAGACATTTTATTCCATGCAGAGCAGACAATATGTGGAAGATACTTTTGCAGGTTCTCTTCCGGCATTTATCGCGGCATTTATGCAGGGTTCCCGGATTACGGCGGAGGAAGCAGAGGCAATCCGCAGGATGATTGACAGGGCAGAGGAGTAAAGGATATGGGGGCTGTTTTCCTGAAATTATTAAATATGAGCATTACGGCCGGATGGCTGATTATGGCGGTTTTATGTGTCAGGCTGTTATTTCGAAAGGTTTCCAAACGGGTGAACTGCCTGTTATGGGGCGTTGTGGCGATCAGGCTGATCTGTCCGTTTGTTATTGAAAGTCCGTTCAGTATAGTGCCAAGTGCAGAACCTATAAAATCCAGTACAGTTGTGGAAGGGAAAGTGCAGAATTATATACCGTCCATAGACAGCCGTCTGACGATTGTTGAAAATACGATAAACCCAATGCTGACAGAAACTTTTGCGTATCCGGAATCCAATAGTGTGGCGCCCTTGCAGATCGTTACCCATGTGGCCGGTCTTGTCTGGGGCGGCGGCATGGTTCTATTGCTCATTGGGGCAATAGGAAGCGCCGGAAAGCTGCATAGACTTGTAAGAGAAGCTGTACGTGTCAGGGATAATATTTATATTTGTGATTCTGTTAAATCACCCTTTATTTTGGGGATCGTAAGGCCGAAAGTTTATCTGCCTTCTGCCCTGCGTGAGGCACAGATGCCCTATATCCTGGCACATGAATCTGCGCATCTGAAAAGAAAAGACCATTGGTGGAAAGCGCTGGGTTATTTCTTGTTGTGTGTCTATTGGTTTCATCCTCTCTGTTGGTTGGCCTATTTCCTGTTTGGCAGGGACCTTGAACTGGCATGTGATGAAAAAGCAGCCAAAGACATGACATTCCAGGAGAGAAAAGAGTATTCTAAAGTGTTGTTATCCTGTGCAAGACCAAGGAGCCTGATTATGGTGTGTCCGCTGGCTTTTGGGGAAGTGGGAGTAAAAGAGAGAGTAAAATCCGTATTGCATTATAAAAAGCCGGCAGTATTGGCTATTGTAGCAGCGGCAGCAGTATTGGCCATATTGGCGGTATGTTTTTTGACAGATCCGGCTCAACAGGAAACTGTCGCTGATATGCAGGTATCTGATATGCAGGTATCTGATATTTCCATACAGACGGAAGAAATACCGGCAGAAGATGGTACGATACAGGATATCGTGCTTTATGAACAGCCGGAAGCTGACAAGGTATGTATCAAAGTGCAGCCTTCCATGATAAGAGAATACGCCTATTATTATTATATTCCTACAGACCAGGACCAGGAATGGCTGTCGGCACAAGTAGAGGCACTGGATCTGGAAGGGAAACCGTTTGACAAACGATGGGAAGGTCATAAAGAAAAAGGCTGGCAGATTATTTATAATGACATAGAAATAAGAGCGTTTGAAGAAGGGTACTTATATTACATATATGATGATGAAAATGGTATGATGGAGTGCTTGATAGAAGCGCCTAAGCTGTGCGATTATATACAGATCATGTTAATGGAAAAGGCAGGTTATCAACAGTACGATGTTTCCCAGATAAAAGATATTGTATCCGCTAAGTTAGATGTTAAGTCCACTTTTACCGGCGGGCAGTTTTATAGTCAGACCATAACAGACGCAGAGACGCTGCAAAAGTTTGAAGAGTGGTTTCGTAATGCGGAATATATATATGGAGGAACAGAGTGTGGAACACAATGTGCCTGTTTGGAATTGACGTTGGCAAACGGGGATGTAGTGAAACTGTCTATGGCGACAGACAGCTGCCCGAATTTTCATATAAATGGAGTTGCCTATGATTATCGTCCGGTTTCAGATTGGGATAATAGTGAGTTTTATAAATGTTTCGATGAAATACCGTGGGGCTATGATCATGTCGGGTGATTTATGCTATTTTTGATGCAAAGACGCCAATAAATTAACAATAGACACAGAGGGAGGAGAAACAGGATGGCTGTATTTAATTATGACGATGTACCCGTATTGGAAACGACAAGCGGTAAACTGAAAGGATATTTTTATGATGGGGAATATATTTTCAAGGGCGTTCCCTATGCTTATGCGGACAGGTTCCAGATGCCGCAGGAAAGCAGATGGGAGGGTGTGAAAGACGCAACCTCATATGGGTATGTGTGTCCGCTTATGATGAAAGATACGCCCAATGCCGAACTCATGGTGCCGCATCGTTACTGGCCGCAGGATGAACATTGCCAGAATCTCAATATTTGGACCAAAACGCTGGACAGTGAGAAGAAACTTCCAGTGGTTGTATGGCTTCACGGCGGCGGATATTTTGCAGGTTCTTCCATCGAGCAGACTGCCTATGATGGTTTCAATATGTGTATGCAGGGGGATGTGGTGGTCGTATCCATTAACCACAGGCTGAATATACTTGGGTACCTTGACCTTTCCCCGTTTGGTGAAAAATATACGAACTCCGGAAATGCCGGCCATGCGGATATGGTAGCTGCGCTTAAGTGGGTGCATGGCAATATTTCTTTATTCGGCGGTGATCCGGAGAATGTAACGATCTTCGGACAGTCAGGCGGCGGGATGAAGGTTGCCGACCTGATGCAGATTGCTGATGCGGACGGGCTGTTTCACCGGGGCCTGATCATGAGCGGTGTGGGCAATGCATCCCTTATGCCGTCCTGCACGGGAGACGGGCGCATGATCGTAAGGGCAATCTTAAAGGAACTTGGCCTTTCTGAGGATGAAGTGGAGAAGCTTGAGACGATTCCCTACTACGAGCTTGCCAATGCTTATAACAAAGTATGCCCGGCAATCACCATGCAGGGCGGGTATGTAGGAAACGGGCCGCTGGTAAACGATTACTATAAGGGAAACCCGCTGGACTACGGTTTCCGGGAGCAGGCCTTTGCAATCCCGCTTATGGTGGGCAGTGTGTTTGGCGAATTTGCATTCATGCCGTCAGAATATGATAAAAATCAATTGACCAGGGAGCAGGTGAAAGCAGTTGTAAGTGCCGTTTATGGGGAACATACGGATGAAATGATCCAGTTGTTCCAGGAGACTTACCCGGGAAAGAATGCAACAGACTTACTCCTGGTTGACCGCATCATGAGACAGCCGTCAAAACAGCTTGCAAAGCTGCATGCACAGGGGGAAAAAGCGGGCACATACCTGTATGATTTTACGCTGGAATTCCCGATTCACCACAATAAGATTGCATGGCATTGTTCGGATATCCCTTTCTTTTTCCATAATACAGATCTGGTGGAAGTATGTCAGATCCCGGAAGTCGGAGAGCGGTTGGAAAGCCAGATGTTCGAAGCATTCATGGCGTTTGTGAAGACCGGTAAGCCCCACAGTGACAAGCTGCCTGTGTGGGAGCCTGTAACGGTTCAGGAAGAGCCGACCATGATTTTTGACAGGGAATGCGAACTTCGTTATCATTTTGACGATAAATTGTATGAAAAGATAGACAGTATCCTCCCGCCGATTAATTTAAAGGAACTATTGAATAGCGGCGAGAACAAGATACAGCATTAGGGTATGAGATGGGGGAAGACTACCTGTACGCGAAATACCAAATCCTCACATTTCAGTGTATAGCAGCCGTTATATTTGCGGATGACTGAATCGATGCTGGAAAGTCCGAGACCATGATGTTTTTTATCTCTCTTGCTTGTTTTTACCGAATTGTTTTTGATTCTTATGTTTTCCGGAACATGATTGGATACAATCAGGGTATAAAAATGCGCATGGTCATTTCCTTTGATTGTGATATGGGGATTGGCGGCACCTTTTGAGCCCTCTAACGCGTTATCAAGTAAATTCGAAAAAACGGCACATACATCGATGGGAGAGAGGTTACTAAGCCACGCAAAGCTGCCGTCACAGGTAAGACGTATGCCGATATTGTCCGCGTATGCCTTCTTGATGGATATCACGGTATCTGCCGCCTGGTTCCCTGTGATGCTAAAACTTTTTGAAAGCATGGGATGCCCTGATAATTCGCTGATGTAACTTTCCATCTGTGCATATTGTTTTGCATTGCACATTTCCTGAATGACCTGTAGGTGATTGCGCAGATCATGCTTTAGGATTTTTATTTCCTGACGGTTGGTTTCTTCTAACTCCAGGCTTTCAATCTGCATGGTGAGATAATTTTGTGCATAATCGGCGTCTCTTTTTATATTTGCCCGGTCGCGCGCTATGACAAGATAACTCCAGTAAGCAAGAAAGATTGCAAGCATAAAAAACGCAGCAAACAAGTCGAATACGACACTCATTTCATAAGCCAGCGTATCATTATATACGCCTATGCTGAGCAGCATAAACAGAGCGAAGATAAAAAAGGTTAAAAAACCTGCAATCTCAAGGAAGTTCAGGCGTAAATCTATTTTCCTGCGCCGGCTTACCGCATAGGTACCTATCAGTAATACGGTAAGGCACAGATCCCAGATAAAACCGGGAAGGGTAAGTGAACTTACTCCATAAAGTTCCTCGAAGCCTTTTCTTGTGATCAGGGGAATCAGGAACATCGGAAATATCGCCGTTAAAGCATAAAAAAGGAAAGCAGGGATTATCATAAAAAGATTGTAAATGCGGTTGCGGCAGCAAAAAACATCAACGACCGGAAGGATGCCCAGAACAGATATTGTGACGAGCGGATCCATATCCAATATGGAAGTAAAAACATGAATCATCAGAAAAACGATGATAATGGATAATAATCTTCTGATATGATGGGTAAATCCTTTGACAAAAAACAGAAGATAATAAAATAATATGATCAGTGATGCCATTACATTTGAGATATATACTAGAATATTTGCTGTTGTCATTTATGCCAGACAATCCTTTCATAAGGTTGTTTCCCATCATAGAAATGCTTCAAAAGCATCTTTAAACGCGCCAGCCTTTCTATAGCTTATGGGAAGCGCAGTCCCGCAGTCCATCAGTACCGACATATTATTAAAGCTTACGATATGTTCCATATTGATATAATACTTTCTGTGGATACGGCAGAAGTTTTTGCCGGACAGTGTTTCTTCCAAATGATGCAGGCTGTTTGCGGTAATGATCATTTCTTCCCTGCGCGGATTTTCTTCTGTCCAATAATGAACAAAGGAATATTTGTCTTTCACTTCAATATAGATCAAAGATTCTGACTTGACGATGACGCTCTCATGGAAAGATTTAATGACTATTTTGGGTGAAGAAGACACAATGCTTTGCATATCATCTAACACCTTCAAGACATCTTCTTTGGCAACAGGTTTCAACAGATATCTGAAAACACCTGCCTCATAGCCTGATGGGGCGTATTCCACATAGTTTGTGATGATGCAGAAATACACATTTTCATCCAGTTTTCTGATTGCCCGGCACAGTTCTATGCCATTCATGGATTTCATGACGATGTCGCAGAATACGATATCGTATCGTTCTCCGTTTTCATAATCCGATAACAGACTCTCGGAGTCGGGATAGCATTTTGCATCGATATCTTTCATGTCAAAGAAAAAACTCCAGATTTTATTTGCCATTATCTTTTCATCTTCACAGATTGCAACTTTCATGACACTCTCCTTTTGTGTTTTTGCGCTTGCGCCAATATTTCAGACGCCTGCGTATTTTTTCACCCTTATCAGGGGCGGTATGCTATGCTTTTTTCGGATGAGTTAATTGATTTTAACACAAGAAAGAAAAAATGATAAGTATTTTACTTAAGGAGGGGCTTTCAATGAAGGCAAATGATGTTTACAGAAAAACCATCAAATTTGTATGGCTGAAACTTGCTCTGGGAGGGTGCGCGATTCTGTTTTCCATTGTGCTGGGACTGATCTTGTTGGGGATTACGGCATTATCCCGCAATGAAGCCATGATCGGATTTTCGCTGATGATATGGCTTGGAGGGTCAGCAGGGGTTGTAGGTGTTACACAATATTATATAGGTTATTTATTGAAGGCGGGGCATATAGCGGTAGTTACGCATCTGGTGAAGACAGGCAGTCTGCCGGAAGATCAGTTTGGGTATGGTAAGCAGGTCGTAAAGGAGAAGTTTGCAACGGCAGCGGCATATTTTGCAGTGGATCGTCTGGTGGCGGGAGCGGTAAGGCAGATTAACGGGACACTGAATATCGTGGGCAGTTTTCTGGAAAAAATTCCCGGAATGGAGACACTGGTTTCTTTGGCTAAGGCTTTTGTTGATATTGCACTTGGAAACCTGGATGAATGCTGTATGGCATACACCTTTTATCACGCAGAACAGTCGTCCTTTAAGAGTGCGGCGGACGGCGTAGTCATTTATTTTCAGAACTGGAAAATCATTCTAAAGGACGCCCTTAAGACGGCAGTGATAGCTGTCATCATTTCAGGCATTGCCTGGTTTCTTTTAATGTTTGGTATAATCGGTATTCTGAGTGTTTTGGGTGTGCCCGGAATACTGGGGCTTTTGGCGGCGTTAGTGCTGACGGTCATGATTATGATGATTGTTAAATCCTCCATAATGGACAGCTACACCATGGTATGCATGGTATGTTCCTATTTACGGGTTGCTCCGTCTACAGAAATCACGTTTGATCTGTATGACAAACTGTGTAAGCTGTCTTCCAAATTTAAGAGTCTGTTACAGAAGGCAGGCGAAACAGTATAGAAAATATTTTGAATTCGTTGACTTTTTCCCGGCCCGGACATAAACTTTAATCAAACGAAGGGACATTCCACAGCCAAACAGACACAGGAGGATCATCATGGGAATTTCAGCAGGATTCATGGTACCGCACCCGCCGCTCATCATCCCCGATGTGGGCGGAGGTGAAGAAAAGAAAATTCAGAAGACGATCGATGCCTACCAAAAGGCGGCGGAGATGATCGGCCGTCTGCAACCGGAGACGATCGTGCTCCTTTCCCCGCATCAGACCATGTATGCGGACTATTTCCACATATCGCCCGGGCAGGGGGCCAGGGGTGATTTCGGCCAGTTTCGCGCCAGGCGGACGTCCATGGAAGTGGCCTATGATACGGAATTTGTCCAGGTATTGTGCGAGAACGTGGAGGAGGCCGGTTTACAGGCGGGGACGCTGGGAGAACGGGAGAGGAAGCTGGATCATGGCACCATGGTACCCCTGTATTTCGTGAACCAGTATTGGACGGGATACCACCTGGTAAGAATCGGCCTGTCGGGTCTGCCCCTGACGGCTCATTATCGTCTGGGCCAGTGTATTAGACAGACGGCACAGTCTCTCGGGCGGAATACGGTAGTGATCGCCAGCGGTGACTTGTCCCATAAGCTGAAGGAGGACGGCCCTTACGGTTATCAGGCGGAAGGGCCTGCCTACGATGCAAGGATTATGGATGTGATGGGCAGGGGCGCTTTTGGGGAACTGTTGGAGTTTACGGAAGAGTTCTGCGAGAAGGCTGCGGAGTGCGGGCACCGCTCTTTTACCATCATGGCAGGCGCCTTTGATAAGACCGGCGTGGAGGCAGAGCCGCTTTCTTATGAGGGGCCTTTTGGGGTGGGATATGGCGTCTGCGTTTATCGGCCCTGCGGAGATGACAAGACACGGAATTTCCTGGAGCAGTACGAGGAAAAGGAGCGGCAGGAACTTTTGGCCAGACGGGCACAGGAAGACCCCTATGTCAGGCTGGCCAGGTACACCATCGAGACATATGTAGGGACAGGGATTTTTCCCAGTATGCCCCAGGATTTGCCGGAGGAATTGTATCACAACAGGGCAGGCGCATTTGTATCCCTGAAGGAGGACGGAAGGCTCAGAGGCTGTATCGGAACCATCCAGGCGGTCAGGGGATCTCTTGCGGAAGAGATCATGCACAATGCGGTCAGCGCCTGTTTGGAGGATCCCCGGTTTGCGCCTGTGGAAGACTGGGAGGTGGAGCGCCTGACGATCAGCGTTGACGTGCTGGGGGAGACGGAGAAGATTTCTTCACCGGAAGAGTTGGATGTGACCCGCTACGGCGTTATCGTGACAAAAGGTGCAAGGCGAGGGCTGTTGCTGCCGAATCTGGAGGGTGTGGACACGATAGAACAGCAGATTGCCATAGCCAGGCAGAAGGCGGGAATCAAAGAGTATGAGAGCGTGGAACTGGAACGCTTTGAAGTGATACGGCACCATTGAAGGACAGATTTGAGTAGAAATACATTGAGCAGAGCTTATGCATAAGCGGAATCATGTGGGGTGTACGATGAAAAAGGTTTGTCAGGTATGTATGCATCACTGCGTGTTGGAGCCCGGACAGACGGGGGTGTGCAGAGCCAGAAAAAACGAGGGCGGAGAGATTGTCTGTGAAAATTACGGCTGGATTACTTCCCTGGCCCTGGATCCCATAGAAAAGAAACCTCTGTATGATTTTCATCCGGGAAGCAAGATACTGTCTGTGGGAAGCTATGGCTGTAACCTCCGCTGCCCTTTCTGTCAGAATCATGAGATTTCCATGGCAGATGGCAGGCGCCTTGACGCAGAGCAAGTCTCTCCCAGACAGCTTGCGGACTTGGCACTTATGTGGAAGGAACAGAAGATGGCAGGGAATATCGGCATAGCCTATACCTATAATGAACCTCTGGTGGGCTGGGAGTTTGTCCGTGATACGGCCAGGCTGGTGAGGGAATATGGCATGCAGAATGTGCTCGTGACGAACGGTAGTGCCACGTTGGAGGTGCTTGAAGAGTTACTGCCCTGGATAGATGCCATGAACATTGACCTGAAGGGCTTTCGGGAGGCGTACTATCGGAAGCTTGGCGGGGATCTGGAGACGGTTAAGGCCTTTATTACCAGAGCGGTGGAAGGTTGCCATGTAGAACTGACTACACTGATCGTGCCGGGGGAAAACGATTCTCTGGAGGATATGGAAGCGCAGGCCAAATGGATTGCTGATTTGAGTCCGGCAATTCCTCTCCATATCACCCGCTTTTTCCCGCGGTACCACATGAAGGACAGGGAGGCTACGGATGTGGAGCAGCTGTACCGCCTTCAGGGGATAGCCGGGAAGTATCTGAAGAAGGTGTATGTGGGGAATGTGTGATGGAGGAAGGGAAAACAGAAGACTGTTTCTTCTTATACAGTAGTGGCGATAAGCCATAATATTTTTTGAAAGACTCGCAGTAATAGCTTGCCCCGCTAAACCCATATTCATAGGCTACAGCGGCAATGCTGTTATTGGAGCCAAGCAGCATGGCAAGGCTTTTCCTTAACCGGAGTTTGGTAGTATAAATAATCGGAGTATCGCGCAGATACTTTTTGAAAAGCTGGGCGCATTTGCTTTTGCAGCAGGCGCCGGACAGGGCGATATCTGTCAGCGAGATGTGCTCCATATAATGTTCTTCTATATAAGTCATCATGTTTCTGAGGGAAGCCAGATCGGAAGATTCTGGCTTCTGTGTCTGGTTTTCAAGTGCAAGGTTTTCACACAGTGTTTTCATGATCGTGAAATACTCTTCCATCAATTCAAAATAGGAGGAAGGTTCTGCCGGGATTTTGCCAAAGGAATCATAGATCTCATCCAGTTTATCCAGGATGGATGCCGTCCAGTCATTGGTCTTAAGATACAGGTAGGGATAAAGCGAATTCCCAGTGATGGGTTCAATGTAATTTTGGTAAAACCAATTATTTACTTGCAGTAATTCCGGGGAGAGCAGAATGCAGATAAATTCGCATTCGTTATGTTTTGCAGAAAACCCGTAATGAAGCTGGTAACTGTTAACCATGATTCCACTGCCCTCAGTCAATTCAATCAGCCGGCCATTGACGTTGTAGGTCATAGTTCCCTTTTTTATTAAGATAAACTCCAGATCCCTGTGCCAGTGGCTGATGGAAGAATAATCCGGATAAGTGGATAGGAACCCGTATACTACATAAGCGGGGAACAGGGGATTATTATATGCGACCGTCTCGGAAGAATCGGAATTGAATACGGAGCAGTATCTTGTGCTGTTGTCCATAAAACACCTCATAAATGGAAGATTGTTATATAAATATAAGGAATATTGAATGATTTTACTTTATAAATCTGATATTGTCAAATGGGGAATGATGTGCGATGGTAGAAAGATAAAAGATCATCTGATTTTACAAAAAAATGTATATTCTGCTTTGCGCCTGGAAGAGGCGGTCTATCGGCATTATAAAAAATATAAATGGGTTAAAGACCTTACAAGAGGCAGTTTATAAATAAAGAAAAAAGGAGGATAAAACAATGACGATGAGAGAAAGAATTGCCAATGGAAAGCTGTTTACGGATTACTGTGAGGGACTTCCCGAAGACAGGGTGAACGGAAAGAAACGGATGATCGCATTTAATAATACTTCGCCGGAGGATACTGACGGACGGATGGCGGCGATGAAAGAGCTGTTCGGGAAAGAAACGGATGCGTGGATAGAGCCGCCCTTTTACTGTTGTTATGGATACAATATTACGATAGGAGAAGGCTCCTATGTGAATTTTAATTGTAATTTTGTGGATGATGGAAAGATAATTGTCGGCAGGAAAGTAATGTTCGGGCCCGCGGTTACGATCGCAACGGTGGGGCATCCCATCAATCCGGATATGAGAGAGTATATGTATTCCCTGCCTGTGACCATCGGGGATAATTGCTGGATTGCGGCTGGGGTGACGATCTGTCCGGGGGTTACGATTGGGGAAAATTCTGTGATTGGCGCAGGAAGCGTAGTGATAGATGATATCCCGGCAAACAGTGTTGCGGTGGGTAATCCGTGCAGGGTACTCAGGGAGATTGGCGAAAAGGATAAAATGTATTATTATAAAGACAGGAAAATCACGGCGGAGGATTTGGAGGAAGAGCGCAGACTAAGGTGATGTTGTAAAAATGTGTGATGGAGGAAAGTATAATGAAAAAAGAATTGACAAACATACAGCGCAGGGATGCGGGCATGGCCTATATTTCAGACGATACCATTTTTGAAGAACAGCTTGTGTGCAGGAAAATCCTCCAGAAACTGAACTTTATGGATCGGTCTGATTTTGAGGGGATTAAGGAAACGGTAAAGGAACTTTTTGGAAAGTCCGAGGATGCTTTTGTCAATCCACCTTTTTACTGTGATTATGGGAAGCATATCGAGGTCGGCAAGAATTTCTTTGCCAATTATAACTGTACCCTTTTGGATGTAGCTAAGATCAGGATTGGCGATAATTGCCAGATGGCGCCCAATGTTGCAATTTATACAGCTGGACATCCGATCCATCCGGTCAGCCGTAATTCGGCCTATGAATACGGCAAGGAAGTGACGGTGGGAGATAATGTATGGTTCGGCGGGAATACGGTAGTATGTCCCGGTGTCCACATAGGCAATCATGTGGTGATTGGCGCAGGCAGTGTAGTGACAAAGGATATTCCGGACTGGTGTATCGCGGCGGGCAATCCATGCAGGGTCATCCGCCAGATTACGGATGAGGACAGGCGGAAGCTGTTTCGGGATGAGGAAATAGATGAGGAGGCATGGCAGGATATTCTGGAACGGATGGAATTTTAGGCGATGGTCTCATGATATAAGCTGCCGGGGGCTCCGGCAGCTTAAGGTTCGTTATTTTATTCTGCTGTCAATATAGTCCGTCAGCAGTTTCACGGATCCGTCAATTCCCAGCTTACTGCTGTTTAAGGAGACATCGTAATTTCTGCAATCTCCCCACTTCCCGACACAGAAGCTGTTGTGGTAACGTCTGCGGCTCATATCTTTTTCCCGAATCTTTTTGACGGCCTCACTTTCCGTCAGATGATACAAACGCATGATCCGTTCGGTTCTTTTATCGCGGTCTGCAAGAATAAAGATAGAGATCATACTGTCATACTGTTTCAGGATCGTTTCACTGCATCGTCCCACGATCACAAAGGATTCCCCGGCGTCTGCCTTATCCCGCAGGTAATCAAACTGAAGATAAAGCAAATTTTCCTCCGGTGAGCTGCTGTAGCCTCGTACCGTTCTTGAAGACAAAGGATTTTTATGTTTCTCATCCAGGTCTTTTAAATGATCCATATTCACGTTCTTTTTTGCAGCAATCTCATCCAGCAGATTGTGGTCGAGCAGTTGTATGCCATAATGCTTTGCCAGCTTCTCTGCAATTTCGTGGCCGCCGCTGCCATATTCTCTTCCTACGGAAATGATCAATTGTTTTTCCATCTGTTTCACCTCCCCTTATAAATACCGAAAATAGATCAAAAGCATGGACAACAGGACAACAATTACGGTTGCCGGCACCATTTTTTTGCAGTAAAGCCCCCATTTTATCACATAGCCTTCCCTTGAGGCGGTAGCAACGCCGACAACATTTGCCGATGCGCCTATAGGGGTGGCGCTCCCGCCGATGTCCGTTCCCATTGCCAGGGTCCAGGAAAGCATGGACAGATCAACGCCATAGGCGGCCGACAGGCTTTTGATGATCGGTATCATCGTAGTTGCGAACGGGATATTATCCACAAATGCGCTGACGACTGCCGATAACCAAATGATGATGGCAACCATGACCATGACATTGCCGCCGCTGATCCGGCCGATAAATCCGGCCATGATTTCCAGGATTCCTGTCTGCTCCAGGCCGCCGATTACGACAAAGAGACCAATGAAAAACAGCAGCGTTTTATAGTCCACTTTCTTTAATAACAAGATGGCATACTTCCACGAGGTTATCAGGGTTGCCATGGCGACAAGGCAGCCAATCGTAGAAACGGTAAGGCCTGTCTGGGCATGGGTTACCAGCAGGACGACTGCGGCAGCAAAGATAACGCAGCTTACGGCAAACCCCTTTTTATCAGTGATTGTGGATTCCGGGCTTGGCAGGCTGCTGTAATCCACTGATTTTGTCATATCCGCCTTGAGGTCTTTACGAAATATCATATAAAAATACAACAATACAGCAATCAGGCAGATGCCAGCGATCACACCTGTATTTGTCACAAAATCCGTAAAAGAATAGCCCAGCGAGGTACCGATAATAATGTTGGGCGGATCCCCGCACATGGTAGCCGAGCCGCCAAGATTTGCGCAGAAAATTTCGGATAAAATCATGGGGATCGGATTGAATTTTAAAAGCTGTGAAAGTTCAATCGTCACGGCGGCCAAAAACAGAATTACGGTAATGCTGTCAATGAACATGGCCAGTATGGTTGATAAGATCATAAAAGTGATAAACAGTGGTATCACCTGATAATGGACGAGTTTGGCAATGCGCATACAGAGCCATCTGAAAAACCCAACGCGCGCCATTCCCTCTACCATGACCATCATACCAAAGATAAACAGGATTGTCTCCCAGTTGATGCCGGTACTGCTTCCGGATGTCTCACCTGAAAGATACCAGAATTCAATCGTAAAAATGCTTCTGAGATTCAGAGTCTCAAGGATTGCTGTCATACTGTGCATTCCAAGACCAAAAACAAAAATGACCGTAAACAGTGCGCAAACAAGCGAAACAACGTGTCTCTCCACAATTTCGGTCACAATAAAAATAAACATTGCAATAAAGATGATTACTGCAACAACCTGTGCCAACATATAGTTCCCTTCTTTCTAAAACTGTTATTAAGTTATCCATTTCTCCTTCCCATAAATACAGTTTTAGATTCGCTTCTTCCCGTCTGACTGATAGACGTATTCCGTGATCAGTTCATTTTGTGTGCGATAGAATAAATATGTTGCCGCATAGTGTATACATGATTTTTCCTGTGCGATAGCGCTAAGGCTGGAGCAGTGTAAACAGAGGGACGCAACAATCTCCCGGTAACGATGCTGGTATCTCGTCCGTGATTGAGCGGCCGTATTTTGTACAGCAGGTAATTCTGTGGTACATATGGCATCGTGATTGATGTCCGAGCGGAGTGGGGCGAGACTTGCAGTCATTTTTCCGGTCAAGTCGTACACAAAGAAATCTTCTGCCGGAGCTGCATCCACATACATTCCAGCGAAGAGCAGAGTAATTGCCAAAAGTATACTGATTATCCTGTGTATCTTCTTATCCATCCTCTTATGACTCATGCTTATGCTATGACACTGTTTTAATAATTGGGATTATTTCCTAAATATGGTTTGGCATAAAGGTATCTTAAGCCGCTGGTATTATATCATACTTTTATTTATAGGGAAAGATTAATTTTATGATATGGAGAATGGCCTGTAATATTTTTGAGAAAAGGGTGTCACATTTTCATCCTACTATGTGTTTTACTTATGAAGACGATTCTTGGTACAATAGAAAGCAGAAGAAAAGAGGGAACGCCCGAAGGCGGTGACATGTTGGAGAATAAGACAGACAGCCCGCATCAGAGTGTGGAGGAGGTTTTTCAGGCATACGGCAATATGCTTTACCGGATTGCCTTTGTGATGATGAAGAACGCTTTTGACGCTGAGGATGTCGTGCAGGATACGTTGATTAAGTATATGGAGCATACGGAGAGCAGGAAGACGTTTGAGACGGAGGAACACCGGAAGGCATGGCTGATCCGGGTGGATATCAACCTCTGTAAAAACAGGCTGCGTTTTTATAAGAATCACCCGAAGATTGGGATGGAGCAGCTGTCCCGGTATTATGAGGAGAGGGAAGATACGAGACTGATGGACTGTCTTTTGCTTTTGCCCGCACATTACAGGGAAGTGCTGCTTTTGCATTATGTGGAAGGGTATCAGGGAAAGGAGATTGCCAGCATGCTCAAACTGTCAGAAGCCACGGTCAGGAAGCGGCTGGAGAGAGGACGGGGAAAGCTGCGGGGCATTCTGGAGGAGACGAAGTGATGGAGAAGATGAAGTTTTGGAGAAGACGAAGTAATGTAGAAGACAAACTTCATGTAGAAGAGAATTAGCTGTGACGGACAGATGTGCAGGGGATAGGCAGGCTGTGGGTGAATCGGGAATAACGGACGGCATGTTTGGGAAAGGAGAGACGTGTCATGGAAGATAGGGAATGGAATGGGAAAGAGATGGTAGACGAAAAGCAGACCGTTTTGGAGGAGGATTTAGAGAAACGTCTGTATGCGGCAGGCCACAGGATTGCAACTGATGCGTCTGCAAAAGAGCGTATCATAGAGGGCGTAAAGAGCAGAAAACGAAACAGGAGGAGACTGGCGCCCAGAATCCCGGCGGCAGTGCTCGCAGCCTGTCTGCTCCTCTCCCTGCTGTGTTTTGCAAGACCGGGATTTGTCGGGGAAGAGGTGGTGGTGTATGCTGCCACGGAGGAATACGGCTGGCAGAAACTGGTGGAGGGAGAACGGATTCTGTTGAAAAAGCAGCCCTATGACACGCTTGAGGATTTCGACAGCAATGACTATTTTGATAATATGGAGCGGTTTCATTATTATCCTTATAAATGTACATTTCGGCTGGAACTGCCGGAGAACTATCTTTACAACAGACAGTTTATTACGCTCAGGGACGACTTTATCACCGAAAGGGGCGGTATCATTGAGTGGGAGGTGGCGCCGGACCGACCGGAGGATACGGGCCGGATCTGGCAGGGAAATCTATCGCTCTGGATTGTAGATGAGAACCGGGAGCGGATGGCAGCGCTGGAAGTGGAACTGACCAAAGAGAACGGAGAGTGCTATGCCGAACTGAAACGCGTGTGGGAAAGCCAGGCGTACAAGAAGAGAAAAGGGAGACGATGACAGGGAGGGCTGCATGAAGTTTTTTATCAGGCAGGCCGCGAGGAATGTTGTGCGGCATGGAAAGAAGAGTATATTGCTTATTTTGATCGGTGTGGTGACTGTGCTGATTCTGGATGTCTATGCGGGGAATATGGACAGCACGAAAAGACAGCTTGCCAATCTGCCCAGGGTGCTGGAAGTTACGGCCAGGATAAGCACGCTGAACGGCTCCCAGAGAGAGGGTATGACCATCCGGGAGGATCGGATGATGTGTGTGCGGGAGTCGGAGTATGTGAAAGACCCGGTCTTTACCGTGCGTCTGAAATTTGGTTTCGGTGCCTTTACCGTGGAGGAATATAAGGAAAACCTGAAGCATTACGGCATGGGCATGAATGCGCCGGAGGGTGTCTCCGGTATGAAACGAGAAGAGATTACCTGGCTGGAGGGCGTAGATGAGAGCGTTCTTGAGACAGCGCAGAAGGTCTGTATTCTGGATGAGGAGCTAATGGAGGAAAAGGGGCTTCATCTCGGGGATGATGTTATGTTAACCATATTTTACTACCGTTATGCGCTGGAGGGGAGCGAGATATTTATCGAGCCGCTGATTACGGATACCTGCAAAATTGTGGGCAGTATGCAGATTGAGGATTATCAGGGCGGATGGGTGCCGCCGGAGGTCATCCTGCCCCTCGATTATATGCGGGAGGCTTATCACAGTCAGGATATTGCATTTTATGCGGACTCCGGTTTCTTTGTGGTGAAGGATCCGTTTCAATTAAATGAACTGAAAAAGCAGATGTATGAGGAGGCAACGTTTTTGTCGGTGATCACGCGGGCTATGCCGCGCACGGACGGCAATGCGCTGACGATCATGGATGAGTCGTTTATTCGTTCTGCGGATACGCTCACAAAAAATCTGGCGCTCCTTAAAGGGATGCTGCCCTTTCTGGCGGCGATTGTCATTTTTATCGGTTACCTTTGCAGTTATCTTTCCCTGCAGAGCAGGCAGGAGGAATATGCCCTCATGCGCTCTCTGGGGACGGGGCAGGGCAGGAGCTTCTTTTTGCTGTTCGGGGAGATGGCGTTTGTGGAAGCTGCGGCCTGTTTTCTGGGAAGTCTGGCAGCGGCGGTTTTTCTGCGCACTGGAGTGGGTGTGATTGTTTTATCGGGGGCGACATTCTTTCTGGCTTTTCAGGCAGGGACGGCAATGGCGATTTTGGCGCTCCACAAACTCAGTGTGATGGAGATGCTCACAAAGAAAGATTCGTAAGAATACGAGCATTCTCAGGGATGGAGGTAGTATATGATAACAATCAGGAGCAGCCTGACCAGACTTGTGCGGACGCCGGTGAAAACAGCGCTCTTTTTCCTGCTGCTTTCTTTTACGGTAGCTTTGGTCTGTGCGGGTGGTAATCTCTGGAAACTCAGCGGGGAAAATCTGCGGCGGTTTGAGGAAATCTTCATGACCATCGGCACGGTGGAACAGATGCCGGAGCGGACAGAGCAGGAAGCCATATGGTTTGCGGACGAGGAAGATTTCCGGTATTATAACAGGGCGGTTTACGGGGAGAGAATCTCCGAAGATGTGCTTGATTTTGAGGGAGCCGGGTATCTGAGCGGGCCGGAGCAGCGCGCTTACTATGAGGCCCAGCCGTTTGATTATAAGCTGAAGGAGGACAACGAGGGTTATGGACAGCATATGGTCATAGAGGCATCTCCCTTAGAAGACTGTGTGCCGGCAGGTCCTGTGAAGATAGAGGTAAAGCGTGTACTGTACAGCGTTTATCAGGTCAATACTTCCCCAATCTATTTATGTGATCATTATACGGAACATCCGCAGAAGCTGTATGCAGATAAGACCTATCTGATGGCGTTGGCGGATGGGTTTGCCCATGATTGGGAGGAGAAGGGCGCTGCGGCCACCTTTGAATTTATCCCGATGACAGGGCCGTTTTCCACACAGGCTGACGCAGATGGGAACAGACTGCCCACTAAGATGACGGGCGATTGGCTCACAGAGGTGACGCCGGGTTTTTATGATACCGAAAAAGGGAAGCAATGGCTGGCGCTCTGCGAGGATTTAGCAATGCGTACACTGCATTTTCCCGTGACAGCAACGCAGGATTTAAACCTGATCATGGCTTTTTATACGAAGCAGGCCTATATTGCAGAAGGGGAGTCTTTTTCGCAGGAAGACTATCAGCAGGGCAATAAAGTGTGTCTGATATCAAGCGGCTTTGCCAGAAGGAACGGGCTGAAAGTGGGAGATTCCCTGCACCTGGCGCTGCGCTATGCCAATTATGCGGCTTCTCCGGGCCGGAGCGGCGGAGAGGGGAATCTGAATGCAGAAGGCAAGATTTATGAGCCTTTTGAGGACAGCAATTATATGATCAAAGGGATTTATGCGGTGGGTGTCGGTTCAGACGGGGATTGGGGCTATGTGCTGGATAGAAACGAGGTCTTTATTCCCACGGCCTCCATCAAAAACAGCAATGAAAACAATATCGCCCTCTATGGTCCTATGAAGGGTTATACCACTGCTTTCCGGATTCCCAACGGCAGTGAGAGCATAGAGAACTATAAAAGGCTGTGGGAAGCGCAGGGCGTTGATCATGTGGAGATTACCTTCTATGATGGCGGATACAGCAAGCTGGAGGGCGGGCTGAAAAATATGCAGACCATGTCCGCTATTCTCCTGACAATAGGTATTGTCAGCGCGGTATGCATTGTGGTCTTCTTCTGTCATCTCTTTATCACCAGGCAGAAAAAGCAGACGGCTATCGAGCGGAGTCTTGGCGTAACCAAGGGACAGTGCGCCCGTTCCCTGCTTGCAGGTGTTCTGGCGATTGCTCTTGCGGGCTGTGTGGCAGGCGCTTTGGCAGGCGGAGTTTTTGTGGCGGGAGCGGTGTCAAAAATGGCGTCCGCGGAAACCTTTGACACAAGGTTCAGCAATGGGGAGGTACAGCTTAACAGGGAGAATGAAGAGGGCGAAGGGGAGAATCCGATGGAGGAAATTACGTATCTGTCAAAGACGGACTGGCGGATATCGGTTCTTGGCAGTGGTTTGGTCTGTTTATTTACTGTAGGGGTGGCTTTTTCGGGAATCTATAGAAATCTGAAAGAGGAGCCGCTGGCTCTTTTGTCGGAGTCGGATAGATAGAAGCGTATGATTATGGAGGAATAAAACAGGGGTTTCCGTGGAAAAATAAATATTATTTTTCATGGAGATGAGTTTATGTATGATTCCTTTTATGGCTGGTATTTCAAATGTCAGTCTGCTTCACAAACTTTGGCGGTAATACCCGCCATTCACAGCACAGGGAGTAAACGTACCTGCTCCATTCAGGTGATTACGGATACGGATGCCTGGACAGTAACGTTTCCGGCGGCGTGTTTTCAACGGACAAAGAGAAATATTTCCATTGGGAAGAACCGATTCGGGGCAGAAGGGATTCATTTGGCAATACGCACACCGCAGTTAAGCATCAGGGGAAATTTGAACTTTGGACAGCTTTTTCCATTAAGATATGATATTATGGGGCCATTTAAGTTCATACCCTTTATGGAATGCAGCCACAGTGTGTGGAGCATGCGGCATACAGTCACAGGGCATGTGGATATCAATGGGCAGCAGTATTCCTTTCATAATGCCTGGGGATATTGGGAAGGTGATAGGGGACGATCGTTTCCCGACAAGTATATATGGACACAATGTTGTTTCCGGGGTGGTTCCCTGATGCTGTCAGTGGCAGATATTCCCATGGCGGGTTTTCACTTTACCGGTATTATAGGCTTTGTATTATGGCGGGGAAGAGAGTACAGGATTGCCACTTATCTGGGAGCCAGAGTGGCGCAGATACAAGACAGAATGGTTCGGGTGGTACAGGGGAATCTGGAATTGGAAATCCGGCTGCCTGCGGAATCCGGGCAGCCTCTTAAGGCGCCGGTGAAGGGCAGCATGGTAAGGACAATTCACGAAAGTGCATCCTGCCGGGCCTTCTATCGATTCCGCAAAAAGAGCAGTACCCTGTTTGCCTTTGAGACAGACAGGGCCTCGTTTGAATTTGAATAAAGTGATATGGTTTCTTCGCTGCTTAATACCTTTCTATGGTCTTCCACGATCTGGTCAATGTCATAGAGAGCAAATATTTCATGGATGCCTCTATATAGTTCCAGGAATTCTTCGTTCTTAGGCATATAGCCACCCTTGGCAATAAGTACCTCGTCATTTTCATCATAAAGCGTTATGTGGTATGAACTGCCATCGGTGGCGTCCAATTCTTCTTCCACCTTGAGATGATAGATTTTCTTTCTGTCGGCAAGTGCCGCCAGTTGTTCATAATCATCTTTGGACAACTCAACGGAGCCAATCTCAATAATGGTGCTGAAATCCGAGTCCTCCATTAAAATCTTCACAGATCTGTCAGTGTAAACAATGATTTCCGCATCGGTACATTCCGCTCTTGTTCCGAAACCGGCGGCTCCGGCATTGATGGAAAAAAGAATGTTGTCACTGAATTTTGGCAATTTGGCGCCGCAGCCCGTCAGAGCTGTTAACAGTATTGCCGCAATGAATATTACCAGGTATTTACGCATGATCTGTTCCCTCTTGTGCTATTACGCTGCTTATCCAAAAGAAACATAAAACCTCTGTTGTGCTGCCTGTTCTTCCTGCGGTGCACTTAGGCCGCTGATATAAAAGGTATTTTCCGTATCCGGATTGCCCTTTACGGCGCCGCTCGTTTCAGCGGCGGATTTCATGGCATTATCTGCTTCCCCTAAGATAGAGAATTGGAATGCCTGTTCCCGCTGGCTTTGTTTCTGCATCTTTTCAAGTTCTGCCTGTTTCCGCCCCGTATCATCGCCGCGATATGCATCCTGCTTTATTTCACCCTTTAAAATAGCAATACCGCCTTCGGTTTTGGCGATTACCGTGCCCTGATAATCTGCCTGCTGCATGGAAACGTCTGCTGATACCATTGCCTGTAGTTCCTTGCCGGATAGAGTGGTGTCCGCAACCTCCGCCTCATCTGCCTCCTTTGTTTCTTTGGCAGGACTGGCTTCTTCTTTGACCTCATCAGCCGGTTTTTGGGGATCCGTATCGCGGTTCTCAACTGGCTTCGCGATTTCTTTCAGAATAACGGTGCCATCGCTGTTTTGGGTTATGACAGTTCCCGGCTGCGCAGTCTGCTGTGCATCTGAAGGAAGCTCCCTCTTGTCCTCTGTAGCGGCGGAGGATTCGTTGGACTGTATTTTGTCTTCCGCAGTTTCCTCTTCGACAGGGGCCTGTTCTTCTCGCATCTCGGCCAGCATGAGTTCTCTTTTCTGTGACCGCAGAAGTTCCTCCTGATGCTGTTTCAGTTTGGTGCTGAGATCGGCTTCTTCCTTCTGAAGTTTCTTTTTTTCATTGGCCTTTTCGTTGACCGACAGGTCTTCTTCGGAAGATAACTTCCGTATCTGCTGTTCTACGTCTGAGATCTTACTTTGGATGCTTTTGCTCTTCTGATCCTTTAAATCTGTCGGAGTCGTCTGTACGACTGCCATTCTGGTAGTTGATGTTATACTGCCAATTCCCATAGAATCATCTCCTTCCCCCTCTGTCAGAGGATGATTTCGGATAATGTATCGAAGCGTTTTATGCGCGATTGTGCTACAGATATACTTATTTATATTTTACTATTTTTTACAGGTAAGAAGCAAGACTTTTTTCATGATTTGAACCATTATACAATAAAAAATATGTTACTTTTGGCTTTCTTCATACGTGTTACAGGCAAAGGAGGTGAAACACATGGATATCGAGAAGGACATAAGAGAGGCGGTCATAAAGTACAGCGATATGCTCTACAAGATCTGCATCGTCATACTATGCAATGAACAGGATGTGCAGGATGCCATTCAGGATACCTTTTGCAGATACATAGAGAAAAAACCAAAGTTCCGTGATGAGGAACACGAAAAGGCCTGGTTAATCCGTGTGGCTACCAATATCTGCCGTGATATGATACGCTTCAGGATCCGGCACCCAAAGGTTTCTATCGAGGAAATACAAAACACGCTTGCGGCGCCGGAAGACAGAGACACCTTTCAGGAACTTCTCGAACTGCCGGTAAAACAGAAAACCGCCATTTACCTGCATTATGTGGAAGGCTACCAGATCAAAGAAATAGCAGATATCATGGGCACCACAGAGGGGGCGGTAAAAATGAGGCTAAAACGTGGGAAAAAGCAGATGCGGTCGATAGTGGAAGGAGGCATATAACAGATGGGTGAGTCTAAGGTAAAGGTAACTATGGATCAGATACACATTTCATCAAAAATGCAGGAAGAGATCATAAGGAATGTTCAATCCAAAACAGAAAACGGGAAGATAAAGACATGGAATCTGTGGAATATGGTCACGGCGGCAGCCGCATTTGTATTGATGGCCGGTATCGTCAGCTTTCCGGTGCGGGCGTTGGTGATAAGTATTGTAGAGGAAAGAATGGAGGATGTGCCCGAGGAGGAATTGAGGGATTTGAACGATATGATCCAGTCCCAATATGATGTGCAGGCGGATGGTTTTTCGAGGGAGTATTCCGCCAGTGAAAAGGAACGCAAGAAAGCGCTCTGGAAGGCATATGAGAATGGGACGTTCCCTGAAAAGGTCATTGCGCAGGAGGACAGTGCGCAGGCGGCACCGGAAGGGAAACTCTGCTATATCAGGTCTACGGGCATTTTCCAACTGCCGGCGCAGGAGATGACAGACGAAGAGATTTTGGAGATCATTGATTTTCAACATAAGATGAGTTATGCCGTCACGCACAGTGGTGTGGTGACGGAGGAAGAGAAAGCGGCATACCGGGAAAAGGCAGCACAGCTCCAGAAGAGGATTCAGGATGCAGACGGGATAAACGGGGACGAAGCTGTGGAGATTGCCAGGAAACAGCTTAAGGCAGACCTTGGTGCAAAAGCGGATGGGCTGGAATTGATGACAGACTATTCTGGCAATGGAGCCACTTTATGCGATACCTCGGAAGAAGGGTATGAGGAGATTGACAGCAAAGCAGGTGTGGCCTATGACGTAGGCTTTGGCAATCCGGATGACCACTCTACGTATGGATATATCATCGATGCTGTAGATGGCAGTATTTTGGCTACGTATTGATGGATCATTTCTGAATTTGATAAAACACAGGATAAGGAGACAAGAAGATGAAAAAGCCTAAAAGATTTATGAAGGTAACAGTTGCAGTGATAATGCTTGCAAATGTCTTGGTGTTGAGTGGATGCGGCAAGGCAGAGGGAGATACTTCACAGACAGATAGGGAGGAATCGAATGCAATTCCCAAAGGGCAGTATGTAGTTTTAGAAGGAGGGCAGGAAAATTCCCAGGCACAGGACAACACGGATATAGGACAGACACCGGAGGAGGTGCAGGAGCAGGAAACGGGCAGCATTATGAGGGAGTATTCTGACAAGGAAAAGGAGCGCATGGCCCAATTGCAGGAGGCATATCAGAATGAGACTGCAAAACCGGAAAAGATGATTCCGGAGGTGGACAGCGTAGCGGCGGTGACGGAAGGGACACTCTGCTACATCTTATCCACCGGAGAATATTACCTGCCGGACAGGGAACTGACGGATGAGGAATTGTTGGAGATCATTGACTGTAATTTCCGGATAGCCATCAACGCGAACCGGAAGACAGAGGCAGAATACGAGGCAGAAGACCGCGCCAGGAGAGCGGAACTTGAGGCGAAGGTGCAGGCAGCAGACGGCATCAGCGAAGAGGAAGCAATAGAGATTGGGAAGAAGGCGCTGGAGACTGACCTTGGTGCAAAAGGGAAGGGAATGAAATTACGCTTGTGGGAGAAACGTTATGGATGGAAGACGGACTTATGTATAGCGGATTGGAGTGAGATAAAGGAAAAAGACAGGGGAGCAATCGGGTACTATATGCAGTTTGATTTTGGCGATGATTCGGATGACTGGACGAGTTATCATTGTACAATCAATGCCGTGGACGGCAGTATTTTGGAGGCATATAGAATGGAGACGGCGTTAGACAGTGATGGCATTTCCTGCAATACTTTTCGCTATGAGCATTAACACAGGAATCTTCCAATTTGACGCTGATACAGGATGGCACTGAGTTCAATTATTTCTATTTCCGCCGTAACGCTTGAAAAGTGAGAAGAACCCTATATAATAATATGAGATTGACAGAGTGGGAATAAACCGCAGGAACTCTTATATGAAAGAGGGGGATTTCAAGGATGGTTGAATACGCGAAGGCAGCAGATATTGCTGCCCTGACAGAATTAAGACTGGCTTATTTGGAGGAGGATCACGGCAGGATGAGCGAGGATGAGTTCGGAATGATCAGGCGCGGCCTGCCGGCATATTTTAAGCGAAGTTTGAATCAGAACCTGTTTTGCTATCTGATAAGAGAGCAGGAAGAGATCGTGGCGTGCGCCTTTTTGCTGGTGACGGAAAAACCGATGAGCCCGGCGTTTATCACCGGTAGAACGGGAACAGTGCTGAATGTATATACCAGGCCGGCCTGCCGTCATAGAGGGTATGCCAGGCAGATTATGGAAAAGCTTCTGACAGATGCAGTCGAGAAAGAACTGAGCGTTGTGGAATTGAAATCCACAGAAGAGGGGTATCAGCTTTATAAAGCGGTTGGATTTGTGGATGATGTGCCGAAGTATCATTTGATGAAGTGGTATAATCGGCGGTAGTGGGGCAGATTTTGATCATTGCAAAATATTATATTGTCATTCCCAAAATAGCTATCACACAAGAACCAATTCTGTAAATTAGTGCTTTTTTCTTGCGAAAACTTTAAGATATCCTTAATACTGTTGAACTTCGGTTAAGACTATTGAGATTCAAATTAAAATGTGATAGGTTTAAGGCATAAACTGTAAGAATGATTCTTAAGATAATTGTCATAATAACTGTATCAACAGAGAAAAGGATAGGTGTACGGATGAAGAGTAGACTGTATTATGCACTGTATTTTTTGTATGTTATTGTGGTTGCTTTTGTACTATATTTGAACGGCGTGTTTACAGGGGAGGAGGTCTCACTTGTAAATCTTTCGATCAATGTCGGGTTTCTGATCATTATCGGGATTCTTTTTATCATATCTTCCGTCAGTTTTGGCAGGCTTAACAGGGCCACTTATGATCTGGAAGATGCCATGATCCGTCTGCAAAAAGAATATAAGGAGGCGGATGGTAAGAATCTCTGGGGAAATTACAGGGATAATACCAAGGTGTTTGAAGAAGGGGAACTACAGGATGCATTCAATAAGTACCGTCTGCGGGTAAAAAGTGCAAAGACCAGACGGGGCGCGGCGTCCTCCTGTGATCTGGGGGAGTATATCAATGAGGATTTAATAGACAGGATAGGCATGAATTTCTTTAATTCCGGTGTGCCCGGGATGCTGACCGGTCTGGGAATCCTGGGAACCTTTCTGGGTCTGTCCATGGGGCTGGGGGCATTCAGCGGGGATGATATCTTTGCCATCTCTGATAATGTGGGGTTCCTGCTCTCTGGTATGAAAGTGGCTTTCCACACTTCGGTATATGGTATCTTTTTCTCATTGGTGTTCAGTATTGCTTATCGAAGCATTATGTCGGATGCCTATGAGACATTGAATGATTTTTTGGATGTGTTCCGTCAGACAGCGCAGCCGATCGCCCTGAAAGAGGATGAGAATCTGGCAACAATGCTGGTGTATCAGGCGGGAATGGCGAATTCCTTAAAGCAGATGCTGGAAATGATGAAGGGCAATGCGATGGAACAGACGGCAGGCGTGGAGCGTATCGTGGATAAATTTACCGTGCAGATGCAGTCTGCTTTGGATACGGACTTTAAGAAGCTGGGCAATGCCTTGAAGGCGGCGGGAGAATCACAGGCCGCCAGTGCCGTCAATGCTGCGGAAATGGTGGAAGCGGTCACAACGCTTGTGGAGGTAAACCGTAACGTGCAGGAGGCTCTGTCGAAGGTCATGGAGAGGCAGGAGATATTTGCGAGACAGATTGAGGAGCAGAAGAAAATGCTGGCGGATACATGCAGTGATATGAGCGATGAGATCAGCAGCCAGATATACACATTTGAGCAGATGAGGAATTTATATGAGAAATAGACGAAGGAACAGGGAAGCTTTTGCGGAGCATAGTTACTGGCAGTCCTATTCGGATATGATGGCGGCGCTTCTGCTGATTTTTATTCTGATGATAGCGCTTACCCTTGCCATATACAGACAGAAAACAGATGATTTGGATCGAACCAGGCTGGAACTCAGCACAGCGCAAAGCGAGTTGGATGCAACGATAGAGGATCTGGAACTTTCCAAGGCGGAGTTGGAGAAGTCAAATGAGAATCTTGCTTCTTCACTTGCACAGTTGCAGCAGGCTTATGATCAGGCGGCCCTGACACAGGAAGAACTGAACAATGCTTATCTGGAGATAGAAAATGCCAGACAGGAACTGACGACCACAAAGCAGGAATTGCAGGATATTGTTGGCATCCGCACGGATATTATCGGGGCATTGCAGTCCGCTTTCAGCAATTCCACAATGAAAGTGGATGCCCAGACGGGTTCTATTACATTTTCTTCCGATGTGCTTTTCCGGTATAATAGTTCTTCCCTGACAGCGGACAGCAGGGAAACTTTAAAAAACATTATCCCCATGTATCTGGATGTGCTGCTTCAGGATCAATTCCGGGATTATATTGCTGAGATCATCATTGAGGGACATACAGATACGGACGGCGGCTATCAGAGCAATATGGAACTGTCTTATGAGCGCGCCAAGGCCGTGGCGGATTTCTGCCTCAATCAAAGAAACGGTCTCAGTGAGACGGAGATTGAGCAGCTGCAAAAAATCCTGACTGTCAATGGGAAATCATGGAGCAATCCGGTTTATCAAAAGGACGCTTCCGGCAACTTTACGGACAAGGTGGATATGCCGGCGTCCAGAAGGGTGGAGATTAAGTTCCGCCTGAAGGAGGATGAAATGATAGAGAAGATGGCAGGGATTTTGGAGCAGTAAGCAAGTGTGTTGAAAGTCTGAAATAGGTACGGATATGGGGAGAACAGTACAAAATGGAAAATAGCGGAGAGAATGAAACAGTATTTCCCCGCTATTTTTATGGCGGTATTTATGAACGTGTTCAAATAAGATTGACAACAGATATGATTATGTATACAATATAAATGAACACGTTCATATTATGGAACAGGAAAGGAGCAACCTGGTGCGCAAGAAAGATGAAACCCTGCGTGAAACATTGTTGAATGCAGCGCAAAATATTGCGGACACGGAAGGCATTGAGGCTGTCAATATTCGTTCTATTGCCAGGAAGGCCGGTGTCGCAAGCGGAACCATGTACAACTATTTTTCCAATAAAGACGAGATTCTTCTTGCGCTTACGGAAAGATACTGGAAGAAGACGCTGCTTGAAATGAGGGCTGAAATTACTGCGTCATCCTTTTGTGGGCAGTTACAGGAAATTTTTTGTTTTCTAAAGGTGCGGATAGAGCAATCTGCCGGACGGCTGATGCACAGCTTGGGCAATGTGGAAGCAGCGGGACAGGTACAGATGGCATCCATGCAGGCTGTGCTGGAGGAGACATTGATGCAGGGTATGGAGCAGGACGCAGATATCCGCAGGGACGTCTGGGATGAAACATTTACCAGAGAACAACTAGTACGTTTTATCATGATGAACATGACAATGTCATTAAAGACAAGAGCGCCGGATATTGCTTTTCTGATTACCATGATCAGGCGTACTATTTATTAAGGGAACAGGAGGAATATTTATGCCACAGGCAATCGCAGAAACTGTTTTTGATGTGTTGTATCTTGGATTTGCATTGACAGCAGGTCTTACAATGTTAATAAAGGGCAAGGATCCTTTGGTAAAAAAAGCCGGATTAATGGCCACGCTGCTCGGCGCGGGGGATTCTTTTCATCTCGTCCCGCGTTCCTATGCCCTTTGGACTGCCGGACTGGAAGCAAATGCGGCGGCGCTTGGAGTCGGTAAACTCATCACTTCCATCACCATGACTATCTTTTACCTGATACTATATTATGTCTGGCGTGAGCGCTATCAGATAAAGGAAAGGAAAAGCCTTACGGCAGTGATGTGGACATTATCCGTACTGCGCATTGCGCTTTGTCTGCTTCCGCAAAACCAGTGGCTTACATATCATCAGCCGTTATTCTTTGGAGTGCTCCGCAATATACCTTTTGCGATGATGGGAGTTATCATTATTGTTATTTTTGCGCAGGAGACAAAAAGGGCAGGAGATTCCGTCTTTCGGTTTATGCCGCTGGCGGTAGGCCTGTCGTTTGGTTTCTATCTGCCTGTCGTTTTGTTTAGTGGGATTTTACCGATCATTGGCATGCTTATGATTCCCAAGACGATGGCTTATGTCTGGATCGTATGGATGGGGTGGCAGCTTTACAGGCAGTCGAGGGAATCGGTGATAAACGGATAAGAGGAGGGAATCATAATGGTCAAACGTTACGCAAATCTGGCATTGGTTTATGCTGTCATTGCCATGATATTTGGAGTGTTTTACAGGGAGTTTACAAAGTTGAATCATTTCACCGGGCAGACGAATCTGTCTGTTATGCATACCCATTATTTTATGTTGGGAATGTTCTTTTTTCTCATCCTTATGCTGGTGGAGAAGTCTTTCCGCTTCTCGGATCATGGCGTTGGCAGGATTTTGATTGTTTATCAGATCGGGCTGAACATTACGGGCATTGGATTTCTCATGAGAGGTTTGACACAGGTATGGGCAGCAGAGTTGAGCAGGGGGATGGATGCCTCCATTTCCGGCATTGCAGGGATAGGTCATATTCTGACTGGTGTCTGCATCGTTCTCTTGCTGTTGAAGATTAGAAAGCAGGCTGATTAGTCCGGCATGCTGGAAATGGATATTCCTGAATAGAGCAAAGGAAGCAGGGGCCATGGCAAACATTCTGATAGTGGAAGATGATAAAAATATGCAGGAAATCATTGCCGATTATATGCGGCGCGGCGGTCATACCTGCTTTATGGCGGATGATGGGGTGGATGCGCTTATGGTGTTAAAAAATAATCCCATGGATCTGATGATACTGGATATCATGATGCCTCATCTTGACGGGTTTTCCGTCTGCAAGATGGCGCGGGAAATGAGCAGTCTCCCCATTATCCTGCTGACGGCCAAAGATGGTGAGGATGATAAGTTAAAGGGCTATGATCTGGGAGCGGATGATTATATGACCAAACCGTTTAGCCCCAAAGTACTGTTGGCCAAGGTAACTGCTTTACTGCGGCGCACCTGCGTTTCCCGGGCAGATACCATGCGCCATGTAAGTACTGTAAGCGGTGGGAATATTTCAATCGTCCCAGCTTCTCGTCAGGTTTTTCTGGAGGGGCAGGAGATTACATTGACGCACAAGGAGTATGAACTGCTCTATTTGCTGGTGTCAAATCCCGGACAGATCTTTGACCGGGAACAGCTGCTTAATCGGATATGGGGCTATGACTTTGCGGGGACGACCAGAACCGTGGACACGCATATCAAAACCCTTCGCCAGAAATTAGGAGATGAGGGCAGGCATATCGTAACACTCATTCGCTCCGGTTATAAATTCGAGGTAAAGTAGTATGAAGATAAGCGAATCTATGAACTTTTTTACCATCCGCAAGAAAATACTGTTGGCTTCTAAACTGATGGGTATAATCCTGGTAGTATCTTATGCTTTTTCCGCCAGGCTGCCGTTAGGGGCAGATGTTTCTCTTGTGATCTGGCTTCTTTTTGTAGCCGTTTTGATCTGTGTGATCGATTTATGGATGGCCCGGTTTATCTCGAAACCGGTGTCCGAGCTGAACGATACTGCCCGAAGGATGGCGGGGCTGGATTTTTCCAGGCGTTGCGAGGTGACGGGCCGGGATGAATTTGGGGAACTTTCCCAGAGCCTGAATATGATGGCACAAAGCTTGCAGGAGGCATTTAAGTCATTGGAGGAAGCCAATGCTAAATTGGAGCAGGATGTGGAGCAGAAGAAGCGTCTGTTGGCTGAACGAAAAGAACTGGTGGACAATCTTTCCCATGAGATGAAGACACCGCTTGGCGTAATCCGGGCTTATGCTGAAGGAATGCAGGATGAAACGGAGGAAGCGAAAAAGCAGAAGTATTCGCAGGTCATCATAACGGAAACGGAGCGCATGAGCAGTCTGATCACCACCTTGCTCGATCTGTCTGCGCTGGAGAGCGGGGCGGTGGAACTTTATCCGGAAAGATTTGATCTTGTTGAATTTGTGGAAACCATTGCCGGGAGATTACTGATCGATGCGCCGGACGTTAACTTTGACCTGCAATATGAACTGCCGCCACAGCCTGTTTATGTCAATACTGACAAAGAGCGGATGGAACAGGTGCTCGATAATCTGCTTGTCAATGCGAAGAGAAATGTTTCGCCGGGCGGCATTTTGAAATTGTCATTAAAAGAACGTGACGGCCTGCTGGACTTTTCAATCTACAATCAGGGCCAGACTATTCCGCAGGAAAACCTGTCAAAGATCTGGATGAAATTTTATCGTGACAGGAATACAAAATACGGTGGTTCGGGACTGGGACTGGCAATCGTGGCACAGATTCTTTCCATGCAGCATATAGAGTATGGGGCTGCCAACCAAGGGGATGGCGTGGTGTTTCATTTTTCCATTCCTACGGTACAATAAAATATTCTGTAAAAGCAATCTTCCTGGAAGGGCCTCTGTTTCGAAAAGAAATGGAGGCCTTTTCCTATCAAAGGAATTACAAAGTGTATTGTCCTGTGATTTTTGACAGGAAAGATTTCACACCAATTTCACCCGGATTTCACCTGCACTTCAATACAATTTTTTATGCTGGCATTATCTTACAGCAGTTGCTATGTGTGAGGAAAAGGAGGGAACAATTATGATTTTAGGTTTGGAATGGTACTGGTGGCTTGTGATTCTGGCAGTGCTTGTGATCTCTGTCCCGTTTAAGGTGAAGTTTATGAAATGGTGGGGAAAGCGTTCGCAGGAAAAGAGAGAAGGGCAACGCGGGAAATGGGGTGAGGAAGATTGAGTACAGACATGCAGAAAAGAGCAGGCATTATTGAAGTTAATAACCTGACGTTTTCTTATGGAAAAGATAAGCAGGCTCTCCATGGGCTTCATTTTGCGGTAGGGGAGGGAGAAATCTTTGGATTCTTGGGGCCGAATGGCTCCGGTAAGTCTACGACACAAAAGATATTGACAGGTATCCTGAAAGGGTATGGAGGTACGGTGTCGCTGTTTGGAAAAGAACTGCGGGAGATACACACACGGGATTTTCTTCAGAAGATTGGCGTTTTATTTGAGTTTCCCTATTTATATGCCAATTTAAGCGCCCTGGACAATCTGCATTATTTCGCTTCATTTTATCCGAAAGAGCAGCTGCGGGATGCGGAAAAGCTGCTTGAGGAACTGGAATTGAAACGGGAATTTTGGAAAAAACCGGTGTCTTCCTACTCCAAGGGAATGCGCCAGCGTGTCAGTATGGCAAGGGTTTTGATCAGCAGTCCCAGGCTGTTGTTTCTGGATGAGCCCACCAGCGGCCTTGATCCTGCCGGAGCCGTATTGTTTCGCAGGATGATCGAGAATGAGCGGCACAGGGGGACAACCGTGTTTGTGACCACTCACAATATGATGGATGCAGATCTGCTCTGTGACAGAGTGGCTTTTATTTCCGGCGGCAGTCTTGTTGCACTTGATACGCCGGCAAAGCTGAAGGAACGGAACAGTGATCATGCGAAGGAATCAACTTTGGAGGATGTTTTTATCAAGTGTACAGGAAGGAGACTGGGGGAATGAAGAAAAGTTTTTGGTCTCTGTGCAGAAAGGACTGCCGGATGATGGCATCAGGCAAGTTTTTCTTTGTGGCACTGGGCTCGTTTGTGCTTTATACCTTATTCATCCGGTTTGGCTACTTGCAGTTTATGGATATGGAGATTTACAATGTATATCTCTATGATCCGGCGGGAACACAGACAGAGGTTTCTTCGCTTGTCCATCCAGTGGCTTCCCTGAAAGAAATGGACGCCCTGCTTGTGGAGGATGCAAATGGCGTGGGAATCGATGCCGGTGATGGCAGACCGAGAGTCGTACTGTATACAGGGTCGGCAAAACTTGACTGCCATAGGGCAGATTATGCGTTGTCCCTGCTGCATCCCGGCAGGGAATATGTGCCGGAAATCGTGGGCAGTGACAATCTGGAGATGAAGAACCGCAAAGATATCACCTGCGAACTGCTGTTCATTGAGATTGTTGCTGTGGGTTTCTTGGGAATTGCTTCTGTCCTGTTCAAGGAAAAGCAGATGGGAGTGATCCGCGTCCATGCGATTCTGCCGGTCAGGAAGAGCCTGTTTATCGGTTCCAAAGTGCTTCTTTTTCTGGTGACAGATCTTGTGTTTGCCTCCCTGATGACTTTGTGCAATGTGGGACTGGCTGAGGCGGGAGATATTCTGTCAGCCGTACTGATACAGACGGCAATCCTGTCCCTGATCATGGCGCTTACGGGCTTTATCTGTGCGATGCTGCTGCGGGATTTCAAGCAGTTTTCACTGGCCTATCTGGTCATAGCACTCTTTGTGGCAACACCGGTGTTTCTCTCTGCCAACACATCGGTTAAGATGGCATGGATTCATTTCCATCCGTTTTATCATGTGTATCGGAGTCTGAAAAATGCCTTTTTTGACAGGGGTGTTACAAGTCCGGTCTATTATATTTGTGTGGTTTGGGTCATCATCTTACTCTATGGAATTGCCTGGACAGCGCTTGCGCGGGAAATGAGAAAGGAGGGCTGAGTATGAGAGGATTACTGTATCAGTTGAAAAGTGTCAGGAAAGATAAGTTTTGCATCATGTCGTTTCTGCTGCCTGTGGTGGTTGCTGTCGTATTACATTTTAGCGGTTCCATTGACCTTTCTTCGCTGGGAGAATTGCAGTTTGGAGTGTGCGCCGATGATACTGCGCCGGAAGCAGAGAACTGGCTTGCAAGATACGGATCGGTAACAGTCTTTCAGACGAAGGCTGAACTGATCCGGGCCATTAGGGAGCCTTCCACCAATCTGATCGGGGTGACAATGGAGGGAGAGGGTATCAGAACCCTTTTGTCCGGTGACGAGTGGGCGATCATCTGGCAGGCAGCAAGTACGCTCCCACAGCTTTATGAAATGCGCGAAATCGCGGCGGAAGCTGATGTGCAGCTTTTGGAGCGGCCGGACATACTGGCAGGCTACCAGAATATTTTTGCAGCAATGACACTTGTTGTAGCGATGTTCATGGGCTGTATCTTCAACGCTGTGAATATCATTTCTGAAAAGGAAGATGGGGTTGCCTTCATCAATGAAATTCTGCCCATGTCCTTTAAAGCCTATGTTTTGCAGAAAATATTTATCGGTTTTGCGTTTGGATGTCTGTCTGCCGTTGTGACAGGGGCGATCTGTTTCAGGCTGTCTGCCGCCGGGGCCGGAGCCATGCTGGCGCTGATCATATTGTCCGCTTTGGCGGCAGCTGTGATCGGTCTGTTTATCGGCCATATTTCAGATGGGCTGATGATGGGTGTGGTCTATATCAAAATTGTTATGCTCATATTTATGGCAGTCCCTCTGTTGAAATACCTGGCAGTAACAGATAACAAGGTTCTTTCCTTCCTTTGCTATCTCATCCCGTCAAGCGCTGCCTTTGAGGGAATCATGAACCTGGTAAATGGCAGTGCGCAGGCCATAGGGAAGGATATGGCCATTCTTATGGCGCATTGTGCCGGCTGGCTTTTGCTGTATCAAATCTTTAACAGTTCCGGATCTCGCTGCGATATATAGGCCTCCAACGTGTCTTTGTCGATCAGGGCAGGAACGATTCCCTGCCGGGTTACGCTGAAACCGGCGGCGTAGGAGGCAATCTTGATCGCGGCGATCAGATCATATCCATAAAGCAGATAGGAAGACAGGGCGCTGATGAAGGCATCACATGCACCGGTGGAATCCACGGAATCAAAGGGATAGGCGGAAAAATATCTGGAGAAATCCTTTGTCTTGGTATAACATCCGTCTGCGCCTAATGTGATGATGACAGTCTGCACTCCTTGTTCCAACAGATAATCGGCCTGCTCTTCCAGACCCTGGCCCAAAGGTGCGATCTCATCAATCTCATCCCGGTTTGGCACAATAATGTCTACGTTTTGGAGAAGTTCTCCGGTGAGTTTTCCACAGGCGGCAGGTTTTAAAATCGTATGGATTCCCTTGGATTTGGCCAGTTTACAAGCCTGCGTAACCGTCTGCATGGGGATTTCCGTCTGAACCAGGCAATAGGCGGTATTGTCAAACAGCCGCTCGTCTTCATAGAAAGCCTGCTCGGATAAGGCGTCATTGGCGCCTGACATGATGGAGATCATGGAGTTACCATCATTTTGTACGAAAATGTATGCCTGGCCGGTTCTGTATTCAGCACAGCGTTTGACACCGATAGAATCGATATGATTGGTTTTCAGGGTCTTAAAGATGGTATCGGAATCGGCATCATTACCAACTCTTCCGATCAGAGAGACCCGATGGCCCAGCCTGGATACGCCCACCGCTTCGTTGATGCCCTTGCCGCCCACATAGGAGGAAGAGATGGAGGAATTAACAGTCTTTCCGGTGTGTGGAAGGGTATCAACCTTCAGGTAATTATCAATATTGATACTGCCGATCACCACAATTTTCTGGGAACGGCTGTTATAAGGAATACCAATAGAATATTCATTGTCAAGGACAGCCGGCGTACGAAAGCCGGTTGTTTCTTCGTGTTTTTCTATTTCTGCGATCAGTTTGCCGCACAGGTACTGCCCGTATTCATAGTGTGGGATTGTGAAAGTGGAAATAGGGGGATAGTCCTGTTTTGTTCTGGAATCGTCTTTCAAGGAAACCAGGGAAATATCATAGGGCAGATCATAGTGGAGCACGTTTACTGCGTCATAGAGACTGATGGCAGTGGCATAGTGAGAGTTGACGATGCCGCTGACTGCGTGGGTGGAGATTTTTTGGATAAAAGAAGTATTGATCTCCTGGAAGATCAGTTCCTGATTCAGGGGAATCTGATTATGGAACAGGCATCGGCGGTATCCCATGGAAAAGGCTTCTGTACGCGTGCCGGGGGTGGTGAGGCAGGCGATATCCTTGTGGCCCAGTCTGATCAATGTCTGGGTAGCACAGTACCCTAAGTTTTCATAGTCGATATTGACGGCGTCAGGGTGTGAGGCATTCATCATGACACAGGGGATATTGTGGTCAGCAAAATACTGGCAGTACTGGTAGCTGTCCTCGTTCAACGGTTCCCAGATGATGCCGTCAATCCTGTGGGCGCAGAGCGCGGAAATACATTTAAATTCCATGTCGGGATCTTGGCTGCTTTCCCGCAGCAGGACAGTGTAACCGGAATCCTGGGCAACTTTCAGAATGCCGTGTAAAGTCATGTTTATGGATTGGGAGGAACGGAATAATACACCCAATTGCAGAGTCCTTGTGTCCCGGTCCAGCACAGAAGCGTAGGACTGGTAATTGCATTCTTTGGCAATGCGCAGTACCCGCTCCCTTGTGGATGCGCTGATACTGCTGTCCTTGCCGTTCATGACCTTAGAGACTGTGGAGACAGAGACGCCTGCCAGTTTTGCAAGTTCGTGTATATTCATAAGATTCCCTTTCTGCTGGTAAAAGTGTGTTGCAGGGGTGCCGATGCATACGCACCCCTGTGTAGGTGCCATATGGTTATATTATACAGGAAAAAATTGAATTAAAAAACTCATAATAAAAAAATATATAAAAGTTGCACAAAAAGATTGACAGAATGAATCCGGGATGATATTTTATATACAAGAAAACTGTTTCCGAAAATATTTTCCTAACAGGGAGAGAGAGATGAAAATACTAAATTTGGGAGCTTTGAATATCGACAGGATCTATCAGGTGGAACATTTTGTAGAACCGAAGGAGACCATAAAGGCAGTTGCCTATGAGGAACTGTGCGGCGGTAAGGGACTGAACCAGTCTATTGCCCTGGCGAAAGCAGGAGCGGATGTTTATCATGCAGGCTGTATCGGGCAGGATGGAGAGATGTTAGTTAATCTTTTAAGGGAGTATGGGGTGAAGACGGACTATTTAAGGTACAGCACAGGGCCCAGCGGTCATGCAGTCATTCAGGTGAATGCGGCGGGGCAGAACAATATTATTATCTGTGGCGGGGCCAATGATGAGGTAACGGATCTTTACATAGATGAAGTGCTGGCGGACTTCTCCAGGGAAGACATGATACTTTTGCAAAATGAAATACCCAATGTGGATTATGCCATCCGTAAGGCGCATGAGAGGGGGATGAAGATCGTTATCAATCCATCACCGGTCAACCAGGCATTGGAAACATACGAACTTCTAAGCATTGATTATTTCATTTTGAATGAAGTGGAAGGAAAATATCTTTCCGGAAAAGAAAGCGACAGGCCGGGAGAGATGATGGAAGGGTTGAGAGAAAAGTTTCCGCAGGCGGCTTTTATACTTACTTTGGGAGAGAACGGGGCATACTATTTTGATGCAAAAGACTGTGTGTATCAGGCAAGCTATCAGGTGGAGGCGGTAGATACAACCGGTGCCGGAGATACTTTCAGCGGTTATTTTCTGGCAGGGCTCGTGCAGGGAAGGGGGATAGAAGAGTGCTTGAGAAGAGCCAGTATGGCGGCGGCCCTGGCTGTCAGCAGGCACGGAGCGGCGCCCAGTATTCCGGATTTGCAGGAAGTAAACGAAATTTTAGAGCAGGAAAAAAAGAGGAGGTAGCGTATGGAAAAGATTATTTTGGATGTGGACACCGGTACGGATGATGCGGTTGCGATCATGACGGCGCTTTGTTGTGAACAGATGGAAGTACTGGGGATCATGTCCGTAAATGGCAACAGAGGGATTGATTTTACCACAGAGAATACGCTGCGGGTGGTGCAGTATCTGGAAAGCCAGGTGCCGGTGTATCGAGGATGTTCTCTGCCGATGGTTTCCACACTGGTAGGTGGGCGCAGGGATAATATTCCTTATAAAGGCCCGGAAGACCCGCAGGATAATGTGCATGGAGATTATCTGGAACTGGAGCCGGCCAGGATTAAGGAACAGAGGGAGCATGCGGTATTCTGGCTGGTAGATACGCTGATGAAGTCAGAAGGAGATATTACCCTGATTCCCGTGGGGCCGCTGACCAATATAGCGATGGCCATGCGGATTGAGCCGCGTATTACAGAAAAGATAAAACGCATTATCATCATGGGCGGCGGTTACAGAGAGGTCAATATCACACCTTCAGCGGAATTTAATTTCTGGGTGGATCCGGAAGCAGCCAAGATCGTGATAGACAGCGGCTGTGATATCACCATCGTACCTTTGGATGCGACTCATGCGGCGGCGCTTTCTGTTGAGACAGCGGACAAACTGGAACAGAAGGGATCCAAGGCAGCGCTGCTGACAGCCCAGATCATCAGACACAGGCACAATGGTTATAAGCACTGGCAGCCCATGGGAGATATCAATACAGTACCGATTCACGATGCCCTGGCTGTGTGTGCGGCGGTAAACCCGGACGTGTTAAAGGATGTGGTGGAGGTTTATGCGGATATTGATATTTCCGGTGGGGCGGCGGACGGCATGAGTATTTTTGATGTGGACCGCAGATACAAAGACAGGAAAGAGAATGTAAAAGCAGCTCTTGGCGCAGACAGGGAGCTCTTTACAGATATGTTACTCAACATTTTATAAAAACGGAGGTGCACTTATGAAAAAGAAGGGTATTGTAGCAATTTTATTGGCGGGGACATTGTTGCTTGGTGCATGCGGGACCAACCAGAATACGGGCGGCACTGCATCAAACACAGGAGCAGACACAACCAAGGGTGAGGCAGACAGTTCTCAGGGGGAAGCCGACAACACAAAGAGTGAGTCCGGTGGAAGCGGAGAGGGCATGAAGGTAGTCTATGTAACACCGGGCGCTATGGGAGACAATGGATTCTGTGACTCGGTGGGACGGGGTCTGGAAAGAATTGAGGCGGACTTTGGAGCGAAGACCACTGTGATTGAGAACAACAACGATGCATCTAAATATGCAGAGTCTCTGGAAGCATGTTTTCAGTGGCAGCCTGATGTGGTATTTGCGGAGCCTTATGGATTTGAGGAATTGTATGTGCAGTATGCGGACAAGTATCCTGATACCACCATTGTCTGTCTGGATTTTGTTCTGGAAAATACACAGAAGACCATCAGCAGCTATACGTTTATCAATGAAGAGGGAGCGTTCCTGGCAGGTGTGTGTGCCGCATTGGTGACGGAGAGTGATCTGGAATATGCCAATGAAGAGAAGATTGTGGGCTTTGTAGGCGGCCAGGATATCACAGTCATCAGGGGCTTTTATAAGGGCTTCGAACAGGGCGTGAAATACATTGATCCGGAAATCGAAATCTTGCAGACTTATGTGGGCGATTTCTTTGATCCAGTAAAAGGAAAAACTGCGGCGAACCAGTTGTATGCACAGGGCGCGGATATTATTTTCCAGGCGGCAGGCAGAACAGGACACGGTGTTTTGGAAGCAGCCAATGAAGAGAATAAGTACGCGATCGGCGTAGATTCCAATCAGAATGGCGTATATCCGGGACATGTTGTATCTTCCATGGTCAAGGACTTAGACGGTGCCGTATATGATACCTTCAAGCTGATCGTGGATGGCACCTATGAAAACAATGTGGTTTATTCCAAGGGAGCAGGCCCCAGCGGCGTATATCTTGCCATTGACGAGTTTTCCGAGGATATTATGACACCGGAGATGATCAGCCAGATCAATGAGATTACGGATAAGATCGCGGCAGGAGAAATTGAAATAGAAAGATATACGGAATAACGTATACACTGCAAAGGGAGGGTTGAAATGGATCAGAAGACTTATATACAGATGAAAGACATCGTGAAAGTCTATCCGCCGGATAAAATTGCTCTCAATAAGGTGTCGGTGGAGATAGATGCAGGAGAAATTCATTCGATCATAGGAGAGAATGGCGCTGGCAAATCAACACTGATGAAAGTTCTTTTCGGATTGGAGAAAGCCAATGAGGGCGGGATTTTTATGGAAGGGGATAAAGTAAATATTTCAACTCCCCAGGAAGCGGTGAAAATGGGGATCGGCATGGTCCATCAGGAATTTATGCTGATCAGTGAGTATACCGTAATTGAAAATATCGTGCTGGGAGACGAGCCGGTCAGGAAAGGACTTCTGAATCTGAATGCATCCAGAGTGAAACTGGAGAAGATCATGCAGGATTTCAAGTTTGATATTCCTCTGGATGCAAAGATTAAGGATATTTCCATCGCTGCCCAGCAGAAAGTGGAAATTGTCAAGCTGTTGTTCCGGGATGTCAATACATTGATCCTGGACGAGCCTACAGCCGTTCTGGCGCCTCAGGAGACAGATGAATTGTTTGTATTGCTGCGGCGGATTAAGAGCCAGGGCAAGACCATCATCTTTATCAGCCATAAACTCAATGAGGTGCTGGAGATTTCCGACAGGATCACGGTCATGAGGCAGGGGCAGCATATATGGACAAAGGACAATGAGAATCTGACCAAAGCGGATCTGGCCAATGCCATGGTGGGGCGTTCTGTCATGATGACAGTGGATAAGAAACCTGCCGTACCGGGAGAGGTCATCCTGAAGGCGGACAATCTGACGATGCAGAATGTCAATGTGAGCCATAAGAAGGATCTGGACCAGGTTTCCTTTGAGATACACAGCGGAGAGATCCTTGGTGTTGCCGGTGTGGAAGGCAACGGGCAGTATGAACTTGTGCAGGCAATCATGGGACTGGCCGGTGCGGAGGGCAGCATTTATATTGACAGCCAGGATATTTCAGGATTATCGGTAAAGGAACGGAGAAAACTGATCGCCTATGTGCCCCAGGACAGAAAGAGGAGCGGCAGTTCCCAGGAAGAGAGCATCCTGATGAATGCCATCATGACCCACCATTATGTGAATGATGCGATCAGTAATAAGTGGGGCATCCTGAAAGGCAGACAATGCAGAGAGATGGCGAACAGGGTGATAGAGGGATATCAGGTAAGCTGTCAGGGGGCAGACATGAATATTGGATCTTTGTCCGGTGGAAATCAGCAGAAAGTGATCGTGGGACGGGAATTTGAACTGGACAGCAGAATCCTGGTGGTGGATCAGCCCGTGAGAGGATTGGATGTGGGATCCATAGAATACATTCACAGAAGGATTGTGGAAAAGAGAGATAACGGGGAAGCTGTTCTTTTGGCTTCGGCAGATCTGGATGAATTGTTCAATCTGTCTGACAGGATTATCGTTATGTACAATGGAAAGATTGTGATGGAGAAAAACATAGAGGACACCACAAAGGAAGAAGTAGGTGCTTATATGTTAGGTGCGGGAGGTGAGAAGGGTGAAGATTAGGAAAGAAGTGACAGTAGCGCTGGCAATCGTGACAGCGATTGTGATCGGAATGATCATGCTGTTCAGCCAGGGATACTCATCCATGGAAAGTTATGCCAGCATCTTGAAGTACAGCCTGTCTACTGCGATCGGCAGGGCAAATACCATTAACCGGTTTGTATTTTTGCTGATTGCCGGCTCCTCAGCCGCCATGGCATTGGGGGCCGGGGCATCCAATCTCGGACAGTTTGGACAGCTTCTGATGGGAGCCATGACATCCACATTGATTGGAATTTATGTAAACCTTCCATCTGTCGTGCTGATACCATTAATGATCATCGGCGGCGTGGCAGCAGGGGCGCTGTGGGCGGCGATTGCGGCGGCAGGCAGGAAGCTGTTTGGCATGAATGAGTTCATCATAACGCTGATGCTTAATTTCATAGCAGACTATTTTGTAAGGTACCTGATTTCTACCCCGTTAAAAGATCCGGGATCCCAGTGGCCGGCCAGCAGGGTGGTTTCTGAAAACGGCATTCTGCCAGCCATTGGACTGATTGACTCCGTGGTCTTCCTGATGATCGCAGTATATATTGCAGCGGTATATTTTGTCAGGAAAAGCCGGATGGGATATGAGTTCCGCGTTATGGGATACAACAGTCTTTTTGCCAGAGTAGGCGGCTGTGACACGAATAAGAATTTCTTCCGGGCCATGCTTCTAAGCGGTGCCCTGGCAGGACTTCTGGGAACCATGATGATCGTTGGCGCGACACAGCAGCACAGGGTGATCAGCGGGCTCGGAGAAAATTTTGCAAATGACGGCCTGATGCTTTCCATTGTAGCCGGAAACAATATTGGCGGTGTATTTGTCTATGCGATCCTGTTCGCCATTTTGCAGTCGGGGGCTACAGGGATGCAGCTGGATACAGGAGTGCCGTCAGAGTTTACAACCATGTTGATTGCAATTACGGTGCTCTCGGTGGTGGCATTCCGTTCTTATTCAGGAATTTTTATCGACAAGGTGATTGCATGGAAGAAAACAAAGAGTCTGGAGGTGGAGAAATGAATCTGATCATAGAAATCTTAAAATCAGCGTTGCCGGCTTCCATACCGATTCTTCTGGCAGCTTTGGGAGGGCTTTTTACATGGCATGCGAATATTTTCAATATTTCGATGGAAGGAATGCTGCTGACCAGTGCCTTTACATCGGTCGTGGGTTCCTACCTGTTTGAATCCTGGTGGATCGGGCTGTTGTTCGGCGTTGCCGGCAGCCTGGCGGTATCTTTGCTCTTTGCCTTCTTTGTGTTGAAGATGAAGACGGGAGAATTTATCACAGGTATCGCGATCAATACCTTTGTGGCAGGCGCCACCACATATTATCTGAGACAGCTTTTCGATGTGAAAGGGTCTCTGATGGATCCGAGAATTGTTGCTTTACCCAAATGGAATATTCCGATCGTCAAAGATATTCCGGTGATCGGATCGATTATCAACGGTCATGCATTCCCGCTCTATCTTACCTTTTTTATCATCGTACCGCTGGTATATGTGATCATTTATAAGACGCCCTTCGGCCTGAGGCTTCGTGCCTGCGGCTATGATGCCAAGGTGATCGATTCCGTGGGCATCAAGGCGGAAAGGCTGAAATTCATTTCGATCATGATATGCGGCGCCCTGTGCGGTGTAGGAGGAACCTTCCTGTCTCTGGGTATCATGCGGATGTTTACGGAGAACATGTCAAACGGAAGAGGATGGATCAGCCTTGCTATCATCATCTTATCCCTGGGCAATCCGGTGAAAGTGTTTGCCATCTGTATCATCTTTGGTATTACGGAAGGGCTGGGGCTGACATTGCAGCAGGTGAATATTCCCAACCAGATCACAGACATGCTGCCCTACCTTGCAGTTTTGGCGGCATTGTATATCAACAGCAGACAGAGCAAAAAGAAAGAACTGAAAGTGAAAAACTAAAATACTTAATATCAGAAAATGGAGGGTAATAAGTTATGCAGAAAGTAATTTTGGATGTGGATACAGGAACAGATGACGCAGTGGCCATTATGCTGGCAGCTTTATCAAAAGATCTGGATCTGCTTGGCGTGTGTTCCGTGAACGGCAACAGGGGCATTGAATTTACCACGGAAAACACACTCAGAGTCGTGGAGTATCTGGGACTGGCAGATAAAATACCCGTTTATAAGGGATGCAGCCTGCCGTTAGTTTCCACATTGACGCCGGGGCGCAGAGACGGGATACCGGCCACAGGATCCATGGATAAGAATAATATTCACGGTGACTATGTGGAACTTCCGCCGGCAACGATCAAACCCCAGGAAGAACACGCCGTATTCTGGCTGATTGAAACCCTGATGAAATCAGAAGGCGATATTATCCTGATTCCGGTTGGGCCGCTCACCAACATTGCCATGGCGCTCAGGATAGAGCCCAGGATTGCGGACAAGATTCAGTCGATCATGATCATGGGCGGCGGTTACAGGGAGGTAAATATCACACCTTCTGCGGAGTTTAACTTCTGGGTGGATCCGGAAGCAGCGAAGATTGTGATAGACAGCGGCTGTGATATTACCATCGTACCTCTGGATGCGACCCATAAGGCTGTGTTATCTCTTGTTGATGCAGATGAACTGGAAAAAGATGGCGGCGCCGCAGGAAAGGCTACGGCAAGCTTTATCAGACACAGACAGGCGGGATATAAGATCTGGCAGCCCATGGAGGATATCAATACTGTGCCGATTCATGATGCGCTGGCGGTCTGTGCCGTGCTTGACCCCAATGTCCTGAAAGATGTGACCAGCACGTATGTGGATATTGATATTGCCGGCGGCGCTTCGGACGGTATGAGCATATGCGATATCGACAAGCGTTATAAAGATAAAGAAGCAAATGCAAAAGTAGCGCTCAGCGCAGATAAGGATCTTTTCAGTAAGATGGTGAAAGAGATTATGTGCGGGCAGGCATAAATAAGAACTATATAATACGAGTAGGGCCTTGCGGGATTTGTTTCTGTAAGGCTCTTTTTATATTTCAAAAACCTGTTTATTTATTGAAATATATACATTATAATTTGATTTATATTTTAATTTGAAAATTTTAAGAAAGGACATATAATTTTTGAATAATCAGATAAAACAATCAGTGAGGATAAAGCACGGAAGGACATATTGGATATTCCTCTTGGCAGCGTTGTTGGCTGGGACTCTGGGTATTTTTGTGATAAATAAAAAAATCAAGATCGCGCCGGCTTTTGCTGGAAAATACGAGGTGAAAGGCATTGATGTTTCCCACTATCAGGGAACCATTGACTGGCCGAAACTGGCAGACCAGGATCTGGATTTTGCCTTTATCAAGGCAACAGAGGGAAGCGGTCATGTGGATGAATGTTTTTATGATAATTGGCGGGCGGCAGGCAAAACAGATCTCTCTGTCGGCGCCTATCATTTTTTCAGCTTTGACAGTGAAGGGAAGAAGCAGGCGCAGTTCTATATCGATACGGTGGGCAGCCTGAATGGAAAGTTAGCGCCTGCGGTGGATGTGGAATTTTATGGGGATAAAGAAAAGAATCCGCCGCCGAAAGAAGAAATCGTAAAACAGCTACAGGAGATGCTTACGGCATTAGAGGAACATTATCAGGTGAAACCTGTTATTTATACAACTTATAAGGCTTATCATCGTTACATCAAAGATGATTTTACGGCCTATCCCCTGTGGATCAGAAACGTCTATTATCAGCCGCTTTTGACAGCGGGAAATACATGGATGTTCTGGCAGTATACTGATACGGCAGTTCTGGAGGGATATCAGGGTTCGGAAAAATATATCGATATGAATGTGTTCCGGGGAACTAAGGAAGAATTACAGGAGTTGACGGTACAACGGGAAGCGGAGAAGACTTTGGCAGAGGCGGAGAAGGAAACTTCTGTAGCGGCAGAGAAGGAAGCATCTGTAGAAGCAGAGAGGGCCGAGTGGAAGGAGCCAGAGAGTTTTCTGTTATGGGATGAGGAAGCGAAAGCGGAGGAGGAAATCTTACTGGAGCATTGTAATCTTGTGTATGATACGGAGCAGGTGAGAGTCTATTCTTATCTGGGAGGGATAAGTGCGATTTATATTTTAACACCGGAGCAGGATGCGGTTTATCCGGTAAGAAATTTTTGGATGGATCAGGACAGGGAAGTCCTCTGGCTATTGGAAGAGAAAGATGCCATACAGATTCGCAAAATAGAGTTCGGGGAAGAACCTTTCCCGGAAGCGTCCATGGTACTTGACAGGAATGGGTTTGAGGCGTTGATTGCAGATACCTATGGTATCCTGAGACAGGCAGATCGGGCGGCCTTTGGAAATCTGTATGCAGATTTATCCTGTCGGAAAGAAGAAGGGGAACCCTTTTTGGGCGGAAGGGCTTTGGGGGTACATAAAGAGACAAATCAGACCTTTGAGATCATGTATGAAATAGATAGGGAGACTGGAGCAGTAAGCGCGAGAGGCTATCTTCAGGATCTTGCGATTGCGCCCCTGTTTCAGGAATTTCTATTCCATAATCTGACCGTACAGAATCCTGTTATAAAGGATGCGGAACTGGGAGAAAGCCTAAGTCTATTTGATGATGAGATTTATCTATCGGAAACAGGGCCGCTCTGTAAGCAGTTTGCAGTGGTGGAAGGCAGTGGAAACGGCGGGCAGGAACTGCTTTTTCGTATGCAGAAGACAGATGGAGAGAAAGAATGGACTTACGTACTGGCAGAGGAAAACGGGGAACTGATCTGTCGGGATATTTTGAGGACGGATGCGGCAGCTGATTTGAAAGCAGACACAGTAGATGATTTGAAAGATAAAAATGGGACTCCGGATGATCATGATAGCATGGAGGGGATACGATGGCTTGACTGTGCCTCTTTCTTAGAGATTCCGACAGAAGACTGTGGGACATATCAAAGCCGGGAAGAAGTTTTTGCAGCTGTTGAAGACGGGGACTTTTCAATGGTCGTAAGGAAACCTTTTGACCCGGATATCCTTGTGGAAGAACTGGAAATGGCCTACGAGTCAGACGGCGACAGCAGCAGGATGGTCAGATCCGATATAGATGGAGACGGTTTTGAGGAATTGGTGTTTTTGATCAAGTACGATTTTGAAGAATATGAGAGAATCGACTTTATTATAGATTACAGAAATGGCGGGGCGGTCTGTACCTATCTGGATTGGTGTGACGGGAATGAATGGCTGATGTTAGGGGATGCGGGAAAACTGGTGCATTGTTCATACAGCAATAATTCCTGGTGCATTTATTATGGGCTTTATGAGTGTGCCTTAAATGCCAGAGACATCAAAGCGCTTGATTATATAGGAGACGGCGTGGAAGCATGCAATGTCTATCAATATGGGGAACCCGGGTTATGGTGGTGGGAAGGACAGCAGCCGGAAATAACAAAGACGGGGATTTATTATACCAGAGCGCATAAGGAAAATACAGCAGATGGCACTGGCGGCAGGATCATCAAAGAATTGATCCCCAGGGAAAAATTTCTGGAAGGATTTACAGAACTGACGGGCGGGGAGCAGGCTTGGAGCAAACTTCTTTTTAATTCCTAAAACCGGTCATTTCGTTACATCTGCCTGAAAAGCGGTGTTTTTCTTCCGATATAAAGAGTGAACGAAGTTACAGGCTTTAGGAGTATAAATTGGCAGAAAGGAAGAAAACGATGGATATTAATCATATGCAGAGAACACCGCAGCATACCTATCAGGTGGATGTTGACAGAATGAAGCAGTACATGCGTCAGGGAGCAGATAGGAGCGGCCAGGCATCCGGGCAAAGGAGTGACAGTGTGGCCATTTCTGAGGAAGGCCGCAATGCCTTGCTGGAAAAGATGGCTGCCTTTAAAAGAGAGAGACTGCCGGAAGATATGGGGAAGGCGCTTTCATTGAGTGCCGGGGCTTACGGCATCATGGAGGACTTCGAGCAGCTGATTACAGAACAGGAAGGAACCAGGACGGATACCTTCGACAGTCATGTGAACAAGATGGCTTATGCCTATCAGGTGATGAGAGAGCGGATAGAAGAAAAATATGCGGCGCCCGACAGACGGCAGGAATATTATGCGGCAGAAGATGGCAGTATGCAGGAACTGACCAGGGAGAAAGAACTGGAAATGCTTGATCAGGCATATGAGACGCACAGCCGGTTTATGGCGGCCAATACACAGATATGGAGCGAATTGCAGGATTTCAAAGCGCGGGTAGAGTATCATGCCAATGGGACACAGGCAAAAGCACCGGTTCAAAATAAGCAGAGCGGACAGATCAGGGAGCAGGCTTACCATACTTTTATGTCTGCGATCAGTGCGGATAATCTGGAATTGATGAAACAGCATAGAGGGAGTCTGAAGCAGCTGCGGCTGGATTTGGACATCTCTTCCTCTGAGAGAACTGAGCTGAATCGTATTTGGGATTCTATGAGGAGGTAAAGCTGTATATCTAATTGTATATTTGCTGGGGATAGGAAGAGGGCTGCTCAAAATAAGGCAGCCCTCTAAAATTATTCTAAAATCACATAATAAATATTTACAATTTCGTTATGCCCATGTTATAGTATTAGAAAGCATATTTTCTATAATAAACAGATCGGTAAATTCTATCTATAGTTCTAAGTTTCAGAAAATCCATGCTTTGAATCCAATTCACTATTGTAGAAGCAGGAGAATCTGGAACGGTTCTCCTGTACCGACAGTCAATTTCTTAGATGCAATGTCTGTCGGCTGCCATTAAGGAGGACAAACAAATGAACGAAACGAAAGCAAAAGAAACAAAACAGAACCAACTCAAGGTGCAGCGTAACTACAAGGATACCGTTTTTCGGATGATTTTCCGGGAGAAGGAAAATTTGCTGAGCCTGTACAATGCGCTCAATAGCACGGCTTATGAGGAGACGGATAATCTGAAGATTACTACGCTTGAAAATGCGGTCTATATGAACTATAAGAACGACATTTCCTTTGTATTTGATTTTGAGTTGATGCTTTATGAGCATCAGTCCACATGCAATCCTAACATGCCGTTACGAGACTTGCTCTATGTGACTAGGGTGTTGCAGAACTGGATTAAGGACGAAAATCTGTATAGTAAGTCACTAATTAGGTTTCCTGCGCCGCGATTTGTGGTATTTTATAATGGAACCGATTTTCAGCCTGAACAGCAGATATTATGTTTGTCGGACGCATTTGAGAAGAAACAGGACAAGCCTTCTTTGGAACTATCTGTGATTGTGTATAACATTAATCTTGGATACAATCGGGAATTGTTGGAAGCATGCCATTTGTTAAAGGAATATGCACAGTATGTTGCGCAAGTCAGGACATATGCGGCAGAAATGTCCTTACCGGAAGCCGTTGAAAGGGCGGTGGATGAATGTATTGAAAGTGGAATCCTTTCTGAATTTTTGGCAAAGAATCGGGCGGAGGCGATAGCAGTGAGTATTTTTGAATATGATGAAGAGAAGCATATGAAACGCGAGCGGAAGGAATGGCGTGAGATTGGTTACCGGGAAGGACTTGAGGCGGGGCTTGATGCTCTTAAGATTTTAATGGACGCCGGAAAAACCGAAGAAGTAAATCGTGCCCTTTCAGACAGTGACTACCGAGAGAAATTGTTTAGGGAATACTTCTCGAAGGAAAATCTGTCATAGACATCCGAATAGATATCTCGTAAACGAAAATAAGATAAGGAGTGAAAAAACATGCCCAACTATATATTAGAATGCTGCGTAGACAGCGTAGAATCAGCCCTTGCGGCCAAAGAAGGCGGTGCAGACCGTCTGGAACTGTGTGCGGCGCTTGTGATCGGCGGCATCTCGCCGGGGCAGGCATTGTTTGAACAGGTTAAAGCAAACTGCGACCTGCCCATTCGGGTCTTATTGCGGCCGCGGTTTGGAGATTTTCTTTATACCGAATACGAATTTCAGATTTTAAAAAGAGAGGTGGCGCTTTTTCGGGAAGCGGGCGCGGAAGGCGTGGTGATTGGATGTCTGCGGGAAGACGGACACCTTCATATGGAGCAGATGCGGGAACTGATGGCGGAGGCAGGAGATATGAAAGTGACGCTGCACCGTGCCTTTGATGTGTGTGCAGATCCCATAAAGGCTTATGAGCAGGCACGGGAGTTGGGGATTGACACAATCCTTACCTCCGGACAGAAGCGGGAATGTCTGATGGGAATGCCGCTCTTGCAGGAGTTATGCGCCTTGCAGAAGGAGACAGGGACACCGCGCATTATGGCAGGTGCGGGAGTGACGCCCGATGTGATTCGGCAGTTCCTGGCGCAGACGAGTATCACCAGTTATCATCTGTCTGCCAAAAAGGTATTGGACAGCGGTATGCTCTATCGCAAGGAAGATGTGCCCATGGGGCTTCCGGTTATGGATGAGTATAGTATTTTCAGAACCGACAGTGAGATTGTGGCTAAGGCCAGGAAAGCCCTGCTGGGAGAATAGGAATAAAGTGGGAGTATTTGGAGAAGGGGACGATACGCATGCCGTTCTGGAGCCATAAGAGAAAGCAGACGGATACAGAGAATGAACGCAGGGATGAGATATACACATATATTACAAGGCTGGAAGCAGGAGAGGTTAACCAACTGGCAGTGTTGTATTCCAGCTTGTTATCCAAAGACAAGGCACTTGTAAATGTGGTGGCAGAAGCCATTCATGCTTATATGCATCATCTTGACGCAGTGAAGATCATAAGGCTTGACCGGCAGTTTCGACAGTACACTTCCATGGAATGGTATCATGACTGGGAGCGCATATCGCCGGCGGATTTGACAGGCAATATTGACAGTCAGCAGGTAAGCTTAAGTATCCTGCGGCTCGGCACGATGCATCCCAATGGTTATTTCAGGGAAAAGTGCATATGGGAACTTTCTGGGAACGAGGATTCGTTCGGCTATCTGGCGCTTCGCCTGAACGATTGGGTCAGGCAGGTTCGGGAAGCGGCTTATGAGATTTTATCGAACAGGCTGGACGGTATCCGGACAGACACTGCCATCGAGATGCTGCCATTTATCAGCAGCACGAAAAAGGGAGAGCGGTATGTATACCAGCAGTTTCAGGAGATAGAAGACAGACTGTCTGCGAAGATATTGTCCCATTTACAGGAAATTTCCCTCGATGCGGTCAGAACTTATCCGCCTGCCGTGAAACGGTTTTTATATAAAATACTGATCTCACCGGATGTTCTTTCCAAACAGGACGCGGAGAGGCTTTTGGAACGGGAAAAGAATGGAAATGAGAAGGCGTTGGTGATCCGCCTCATCCTGCAAAAGTATGAATGCGCCGAAACAGAGATAGAGAATTATCTGCAAAATAAAAGTCCGATTGTACGGCAAAAGGCTTTGGCGGTAAAGTATGAACGGTTGGGAGACAGCTGGGAAGGGATAGAGAAATATCTGCTGGATACGGCAGGCGGCATACGGAGCGATGTCTGCTATATCCTGCGCAGGCACACAGCGTTTGACATTCTTTCTTATTATAGGCAGCACCTTCATACTGAGGAAGAAGCCGTTGCCATATTGGGAATTGGTGAAAATGGCAGTGCGAAGGATGCGGATGTGCTGGTGGAATATCTGTATGCCGACAGGCCCAGACTTGTCAAAAATGCGATAAAGGCTTTGGGCAGGCTGGGAGTGGTAAACCTTGGAGCTGTCAAACTTGCGGATGTTTATTGGGAATATTTAAATGGGGAAGATGGCTCGATTGCCAAAGCGGCATACAATGCTGTCTGCAAAAGTGATATCTCCTATGGCGCAGAAAAGCTATATCAGACCTACATAAGCTGTGCGGATAGCAATATCAGAAAATATCTGCTCAGGCTGCTTGTAAGGGAACCTTCCTGGGAACGGCTGCCCTATCTGCTGTTGTTGTATGAGCCCGGCAGCTGGTCAGCCGATGGCACACAGTATTGGATATACAGGGCGCTGGCTTCCAGAAGTGTCTATGCCAGAATTACCAGAAAGCAGGCGGATTTTATCATGGAAACAATGGAGAAGAAAGAATCGGAAATTTCTGATAAACTCAAAAAAGAGATTCTGTTTGATTTAGGACATATAGAGATTGTCTGAAAAAGTTAAGATCGGTTTGGAGGCAGTATCATGAGGGAATCCTATCCTGATGATTGGGATGATGACAGAGAATATCGGATCCGCTATGAGAGAAGACAGCGTATGCGGCGCGAGAGACAGCGGCGCATGAAAAGAAGACGTATGATCAGGCGGCTTCTATGTCTGGGTGTACTTGCGGTAATCATAATTCTGATAAGTATCATCGTTAAATCCTGTCGGAAGGAAGAGGATGAAAGCCTGCCGCAGGAGCCGGAAACAGCAGTTGTGGAGCCGCTTGATTGGGCGGAAATAGAAAAGATAATAGAAGAGCAGACTCAAAAAGAACAGAACGAAAAGGAACAGAACGGGCAGACAGAGGAAGCGGAAGAAGAAACACAGGTTTATTCTTTTGCAGAGACAGAAGATACTGTATCTATCACCAGTGAAAAAGTCATCAGCACACATGCGATTCTGGCGGATGAGAGCGCAGATACTATCATTGCGTCAAAGGGTGCCAGAGAAAGGATCATTCCAGCTTCTATGACCAAGGTTCTGACGATCCTGGTAGCGGCGGAACATATTCCGGAAGAGAAGTTGGATGATACTTTCACAATGACTTTGGAGATCACGGACTATGCCTATGTAAATGATTGCAGTTCGGTGGGATTTTTGGATGGGGAAAAGGTGACGATACGGGATATGTTCTATGGAACGGCTATGCATTCCGGCGGGGATGCTGCATTGGGACTTGCCGTTTATGTGGCGGGCTCTCAGGAAGCCTTTGTGGATCTGATGAATCAGAAACTGGAAGAACTGGGCATAGCGGACAGTACACATTTTACCAATTGTGTCGGGCTGTATGATGAAGCCCATTACACGACAGTCTATGATATGGCGATTATTATGAAGGCGGCGATGCGCAATGACCTGTGCAGGGAATTCTTATCCAGGCATATTTACACCACGAAACCCACCGAGGAGCATCCGGACGGCATTGAGATTTCCAACTGGTTTTTGCGCAAGATTGAGGACAAGGATACCGGCGGCGAGGTGCTCTGCGCCAAGACAGGCTATATCGTCCAGTCTAAAAACTGTGCGGTCAGTTATAGCATATCGACAGGCGGGACACCCTATATCTGTGTGACGGCGGAATCCACCAGCGGCTGGCGGTGCATCTATGACCATGTGGAGATTTATAATACCTATGTCCCATAAATATTGGGAAATGAAACTTTCAGGCTCCTTGATTCGTATTATAGATGAGACGGACAAAAGTGATAGTCTATATGCAGTTTGTGCAGGGAGGAGCGATAGAAATGAGTTTGAATGGCATAGGGGCAACATGGTATACAGCACCGGGGCGTGAAACAAGAAAAGTATCGGAGGATATGGGAAAAGCAGAGGTGTCAGGGGCGAGTTTTGCAAAACAGGCGGCGGAGGCGGCACAGGCAAAAGGGAGCGCTGCGGCCGTCCTGCATGGCGCAGAGGAAGGTTCAGGAGATAGCACGGTCAGTTCCTGGGCAGATGTGGTAAACGGTACATCTATTTCTGTTTACAAGCCTCAGGATTTTAATCCGGATCATCCGGTATATAAGGTGAAAACATGGGATCAGGCAGGAAATGTGACAGAGCAGATGGTGGATGTGTCGAAGGTAGACCCGCGAAACTGCGATACGGCCCAGATGTATGCTTATACCTGCCATCTGAAGGAGAGCGGGAAAGGCAGTTTTGAGGATACGGTATTGAAGGCAGCAGTCGCTAAGAGCGTTGAAAACGCGGAACAGAGAACTGGCGGATCATGGGACTTTGCCGAGAAGAGGGACTGGGTAGAGATTGTGAAGGACATCATGCAGTCTGAGTACCGTTACGGGGATTTGAAAGGCTATATGGAGTGGAAGAAGTTTTTGAATCTGTTAGAGTAGAAAGGCGAAATCTATGCTAAAGCTTCTCAAGATTGCCATCGGAAGCGCGGCGGCAATTTTCCTCGCCGATCTGCTGGGCCTTAGCTACAGCACATCGGCGGGTATCATAACGCTTCTGACGATACAGGATACTTCCAGGGAGACGATCATTATTTCTGCGAAAAGAGTCTGTGCCTTTCTGTTGGCGACAGCGCTTGCCTATGTGATTTTTCATCTTTTGGGGTATCATGTATTTTCTTACGGCATTTTTCTGTTTTTCTTTATTGCCTGTTGTATACCCCTTCATCTTGGAAATGCAGTTTCTATCAACGCGGTATTGGCCACACATTATCTGCTGGAAAGGAATATGGCGCTTTCCTTTATCGGAAATGAGGCATTACTTTTGCTGATCGGAGCGGGAATCGGCACGGTCTTGAATCTGTATATGCCGGGAAAGAGCAGGGAAATCCGTGCCATGCAATATCAGTTGGAGGAAGATTTACGGAACGTACTTCTGCGGATGTCGGAATACATTAAGAAAGAAGAAAAGTCGGATTATACCGGGAGCTGCTTCGATAAGTTACAGGTGGATATGGATGCCGGCAAGAAGCAGGCTTTTGCTTATATGAATAATACATTCTTTCAGGAATCGAAGTATTTCCTTGTCTATATGAATATGAGAGAGCAGCAGACGGTGGTTCTGCGGGATATTTATAAGAAAATCATGAGTATGCGGACTATTCTGCCACAGACGGAGCGGGTGTCGGAACTGCTCCATGAGATTGCCGTGACCTTTGGAGAATCCAACAACGCCAGGGAGTTACTCGTGAAAAGGGAAGAGGTGCTTACGCAGATGAAGGAATCTGGACTGCCTGTGACAAGGCAGGAGTTTGAGGATCGGGCGGTGCTCTACGGCATCTTGATGGATTTAGAGTATTTCTTGCAGTTGAAGAAGGCGTTTGCAGATTCGCTGACGCAGGAACAGGTCAGGCGGTATTGGCATGAGGGATGAGGGAGCAAGCAGTCCCCCTCCCCTTTTCTTTGGTTATCCAATCTGTTATTCAATCGTAAAGCGGTTCATGGATTCCTCCAGTGTCAGGATTTCTTTTCTCATGTTTTCCATATTCTGGGTCAGCTCCGTCATGACCCGGGCCTGTTCATCCAAGGCAGAGGTAACTTCTGTGGTTGATACGGCTGCCATTTCAGCTTTTTCGGAGATGTTCTGCACGGAAGTCTGGATTTCTTCCTTGTCGGCGTTGATTTCCCCCATACCATCTACAATCACTTGAAGGCTGTCTACCAGTTTTTGTACCCTTGTCTCGATCATATTGAATACGGATACGGTCTCGTTTAAGGATATCTGCTGTTTTGAGATAATGTCTTCGGTCTCTCTGGCAGATTGGGTTGTCTTTTGTGTCATGGCAGACATTTTGCTTAGAATCTGCTGCACTTCACCGGCTGCATCAGAAGACATGTCTGCAAGATTACGGATTTCCTCTGCTACCACAGAGAATCCCCGCCCATGTTCTCCGGCTCTGGCAGCCTCGATGGAGGCATTCAGGGAAAGCAGGTTGGTCTGCTGTGCGATACTGTTTATGGTGTCGATGATACTTTCTATATCGATGGAGTACTGTTGCACGCCGTCTGCATTTTCCACCAGAAGTGTCGTGATGGAGGCAGTGGTTTGGGAACCCTGTTCCAGATCCCGGATGATGACCTGCCCCTTCTGAATGGTGTCCAGCACATCCTGAATGGAATCTGACATGTCCGAAGTTTCATGGTAAATTTCGTCCAGACGTCCGGCAAATATCTGCATTCTCTCATTACTCTTGTCTGTTTCCATGGCCTGACTCTGCACCCCGTCAGCGACCTCCTCCACACTGGTCAGGATATCCCGCAGCGATTCATTTAAGGTTTCTGTCTTCTGGGTGGTGCCTTCCGCCATTTCATTGACATGGCCTCCGAAATTTTTCATTTCGGCCATTAAGATACGGATATTTGTTATCGTATCGTTTAAAGCCGCAGAGAGCAGACCAAATTCATCTTTGCGCTTGGTGGAGAATGTCTGCGTCATATCCCCATTGGACACTTTGCCAAGGGAATGGCTGATGGTATTGACGGTCTTACTGATACCGCCTGCGATCAAAGTTCCCACCAGCATTGCAATCAGAACGGCTATGACGACAATGATGATCGTCAGGTTGCGGATTGTTATGACTTCTGCAATGATATTGTCCCTCGGAATCAGTGCACAGAGCATAATACCGGACTTTTCCAGAGGAGAATATACATACAGATATTGTTTGCCGTTCCAGGTCACATCGAAACTGCCGGCTTCTTCCGCTTCCTGTGACAGACGGTAGAAATCTGTATCAATGAATACGGGTGTTTCCATTTTTTCCATCGTCAGGTCTTGCGCGCTATCGGTTTTATAGACGCGGGACACCTCTCTGCCATCTGCGGATACCAGCGCGCAGATACTGTTTGCCCCGAAGTTGGCGTGGGATAGGATGTCTTCTGCCAGCTGCATGTCCCAGTCCAGAACGAGGAAGGTATTTGAATTCACAAAGCGCTGGACATAGGTAAAGGCATAGTCCTGCCCATCACTTTCACGGGCCTTATCAATGGCGGTATGGAATCCGAACCAGCCGTTTTTTCTGGATTTGTTTTCTTTAAAATATGAACCGATTTCGGAGGACATAAAGTCATTGTAGATGGTATTTCCGAGATCGCGTCCGATGGAATTGATTTCGGTGCCGGCTTCCGGTATGGTATAAAAGTTGCAGATAGAGGTTGAGTTGTTTTTCATCTGCAAAATCGTTGATTTGGCATTGCCGTAAGCTTCCAGCCATTTTTCGTCCGTATTGTCGTAATACTCTTCATAATACTTTTTCATATCGCTGTTTGCAATCTGTTCCCTGGCTCTGGAGGCAATGCCGTCTGCTATGGAACTGCCGTATAAGCTTACGGCAGAAACTGTATTCAGGGAGGATTCCCTGTATTTCTCCATAATGGTGCCGGAAGCGGTGGTATAAGAAATCATACCGAGCACAACAATCAGGAATACCGGGATCAAAAATCCTCCGATGAGTGTAATGCCGATGCTTCTTTTGGTTTTCGCGCTCTTTTTTTGCCGGGTATCGTGTGCTTTTTTTGATTTCATTTGGATTTGTCCTTTCCATTTTGCCAGCATTTGCCTTTTATTGCAGTTATCGTTCATTATAGCAATGCTGTTTTGGGAGAAGCAAGCGTTCATGGCAAACAGGTAAATAATTTGCCATCATGTGGAGAAAGAGGGTAAAAATTTCCCAGTGCCCTGTATGAGGCGGAAATCGAAGAGGGGGATAGAGGAGACCTTGGATGCGGTGGAGCGGCGTCTGGCTATTTATATGGCGGAATAGGAAGGAAATAATGTGTTTAAGGTGATATTTCTCTGGTTTGCCTGCGGTATTCGCTTGGACTTACGCCCATTTTTTGGTGAAAAATTCTGGAGAAATACAAAGGGTCTGCATAACTTACCGTGTGGGCGATATAACGGACTGACAGGTCTGTGTTTTGTAACAGGATACAGGCCTGACGAACCCTGTAGTCTAACAGATAGTTCTGAATGGAAACGCCTGTAAAGGATTTAAACAGGCGGTGGAGGTAGGAGCGGTTGATATTCAGATGGTCGGCAATCTCCTGAATAGTGATAGGGTCGCAGTAACAGCCTTCTATGTACTTTAAAGCCTCATCCACATAATCTGTTTTTTTCTCATCCATGGGCAGACTGCTGTTGGGGAACTTGCGCGCCAGCAGGAAAAGGTATTCATACATGATACTGTTCATGATAAGGTCGCGGTTTTGCGGCAGTTTGTCTGCTTCAAACATTTTCTCATGGCAGAGTTTCATCTGGTCGTCATGTCCATAGTGGATTACAAGATTATCCAGAAGGGAGGTTCGTTCCAAATATCCTTTTATTTTAATCCCCTGCATCCCGATCCAAGTATAAGTCCAGGGATTCTTTCTGTCTGCTTCATAGTAAATGAGTTCGCCAGGGCAGATTAGGAAGGCATCGCCTTCACCTAAACGGAACACTTTCCCCCTGGCTTTATAGATACCGGAACCGCCAAGGATATAGTGAATCAAGTAACCGTTGCGGAGTATGGGACCATAGCTGTGTCCAGGGACGCAATTTTCAAATCCGCAGGTGTAGATCATGGCGTCAATGTTCTTATAGAAGTCATTAGAAAAAATATAATCCTGCATAAAATATCTCCTCATAACAAGTCATAATCCTCAATATCCATGTCACAAATCTCCATATACTTATGATTATACAAAGCTATAATATAGATTACAAGAAAATAATGAAAAGCAAAGAAAGGTATCTACTTTACTGTGGCCACGGAAAAGATGGAGATCAAATGCTTTTACCAAAAAATTAGGAGGCGTATCAAATGGATGAGAAAAAGCGACAGAGATATGAAAAAATCTCCATAGAACTCACACGATTAGTCGGCGGAAGGGAGAATATTCAGGGTGTGGCCCACTGTGCGACCCGTTTGCGGATTGTTTTGAATGATAATGATCTGGCGGATTTAAAAGCCATCGAGGATGTGGATCTGGCCAAAGGCGTGTTTGTGGCGGGAGACCAGGTACAGATTATTTTTGGCGCCGGTCTGGTAAATGATGTATACGAGGTATTTGCAGAACACAATAATATGAAAAACATGAGCCTTTCGGACCTAAAGACGGTGGCAAATAAAAAGATGAATCCCTTGCAGAGGATTATCAAGGCACTGTCGGATGTGTTTGTGGATATTATGCCGGGTATTCTTGCGGCGGCGCTTTTGACAGGACTTTCCGGGGTGCTTGGAAATTTGGAATTTGTGCAGGCAAATGATACGTTATACGGCATTAACCGACTGGTCAACATTTCCTCCGGCGCGATTTTCGGATTTCTGCCCCTTGCCGTGGCGTATAGTGCTTGTAAAAGATTTGGCGGAAGGCCGATTCTGGGTATTGTCATGGGCTGTATCATGTTGAGTGACAGTCTGGCAAATGCCTACTCGGCAGCCCAGGGGACGGTGGAAGTGACAACGCTGCATATTTTCGGACTCGGTGTGGAACTGGTGGGTTTCCAGGGCGGTATTATCGTGGCATTGTTGATGGGATTCGTGACAGCGAAATTGGATATCTTCTTTGAGAAGAAGGTACCGGAAGTGATTCGACTGCTGTTATCTCCGCTTCTCACAACCCTGGTCGGCGCATTGCTGTTGTTCACGGTGATTGGTCCGGTAGGAAGGGGGTTATCGTCAGGTATCACCAATGCGCTGGTATGGATGACGCAGAACCTGGGTGTGTTTGGATATGCGGTATTCTCAGGCCTACAGCAATTGGTGGTCATTACCGGTCTGCATCATATTTTTGGTGCTATTGAAGCGCAGCTTCTGGCGGATACGGGAAGGAACTTCTTAAATCCGCTGATGTCCGTGGCAATCATTGCACAGGGCGGTGCGGTGCTTGGTTATCTTGTCAGACACAGGAATAATGTGAAGACCAGGGAGTTGTGTATTCCGAGTTTTGTTTCTGTATTGTTTGGCATCACGGAACCGGCATTGTTTGGTATCAATTTAAGATATCGGTTCCCGATCATTGCCGGTTGTATCGGCGGCGCTTTAGGCGGTGTGGTGGTTTATTTCACTAATCTGGCGGCGGTAGGATTCGGGACAACGGTGGTGCCGGGTATTGCCCTTGCAGATCCTTCAGGAAATGGATATATTAATTATATTATCGCCCATGCGGTTGCCATCACAGGCGGTTTTGTGATGACATTGGTACTGGGAAGGTTTATGGATAAGGTGCAGGACGAAGCGTTGGTTTCCGGGGAAAGCCAGGTATCCCAGATAGATGTTGTCAGGGAAGCGGAAGATGAGGAAACGGAAGTGGAAGCGCCGGAGCAGGAAGCATTTTTCGGGTATGCCAATGGGGAACTGATCGCGATGGAAGATGTGAAAGATGAAACCTTTGCGAATAAAATATTGGGAGACGGTGTTGCAGTGATTCCTTCGGAAGGAAAAGTGTATGCACCAGCGGACGGTACTATTATCAGTGTATTTGATACCAAACATGCGCTCTGCTTTGCAAGCGGATATGGAACGGAAATTCTGATCCATATCGGAGTAGATACCGTAAATCTGCAAGGAAAATATTTTACAGCACATGTGAAAGACGGAGAGCAGGTGAAGAAGGGGCAGCTTCTGATTGAGTTTGATAAGGAGCAGATTGAAAAAGCCGGTTATGATACGGCAATTCCGATGATCTTCACGGATCTTCCGGAAGAAAGAGAACTGGAAAAGGCAGCTCCCTGCCAGATGACAGCGGAAACAGAGATTGTAGTTGTACATGCAAAGGTTGGAAACCGAGGATGATATATGGATAGGAAATTGATCTTTTTGGATATTGACGGTACATTGGTCTCGGACATGAAAGCCCCCTCCGCGAAGGCGGCGGAGGCGGTGAGAAAGGCGAGACAAAACGGACATGGCGTGTTTTTGTGTACGGGAAGGAATATGGCAATCATAGGAGAAGATATCACAGGCGTGGGCTTTGACGGAATCATTGCCAGTGCCGGCGGACATGTGGAGGTAAGAGGACAGGTGCTCTTTGATCATGTCCTGCCGGAAAAGACCATACAGGAATGTCTGTCCGTGTTCCATAAGCACAGGATGTATTGCCGGATAGAGAGCCCGGAGGGTATCTATATTGACCCGCAGATGGAGGCGCTACTTAAGGAGGCAAAGCCGGATAAGAAGAATTCTGAACTGATTCGTATGCAGAAGGAAATTGAAACAGGAATTGCCATGCAGACATACGATCAGTACCCACAAAACGGAGCGTATAAGATTTGCTTTACAGCGACCAGCCTGAACGATATTGAAGAGACGAAGATGTATCTGGAGGATAGATTCAGCTATGCGGTGCACCCTTATGAAAATAGCAGTCACTGTTTTAATGGAGAAATCATTCCGAGGGAAGTTGATAAGGGCAAGGGAATGGAGCAGATCTGCCAGTATTTCGGTGTGGATATGAAAGATACGGCAGCCTTTGGCGACAGTATGAATGATTACGAGATGATGAAATGTGCGGGAATCAGTATTGCCATGGACAATGCCTGTGATGCGTTAAAAAGCATGGCGGATTATGTCTGTGAAAGTGTCTGGGATGATGGCATTTATCATGAGTTTCAAAGAAGAGGATGGATATAGGCGGTTCAACTGTGTTCATCAAAAGCAAATAGAACAGAAATCAGGAAAGGAAGGAATAAACAATGAAAAAATTTATATATACGATTAAAGACGAAGTGGGAATCCATGCGAGACCGGCAGGGCTTTTGGTAAAGGAGGCCAAGAAGTATTCCAGTAAGATTGTTCTGCACAAGGACGGCAAAACGGCGGAGGCTGGGAAGCTGATGGCGGTCATGGGACTTGGAGTGAAGTGCGGGCAGACAGTGGAAGTGGAGATTGTCGGTGAAGATGAGGAAGCTGCATACGAGGCTATGAAGGATTTCTTCGAGAAAAACCTGTAAGGTGCAGTCTATAGATTGCTGGAATAATGGGACTGTGAGGCGATGTCAGATGTCTTTCAGTCCCTATCCGCAAAAAAGAAGGAGGGATGAGGGGTATGAGGCAGTTTACAGGCAAATCAGTATATAAGGGGATTGTGCTTGGGAAAGTCAGTGTCCTGAGAAAGCAGGACGATCAGGTGAGACGAAAGAAAATAGAAGACGCGGAGGCAGAGATAAAAAAGGTTGAGGCGGCGACAGATAAAGCCAAAGAGCAGCTTCAGAAATTGTACGAGAAGGCGCTGAAAGAAGTGGGAGAAGCCAATGCCGCTATTTTTGAAGTACATCAGATGATGCTGGAGGATGATGATTATCTGGATTCTATTTATAACATGATCAGGACACAACTGGTCAATGCTTCCTATGTCGTGGCGGTGACAGGAGATAATTTTGCGCAGATGTTTGCCGGGATGGATGATGATTATATGAAAGCCAGGGCGGCGGATATTAAAGATATTTCCAATCGTTTGATCCGTATTCTGGAAGGCAGTGGGGAGGCTGAACTGAGTTCTGGGCAGCCGTCCATTATTGTGGCGGATGATTTAAGCCCCAGCGAGACGGTGCAGATGGATAAAGACAAGATTCTTGCCTTGGTAACGGTGCATGGTTCGACCAATTCCCATACGGCTATTCTGGCTCGCACGATGAACATTCCGGCACTGATTGGTGTGCCTTTGAATCTGGAAGAGATTCAGGATGGGATGACGGCTGTGGTGGATGGTTTTAAAGGGGAAGTGACTTTTGAGCCGGACGAGGAGCTGTGCGCGCAGACCAGGATAAAAGTTGAAGAAGAACAGGAAAAAAGATGTCTGTTAGAAAGCCTCAAAGGCCAGGAGAGCATAACGGCAGATGGCAGGAAAGTCCATCTCTATGCAAATATCGGAAGTGTGAGTGACGTGGGCTATGTGCTGGAAAATGATGCGGAGGGAATCGGGTTGTTCCGCAGTGAGTTCCTTTATCTTGGGCGGGACAGTTTTCCCACAGAAGAAGAGCAGTTCCATGCATATAAGCAGGTGGCGCAGACGATGGCGGGTAAGAAAGTGATTATCCGTACCCTGGATATCGGCGCGGACAAACAGGTGGATTATTTTAATCTAGGCAAAGAGGATAATCCAGCCATGGGATATCGTGCAATCCGCATCTGTTTAAAACAGCCGGATATTTTTAAGGCACAGCTTCGGGCGCTTCTGAGGGCGGCGGTGTTTGGCAATATCTCTATCATGTATCCGATGATCACATCTGAGGAAGAGGTGGAGAAAATATATGAGATTGTGGGTGCGGTGGAGAACGAACTGGATGAACAGGGGATTCCTTACAGGCATCCGGAACAGGGCGTTATGATAGAAACCCCGGCTGCGGTTATGGTGAGCGATGAACTGGCCGGAATGGTGGACTTTTTCAGCATTGGAACCAATGATCTGACGCAGTATACACTGGCAATTGACAGACAGAATGAGAAGCTGGATGATTTCTATAATCCCCACCATAAGGCTGTCTTAAGGATGATTCGGCTTGTTGTGGAAAATGCACATAAACACGGGAAGTGGGCAGGCATATGCGGCGAACTGGGCGCTGATCTTAGTCTGACGAAAGAGTTTGTCTGCATGGGAGTGGATGAACTGTCTGTGGCGCCTTCCATGGTATTAAAGATTAGGAAAGCAATCAGGGATACGGATACTTCTGCTAAATAGTGGTCTGTCTATAAGAAGCAGGCGTCTCTTCGGAGGCGCCTTTCTATATTCATGGAAGAGAATGAGAGTAAAATAGATGTGCAAAATAGTGCAAAAGTAAAAAGGAATTAAATTACAATAAATTCTGTTATAATATATTTGAAACATGTAGTGAATGTAAATTATGGAAAAGGAAAAACAGATGGAAATCAAAAAGACAGTGGCAGAATCCAGAATCGAGCAGGTATACCAGGTGCGTCCGGAGCATTTAAACGGCGCCGGGAGACTCTTTGGCGGGAAGCTGATGGAGTGGATTGACGAGCTGGCGGGGCTTGTGGGCATCAGACATGCACAGAGGGATGTGATCACGGCCTCTGTCGATAATCTGAAATTTATCCGGGGCGCATATTTGAAGGATTTGATCGTATTGATCGGCAGGGTAACCTTTGTGGGGAAAACGTCCATGGAGGTGCGGGTAGATACTTATATAGAGAGCATTGACGGTATCCGGAAACCCATCAACAGGGCCTATCTGACACTGGTTGCGGTGGATGAGGAAGGCAATCCTGTGGAAGTGCCGGGACTTATCATTGAGACGGAGTCGGAGCGGGCAGAATGGGAAGCCGGGATTAAGAGACGTGAAATGCGTAAACAGAGGAGAGCGGAAGGGTTTTAATGGAGAACAGAAGTGGACGAAATGGAAAGGAGCTGTTGTGAACGGCTCTTTTTTCATTTTCCAGTTGACATATCTTTGTACAAAGTGTATAATTTCAATAAAGCGTACACGAGTACGCAAAAGAAAATTGCACATAGCAATAACGACAGAGCACTGGATTGGTTCATTAAAACAACGAAAATGATACCTGTGTTACGGGAGGAACACAAAAAAATACCCCAACTGCTATAGTCCCCGCAAAAGAACTGATAGGCTGTCAGGATATTTTTCACATTCGTTATTTTAAAGCATTTTTGAATAAATGTAAAGTGTCTGTCAAAAATCTACAAAAAGGTCGTAACACACAAACACAGACAGGAGGTTTATGAATGAAAAAGAAATTGGTGAGCGTACTTTTGAGTGCGGCAATGTGTATATCTTTATTGGCAGGATGCGGCGGGAACGGAAACGGCGCGCAGTCATCGTCCGGCGGTACAGCAGGTACTGACACGAATCAGGAACAGGCTGCATCAGATACGGCGACAGAGAGTCAGAATGCAGATGCGGCGTCCGGGGAGAAGGTTACCTTGCAGTTCTGGAATGTGTTTACGGGATCTGACGGGGATATCCTGCGGGAGATCGTAGACAACTATAATAAGACGAATACGGACAATATTGAGATTCAGATGGATATCATGCCCAATGATCAGTTGCAGCAGAAACTGCCGGCGGCCATCGCTACCGGGACCGCGCCGGATTTAGTTCTGTTCGGGGTAGAGAATATAGCGCCTTATGTGAGCAATGATTCTCTGGTGGATATCAGCGATTTCTGGGATGTGACAGGGGTGGACAAGAGTAATATTTTGGAAAACGTTCTGGAACTGTCCCATGTAGATGGGAAACTTTATGGTACGCCCATGCAGTACAATGTAAGTTATTTATATTGGAACAAAGACTTGTTTAAGGAAGCGGGATTGGATCCGGAGAAAGCGCCGGCCACCCTGGAAGAACTGACGGGGTATGCAGTGAAGCTGACCAATCCGGAGAAGAACCAGTATGGCCTTGCACTGCCCACAAGCGTTACATATATGCAGTTCTTATGGGCCAATGGCGGTGATGCTGACGACCCGAATACCAATACCAATCTTTTAGATTCTGAGGAGAATGTAAAGACGCTTACATGGCTGCAGGATCTGACTGTGAATAAGAAGGTTTCTCCCAGTAACATCACGGGTCCGGAGGCAGATACCATGTTGCAGGCAGGGCAGATTGCCATGTATATGAGCGGCCCCTGGCAGATCAACGGCCTGCGGGAGCAGGGAATCAATTTTGGTATCGCACCCTGTGTGGCAGGCAGTGCAGGCGCTTTTTCACCGGCGGGCGGATGCAGTTATGTGATTCCCAAGGGCACGGAAGAGAGTCATAAGTTAGCGGCTTATAAGTTTATGCAGTACTGGCTGACGGATGATATTTTGAAGGAGTGGTCCCAGAGAAACGGTTTCCCTGTATGGTCCAAGACCCTTATGGAGGATCCGGAGATTCAAAGCGATGAGGTATTGAGTGCCATCTCTAAGGCGACAGAGATCGGCCGTTCCTATAATCTGGGGTATTCTCTGGCAAGTCAGATAGACAATGATGTCATGATACCTTTGTTTGAGAAAGTAATGACAGGAGCGGCGACACCGGAGGATGCGCTGAAAGAGGCTTCCGAGGCTATGGATCGGGTACTTGCACAGTAAAAGCAGGATAGAAAACTGAAAGAACCGTCATGTTCGGCGGTTCTTTTCTTCTAAAAAGGGGGTACTATGACCAACAGTATAAAGAAGAGAAGAAAATATGCGGCCCAGAACCAGAAGAGTGCGTATCTTTTTATATTACCGTCCATGGTAATCTTATCGGTGTTTGTGTTTATTCCGTTGATTGCTTCTTTTGTGATCAGCATCACAAATATGAATATATTTATGAACGATGTCAGTTTTGTGGGGTTCAAAAATTTTACCCGTCTGTTTGCGGATAAAAGGGTGTCCAACGCAACTTTTAACAGTCTGTATTTCACCCTGCTGGAGGTGCCGTTACAGGTCGGCCTGGCCCTGCTTTTGACGGTGTGTCTGGCAAAGAACAACAGATACTGTAAGCTGCTTCGTTCCATCTATTATCTGCCCTTCGTCTGTTCCATGACAGCGATCGGCATCGTGTGGTCCATGCTGCTGGACCCGAACATGGGACTGGTGGCTTACTGGTTGAAACAGGCAGGATTTGAGACCATCGCTTTCTTAAAGGATCCGAAGTACGCCATGCCTACGGTGATTGCCGTGACGGCCTGGAAGGGGTTTGGATATACGCTGACGCTTCTGGCGGCGGCAGTGCTCAACATACCACAGTCACTCTATGAGGCGGCGCAGATGGATGGGGCAGGGAGTTTTCAGAAATTTATCCATATTACGATTCCGGGAATCTGGTCAACCATCAGTTTCTGCATCGTTACAACCACCATAAGCGCCATGCAGATGTTTGACCAGGCCTATGTCATGACCCAGGGCGGGCCGCTCAATAAGACGGAAACGGTGGTGCAGTATATTTACGACAGGGGATTTCAGACGGCGCCTTACGATCTGGGGTATGCCTCGGCTATTTCCGTATATCTGTTCGTGATCGTGGCGGTGATGACTTTTGTTCTGCGCAAATTTGTGCTGAACAGAAAGGAGGATGCAGATGAATAAGATGAGAAAGCGGATAACCTTGTCTGGGGCGATAGGGTATGTCTTTACCCTTCTGATAGCGGTTACAGTGTTGATTCCTATTTTATGGCTGTTGGTATCCTCTTTTAAGACGGATGTGGGTGTCATCAAGTTTCCGCCCCGTTTTTTCCCGGAGGAATGGACGCTGCATCAGTATCTTTATGTGGGGGACAGCATCCCGATTTTTCAGATGACCAGGAACACGGTCATCTTTGCGGGCGGCGTGACAGTGATCAGCCTGTTGTTTGATTCCATGGCGGGATACGCTTTTGCCAGGATGCGCTTTAAGGGCTCTAAGGTTTTATTTTCCATCATTCTGCTGACGATGATGGTGCCGTTCCAGATTATTATGACACCCTTGTATATCGAGGTGTATAAACTGCATTTGCTGGACAGTTATCTGGGATTGATCCTGCCGAGGGCAACCAGTGCCTTTGGTATCTATATGATGAGTTCCTTCTTTGAGGGATTACCCAAGTCTCTGGAGGAGTCGGGACGGATAGACGGCATGAACGAATTTCGGATTTTCCGGTCTATCATGATGCCATTATGTAAACCGGCATTGGTGAGCCTGGGGATATTCCATTTTATGAATAACTGGAATGACCTGCTGTATCCGCTGATGCTGACCAGTTCCCAGAATAAGCGGACACTGTCGGCAGGACTGGCGGTACTTGTGGGCAATAAGGTGATCAAATATGGGCCTACACTGGCGGCTACAATGATCTCGCTGACGCCGCTTCTGGTGCTGTATATTTTCTGCCAGAAGTATTTTATTGAGGGTGTGGCGACAGCCGGGGTGAAGGAGTAAAGAGGATAGAGTTATTTAATAATATATATAGAAGGTGTTGTATTTTCAAACGCAGGCACGCGCGAGCATAAATGACATTTATTATTTAAAGAACAGGAGAAAGTATAACGGAATGGAAAGAATAAAGGCACATATCATTGTGAATAAAGATTTCGTCAGGGGCGAGATTGACAAGAGGATTTATGGCTCTTTCGTGGAACATATGGGCCGGGTGGTCTATTCGGGTATTTACGAGCCGGGGCATGAAACGGCAGATGAGGATGGTTTTCGAGGGGATGTCCTGGAGAAGGTGAAGCAGATGGGTGTAACGGCGGTGCGTTATCCGGGCGGAAATTTTGTGTCCTGCTATGACTGGCGTGACGGTGTGGGGCCGGTGGAAGAACGCCCCCGCAGGCTGGAGATTGCCTGGCGTGCCATCGAGACCAATGAGATCGGAACGAACGAATTTATGAAATGGGCAAGGAAGGCGGGCATCGAACCTGTTTTTGCCGTGAATCTGGGCACGAAGGGGATTGAGAATGCGGTGTCCCTTGTGGAGTACTGTAATATCGAGCAGGGGACTTATTACAGCGACTGGCGCAGGGAACACGGTGTGGAGAAGCCATATGGCATTCAGACCTGGTGTCTTGGCAATGAGATGGACGGAGATTGGCAAATCGGGCACAAAACAGCCCAGGAATACGGCAGGCTGGCCCAGGAGACGGCAAAGGCCATGAAGCAGGTGGACAGCAGCATCAAGGTGGTTTCCTGCGGCAGCTCCAAGTCGGACATGAAAACTTACCCTGACTGGGAGGCGGAGACGCTGAAGTATACATATCCTTATGTGGATTATGTTTCCCTGCACCAGTATTATGGCGGGCAGGAGCAGGGGACACAGAATTTCCTGTCCCAGTCTCTGGATATGGAGCAGTATATTCAGACCGTGATCGGAACCTGCGATTACGTCAAGGCATGGCATCGCTCAGACAAGACGCTTTACATCAGCTTTGACGAGTGGGGCGTATGGTCGGTGCCGGATCAGGTGGTGGCGGCTTCGGTGGATGAAAGTCCCTGGCAGGTGGCGCCCCATCTGAGTGAACAGATTTATACGATGGAAGATGCCCTGCTGTTTGCCGGGATGATGATGAATTTCCTCAAATATGCGGACCGCATCAAGATTGCCTGCCAGTCCCTGCTGACCAATATCAGCGCCGCGATCATGACGAAGCGGGGCGGGGAAGTATGGGTGCAGCCCATCTATTATCCGTTTATGCATATGGCTAATTATGGGGTGGGCAAAACACTGCTTGGGGTGGAGGAGATGCCCTGCTATGACTGTGACCTCAGAAAAAATGTCCCCTGCGTGGACTATGTGGCGGTTCACAACGAGGAAGGCAGGGAAGTGGTGCTGTTTGCTGTCAACCGTATGGAGGAAGAGGCGGAGTTTACCATGGAATTACAGGGTTTTAAGCCTGCTTGTGTGAAAGAACATGTGACGATGCACTGCGATGACAAAAAGACGACCAATCTGGAAAAGCACGATGCGGTCAGGCCGGTGCAGGCAGATATGAGCAGCTTACAGGATACTGTATTGACAAGCATTCTGCCGTCTCTTTCCTGGAATATGGTACGAATCGAGATTCTGTGATAGAATATAGTATACTATATTTTTAGCGGGAGGAAAAACGGTGGCGATAACAGCGAAAGAGCTTGCCGAAATGTGCGGCGTCTCCAGAATGACCGTACACCGGGCGCTCACGGATACGGGAAGGATCAATCCCCAGACGAAGGAACTGATCCAGGCGAAGGCGAAAGAATGTGGGTACCGGCCGGATCTGCTGGCCAGGGGACTGGTTAAGGGCCAGACCTTTTACATAGGCGTGGTGGTTTTGGATGTGAACAACAGATATTTTTCGCAGATGTTGAGCGCCATCGGGACGGAAGCGCATAAGAGGGGATATTTTGTCAATATCACGCTCCATGAAGAGAATAGGGAAATGGAAAAGGAGCAGCTGGAGCGTCTGGTGGATTATCATGTGGATGGGATCATCCTTTCCTCAGTCAATCAGGGAGAGGAGTACCGGGATTTTTTGAAAAGTCTGGATACACCCATCGTCACCATAGGCAATAAGATTGCCGATGGGATTCCTTTTGTGAGCATCCAGGAGAAAAAGGCGGCAAAGGAAGCTACGGAGGCAATTTTGCGCAAAGGCTATGAGAAGATTGTGTTTGTGTGCCCGCCTCTGGAGCAGACGGAGGCAAATACCTATGTGCACAGACAGCGTCTGGAAGGATTTACGGAGGCGGTGGAACAGTGGAAAAAGGTACAGAAATCCACGGTGACAAGCCTTGTGATTGGTGAAAAGGACGCATACGTGGAGCGAGCTTATGAGGAACTGTCAGGCAGCGGAAAACGGACGGCTTTTTTCTGTGCCGGAGATATTTTTGCACTGGAGATTATGAAATACATGGCGGGTAAAGGAAAAAGGGTCGGAGAGGATTACGGCATTGTAGGATTCGATGGCATTGATATTCTGGACTATGTGACGCCGCGGTTGTGTACGATTTATAATCCGGTGGAACTTGTGGCGAAAGAGGCGGTGAAACTTCTGTTTAAGCTGATGAACAATGAGCCATCAGGCGATGAAACCGTGATACTGGATTGTGAAATGATGGAGGGGGAGACATTGTGAGAAGCAGTGTCTCTCTTATATTTTGTAATATTTTTTAACTTTTTTCTTGTCTCATCCGATAGGCAATGGTATACTAACCTCGTTAGCAACTGTGTACGTGTATGCAATTGTACCGCCAAGCGGCTGACGGAAAGATACTTTGCTGGATAAAGTAATAGAAAAAGACAAAAGAACGGAGAAGGACAATGAAAAAGAAAAAACTGTTACGGGGGATCGGTATATTGATCTTGTGCATGGCACTTTTGCCGATTACCGCATTTGCAACAGAGGGTGAGGCAGAATACACATCTGCCATGTACGCTACTTTCTGGGCGTTGGTTCCGCCTATCGTAGCGATCGTGTTGGCGTTGATCACCAAGGAAGTCTACAGTTCCCTGTTTATCGGAATTCTGGTAGGCGGACTGTTTTATTCCGGGTTCTCGTTTGAGGGAACCTTGACGCACATTTTTAACAATGGTTTTGTGGCTGTACTGTCTGACAGCTATAATGTGGGTATCCTGATATTCCTGGTGATATTGGGCGCCATGGTGAGCCTGATGAACCGGGCCGGCGGATCGGCGGCTTTCGGGCATTATGCCAAGGAGAAGATTAAGACAAGGGCCGGGGCCCAGCTGGCTACGGTGGCCCTTGGTGTTCTGATCTTTATTGATGACTATTTTAACTGTCTTACCGTGGGAAGTGTGATGAAGCCTGTTACGGATGAACACAAGGTTTCCAGAGCCAAGCTGGCGTATCTGATCGATGCCACGGCGGCGCCGGTCTGCATTATTGCACCAATCTCTTCCTGGGCGGCGGCGGTGTCTGGTTTCGTGGAAGGAGAGGATGGTTTTTCCATTTTTATCCGCGCGATTCCTTATAACTTCTATGCGATTCTGACCATTGTCATGATGATCGCGCTGGTAGTGATGAATGTGGACTTCGGGCCGATGAAGGCGCACGAGGCTAATGCCCTTAAGGGTGATTTGTTCTCCACGAAAGAAGGAGTTACCAAGAAGGAAGAAGAGGCGGTGAACCCCAAAGGGAAAGTGATCGATCTGTTGATTCCGATTGTTACGCTGATCATATGTTGTGTGATCGGCATGATCTATACCGGCGGATTCTTTGAAGGGGCAAGTTTTGTGGAGGCTTTCTCGAACTCTGATGCTTCCGTGGGGCTTGCGCTTGGCAGTATCTGTGCTATGATCTTGACGATTATCATCTATCTGATCAGAAGAGTCTTAAGTTTTACGGACTGCATGAAATGTCTGCCGGACGGTTTCAAGGCCATGGTGCCGGCTATCCTGATCCTTACGTTTGCCTGGACATTGAAGGCCATGACGGATTCTCTGGGTGCGGCAGTCTTTGTGGCTGATGCGGTACAGAAGAGCGCGGGCGGTTTCATGAATTTCCTGCCGGCGATCATTTTCCTGGTAGCATGTTTCCTGGCGTTTTCCACAGGTACTTCCTGGGGTACTTTCGGTATCCTGATTCCGATTGTGGTAAATGTATTTATGAACAGCAATCCGCAGCTGATGATCATTTCCATTTCCGCATGTATGGCGGGTGCGGTGTGCGGTGATCACTGTTCGCCGATTTCCGATACCACAATCATGGCGTCTGCCGGGGCGCAGTGCGACCATGTCAATCATGTGTCCACACAGCTGCCTTATGTGATTGTGGTGGCAGGCATCTCGTTTGTGACCTATATTGTGGCCGGCTTTGCGCAGAGCGCATGGATTTCCCTGCCGGTGGGTGTCGTACTTCTGGTGGCGGCTTTGTTTGTGATTAAGAATATGCAGAAGGAGTAAGTTAATATTTTATGAATTGGCTGCCGGAACAGGTTGTCCGGTAGAAAGAGTATTGTTGATGAGAAAGATATTGTCAACTATTTTAAAAATAGGTTGACAATATCTTTTGTTTTTGTTAACTTAATAAGCGGATAAGCTATCGTGAAGAAATTGTAGGGAGAACTTTTCAGTAGAAAGTTCCGGAACGGAGGACAAATGAAACAAAAGAGCAGGATTTATAAAATGGCTATATGTAGTCTTTTCACAGCATTGACAGCGGTAGGTGCCTTTATCAAGATACCGGTTCCGGTGGTTCCCTTTACCCTACAGTTTTTGTTTACTATGCTGGCAGGTCTTCTTCTTGGGGGAAAACTGGGGGCAGTCAGTGTGGGTGCCTATGCTTTACTTGGTCTGGCAGGTCTTCCCATATTTGCTGAGGGAGGCGGATTCTGGTATCTGTTAAAGCCAAGCTTTGGCTATATACTGGGTTTCATTCTGGGGGCCTATGTGACCGGCAGGATGACACAGAAGCTTGAGGGGCTGACTTTTGGAAAGATTCTTGTTGCCAATTTCGTTGGTCTTGCCATTGTCTATGGAGCCGGGATGGTGTACTACTATATCCTCTGCAATTATGTGATCAATACCCCCATCGGATTGTGGCCGCTTTTCCTGTATTGTTTTCTGCTGGCAGTGCCGGGGGATATCTGTCTGTGCTTTTTGGCGGCGGTTTTGGCAAAAAGGCTTAAGCCGATATTGGCCAGAATGTAGATATGTGATATAAAAGAGTTGATGGAGTGATGGGAGTCGCTTGAAAATGGAGGTTGCATATGGGTTTTGTATCAGAAATGAAAGATAAGGTGTTACAGGGAGAGGAGATTACCAGACAGGAAGCGCTTAGGCTTACGAAGGAGCCGCTTGTGGAATTGCAGGAGGCGGCGGACGAGATCCGCAGGAAAATGTGCGGAGATGGATTTGATATCTGCACGATCGTTAACGGCAAGTGCGGCAGATGTTCGGAAGACTGTAAGTACTGTGCCCAGAGCGCGCATTATCATACGGCCTGCGAGGAGAGTTATCCTTTGCTTTCCACGGAAGAACTGGTGGCAGGGGCCAGACATAATGAGAAGCAGGGCGTCCTGCGTTATTCCATTGTCACGTCCGGCAAGCGCCTTTCCGAGAAAGAGGTAGAGCAGGCGTGCGAGAGCATCCGCAGGATAAAGGAAGAAACATCCATAGAGGTGTGTGTATCATTCGGATTGTTGGACGAGTCACAGTTTCGTAAGATCAAAGCGGCGGGGGCATCCAGAGTGCACTGCAATCTGGAATCTTCGGCCCGGTATTTTCCGTCCGTCTGTACAACCCATACTTATGAGGAAAAGATAGAGACGCTGAAGGCTGCAAAGCGGGCGGGACTGTCCATCTGCTCCGGCGGGATCCTGGGGCTGGGAGAGACCATGGAAGATCGGATCGATATGGTGCTGACAGCCAGGGAACTGGGGGTAAAGTCAATCCCGGTAAATCTCTTAAATCCGATTCCGGGAACGCCCTATGAAGGAAGGAAACCCCTGACCAATGAGGAGGCATGCAGGTGCGTGGCAGTGTTTCGGTTTCTGATCCCGGATGCCTCTGTCAGGCTGGCCGGCGGCAGGGGACTGGTGGGAGATAAGGGAGAAGCCTGTTTCTTAAGCGGAGCCAATGCGGCCATTTCCGGGGATATGCTGACAACGGCCGGAATCACGGTGGAGACAGATATGGAACTCATACATAGATTAGGATTCGAGGTGAAACGCTGCAATGGCTAAGAAGATTTTTATTACCGGAACGGGGACGGATGTGGGGAAGACCTTTGTGACAGGTCTGCTTGTTAAGAAGTTAAAAGAAAATGGTATCCATGCCGCTTACTATAAGGCGGCCATGAGCGGTAACGAACGAACCGGGGAAGGCAGTCTGATTCCGGGAGATGCCATGCATGTGAAGACGGTATCGGGTATCGATCAGCCTGTGGAACAGATGTGCCCCTATATTTATGAGACGGCGGTATCGCCTCATCTGGCTTCGCGGATAGAGGGGAATCCTGTGATTCTTAAAGAAGTGGTCAAAGGCTTCGAGGCTGTCTGTAGGCAGTATGATTATGTGACCATGGAGGGGAGCGGCGGCATCCTGTGTCCCATCTGTTTTGACGAGGGGGAACTGTGGCTGGAGGATGTGATCAGGCAGTTGGGATTATCCAGCCTGATCGTGGCGGACGCGGGGCTTGGCACCATCAACAGTGTGGTACTGACTGTGGAATATATGAGGATGAAAGAGCTTCCTGTCAAAGGAATTATTTTTAACCATTTCCACCCGGGGGACAGGATGGAGGAGGACAATCTGCGCATGTGTGAGTACAGGACCAACCTGCCGGTAATTGCCTGTGTGAAAGATGGCGGTGAGGAACTGGATATTCCGATAGAGAAGCTGACTGCGTTGTATGAAACATGAGCCTGTGTGGAAGGAGATGAGTGATTATGATCTGGTATCCGTATCAGCAGATGAAGACCATGAAAGAGCCCTATAAAATCATAGATGCGGAGGGTGTCTGGCTAAAGACGAAGGAGCGGGAGATGATAGATTCCATCTCTTCCTGGTGGAGTGTGATCCATGGGTACAAGCATCCTGTTCTCACAGAGGCGATCAAGTCTCAGGCGGATCGCTTCAGTCATGTGATGCTGGGGGGACTGACCCATGAACCGGTGCAGAAGCTTGCTGACAAATTAAAAGACTTCCTGCCGGGAGATTTGGATTACTGTTTCTTTTCGGACTCCGGGAGTGTGGCGGTGGAAGTGGCCTTGAAGATGGCACTTCAATATTATGTAAACCGTGGAGAGATGGAGCGCACGAAGGTGCTTTCCCTGACCCACGCATACCATGGAGATACGTTTAAGACCATGGAGGTGGGGGATGATGAGGACTATCATTTCATTCTGGAGGCTTACGGGGAGAAGAAAAACGTGATCCACATTCCAACGCAGATCCCGGCATTGGAACAGGCTTTTGAAAAGTATCATCAGGAGTTGAACTGTTTTATCGTGGAGCCGCTTTTACAGGGAGCGGGCGGAATGCGGATGTATGATATTTCTTTTCTGGTAAAAGCCAGGGAACTCTGTGACCGCTATGGTGTGCTGCTTATCTTTGATGAGGTGGCTACCGGGTTTGGACGTACAGGTAACCGCTTTGTGGCGGATCTGGTACAGCCGGATATTCTGGTGCTGGGTAAGGCCCTGACAGGCGGTTATATTGGCCATGCGGTCACGGTGGCGAACCACAAAGTATACCACGGTTTCTACAGTGACGATCCGGACAAGGCGCTGATGCATGGCCCGACTTTTATGGGAAATGCGCTGGCATGCAGTGTGGCCCTGAAATCCATTGAACTTTTTGAAGATGAGGATTATATGACCAAGATCCGCCGGATTGAATCGATTACGAAACGCGAGATGGAAGGATTTACAGACGACAGGATTCAGGAGGTCAGGATCATGGGCGGATGTGTCTGTGTGGAGGTAAAAGATGCGTCCACGCTTAAGGGCTATCAGCAGTTTGCTTATGAGCGCGGGGTATTCAGCCGTCCGTTCCTGAATTGTATGTATGCCATGGTTCCTTATATTATATCAGAGGAGGAGCTGGTCAGAGTCCTCGATACGATGAAGGCATGGTTTCGATAAAGGTTAGATTTGAGCCAGACGAATTTATAAAGACATGAAACAGACATGGGACACCACTTTTATTTATTCTTTGTCTATGATATAATGGGCGCAGACTCATCCATTCTTTTCATAGAAAGACGAGGAATTAAATATATGTTGGCACTTGTTAAGACATCTGTGGCATGTCTTTTATTAACGTTATACATGATTGGATTTTACTACAGTAAACCCCATATCCCGATCAAATCCACTAAAATATTTCAGTGGCTTATCGTTGCTGCATTGCTGCATTCAATATTTGATCTGATTACGATCTGTACGGTGAATCACAGAGATGTAGTTCCTGAGTCTGTGAATCTGATTGCGCATATCATTTACTTATTGTCCATATTGGGATTTATAAATCTGCTGTTTTTGTACATGAGGAGTTATCTGGAAACGAGTCTGCACTTTTCCGGGACGATAAGAGTGCTGCAAAGCCTGCCGGTTTTTTTGTCTATGGCAGGGATTTTGGTATTACCCATTACTTATGTCCATGGAAAGACAACAGACTATTCTCTGGGGCCCAAAGCCTACGCACTGTATGGCAGCCTGGTGATTTATCTGGTCATGATCCTGTATTACTGCCTTCGCTATTGGAAAATACTGGATAAGGAAAAAAGGATGGCGATCATCCTGGCAGTGCCGCTCTATGTGATCACAGCGCTGATCCAGATAATGATTCCGGAAACACTGGTAGCAGTGGTCTGTTCCACACTGATTCTTCTGGGGCTGATACTCAGCAATGAAAATACGGAAAAATATGTGGACGAAAATACAACATTATTCAACCAGTATTCTTTTGAAAAGGTGTTGGATGAATTTGCTTTTGACAGACAGACGCTGGTCATAGCAGTTCTCTGCTTTTGTAAGATGGAGAACAATCTGGATTGGAAACAGGATGTTTGTATCCTGAACGATATACATAAGGAAATAAAGCAATACCGCCTGCACGGATACAGAGTAGGAGAAAATGGTGTGGTATTTATCGGCAATGCCCCTGAGAAGGCGCAGGCCGTGTTGGAACGGATCAGGGAAAGCGTGGAGAAAAAATATGGAGAGGATGCCATAGATATTGAAACAAAGATTCTGACGGGAGATGCCGTTTCGACCAAATATAGTTGTATGCGTAATATTCTGGCATTCTGTTCCGAGGTGGGCAGCCGTCTGGCATATATCGATTACCTGACGAATATCCATAACCGAAATGCTCTGGAACGGGATCTGATCAAGCAGCAGGAAAAGGAGAAGATATATTATTTTATTGCAGACTTGAATGATTTAAAGCTGACAAACGATACAATCGGTCATTCGGCAGGAGATAGATTATTACAGGGGTTTGCCTGTCTGCTGGCGGATGCAGTGGGAGAGGACGGCAGGGCTTACAGACAGGGCGGAGATGAGTTTGCAGTCCTGTATGGCAAAGACGCAGGTGAGTTTATGAAAAAACTGGAGGAACGGTGCAGGGACTATAATAAGTCTGCGTCTGTTCCTATCAGTTATGCCATTGGTTATTGCGCACTAAAAGATGACGATTTCCGAGATGCAGCGGATCGGATGATGTATGAAGACAAGAGATTAAAAAAGAGACAGGGTGGGGTATCATATGGAACTAATTAAGAAATTTCTCGAACCTGTAGATATGACGGTGGGTTCGCCTTGGAAAAAGATTATTCTCTTTGCAGTTCCCATGTTGGTGGGAAATATTGCGCAGCAGCTTTATAATACGGTAGACAGCGTAGTGGTCGGAAATTATGTGGGAGATAATGCCCTGGCGGCGGTTGGAAGCGCGGGGCCGATCCTAAACCTTCTGATCGTCCTGTTTGTGGGTATCAGTGTGGGCGCAGGCATCATGGTGTCCCAATATTTCGGGGCCAAAGAGCGGGAAAAACTGTCCATGACCATCGGCAACTGTATCACGCTTACGGCGATCGCCTCTCTTTTTGTGATGATAGCGGCTTCCCTGGTGGCGAGACCGCTTCTGGAGCTTCTGGATACGCCGGAGTCGATCATAGACTGGTGTCATTCCTACCTGTTGATTCTGTTTATCGGTTCGGCAGGTCTGGCTTATTATAATATATTGAGCGGTATTCTTCGTGGACTGGGGGATTCCATGTCTGCCCTGGTTTATCTGCTTGTCTCTACCGTGATCAATATCATACTGGACCTTTTGTTTGTGGCCAAACTCGGCATGGGTGTCAATGGCGTGGCGCTGGCAACGGTGATCGCACAGTTTATCTCGGCGCTGTTGTGCCTGCTCCGGTTGATGAAGATGAAAGAATACTTTGATATACATAGGTCATATCTCAAGATAAAGAAAAAATACAGTGGTATGATCATCCGTCTGGGGCTGCCTTCCGGTATCACCCAGGCCATTCTTTCCATGGCTATGATCGTGGTGCAGTCGCTGACCAACAGCTTTGGAGAAATGTTTATTGCCGCGAATGTAATTGTCATGCGCGTGGATGGGTTTGCCATGATGCCGAACTTTTCCTTTGGAACAGCGATGACCACTTACGCCGGACAAAACGTGGGAGCCAGACAGGATGAAAGAGTGGAGGCCGGCGCCAGGCAGGGCACATTGATCGCAGTGGTCATTTCCGCTGTGATCACAGGGCTGATTCTATTGTTTGGTAAATTCCTGATGGGAATCTTTACGAAGACACCGGAACTGGTGGATCTGAGCCGGGATATGATGGGGATCCTGGCAGTGGGATATATTGCCATGGCGGTAACCCAGAGTCTGTCAGGCGTGATGAGGGGCGCAGGAGATACGATGACACCCATGTGGATCTCCATAGCGACTACCATCTTGATCCGGGTGCCGATAGCCTATGGCATTTCCTATCTTACCAGAACACCGCAGCTTCCGAATGGCAGACAGGAGTGTATTTTTATCTCGCTGCTGGTTTCCTGGATTCTGGGCGCGCTGATTACTTTTGTGTTCTATAAGAGGGGAAAGTGGAAGGAGAAGGCGGTGTAGGTTTGTAAGTTTGTATATTTTAATATGTGGATAAGGTTTCAGAAACTTGAGATGCCTGAGACCGGAGGAGAGCCCTACGGGGTTCTCTTTTTTTGGTATAATTTTATCAGCCCCCAAATGACCAGATAAATTACAAATACATCCAGCACAAATCCAATGGGGTTAAAATGCATGGACATAAACGGACTTATGGCGGGTTTTGTATCATAAACAGAGATAAATGCCATCGGAAACCCGGCCTGATATTGAAAGTCATTGGTTACTTTGAAAGGTAAGAAATAGGACAAAACAATCTCTATCCACAATGCTGCGTTTACTATTTTCCAATGTATCTTTTTCACTATTTTCACGCTCCCTAAAAATAGATTGTAAGAAAATGATATCAAATATGGTTTGTAAGATTAACTTTAAACGAATTGTTCCATACGCGCAAGAACAAGATTGATATTTTCATAATGATTTGGTAATGTATAAAGGAAAGATGCAAAAAGTTGCAAAAATCTTTCATAAAGGAGAAGCCTTCATGGAGATCAAACGCGATTTTTACCTGCATAAGCTGATAAATAGAAAGAACAATGGCCTGATTAAGGTGATAACTGGTATTCGCAGGTGCGGCAAATCGTAATTGTTAACAGGAAATAAGACCCTTTCGCAAAATAGATGATTCCTTTAAGAAAATTATCGTCACCAAGGATGTAGTGCCGGCTCATTATGATGAGTACGGTATCCTGACGTTGAATATCTATGATTTTCTGCTCAATCCGGCAAGTATGGAAGGCTGATTGGCAGCAACAGCCTTCCAATATCAAGGATCCGCCAATGGCGGTTCTTTTACATATTCTGCAATATCATACAAGGTACAATCCAAAACATCGCAAAGTTTATCAAGGGTATTCGTACTCACACTTTCGTTTTTCCGTAACCGGTCGAGCTGACCGGTACTGATTCCATAGGTATTGATCAGTTTATATTGTGATATGCCGCGTTTCTTTAAAGTCTCCCAAAGTTTTGTATAAACAATCATTTATCTCTCCACCATCTTATTATGCCCTGTAAGAGTCCTGTTTGTTGTAGTTATGATATAAGGATACGTGTGAAAAAAGTCTTGCGTAATGCCCGATATCGGGCTATACTAAAATGGAAAATGTATCTTATGTCGAAAAAGGAAGAGTGGGTGAGAAGATGGAAACAACGAATATATTATGTGAGAAAAAAGAGCAGATTATGCTGAACGATCTGTTTGAGGATTTCAGGGTTTTGTTGCAGGACAGCGATGCAGCAGAAGAGAAGGAAATGGTAAAAAACAGCTTGAAAAAGATGGCGGATAACACCACTTATCTGATTTTGGGAGCGGATAGAGTAGGGAAAACCAGTCTTTTAAATGCGGTATTTCAGGAAATGGCAGCGTTTTCAGATGATTTTTCCGGAGAAATGTGTGAATATCGCTGGGGTGAGCAGGAACTGACAACACCCGTTGCGGATGGTATGCAAAAGAGATTTGTCACAACGGAAAATATGAGAGGGATTTCAATTGTAGACAGCAGGGGGATCAATCAGTTTGGAGAAGCGGTCAGGAAGAAGGCCAAAGAGCAGATGGAAAGAAGCAGCGCCGTCTTTGTCGTTTTTGACGCGGATAATATCAGAAGTCCTAAAGTATGGGATATGCTGGAAGGCTGTCCACAGAAAAGGATGATATTTTTCCTTACGAAATGTGATCTGCTTTCGGAAGAAGCTTTACATAGTAATATGGAGAAGATTAAAAGTTATATGAGTGAGAGCGGGATATCCGCGCCAGTGCTTCCGATCAGTATCATCAAAACCAATACTTGCAGCGATGTCATGACAATGGACGAGGTGCGTTCTTATATCAGGGAGAACGTGGTCGGGAAAAATCCGATGTTGAACAGACAGATGGAAAACGTGGCTGAAATGAAGAGAATGATCATACAGTTAAAGGATTCCTTTGCGCTGCGTAAACAACAGTATGTTTCTGATTTTGAGATTTTGCAGAAGATCAATCATTCACTGGACACCTATATGCTGAACCATAAAAAGTTTCTGGATACTTTTATCGGGAAAGTGGCTGAGGAGATTAACAAGGATATTGACAGTTATGAGCGGGAGATTATCTCAAAATTAGATCCCTATAAGATAAAGGAACGATTCAGGAAAAGGGAAGACTTTGAGGACTATCTGAATATGGTCAATGAGAATTACAGGACCATGATGAGTGATTCTATTAATCGTAAGACCATTGAAGCCATTAAGAGTTGTCTGCACGATCTGGAAATTGTTTTTAATGAGGCCACCGGATACTTTAACAAAAGAGAAAATATCCTGGCGCTGAATGATAAGTTCTATGGAACACTTTCGCAAAGCCGCAGGCAGATGTCCGATGAGACAAGGGAGATGGTGGTTTCCACAGGGGAGTTATACCGAACCTTGAGTGATGCATCGGAGACTCTCTTTATGCAGATCTGGAATGAACGCAAAAAGTATGATGCCAGTATCAAGAAACGCCGGGCACTTTCCTTTGCAGGGGGTGGAACCATAGGTGCAGTTGGCGGTGCAGTGGGTGGTGTGGCTGTCGGTCATGCCGCTGCAGGAGCAGCAGCTGCCATAGCGACAGGTTTAGGTTCAACGAGTGCCGCGGGCGCGGTGGGGGCATTGGCAGGCACGTTGATAGGCGGTGTCGCTGTGATTGCACTGGTGGGAATCGGCGTGATTGTTGGGGCCGCCCTTGTCAATTCCATAGCCAAAAGGCTTTACGATCCCAAAGCGGCGGATAAGATGGAGGAGAATACCCGGAAATGCATAGAGCAGTTTAAGGAGGAGGTCAATCATACCAGAGTGGAGATGATAGAGAAGGTCACAGGGCAGATCACTACTATTTTTGAGGAGGAACTTGCCTCTGTAGATAATTGCTTTACGGAATTCCGTATGTCTGTAAATATTGATGAAAGAAAGATACCGCTTCTGGAACAGCGTATGCAGGAGGCGGAAAATTTACTGATGAAAATAGAAAATATATGAGCTGCGGGAGAAGATCATGAGGATAAAAAAGGACGAGAGACAAATAAGAACGGAAAAATGGATGACTCGATTGGAACAATATGCGAGAGCGGGGAAATTGCCTTTGCGGATTTTGGACGAGTTGGAGGAATGTAAGAATCTGGTGCTGTCCGATCAGGCAGATTGGGCGACAGTCAGTCGTACCGTAGAAGAACTGTTGGAGAGTATCGAAGGGAAAATGATGCCTGTAGAGGCACATAAAGACGATGCGACAGAGATGGTTCCTGTGGAAGAAGTGAAAATGCAGGTAAAGAAGATGGCACAGAGGTGTCATACGGAAAACCTCACTTCCATAGAGGGTATGGTGGAACGTAAAAATACAGTTATCAGAAAAATGTATGGACAGATATCTGAAATCAGTCATACCAAAGCACATTTGGAGGAACTGAAGAATGAGGAACTGTATCTGCGGTTTTTCAGACAGTGCAGGGCAGCCTTTGAGAACGATGCTTTGGAAATGGTCAGGGAACTGTTACAGAGCATTGGGAATAATTACAGTTATATGCTGGATCATATGAGGAGTATGTTTCAAAGTATAGGTGGATATAAAAAGGGGCTGGGGAACGAGAAGTTCTACCTGGAATATGAAGCGCGCAGGGGTGGGATCAATCAGAAGATTCTGGGAGAGACACAGACAGCCGATATGGGAGGAGATGACCTGATATCCTTTGGAGAAAGGACAAAGGATGTTGTCCGGAAAATAGTAAGGAAACTGGATAGAAAGAGGAAGCTGCTGGCATGGGTACCCCTGCTTGTCCTGCTGTGTCTTTTTACGGTAACTGCTGTCGCCAGACAGGAGCAGAGCAGACAGACCGTGGAAAGTGTTGAACAGGAGGATGACTCAGTATTGAAGGATGTGGCAGTGGATTATGGAAAGAAGGCTGTTAAGTCAGCATCCGCAGGTGTTTTGCAGGCAGTTTTCAGTCTGATCCTGGCATTGTTTATCAGTCTTGGGGCGATGGTTATATTCATGGTGCTTGTGATCATTCTGCTTTATATGTGTTATCTTAAGGTTTTGAAGATACGGTGCAATCACCAGATTTGTAAAAGATGCGGCAAATATCTGCAAACGGAACTGTCACAGTTTCAACAGAATAACAGCTTTATCCTGAAACTGGATACGGTCATGAATAATGCGGCGGAGGAATATGAACGGCAGTATATGGAAGTGCTAAACAGTCTGTTTGCGGATACAGAATATGCGGATAAACCGGCACAACAGGAAGAACCTGCCGAGTGGGATGTCCTGCGTAAAGAGTGGGAACAGCTTAAATACAGATAAAGGATGAAGGATAAAAATGGATAATTTAAAAGGTTTGATGAAAATGGTAAAGGTGCCGGAGGGCATCCATACGGCGACAAAGGCGCAGGCGGAAGGCGGGAGTAACCTAAAGGCTGTTAAGAAGACGCTGGAAGATAAGATGAACGAAAAGGTCAAAATTTACGGCTTTATCGGCATGGAAATATATGACCTCTCCAAAGAAAACCGCATTGAGATTGCGGAGATCAAGACATATCTGGATAAAATGGATGCATTAAATGTCGAGATAGAAGAACTGGAAAAACAGAAGGAGGAACTGGAAAGGAAAACTGCCAAAAAGAATATCTGCTCCTGCGGTTATAAACTGAAACCCCAGGATCGTTTCTGTCCAAACTGTGGAGAAGTGGTGGAACGAGATGTTATCATCTGTACCTGCGGTGCCGAACTCTCAAAGACGGCCAAATTCTGCGGTACCTGTGGAAAACCGATAGAGGAGATTGTCAGTACACAACAGTCCGCACAGACCGTGCAGGCGGCGCCGGCCATGAAAGAGTGTATCTGCGGAGCCAAAGTGCCGGTAGGACAATTTATGTGTCTGGAATGTGGACGGAAAGTGGAAGACTAAAGATTTGCTGGGAAAGCGAAGCCGGTCATGCTATGATATAACTATAGGATACTGTTGGGTTTGGAAAAAGGAGGGTTATAATCATGAAACAATTATTTTATTACGCGGACAAGTACATTCAACAAAGCACCTGGAAAGACTTTGCACTTCTCAAATTCTGCCTCTTTGCAATGGGTGTTCTGGTTGGTATCCACATACCACAAAAGAACCGGAAACCAGTAGGAATAGCAGCCGTAGCTGTTTTTGCGGCCACCTATATTCCCCTGATGGCCAAATTTGCTTCCGTTGTTTTGGAGGAGGATATGGAAGAGGATGTGCAGGAAGAAGCGGTAAGCATGTAGTGATGTGTGAAATAGTCGGGTAAAGAGTACGGGAGTCAGCAGTTATGACAGAGATCAGATATGTGCAGGTGGAAGATAAAGAGTTTTGGTACAGTCTGGACAGGCACTTGCCACAATCAGAATTTGCAAATAAAGTCCGTGATAAAAGGGGTTATATGATTGCGGTTGATGGCAGGCCAGACGCTATGAGCGTCTGGTCTTTTTCTATGGATAACTTAAATCTCCTGATTCTCCTGCAATGCGGTCTGCAAGTATTTTAACAGACGAAGCAGCGGCCGATACAGGATCAACGTGAGTACGAAATTGCCGCCGCAGTGGAGAATGTCATAGGGAATCCCGGCGCTCCAGTAAGCCAAGGCGGCGCCGGGACCGCCGGTTACCAGGTAGGGGATAGCGCACAGAGCGCCAAACAACAGCCCGAATGCACCGGAGATGACGGCCCAGAGAAGAGCCGAGTCAATATTCTGCAATGCCAGCACAATCAGTGCCAGGATATTCCAGATATACAGGTAACTGATCCACCAGATACCGAACCCGAATACAATCCCTTCCAGAAGGACAAAGGTTAAGATCACCGGAAAGACATGCCTTTTGTAGGTCAGGGTATACAGGATGATCAGGGTGCTGACTACTTCAATATTAGGGAGAAATGCCAGGCCAAGTTGTCCGGCCAGCAGGATGCCGCTGAGCGCTCCCATGGTGACGAGTTGTTTCGTTTTGTTTATAGGATCGTTCTTTTGTGCCTGCATAGCAATATCAGTATCCCACGGTGAGGGTCAATTCATAGTGATCGCCATCTGCGATGGGTGTCTGGTCTGCGGAAGTATTCAGCTGTCCGTTGTCCTTAGTGATACACCACCATTCCTGATTGGTATCGTCTGCTGTCTCATCGTCTACGGTAGTGATAAACATGCCGTAAGCGCCGATTTCTCCTGAGACAAGTTCTTCATCGGTAAGCACTTCCCCGAGATATTCTCTGTCTGTATGGTAGTTAAAAGTTTTCTGTGAGCCGTCTTTGTGTATTACGTCAACGGTAATGCTTTTCGCTCCCTGTGTGACAGCGCCTCTTGTGAACTGATAGATGCCAAACAGCGCAGCGATAACGATGAGCAGCGCGGCGATGGCAAAGATTGAACGTTTGATGTTTTTCTGTTCTGTTTTCATAAGTTCCTCCCATCTTTATACAAGATGGCAGCATGAAAACATCATGCTGTCATCCCTCGTAACACATGATCTTACCCAAACAGGCAGGTATTCTGACTAAGGTATCCCGGCACAGATGCGCCTTCCCGGTTTCCCAGTGGCATATTGATCTGCACTCCTCCCATACAGCGGCGTGACCGTGAAGTGTAACTTACTTCCCTATTCTCCCTTACGGGCACCTGTTCTTGTTCCATCATAAGCTACTTTTAAGTGTTATGCAAGAAAATTATAAAAGGACTTGACCGTACAGTTACTGTACGGTATATGATTCTCCATGAAGACAGAAGCAGAGAAACTTTGCGCAGGGACTTGCAATCCTGGCGTGAGGTGTTTCGGAATGGAGGAAAATATGGAAGATTCAAATGTATACGTAAAACCTGTAACCCTGAAAAATATTTTGAAATTTGCTGTTCCCACAATTGCGATGACGGTGTTTATGTCCTTTTATACCATGGTGGATGGTCTTTTCGTATCCAATCTGATTGGAACAAACGCACTGTCTGCCATTAACCTGACAGCGCCGGTCATTCAGCTTGTGACAGCCATTTCCACGATGCTTGCCACCGGCGGGAGTGCAGTGATCATGAAAAAGATGGGGGAGCAGAAAAGGGAAGAAGCCAAGGAGGATTTTACCTTCCTGATTCTGGTGAACGTTTTTGTGGGCTTTGTGATGTGTCTGTTAGGCTATCTGTTGATGGACCGTATTTTTGCGGGCATGAATCTTTCTGCGGATGTAGCCGGATACTGTGTGGAGTATTTGAGCCGTTACCTTCTGTTTACGGTACCCATTCTGCTGATGAATAATTTTACGCTGTATATGATCGCCAGCGAGAAGGCTACACTGTCACTGGTCTGCTCGGTGACCGGCGGCGTCCTGAACATGGTGCTCGACTGGGTGTTTATTGCAGGCTTTCATATGGGGATTGGTGGCGCGGCAATCGCAACTGGGCTGGGATATTCAGTGACAGCCGTTGTGGGGCTGGTGGTTTTTAGCCGCAAAAAGAGTCTGCTGCATTTTAAGAAACCGGTATGCCGGCTGAAAGTCCTTATGAATGCTGCCACCAACGGATGTTCCGAGATGGCCACGGCGCTTGTCACGGGTATCATTACCATGATGTTTAACTGGACCATGCTTCATTATGTGGGAGAGGACGGCGTGGCAGCGGTTACCATCATCATGTATGTACTTATGTTTGCAAGTTCTTTGTATACAGGGTATTCTTATGGTGTGGCACCTATGCTCAGTTTTTATTATGGGGAACAGAACCATGAGAAGTTAAAGAAGCTGGTGACGGTCAGCCTGCGCGTGATCGCGGTGATTTCGGTGGTGACGGTGGCGCTGTCTTTTGTCATGACCAGACCTTTGGTATCTATTTTTGCCCGCCCGGATAATCCGGTGTATGATCTGGCGGTGACCGGGAACAGAATCTGTACGATCGCCCTATTCTTTATCGGCTTCAATATTTTTGCCAGCGGGATGTTCACCGCACTCTCCAATGGTGTGGTCTCGGCCGTCCTGGCGTTTTCCCGGTCGTTTGTGTTCATGCTGATCACGATGATCGTATTGCCAATCTTTCTTGGTGTGAACGGTATCTGGCTGGCGACACCGGCGGCGGAACTGATGGCTCTTGTCCTGTCTGTGGTTATGTTCTTAAAGTATAGAAAGAGATATGGCTATTGATTTGGACTTATTTCCGTGGCAGTGAGCCGGGTGATAAGAGAAGTGAGGAAATATGAATTATACATTTTATGAACTGGCCATGCTGTTTTTTGCCTATTCTTTTCTGGCATGGCTTGTGGAAACGGTGGTAGCTACCGTCAAAGAGAAAAATTTCAGGAATCGAGGATTTTTATCAGGCCCTTTTTGCTTTCTGTATGGTTTTACGGGGGTTATCCTGACAGTCTTTTTACAGGAGTTGAGACAAGATGCCTTTTTCCTGTTTGCTGGCAGTATGGCGGTGGCCACTGCCGTGCAGTGGTTTGCCGGTAAGACCTTAGAACGGATTAAACGCAAAAAGTGGTGGGATTACTCCGGCAAGACTGGAAACTTTGATGGATACATCTGTCTACAGTACTCTTTGCTGTGGGGCGTTCTGGGATTTCTGGCAGTGCGCTATGGTAACGGCATTTTGCTGGGCATATATGATCTGTTGCCGGGGATTGCCGGGAAGGCTGTGGTCTGGGGACTGATCGCGGTAGGTTTTGTAGATTTTGCGGGCACATTGCTGGCGGTCTGGCATGCGGAAGAAAAACTGCCGCGGCTTCTTTTCTGGAATCACAGACTGCAAAGAGTTACTTATCGGCTTACCGCAAGGGTTGCAGGATATGTGGATAGAAGAATCGGCAGATCCTACCCCTGTGTTTTACAGGATCAGGCGGAGGAGAAGCGCACGGAGTCCTTTGGCTTCGTGCAGGTATTCTGGATGTTTGTGATCGGGGCTTTGGCGGGAGATATTGTGGAGACGCTGTTCTGCCGGATCACATCAGGAGTCTGGATGAGCAGGAGCAGTCTGGTGTGGGGTCCGTTCAGTGTGGTGTGGGGGCTGGCGATCGCGCTGGCAACCATGCTCCTGTATAAAGACAGGGACAGGCAGGATCGTCATATCTTCTGGGTGGGCTTTTTTCTGGGCGGCGCCTATGAATACATTTGCAGTGTCTTTACAGAGATTGTGTTTGGCAAAGTTTTCTGGGATTACAGCGCCATGCCGTTTAATCTGGGCGGCCGGATCAATCTTTTGTATTGCTTCTTCTGGGGAATTGCGGCCGTGGTGTGGATCAAAGGGCTGTATCCGAAGGTCTCGCGTCTGATTGCTTCTATTTTACGAGGAACCGGACAGATCCCCACTATGCTTCTGATGTTGTTTATGGCGTTTAATATCCTGATTTCCATGCTGGCTTTGGTTCGCTATGATACCCGGGCGGCGGGGAAAACTCCGATACATAAGTGGGAACAGTCCATGGATGAATACTTTGACGATGAGAGAATGGAACGAATCTATCCCAATGGTAAGGCGAAAGGGGATTTATAAGAGAGGATACTTTATCCCTGGGCATGAATTGATTGCTATACAAAAGTATTTCTGATAAAATGAGAAAATGACAGACAATCGGGGAAAGGGAGGACTACGGTTACGAAAAAAGTAAACAAAGTTACATTATTGTTACGTGTGCTCGTATCGGCCTATGTGCTGTATCTGGCATATGGACTGATTAAGGATTATGGGACGGCTTCCAATCAGATGTTGTCACTCGCGGCGATCATTATATTTGTAATAGGCGGGGGAGTGATACTGGCCACATCGGCCTATAAGCTGATCACGAAAGATTATGACGATGGCAGCGAAGAAGAGGAATCGAGGACAGAGGATACGGTATGTGTCGAGACTAGGACAGAGATTGAACAGCAGCAGACAGAGGAAGGCGGCGTGAGGGGTTCGGATGAAGATACCATGTAACGCACATAATTTCCCCAAAGTTGTATTGATACAACTTTGGGGAAATGTACATAGAATATAAAATAATACTTGACTCATCTCAGGTATCTATATATAATGTATATAGTTTCGCGCAAGGACTACACAGATGAGCACAGCAACTTGCATACAGGAAGTTTTGTTACGCTCATTTTTTTCGTTTAATCTTCCGAAATGGATGACAGGGAGGAAGACGGCAACCTATGAAAATGAGCAATGTGCACACATGGTACAACTTGGCGCGGAGTAAATACAACTTGTCTGTATCAGACAAAATTTTAAGGAGGAAAAGTATGAAAAAGAAAGTATTAGGCGCATTACTCAGTGTAGCAATGGTAGCTACTCTGCTTGTTGGATGCGGCGGTAATGATGCAGCACCTGCAACAACAGAGGCACCTGCAGCGGAAGCACCGGCAGCTGATGCGGCTGCTCCGGCAGACACAGCAGCAACAGGCAGCGGCAAGAAGGTTGGTGTGGCAATGCCTACCCAGTCTTCCGAGAGATGGATCAATGACGGTGCTAACATGAAGGCTCAGTTGGAGGCACTTGGTTATGAAGTAGATCTTCAGTACGCTGAGGATGATGTGCAGATGCAGGTTTCTCAGATCGAGAACATGATCGCATCCGGTGTTAACTGCCTGGTTATCGCATCTATCGACTCTGGCGCACTCGTAAACGTTGAGGCACAGGCTAAGGAAGCTGGTATTCCGATCATCGCTTACGACCGTCTGCTGATGGACACAGATGCAGTATCCTACTACGCAACCTTCGATAACAAGGGTGTTGGTACAGCAATCGGTAAGTATATCGAGGAGAAGAAAGACCTTGCCAATACAAGCGAGACTTTCACAATCGAGTTCTTCATGGGTTCTCCCGATGATAACAACGCTCATATGTTATACGATGGACTGATGGAAGTGCTTCAGCCGTACTTAGACAATGGTACACTGATTTGTAAGTCCGGCAGAACATCTTTTGATGACACATGTATCTTGAGATGGTCCCAGGAGACAGCACAGCAGAACTGTGAGAACTATCTGACAGGTTTCTATGCAGACGAAGATCTGGATATCTGTGCAACCGCATTTGACGGCTTCGCATATGGCTGTAAGGCAGCTTTAGAGGGCGCAGGCTACACAGAGGCTAACTGGCCGCTGATCACAGGTCAGGATGCAGAGCTTATGGCTACCAAGAACATCATCTCTGGTAAGCAGACAATGTCTATCTACAAAGACACACGTCTCTTAGCTGAGAAGTGCGTAACCATGGTGCAGGCAGTGCTTGAGGGTGCAGAGCCTGAGATCAACGACACAGAGCAGTACGACAATGGTAAGATCGTTGTTCCTTCTTATCTGTGTACACCGGTAGCAGTTGACAAAGATAACTACGAAGAAATCATCGTAGAAGGTGGTTACTACACAGCAGAGCAGTTAGCTGAGTAATTAAAGAAAGAATGTGAATGGGGTGGCACGAGTATGTTGCCGCCCCCTTTTTTCAGGAAATATGTTTTGCATATACTTTCCATTTTATTTAAGAATAACTGTGACTATGACGTAGATGGGGTAGCCGCAGCAAATTTAGAGAAAAGGAGTTGGGGGAATGTCAGATTACATCTTGGAAATGAATCACATTATCAAAGAGTTTTCGGGCGTTAGGGCGCTGGATGATGTCAATCTGAAGGTGAAGCGCGGTGAGATTCATGCTCTGTGCGGAGAAAACGGAGCCGGAAAATCCACACTGATGAATGTTTTATCAGGCGTATATCCTTTTGGAACGTATTCCGGTGATGTCGTATATAAGGGAGAAACCTGTAAGTTTCATAACTTAAGAGACAGTGAAGCCAAGGGCATCGTTATCATCCATCAGGAGCTGGCGCTCAGTCCTCTGCTTTCCATAGCGGAGAATGTATTTATCGGCAACGAGCAGTTGTCTGCCAAGGGCGTGATTGACTGGACGAAGACAAGGCAGCGTGCGCAGGAAATGCTTGCACGGGTGGGTCTGGAACATGAGGATGTAAATGTTCCCGTCAATTCGCTTGGCGTTGGTAAGCAGCAGCTGATTGAGATTGCCAAAGCGATGGCGAAGAAGGTTGAACTTTTGATTCTGGATGAGCCTACAGCGGCTTTGAATGATGAAGAGAGTAAGAAACTTCTGGACATTATGCTGGAACTGAAGAAGCAGGGCATTACCTGTATCATCATTTCCCATAAGTTAAATGAGATTGAATATGTATCTGATGCGGTGACGATCATCCGTGATGGTAAGACGATAGAGACATTGGTTAAGGGTGTGGATGACTATACGGAAGACCGTGTGATCAAGGGCATGGTAGGACGTGAGATGACCAACCGTTATCCGGTAAGAGAAGGTGTTACCATAGGAGATACCATTTTTGAGGTCAAGGACTGGAATGTGTATCATCCCGATGACGAGAACCGTCAGGTTTTAAAAGATATTAATATCAGTGTGAAAGCGGGCGAGGTTGTAGGGCTTGCAGGGCTGATGGGCGCCGGGCGTACAGAGTTTGCCATGAGCGTATTCGGACACAGTTATGGGCAGAAGATTTCCGGAACCGTTAAGATCAACGGGCAGGAAGTACATATGCATAATGTCAGGGATGCCATTAACAGTAAGCTTGCCTATGTGTCGGAAGACAGAAAAGTTTATGGACTGAATCTGATCGGTGAGATCAAGGAGAATATGACGATCGCTGCGCGTCCGAAGTTTTTCTCCAAACATGGTGTCATCAACAGCAATGATGAGATCGTGGCAGCGGAAGAATATAAGAAGAGAATCAACGTCAAGGCAAATTCCATCGAGCAGGTTGTGGGCTCTTTGTCGGGAGGAAACCAGCAGAAGGTTGTCCTGGCAAAGTGGATGCTGACACAGCCGGATGTGCTGATTCTGGATGAGCCTACACGTGGTATCGATGTAGGCGCTAAGTATGAGATTTACTGTGTCATCAATGATCTTGCCAAAGCCGGTAAGGCCGTGATAGTCATCTCCTCTGAGATGCCGGAGATCATTGGTACCTGTGACAGAACCTATGTACTCAATGAGGGCAGGATCGCAGGAGAACTGAGCAAGGATGAACTGACACAGGAGCAGATTATGCAATGTATTATGGCTCATAATAGAAAGGATGATGGAAATGAATGATAAGAAAAAAGTAGTAAATCTTGACATGAAACAGTACGGTATGTTTCTTGCCCTTATTGCAATTTACGTTATTTTTGCCATTATGACGGGCGGTAAGAATTTATCTCCTGCTAATATCAACAATCTGATCATGCAGAACGGTTATGTTGTCATCCTGGCAATCGGTATGCTGCTGTGCGTATTGACCGGTAACGTTGATCTGGGCGTAGGTTCCGTAGTAGCCCTTACCGGCGCTGCGGCAGGTATTATCCTGGTAGATTACAAGATGAATATGTGGGTGGCTATCCTGGTAGCGATTCTGATCGGTCTTGCGGTGGGCATGTTTGCAGGCTTCTTCATCGCCTATCTGGGAATCCCGCCCTTCGTTGTAACGCTGGCTACCATGCTTATGGGACGCGGACTTACATACACGCTGTTAAAAGCACAGACCAAGGGCCCGCTTCCGGATGATTATATCTATATCGGAGCTGGTTTCCTTCCCACAGTCAAGGTGAATTTTGCGGGCGGGACGTTGGATCTTGTATGTATTATTGTGGCAGTTATTGCATCTATTGCTTTGGTTCTTGCGGAGATGAAGAGCATTGCAACCAAAAAGAAATATAACTTTGCGACCAACCCGATGTGGCAGGTAGCCTTGAAATTAGCAGTTATGCTTGTCATTATCTGGTTCTTCTTCTACAAACTGGCTCGTTATAACGGTCTGCCGTTTGTATTGGTTATCATGGTTGTGCTGATTGCATTGTATGCATTTATCACAAGCAAGACAGTATCCGGTCGTCAGATTTATGCGCTGGGCGGTAACAGAAAAGCGGCTAATCTGTCCGGTATTGATACCAATAAAGTATTCTTCTGGGTATACACCAACATGGGTATTCTCAGTGCTGTAGCGGGTGTTGTCCTCACTGCACGTAACGCGGCATCCACACCGAAGGCCGGTGACGGATTCGAGATGGATGCGATCGCATCCTGTTACATCGGTGGAGCTGCCGTAGCAGGTGGTGCCGGTACGATTCTCGGTGCCGTAGTCGGTGCGTTCATTATGGGTATCCTGAATAATGGTATGTCCCTGTACGGGTGGTCAACAGATATTCAGAAGATCGTCAAAGGCGCTGTACTTCTGGGAGCCGTTACCGTTGACGTTATGTCTAAGAGAAAGAAAGGTTAAAGAGAACTTTTCTCGAAAGAATATGAAAGCAAGGGCTGTCCGTTTAAGGGGCAGCCCTTTGTGTAAAAAGGGGAGGAAACACAATAAGATGGATAAGGCTTCACCCAAATATTTGGAATTGGTCAGGTGGATCAATGCACAGATTCAGGAGAAGAAACTTATAGCAGGGCAGAAAATATACTCGGAGAATGAACTCAAGGAAATGTTCGGTGTGAGTCGTCAGACAGTCAGGCATGCGATCAGTGTGTTGGAGCAGGAAGGGATGCTCCGCAGGGTGCGGGGCAGTGGGACTTATGTCAATGACAATCGGTTTGTCAATATTTCCAAACGGATGCGGGTGGCAGTGGTGACGACCTATGTGGACGGATACATATTTCCCCGGACGATACAGGGGATTGAGAACGTCCTGCTGGAGGAAGGGTATTCGGTGCAGATTGCTTTTACCAACAATCAGGTTGGGAGGGAACGGACAATTCTGGAGGATATCCTAAACAGAGATGAAGTGGCGGGTATTATCGTGGAGACCACAAAGAGCGCGCTTCCCAATCCCAATCTGCATCTTTACCATGAAATTTTAAAGAAAGGAATCCAGGTAATCTTTATCAATAGCTATTATCAGGAAATTGATATTCCGCATGTTTCAATCAATGACCGGATGGCAGGCTATAAAATGACGAAGCATCTGATCGATATGGGACACAGAAGGATAGGCGGCATTTTCAAACTGGATGACGGACAGGGAAAGCAGCGTTTTGCAGGATATATGGATGCCATGCTGGAAGCAGGTCTGGAGATTGATGACGCCAGGATACTCTGGATTGATACGGAAGATCTGAAACATATGGATAAACTGACAGATCGGGTGATGGATCGCTATCAGAACTGTACGGGGTTGTTCTGTTATAATGACGAAGTAGCTTTTGGTCTGCTGGAGGTCCTTAAAAAGGCCGGCATTCGTGTACCGCAGGATATTTCCATGGCCAGTGTAGACGATTCTGAACTGGCGGTGCTTGGCGAGGTGGGGATCACATCGGCGCCGTACCCCATGGAGAACCTGGGGAAAAAGGCGGCGGAAAATCTGCTGCAAATGATAGCGGAACCCTTTTTTGATGCGAATTATGAGTTTGAGGTCGATATTGTGCAGAGGGATTCCGTGCGGAGGCTGTAGCTAAATCCTCTGCTTTCGATATTCATTGGGGCTTACATGATAGCGGGCCTTAAACTTGCGGCAAAAATAACCTGCACTTGAAAAACCTGTTTCTACTGCAATGGTGGAGACAGGTTTTGTTGTGGTATAAAGAAGTTCTGCAGCCCGCATCAGGCGGTATTGTATCAGATATGCTACTGGTGCAATCTGGATGCAGGATTGGAAAACGTGCAGGGCACTGCTCTTGCTGACGGAAGCGGAAGCAGCAATCTCTTCTAATGTCACTTCTTCCTGATAGTGGTCATGGATATACTGCATCATAATCTGCAACCTTGCCTGGCTGGTATCTAAGCGCTGAGGGGCTAAGGTCTCAGAGGACAGATTCATATGTTCATATAAAATGATCCACAACTGTAAAAGAAGTTGTACCGTTTGGAGCTCTTGTTTTACAGGCGCTTCCTGTAAGGAATAGATTTCTTTTAACAATAGAAGAATCTGGTTTTGCCAGTCAATCTGTGGATTGAAGATCTGACAGGCGGGAGCGTAAAGCAGTACCGGTTGAATGTATTTTTCATAGAGCAGGCTTTCCTTGGGAGATAGCAGAAGCGGGGAAAAGACAATGTTGGGAAGCACAACGCTTGCCCTGGCTTCGAATCGATGGAGAACACCGCTGTTGATGAACATACCGTATCCTTTGGATAATTCTATCCGTTCAGTGCCAATCAGGCAAGATTGGCTACCTTCCATGACAGACAAAAACTCCAATTCATAATGCCAGTGCCAGTCAATACAATGAAAGTCTGCCTGCCAGATATCTTCCAGATAATAGGCCAGAGGAAAGTTATTGCTTCCGTGCTGGGTGGTTTCTCTGAGCGTGTCATCGGTGATCAGGGTGTTAGGTTTCATGGAATCCATTTTTTGCTTTCTCCGTTAGAATATAATTTGTGATATTGTACCATAATCATGTGATAATATGCAATGATTTTACTTTAGTAATGAGATATAATCCCATCAGACAAAAGATGAGTCAATGAGGAGGAAATGAAAATGGAGAACCAATACAGGAAAACCATTACTGCATGTTTTGTGGGCTATATTGTACAGGCGATTGTGAACAATTTTGTGCCCCTGCTATTTTTGACCTTTCAGAGAAGTTATTCTGTTCCGCTGTCACAGATTACATTGCTTGTGACTTTCAATTTTGGTGTGCAGCTTCTGGTGGATCTGCTTTCAGTGGGGTTCGTGGATAAGATAGGGTATCGGGCGTCTATGATCATAGCCCATATACTTTCTGCGGCAGGACTGATTCTTCTGACCATTTTGCCGGAAGCACTGCCTTCCCCTTTTGCAGGGATTTTAATCGCGGTAATGGTTTATGCTATTGGCGGCGGCCTGTTGGAGGTGCTTGTGAGTCCGGTGGTGGAAGCCTGTCCTTCGGATAATAAGGAGAAGGCCATGAGCATGCTGCATTCCTTTTATTGCTGGGGGCATGTGGGTGTCGTGTTGCTGTCTACCCTGTTCTTTACGGTGTTCGGCATTGCCAATTGGAAGGTGCTGGCAATGGTCTGGGCATTGATTCCGCTTGCCAATGCATTTATGTTTGTCAAAGTGCCTATGGCGGAATTGATGGAAGAGGGGGAAGAAGGACTGAAGTTAAAAGATCTGCTTCGTATGAAGCTATTCTGGATCCTGTTGATGATGATGATCTGCGCGGGGGCAAGCGAACAGGCGGTGAGCCAGTGGGCATCGACTTTTGCGGAGAAGGGACTTGGCATTTCCAAGACGGCGGGTGATCTGGCAGGCCCTATGGCTTTTGCAATCCTGATGGGCACATCCAGGGCCTTTTATGGAAAGTTCGGAGAGCGTATCAAGCTGGATAAATTTATGATTTACAGCAGCTGCCTGTGCATTTTATCTTATCTGGGGATTGCCCTGCTTCCAATCCCGCAGCTTAGTCTGGCAGCCTGTGCGGTCTGCGGACTTTCCGTGGGTATTATGTGGCCGGGGTCGTTCAGCAAGGCGGCGGCAGCCCTGCCAAAGGGCGGGACGGCTATGTTTGCACTGTTAGCCCTGGGTGGGGACGTGGGCTGCTCCGGGGGACCAACGGTGGTCGGTATGGTGTCCAGTCTGTTTGAGGACAATCTGAAAATGGGAATCCTGGCCGGGATTGTTTTCCCGGTGCTTCTGTTGACGGGTATTATCCTTTGTGGGAAAATAAAGATGAAACAGGAAAATGGTAAAATCGGGGAAGCGTAAACCTTCCGGACAGGTTGAAGTAGAACAGTTATGATGGAAAATGTGCTAGGACTTTTTGAAAAACAGACAGCAGACTGGTTTATCAATACGCTGGGGGAGCCGACTCCGGTGCAGAAAGAAAGCTGGCCGATCATTGCGGCGGGAAGCCATGCGCTGATTTCTGCACCCACCGGTACGGGTAAAACGCTGTCGGCCTTTTTCGTATTTCTGGATCAGATGAAACGGCAGGCGCAGGCAGGGACGTTGCAGCAGGAATTACAGCTGATCTATGTCTCGCCGCTCAAATCTTTGGCGGCAGATATCCGGGAGAATTTAAAGCGTCCTTTAGAGGGAATCGGCGCCGAAGAAATCATTTCGGTGGGAATCCGGACAGGGGATACTCCGCAGCGTGACAGACAGAGAATGGTTAAGAAACCGCCTCATATTCTGATCATCACACCGGAGTCTTTATATCTGATGCTCACCAGTAAGACAGGGCAGAATGTATTGGCTACGGCCAGGGCCGTGATCATTGATGAACTTCATGCGCTGATCGATACCAAAAGAGGGGCTCATCTGATGCTTTCCCTGGCGAGGCTGGACTATCTGTGCGGGCGGGCCTTACAGCGTATCGGCTTATCTGCCACGATAGAACCTTTGGAAACAGCGGCACAGTATCTGGCGCCGGAAGAAGTCAGGATTTCGGCGCCGAATATGAAAAAACAGGTGAAACTGGAGATTTTAAGTCCTTATCCGGATACGAACAGAGGTCCCAGAAAGGATCCCGTTTGGGAGGAGCTGGGGAAGCTGGTCTATCAGTATTGTCAGGGCAGCCGCAGTGTGATCGCTTTTGTGGAGGGCAGAAGATATGCGGAAAAACTCGCATATTATGTAAACCTACTGGGTGGAGATGGATTTGCCAGGGTGCATCATGGAAGCCTTTCCAAGGAACAGAGGATGGAAACAGAATTGCAGCTGCGGGATGGCAGGCTCAGTTTGTTGTGTGCCACATCGTCCATGGAACTGGGAATAGATGTGGGAGAGATTGATCAGGTATTGCAGGTGGGATGTCCCCGGACGATTTCAGGAACCATGCAGCGGTTGGGACGGGCCGGACATAATCCGGGGCGCGTCAGCGTGATGTATCTCTTCCCCAGGATGGCGGCGGAATGTGTGTCCTGCGGCATGACAGCCCAGCTGGCCAGGGAAGGGGGCATAGAACATGTCAACCCGCCTTCGGCGTGTCTGGACGTGCTGGCACAGCATCTGGTGTCCATGGCGGCTTTTAGAAGTTATGAGATTGATGAAGTGATGGAGATCCTGCCCAGAGCATGGCCTTTTTCGCAGATTACCAGAGAGGATGTGAAAGCAGTTCTGGCCATGCTGGCGGGAGACTATGAACACGACAGGGATATTCCGGCGCGGCCCAGGATTCTCTATGACAGGATTTGTGAGCGTGTGGAAGGAGATGGTTACAGCAGGATGTTAGCCGTATCAGCCGGTGGTACGATTCCCGATAAAGGATTATATACAGTCAGGAACGAGGAGGGGGTCAAACTGGGTGAGGTGGATGAAGAATTTGTCTACGAATCCCAGACGGGAGACCGTTTTATCCTTGGTTCCTTTGCCTGGAAGATTGTGAACATCAGCCGGGATACGGTGACCGTGACACAGGCAAAGATGGAAGGTGCAAGGCTGCCCTTCTGGCATGGGGAGATCAAAGGAAGGGATAAGCGGACGGGAGAGGCATTCGGGCGTATATTTCGTTCTTTGCAGGGCGCTTATGAGGATGGGAAATTACAGGAAGCGCTCGGAGGGTTAGGACTGGATGAAGCGGCGGCCTGTCTGGCGGCAGGTTATCTGGAGCGGCAGATTAAGGCGGCAGGGAGTCTGCCGGATCATGAGACATTGATCGTGGAACACTTTAGGGATACGGTAGGAAATAGCCAGATGATGGTACATTCCATGTTTGGAAGACGGATTAATGCGCCGCTGTCTCTTCTTGCAGCGCAGACGGCCAGGGAAGAATTGGGTATGGAGATCGGCAGTGTGGATGAGGAAGATGGTTTCCTGCTATATTCCTATGGAAATCAGAGCCTGCCGGAAGGATTGCTTCAGAGGATTGATGCAGATGCCTGCATCAGGAAACTGGAGATCCTGCTGCCGGCCACACCGCTTTTTAATATGGCGTTTCGATATAACAGCGGTCGGGCTCTGATGATGGGTGTGAGAAAAAACGGGAGACAGCCGTTGTGGATGCAGAGGCTTAAGAGCGCAGAGATGCTGGAACAGGTGGTCAGGGAAAAGGAGCATCCGCTGATTCGGGAGACCAGGAGGGAGTGTATGCAGCAACTGTGGGATGCCGTGGGTGTGCAGGAACTTCTCTATGATATCCGCAGCGGTGCAGTTAAGATTCGGGAGATCTATACGGATATACCGTCCCCTATGTCGCTTCCTCTGCAATGGAGCCAGGAAGCAGCGGTTATGTATGATTATGCGCCAACACCGCGGGGGATTCACGGGGCGGTAGAGGAGGCATTGGAGAAGGAAAAGCATCTGATACAGCCGGGAGACAGTGAATTGCTGGAGGTGCAGGAGAGAAGCCGCCTGCCCCAGGATGAAAAGCAGCTGCACACGCTTCTCATGACGGAGGGCGATCTGGCGGCCGGAGAACTGGAAATTCCGGTGGAATGGCTTGATGATCTGGCGCGGCAGGGCAGGGTGCTGTATCTGGAGCAGGGCTTATGGATTGCGGCTGAGAAGGAGGAAGAATATGCCAGGGCGCTTGGAGAAACAGAGGAGAGCGCCGGGCAGGAGAAAGGACAGTTTGTCAGAGAGCAGCTTCACATTGTAAGGCGTATGCTGCGCTACAGAGGCGGTGCGGATGCCGGGCAGACAGCAGACCGTTATGGCTGGCCAGTGGAGACAGCAGAGAAAATCCTGGAAGAACTGTGCCGGCAGAAATCGGCAGTGAAACAGGATGGAAGATATTACCATGCGGTGTTATACAAACGTGCCAGGGTGCGAACACTGAAAAACAGACGGGAGGAGATTCAGACCTGTGCCGGAGAACAGTATGCTGCGCTGATGCTGTCTCAGCTGGAATCTGGTGCACCGGCGGCAGAATGTGTGCAGAACACGGTCAGACAGTATGCGGGAATGACATTTCCAGCGGCATATTGGGAAAAGATTTTGCTGCCCGGCCGGGTGAGAAATTACAGACCTTCCCTGCTGGACGCTCTCCTGTCAGAAGGAGAATTTTTCTGGCATATGGAGGAAAAGGGCGGCCTGCGATTTGACTGTCAGTCGGCCGTTGACTGGGAAACGGACAAGCAGCGCGAGGAGTTAGAGAAGGAAGGACTGACGGAGGAAGAACGGGTTATCTATGAAGCAATCGTCAGGCGGGGCGCCTGTTTTATGCAGTCATTGAATGATCTGCTCCCGGCACATTCACCGTATGACGTCCTACTATCCCTGCAGGAGAAGGGACTTGTCTATGCGGATAGTTTCTTGCCGGTGCGGCAGTGGCTTGACCGTGAAAAGACGAAAAAGGCAGTGGTAAGGCAGCGCGTTAATCTGCGGGTGAAAGCATTGCAGACAGGAAGATGGGATATCGTCAGACCGATACAGGAGAAGACCATAGAAGAAAAACTGGAAGCCTGTTCCTGTGTCAGTCCTATTATCAGCAAAGAAACAGCAGCTGTCTGCGGGCTTTCCTGGCAGGAGGCCCTGTCAGTGCTCCGCATCTGGGAGTACACCGGGCAGGCAAGGCGGGGATATTTTGTCAAAGAACTTTCCGGGGCACAATTTATTCTGGGAAAGGATTATGAGAGTGTGCTGCGCAGGCTGTACCATCCGGAGAAAAAACTTGTCTGGGTCAATGCGGTGGATCCGGTTCAGCCTTGGGGGAAAATATTGCCCCATAAGGAGGGACGCAGCTTCCTGCATGTACCAGGGACGGCCGTTGCCTGTTATGGTGGAATACCGGTGGCCGTGATGGAAAGACAGGGAAAGGTCTTACGAGTCTGGCAGGAAGAACTGCAAGAGGAATGCATGCAGCTTTTTGCGGAAAAGTTCAGGCAGGGCAGTATCTTTGCCGGGATCAAGCGGATTGTGGTGAAAGAATATCCGGATACGGCGGGAGACGCTTTGCGGCAGGCAGGCTTCAGGAAAGAGATGCAGGATTATGTGCTGTATCTTTGAAAGGTGTTATAAATACAAACCTGACGGCAAATCAGGGACGGCATCTGGGAAATATAGATAAAGGGAGGAGAAAGAAGATGGCAATAGAGAACGTAAAGGCATATTTCAGGCAGTTTGGCATGGAGGAGAAGATTCTGGAGTTTGCGGTATCCAGCGCAACGGTGGAATTGGCGGCGGAGGCGCTGCATTGCGAGCCGCAGCGGATTGCGAAGACCTTATCCTTTTTGGTGGCGGATCATCCGGTGCTGATCGTAGCGGCCGGGGACGTTAAGGTGGACAATCATAAATTCAAGGAGCAGTTTGCCACCAAGGCGAAAATGCTTTCTCCGGATCAGGCGGAGGAACTGGTCGGCCATGCGGTGGGCGGTGTCTGTCCTTTTGCGGTAAAAGATGGCGTGACGGTATATCTGGATGTGTCTTTGCAGCGTTTTGAGACCGTCTTTCCAGCCTGTGGGAGCGCTAACAGCGCGATAGAACTTACCATTCCGCAATTGGAGCAGTATTCCGGTTATACGGAGTGGGTAGACGTGTGTAAGGGATATCTTTGATGGCATTGGGACAGTAATATAATAATAGGTTTGACAGGGAAAGGGAAATCATGGAAAGAGTGATCGAAAACTTTTTGGAGTATGTAAAAATAGATACACAGTCTTCAGAGGAGAGTACAAGTACGCCCTCTACCTCTAAGCAGCATGATCTTGCGGCAGTTTTGGAGAGGCAGCTACAGGAGATGGGAGCGCAGGATATCGTCTATGATAAAGAACATTGTTATCTCTACGCTTCGATTCCGGCCACGGCAGGCTGTGAACAGGCGCCGGTGATTGGTTTTATCGCCCATATGGACACATCTCCGGCGGTGACGGGGACAGGAGTGAAGCCGCGTATTGTGGAAGAATATGATGGAAAAGACATTGTATTAAATGAGGAGAAGCAAATCGTCATGAAAGTGGCGGATTTTCCGGAACTTGCTTCTTATCAGGGCAAGAGATTGATCGTCACGGATGGAACCACACTTCTGGGAGCGGATGATAAAGCAGGGGTGGCGGAAATTATGACGATGACTGAATACTTGCTCCAGCATAAGGAAATCAGACATGGCCGGATACGGATTGCTTTTACGCCGGATGAAGAAGTGGGTGCGGGCGCAGACCACTTTAATGTGGAACAATTTGGTGCGGATTATGCGTACACGGTGGATGGCGGCAGACTCGGAGAACTGGAGTATGAGAATTTTAATGCGGCGGGCGCTAAAGTACTGATACATGGGCGGAGCGTTCATCCGGGAGAGGCCAAGGATAAGATGCGCAATGCGATCCTGATGGCACAGGAGTTTCAGGCAATGCTGCCGGTATCAGAGAATCCCATGTATACCTGCGGTTATGAAGGATTCTATCATCTGGATCAGCTGCGCGGCACTGTGGAGGAAACTGTGGCGGAATACATTATCAGAGACCATGACCGGGAGAAGTTCGAGAAAAAGAAAGAGACCTTTGTACAGGTCGGGGAGTATTTGAACAAAAAATATGGGGCGGGAACCTTTGATATTGAGATAAAGGATTCCTATTACAATATGAAAGAGATTATCGTTGAGCATATGCATCTGGTGGAGTATGCGAAGGCAGCCATGGAAGAACTGGGGATTCGTCCGGTGGTAGTACCGATCCGCGGCGGTACAGATGGGGCGAGACTTTCCTTTATGGGTCTGCCTTGCCCGAATCTGTGTACGGGCGGCCAGAATTTTCATGGCCGGTTTGAATATGCCTGTGCAGATGAGATGGAGATGATTGTGAGGCTTTTGATCAGGATCGCAGAGAAATATGGGGAAAAGCATGATTAGTCATGCAGCATTTCCGCCTCCATTTTTTTGATCTTATCATACAGCATTTGATTGACGGGAACATCCAGACCATATTCTTTGGCCATGGTAATCACGGTTCCGGCAAAGAGGTCGACCTCAGTGCGTCTTTTCAGAATACCGTCCTGACGCATAGAAGGCATTCCGTCCGGATTCAGAGTATCTATCAGGGCCACATAGTTGTTAAGGTCGTCTCCGGTAACACCGGTATTGGCACAGATGGAAAGATTTAGGACTTCTTCCATGGCGGCAATCATCATATCGCGCTGTTTGCCGGATTCCTGAACAGTTTTGTAGGTGCCTTCAGATACCATGACAACCTGATTGACGCCTACGTTCAGCATCCACTTTCCCCACAGGCGGTGTATGATATCTTCCTCCACAATGCAGGGGATTCCGGCGGTGTGAAGAAGCGTTTCCACCTGCGCAAGAAAGGGGCGTCTGGATGACTCAGGGGTACCGATTCTCAGTTCGCCAATATGGGCGTAGGTCAGTTCGTTTCCAAGTTTTACGGCATCCATGCCCTGTGCGATACAATGGATGATATGGCCCTGTTTTATCTTAGAAGCAATGATCTCTTCGCTGCTGATGCCATTTAACAATGAGAGAATGATCGTGTCTTCATTTACGGCAGGGCGCGCCAGTTCGATCGCTTCATCCAGGGCAGTGCCCTTGACGGCGAAGATCAGGAAATCGGCTGGTTCTGCTTTGGAAGCCATCTGAAAATGGCAGAGATTTCCGTTACAGTAGACATTTTCCGTCTCGTATTTGTGGATGCGTTCTTTGTCTGCCAGAAAGGTGACAGACTCCCGTCCAAGTTTTCGGGTGAAGATATCGCCGTACAGGATGCCGAGCGCTCCCATGCCAATAATGGTGATGGATGGTGTTGCGGATAATTGTTTCATGAAATAGACCTCCGTGTTCATAATAAAAAGAAAAGGCTTGCGGATGCAAGGAGAGGAGTAAAATATGTGGTTTTGGTTTGCATTATTATCGGCAGTGTTTGCGGCACTGACTTCCATTCTCGCCAAAGTGGGTATTGAGGGTGTCAATTCTAATCTGGCAACGGCCATTCGGACGGTTGTCGTAGTGGTGATGGCCTGGGGAATGGTCTTCTTAACAAACACACAAAACGGCCTTGCCCAGATAAGCAGAAAGAGCTGGATTTTCTTAATCTTATCCGGGTTGGCAACAGGGGCGTCCTGGTTATGTTATTACAGGGCCCTGCAGATTGGCGAGGCATCTAAAGTCGTCCCGATAGACAAACTCAGTGTAGTCATTACGCTGATTCTGGCCTTTGTTTTTCTTCATGAATCTTTTACGGCAAAGTCATTTGCCGGCAGTGTTCTGATCACAGTCGGGACGCTTGTCATGGTGCTTTAACAGGTGTTCTGGCATAGAGATCAGGAGTTGCCAGGTACCAGTCTGTTGATTCGCAGGATTTCCACGATGGTGTCCGTGCCGTCTTGCAGCTTTGTGATATCTCTTTTCGTATTTTGAGCAAAAGTACGGAAAGAGAGGTCGAGATTTTCCAGCTTCTCGATGGTCTTATTCAGTTTGACATCCAGATATTTAAAGTTGTCATCGGCGCGGTCGAGCCGTGCATCCATATGGTCGAGTCTTTCCTCCACGTGAGAAAGCCGTGTATCCATGTGGTCGAGCCGCTCATGGATGGGTGTGAGTTCTGTTTTAAGTTTCTGATCCAACAAATTAGAAATTGCCTGAAGATCGCGGTGTGTCAGAGCCACAAAGATTTCCTCCTTTTCCAATGAGATGGTTGCCGGTTGCTGAATGATTTGGTTTGTATTCATCTTTTCTCCCTTCGTCTGTCAGCAGGGAAAGCTGATACTTAAGAAGGTCTGTATTCCCTGCCTGTGTGAATAGTTTATTGGTAAGCAAGGATTCTAAAACAGATAAAATATCATAATGTGATATTTTATAGAAAAAAAGAATAAATGAAATTCCGTTAGAATATCAATGCTGTAGTAAAATGATATCAGCATTGCACTGAAATGTCAAGGGTATTTATCAAAAAAAGTAATCCGTAATTTAGAAAAGAGGATTACTTTTTTTGATAAAGGATGTAATTTAATCTAGTGCCGAAAAAACAATGTTGCGTATTTTTCTGGTGTAGGCTGTGGTGCCTGTATCGGTTTTTTGAAGCATGAGCAGGAGGATCATGTCATCGGCGGGATCGATCGTCATATAGGTACCCATCCAGCCATCCCAGCCAAATTCCCCCTGACGGCTTATGGAGATAGCGGCGCCGGGATCTCTCATGATACGCATCAGATTGGCATAGGTGCAGCCGGACAGACTTTCCCACTGCCAGACATAAGCATCCAGCGCTGGGGCAAGGTGGGCGTTTGCCATAAAGTCAACTGTTCGAGAGGAGAGGAGGGTGACATTTCCCAAGCTTCCTCTTTGCAGGAGCATTTGTGCAAAACGGGCATAATCATCAATGGTAGAGACCAGCCCCGCACCGCCGGATTCGAAGGCGGGAGGTGTCTTCATATCATTGCTGATACCAAGACGGGGAAAATGGAATTCTTCCAATCCCTTTCCAATATCCTGGTAGGCTTTGGAGAGACGAGCCTGTTTTTCAGGCGGAACAAAAAAGCCTGTGTCATTCATATGAAGGGGTTCAAAAATACGCTGTCTCAAAAAATCGCCGAAGCGCATGCCGGAGACAACTTCGATGACGGCACCGAGTACATCTGCGGACATGCCGTAATGCCATTTTTCACCGGGTTGAAAAGCCAGGGGAATCTTTCCGAGGCGGTTCATGATCTCACAGGTGGTCAGTGCATGGGAAGAAGACAAGTTCGTGATCACCTCATCCATAAGCTGATCCGTACGGATTTCCGAAGGGCATCCTTCCCCTGGATATGTCAGTCCGGATGTCATATTCAGAAGATCCTGTATAATGACAGGACGTTTTGCAGGTATGAGAACTCCGTCTGCCATCACCTCCTGATCACAAAATCCTGGCAGATAATCAGAAACCGGATCATACAGGTCAATCCGTCCCTCTTCAAGAAGTATCATTGCGGCAGCTGCCGTGACAGGTTTGGTCATGGAATACAGTCGGAAAATGGTATCCCTTGTCATCGGCAGTCCGGCTGCAAGATCACGCATACCGGCTTCATAATAGCATTGTTCCTGCCCGCCCTGCACAACCATGCAGTTTACGCCTGAGACAAAACTGGTCTCTGTCATTTCCCATAAAAGTTCTTGCAGGCGGGATAATTTTTGTTGTTTCATACAATCTTTCACTTCGCTTTCTATACACAATATACACATATCTTTTTATGTCTGCTGTATTAAATATAGCATAAAAGCTTCCTGCGGACAATCAGAAAAGAGCCGCTCCCCATAACTGAAAATCAGTTATAGAGGGCGGCCCCTTATAATGTCAGATGATTTAAACGCTTAAATCCAAATGCCCGCCAGGCATCGGAACAGTAGTCTGTTCTTTGACTTCATCCCAATTGAAATTGGTAATCTTTTTCAGAAGTTCTTCTGTGCTGTCTGCATAGATCGTGGCGCGTTTACTATGTTCATAATTGTATTTGTCCTGCCCCTTGTCAGCAGCTTCTTTTGCAGCCTCTTTCTTGTCTTCCCGGATCTTATCCACGAATTCTTTCTGGCGCTCGCCGGCTTTTTCAAGTTCTGCAAAGTAGGAGACCTTGCCATCTTTGCCAATAGAAACGCCCAGGCTTACCACTTCATCCTCTTTACCGGAGTCTTTCAATTCTTCCTTTATCTCATCGAGTTTGCCCACTGCCTCATCGAGCAGCGCAAGGTTCTGTTTCTTGACATCCTCGTCCTCAGCCATACGCTCCAATTCTTCGGGATCGATCAGTACGCTGTAATCTTTGGAACCGCGGGAGAGATAGGAAGCTGCCTCCTCTTCACTGTCATATTCAGCGACAAAGAAGTCCATGTTACTGTACTGCTTTTTCAGATCCTGTAAAAGCGCCTTGGCCTTATCGCTTAACTGAGGTACATTCTGACCGGCCTTTTTCGTGTCGGCAGTCTTTTGGGATGTACTTGTCTTTGCGGATTTAGTATCCTTTCTGCTTTGTACACTGTTATTGTAATAGTTGTTTTGGAATGTGTTATATCCGGCTACCTTGTTCATGTCTGTGCCCTCCTTAGCATAATCTGTAAATCCATTTACCGAATCGTGGGCGCAAATGCCCACCTGTTACCTTATATATCGTAATATGGATGTTTTTTCTTAATAGGCGCTGTGATAAAAAAGAGGCATTCCTTAAAAAGGCAGGCGATTCGAGTTATGTAAACCGAACCGTCTGCCTTTTTAATCATTTGCCGTAATTTAAAGAATATTCCCGCATATTCACAAAATTACAAAAGGGAAGAGCATCTTTCGTGTATCCGTTGGTACGAATTTCGATATTTCGATTCTGTTCCTCTTCACATGCCTCTTCCAAAACCTCGGAGAAAAATTTCTTCGCCAGGGTTTGGGGGTTCTGCTTGGACTGGTGATTTTTGTTCTTTTTCAACGGGTTAATCGCCATAACCGCTTCAATTTTATAAAGCCTTTCGTCTGCATAGATTGCGGTGATCCCTCCTTGGATTCAGATTTGTGCTTTTCCTGATAATATCCAGTGTTTCCCTATTTAGAAAATGCACAGCGAACTCCTTGTTCTGATAATAATATCGGCAAGAATCACATTTTCTTAAGTTTATTTTAACAGACTTTTGTAATAAATGAAAGAGAAAAACTAAAAATAATATGTAAATAGAAAAAATATCTGACAATTAACACTAAATATCATTTATTTCAGAATAATTCTTCGATCTTTACACTTGTTGGAAGAAGAACATGCTGTACAGGCAGAGGAGATTCGGTCCTTTCCATTCGGTTTAGGAGCATATTCATTGCGAGAGCGCCCATCTCGGAGGGATTGGGAGAGTGGGAGATCGCATAGCCGAAAGGTGTTAAAATTTTCATCTCATCGTATCCGAGCAGATCGATATCTCTTGGGATGTCCGCATTGTACGTCATCAGGGTACGATAGCATACGACAGTGAAGTCGGAACTGAAGCTGATAAAAGCGGATGGCTTTGGCGCAGCGCTATATTGTTTCCTGACAAATTCCGAACAGGCATCTATTTGTGTTCCTTTAAAGATATGTTCTTCCGGCAGCGGAAGTCCGTGTTCGTTTAAGGCTTTTTTGACACCGCTGATATAGGATGCAGTGACCAGCGGATGATCATCATAGATCAGAAATCTGAGATTTTGATAGCCTTTTGATAACGCAAATTGAGTGAGTTCCTGTGCCCCGTTTTGATTATCAATATAAATACTATCACACTGTGCCCCAGGCATTTTCTTGTCAAGACATACTACCGGAGTGCCGGTTGAGAGGATCTGATTGATGAGATCGGCATTGGGGGAGTTTTCTACAGGTACGATCAAAATCCCGCCTACCTTATAGGATAAAAGATTCAGGATTGCCGAGCGTTCTTTTTCAGCGTTCTCATTTGAATTGCATAGTATCATGCGATAATTATTCTGGGAAGCGAGCTCATCGGCGGCAAACAGAAGCTTTCCGAAATAACCAACGCTTATATCGGGAACAATAAAACCAATGATGCGGCTCTGGGATTTGGAAAAACTGACAGCCAGTGCACTGGGAGAGTAGCCGAGTTCTTTCATGGCTTTTAAGACCTTTTGTTGTGTTTTGTGGCTGACATATCCGCTGTTGTTCATAACGCGGGAAACGGTTGACTGAGCAACGCCGGCTGCATTAGCTACATCTTTTATATTGATTTTCATCTTACTTTTCATTTCTCACTCCTTTTTGTGGAACTGAATCCATATTAACATATCTTTTGGATTATCGCAACTGAAATTTGATTTAATATGGAAAATACGGGAAATATAAAGGGAAATAATGTTTTGATAAATTGATTGACAAAGAAAAAATATGGTGATATAGTGGAACTAGTTCCACAAAATGAAAGCAATGAACAAAAGAAGGTTAAGATTGAAAATTAATTTTCAATCGCGGGATTTGTGTCTGCGCGCTGCTTGCCACAAATTCATTACGCGCAAAAGCAGTGCAGAAATGGAGTAAGAGGATGAAAAAAAGAATTTTAGCTGCGCTTCTGGCCGGACTCTGTGTGGTTGGAACCTGCGGATGCGGCCAGGAAGCAGGGGGAGAGGGAGCAAAGACCTTGCAGGACGAAACAAAGGCGGCGGCTGAGGAAACGACAGGCGGCGGAACGGAAAAGACGGAACTCGTATATTATACATGGGGAGATGAAGAGGGCTATATGTCAAAAGTAATTGATGCCTTCAACGCGCAGAGCGAGACAACCCATGTTACGGCTACGTATATTCCTTCTTCAGGGACGGATTATGATGAAAAGATTGTATCCATGCTTTCCAGCCAGGCAGAGATGGATCTGTTCAGTGCATCCAATTTGAAGAGTCTGGTGAAATATATGGATGCGGATTGTCTGGCGGATATGTCTGAGGCGATTGAAAACAGTGATTTGGATATTGCAAGATATGGAACTAGTTTTCTAAGTACATCAAAAGAAGGGAAGTTTTATGGGCTGCCTTATCGCTACAGTACAATGGCTCTGTTTTATAATAAGAAAATATTTGATCAGGAAGGGATTCCCTATCCGGAACAGATGTCCTGGGATGAATATGCGCAGCTGGCCAAGAGGCTGACGAAGGAAAGAGAAGACGGCACTATGCAGTGGGGTGGTTTCCTGCCGGACTGGCTGGGAGAGCCTATACTTACTGTTCAGCGGGGATCAAATGTTATGGATGAGGATACTTCAGCGCTTAAAGAATGGCTTGGATTAATGGAACGGTTTTATATTACGGACAAGTCTCATATGAGTTTTGAAGAAATGCGCAGTACCTCAACGGATTGGATCAAGATATTTTTGGCAGGTGATGTGGCGATGCTGCCGAATGGGGAGTGGACCATTGGAAATGCCATGCAGGAGATTAGCAACGATCCCGATATTCTTGGGGATTTTGAGATGGGAGTCACATTTATGCCTCTTCCGGAGGGAGTGGACAATCCTGTTACGGTCGGAGGACCAAATACCTTCATTATGATCAATCAGAATACGGAAAAGTTTGACAGCGCGTTTGAATTTGCAGAATTTCTGTGCGGGCCCAAAGGAGCCTCTTATCTGATCGAAGGGGGAATGATTCCGGCCTATCTTGATGAGGAAACAATTCAGCTCTACAAGGAAACAGTGGGTGTGGATGGAGTTGAGGATATGTTGGCGGCTGATACGCTTTATGAAGGCGGTACCGATGGTGATTTTTCTCAGGTGGATACCATTTGGCGGGAGGAAAAAGAACTTTGCCTGATCGGGGAGCAGACCGTGGATCAGAGTATCGAGAATTTCGAGAAGCGCCGTGCCGATGTGAGATAGTGTTTTATGGATTTGAAGTCTCCGTCATGCAGGATTTGTCATTATGGCATGACGGAGATTTCCATATATAAGGAGTAAAAGAATGGCAAAACAAATCAGTGCAAAGCGACAGAAGGCAATCAAAAGAAATCTGACTGCGTATATCTTTATCCTGCCGTGTCTGGCAGGTTTTATGGTGTATTATCTGATCCCGATATTTGCAGGCATTGGTTTCAGTATGACTGATTACACGGGGCTGTCCATAAAGAACATTCATTTTGTCGGTTTTGATAATTATAAGAATCTGTTTCAAAATGCTTATTTTAAGAAAGCGTTTATGAACAATCTTATCTATACACTATTGTATACACCGATAACATTAATCGTGGCATTGTTTTTTGCCACAGTTTTGAATCATGTAAAGAGAGGCGTGAAATTTTTCCGGGTTTGTTTCTTTTTACCCTATGTCACTTCTATGGTGTCAGTGGCGATCGTTTGGCGTCTGATCTTTAATCCCACAAACGGACCAATCAATATTCTGTTGGGAAATCTGGGAATATCCAATCCGCCGAAATGGCTGATGTCCACGAAATGGGCGCTCTATGCAGTCATTATTGTAGCGGTCTGGAAAACCTTTGGCTATTATATGCTGATCCTTTTAGCGGGGATGCAGACGATTCCGGAGCATTTATATGAAGCGGCGGCCATCGATGGGGCCAGGGCGGCTCAGAAATTTTGGTATGTTACACTGCCATTATTGTCGCCGACCATATTTTTGTGTATTGTGACACTGGTGATCAATTCTTTCCAGGTATTTGATCTTGTGAATGTGATGACGGAAGGCGGTCCGGGAACGGCCACCAACGTTCTGGTATACCGCATCTATGAAGAGGGATTTAAGAATGCCAATATGGGCTTTGCCTGTGCCATCGCTTACTTTTTGTTCGGAGTGACATTGGTGATCACTTTGGTGCAGTTTATTGGACAAAAGCGCTGGGTTCATTATGATTGACCTCTGGCAGAAAGGAAGAAGATTGAAAATGAAAGATGATCCGAAAAAAATAATCGGCAGAATATTGTTTGGTTTATTGCTTCTCCTGCTCGTGCTGTGTTCGATATTTCCTTTCTTATGGATGATATCTACTTCTTTCAAGTACGATACGCAGGTGTTTACCAATCCGATCCAGTGGATACCTGATCCGGTAAAACTTGACAATTACAGGAAGGCATGGAGTGAGATCCCGTTTGCTCTTTTCCTCAAAAACACGGCGTTGGTTGCAGTGGCAGGAACATTTTTGCAGGTGGTCTGCTGTTCGGCGGCGGCATACGCTTTTGCCAAAATGGAGTTTATGGGCAAGAATATTCTGTTTATGATCTTTATGGCAACTATGATGATTCCCTGGCATACGATCATGATTCCGCAGCATATGTTGATGGGACGGCTGGGAATGCATGACAAGCTGGCGACTTTGATATTGATGCAGGCTTTCGGTGCATTTGGTATTTTTCTTTTGCGGCAGTTTTTTATGGGAGTACCGAATGAATTGCGCGAGGCGGCGCAGATTGATGGGGCGGGTGAGATCAGGATCTTTTTCAGTATCATGCTCCAGCAGGCGAGACCGGGGCTGGCAGCTTTGACGATCTTTACATTTATCACACAGTGGAATGACTATATCACACCGTTAATCTATCTGAACTCGCCTAAGAACTATACATTGCAGTTGGGACTGAAAATGTTTGCAACCCAATACACAATGCAATATGGACTGACGATGGCTGGAACGCTCTGCTCTATGGTGCCGCTGTTTGTGGTATATCTGATTTTTGAGAAGCAGATTACGAAGGGAATTGTCTTTACAGGAATGAAGGGATAGGCATAAAGGAGAAAAATATGAAACTTTATCGCAAAAATGACTTGTTTTCACCGAATTATCACCTATACACAAAGGAAGGATGGTTGAACGATCCTTGTGGCTGTTCTTTGTATAAGGGAGAATATCATATTTTTTTTCAGTATCATGAGGAGCCAACGCCCCTGGGCCCCGGGAAATGGTATCATATGAAAAGCAGTGATTTGACAGAGTGGGAAGAATTGGGTGTCTGTCTTCACCCTGAGTTTACTTATGAAGCAAACGGGTGCTGGACGGGAAGCTCTTTTGAGAACGGCGGAAAACATTATATATTTTATTCCGGGAATCTGGATGGGAGAATGCCGCAGCAACAGCCTGTTATGGCATGCAGTGAGGATGGGATCCATTATAGGAAATGTGTGGATATGCCGGTCATTACATCCCCTTCCCCGGACGGCCATTATGAGATGCGCGATCCCAAGGTGTTTATCCGAGGAGAAGAATATTTTATGTTGCAGGGAGCCACACGCGGCGGAAAAGGAGAAGTGATAGGATATTCCAGCCAGGATGGTATTCATTGGGACTATAGGGGGATTTTTTTCCAGAGTAAAAAGTGGATGGGAAGTATGTATGAGTGTCCTGATTTTTTTTCACTGGAGGGAAAGGATTTTCTGATTCTTTCGCCGATGAATTGGGTAGGGCATAAGAATATCCTGCTGTGCGGAAAAGCGGATTTTGCATCGTTCCGGTTTGTATGTGAGCAGATGGTAGATCTGGATATCGGGAGCGATTTTTATGCGGCGCAGTCGTTTCCTCATAAAGACGGCGGAGTTGCCGTTATAGGCTGGTTGGGAAACTGGGGCAAGCCGCATCCTGAGGACAGAATGGGATGGGCCGGAATGCTAAGCTGTGTCCGGAGAGTACAGTATGAGAAAGAGAGCGGGCAGATAAGGTTTATGCCCTGCAGGGAACTGGAACGGATGCGGCTGGGGGAGGCAGTATGCTGGAAGGATGTGATCTTGGGGAAGGAACCGGTAACCCATCCGGCTTTGGCGGGAGCACATAAAGATATTGTAATTGAAACGAGAAGGCGAACCGAACAGGAAGATGTCAGTTTGTCAATTTGTGTGGTCAGCGCAGACAAAGTGATCATAAAGGTGACTCTTGATTTCTTTAGAGGATTGGCCCGGATTGATAAGACTATGTCGGAAGAAGGCGATAACGGGGCCGCAATCGTTCCTTGCAGTCTCAGTGACAGGGATGAATTCAGATTATTGCTGGATGGTTCTGCATTTGAATTGTTTACAGGGAGCGGACAGGTGATTACGGAAAGAATCTATCCGGGAGATACGAAGATGTATGTTACCCTGCATTGCGAGACTGGTATGTTGGACTGCGATATCACAGGATACGATATGGGCAGCTATTACCAAAAAGCATAATAAATTTTAAATATGCAAAAGAATAGGTTGACAAGTGCCTACCAAGGGGCTTATAGTAATGGTAGGCATTTGTCAACCTTTTGCGTGTAAAGAATCGCAGAGGATTGAATGCATATGCAGTCTGGTTACTCGATTACAGAAAAAGAGGCGGAAAGTATGGCGAAAATGGTAAGATTATCAGAAGCGGAATGGAAAGTCATGAATTTGTTGTGGGAGGAAGCGCCGCAGACGATGATGCAGCTGACCAATCATCTGAAGGAGACTACGGGCTGGACGAAACATACGGTTATGACTTTTTTGAAACGGATGGAGGAGAAAGGTGCTGTCTGTTATGAGGAGGGCGGCCGGGCCAAACTGTATTATCCGAAAGTTGACCGGACGGAAGCCGTTTTACAGGAGACGGAGGAATTTTTAGAAAAGGTATTCGATGGCCGTATGGGCCTTATGCTGAATACCATGGTGGAGCAACAGGCATTATCCAGAGAAGAAATCAGGGAATTGTATGAGATCTTAAGACAGGCGGAGGAAAATAGCAGGGAAGGGGAGGATAACAGATGATAGAGATGATGGTGACTTCTTCGGTGCTCATCCTGGCAATTCTTCTGTTTCGCAGATTTGCGAACGGAAAGGTGAGTATGCGTTTTCGTTATGCGTTGTGGCTGGCGGCAGCTTTGCGGCTGATGTTGCCGGTGTCCCTGGGAAACAGTGCGGTGAGTGTGATGAATCTCTGGCCGCAAAGCTTACAGGGCGTTGCGGGTGAAGTGCAGGAAGTGAAAAGCGGATGGATGCTGCCGCGAATCCGGCAGGCGGACGCTGAAGGAGTGGAGGGCAATATCGTGCCTGCTGTTATGCCTGCGGGAGAGACATTTGGGGGAGAAGTATCTGTCAAGTCCAAGACAGGAGAAGAGATAGAGGGACTGTCAGGAAAAGATATTGTTGGAAGGGAAAAGGAAGAGCGGGAGGGGGCATCCGCTAAGATACCTGCGGACCTGCCATCGGAAGCTGGCAGGATGACGTCCGAAATGTCCGGGGAAAGGATTCCCGCAATTTTCCGGACGGTGTGGCTGTTTGGCATTTTGTCTGTAAGTGCCTATATGATCACCAGCCAGGTGCGCTTCAGAAGGATTCTGTACAGGCTTCGCCGGATTGTCGGCGCAGAGAAGATTCCCGATGAACTGGCAGACAGGCTTACAGCGCGCCGGATGAAAGTATATCAGGTGAAAGGTCTGGCGAGCCCCTGTCTGGTGGGGCGTAATATTTATGTGGATACCAGACTGCTGAAAGATCGTCAGAAGCTTGGCCATGTGCTGGCGCACGAGTATTGCCATGCGGCACAGTTTGATTCATTCTGGGCTTTCCTGCGCAGTGCATTGGTGGCGGTGTATTGGTTCCATCCGCTGGTGTGGGTGGCTGCCTTTGCGGCCAGACAGGACAGTGAGCTGGCTTGTGACGAGGCGGCAATCAGGCTGCTTGGTGAGGAAGAACGTTTTGCTTACGGCAGGACGCTTTTATATCTGCTCTCCGGGGAAAACGGCCGAATCGACTGTGCGGGAACAGCGCTTACAATGGAAGGACGCAAACGGGACGTGAAAGAGAGAGTACGAATGATAGCCCAAAGCAATCAGCGAAAGGGATGGGCGGCGGCAGCAGTTGTCGTGATGATGCTCTTAGCCTGCGGCTGTGCTTTTACGGGAAGGGAACAGGAGCAGAATGTCCGGTATGACGATGGGAAAGAATTGGTACCGGAAGGACTGGCTGCGGAGACGATACAGAAGCAGGCGGGAGAATTGCAGACGATTGTGGATGCGTCCGATACAGCCTCTGAACGTATCAGGAATGAGTATGAAAATGTCACGGACGCTTTGGACATGCAGGAACAGGCCTTAAGACAGGCGCAGAAGGATGCGGCCTTCGCTTCGGTGTTGGATTATCAGGGGGTGATGGCGGGAAAAGATGACAGTGAACTATCTCTAAACCGGAAACTGGATTATCAGGCTTATTATGACTATTTGGGCGGAAAGCAGAACAGTCAGGGCAAAGAACAGGAGGAGCCGCCGGAAAATGGCTGGTATCTGCTCTGCCGTAACGAGGAAGCACGGATTTCCCTCTATGGTCTTTATACCCAGGAGTTTGGCCCGCGAGGGATCAAGACGCTGATCGGAGAGGATGTGAATACCTATGACATCGCCTGGTGTCCCAGCGGCATGAATGGGGACAGCGCCAACATCAGAACCCTGGAAAGTGCGGAAGACGGTTTGCCCAGAAGATTTGTCTTTAAGATATTGGCGGAGAATACATCTGACAGGGAGATATGGAAACTTTACAGTGGATTCCGGTATGATACGGGGACTGTGGAGATGGAGGAACTAACGGCACAGATGTATCGTGACTGGGCGGATAGGTATCTTTCTTTTGAAGTGAGTGCGTCCGGGGATGAGGTATTGGTTACTTATGATGGAGACATGGTATTGGCGCCGCTTGATATTTCCGCTTATCAGGATCAGAAGGTGGAGGGAGTGGCAATCAGTCCTGATGTGGCCGGATTCCAACTGGACGATGGTAGTTTGGTGGGAGAAAGTTATGGAGAGCAGGACAGTTTTGAGGGAGTGGTACTGCCTCTGGCGGTTGGGTTAAAACTGGAAGGTATGGATGGGGTCTGGTTTGACGGCCTGCATCCTCTGATTGTGCAGGTGCTGTGCTATCCGGGACAGGAGCCGGCGTTTGTACTGCAACAGCCAAGGATTGCTGAGCAGGCTATTCTCCACTCTTTGACACAGCAACGGCAGCTGGAGGAGATCCGAGCGGGAAAAGGTGTGGATATGGGGCCTGATGAAGCGGCAGGATATCTGAGCAAGCCGCTCGTCAACAGCGAAGAAGCGCACCATGACCTGGAGATTGCATTTCTGAATCCCTGTCCTGATTATGTCCGAATTTCAGACGGGTACGGGGAACGCAAGAATCCTGTTACAGGAGAGATTAAAAAACACAATGGAGTGGATATGGCGGCCGATATGGGAACGGCTGTCGTGGCCGCAGCAGACGGCAGGGTTTATGAGACCGGGTTTGATGCGGAAGATGGCAATTATGTGGTTCTCTGGCATGGGCAGAGCGGCCAGATGACTTATTATACGCATTGCGAGGAAGTATTGGTTTCGAAGAATGATCAGGTTTTAGCAGGCGATAAAATAGCTACGGTCGGTTCGACCGGCAGGTCTACAGGAAGCCATCTGCACTTTGCGGTCAGCTATGATGGAGAGTGGCAGGAACCTTTCTTTGACAAGGCCAATTGAGAAAGGAACAGAGTTTTTTGAAAGATACGCGATAAGATGCTTTCTTATTGCGTATTTTTGTGGTATTATAATATAGGATTCTAATGTTTATCCATACAAACAGCGAAGAAGACAGGGGATAAGGATATACAATGAAATATAAAAAGATCAATGAAGCAACAGTACAATGTATCATTTCCGAGGATGACATGACAGAATACGGTCTTACACTGTCGGATATTTTTGAACGCAGTGAGAAGGGCGAAGAGTTTTTGCGTGATATCATCGAGCGGGCCCATGATGAAGTCGGCTACCAGATCAACAATGGCAATATAGCCATGCAGATAACGCCTCTGAAAGACAAGGGCCTGGTGGTGACTTTTACGGATGAGGGGCCGGCGGCCTTTAAGGAGATGTTGCAGCATTTAAAAGAGGTTTTGCAGGATGTCAGCGCAGAACTGTCCCATCAGGATGAGATGGCGCGGCAGACCCAGCCGGCAAATCGGGAATATGAAGAAAATTACAGGATTTTCGTCTTTGCGACCATGCATCAGACCATGCAATATGTGGCGACCATTCCGAGTACATATTCTGTAAAAAGCCATCTTTATAAGGAGGGCGTTGGTTATTATCTGGTGCTGGAAAAGAACCGTCTTTCCTATAAGACGTTCAATAAGATCAGTGCCCCTGCCATAGAATTTGGCAATCTGGTCGCAGCATCTAAGGAGCGTCTGCTGTTTTTGCAGGAGCATGGGGAGTGTTTGATCGGGGAGCGGGCAGTGAGTAAGCTGCGCAGGATTTATATGGCCGGAGCAGGCAGAAAGCAAAAGCAGATGAAGTGAGGGCAAAGTGCCTGTGACCGGACTTTCATATGATTATGATCGGATTCCAATCCGTTGAGTTCTGAATCATGATAAAAACATGGAACGTTGGAGATAATGCTGCCATGCCTGTTTGTTGCAGGGGTTGGCAGCAATTATCATGTAAAAGCAAATGTGCGGCTTAAGAGGGCAGAGTTTCCCCAGGGTACGCATACAAAGAAATGGAGAGAAGAATGAGCAGCAGTAAAAAGAAAAACAATGAACAATTTGACAGATTCCTGGAGCAGGAGATTCTCACGCAGCATAAGTATGACAGTCTGTATGAGGAGAAGAAAGAGGAGACTGATGAGGAGAACATGCGCTATGAGGACGCCGGGATTGATGCAAGGATCCTGCGCGCTGTCAGGGAACTTGGATTTGAACATATGACACCAATCCAGGAACAGACCATACCGCTCTTTATGACGGGGAGGGATATCATCGGGCAGGCACAGACAGGAACGGGCAAAACGGCAGCTTTTGGAATCCCGATTTTGCAGAAGATCGATCCGGAAAACAAATCCCTGCAGGCGGTGATCTTATGTCCGACCAGGGAACTTGCCATGCAGGCGGCGGAAGAGTTGCGGAAATTTTCCAAATATATGAATGGCATTAAGGTGCTGCCGGTTTATGGCGGACAGGATATCGTCAGACAGATTAAGAATTTGAAAGGCGGCGTCCAGATCGTGGTGGGTACACCGGGCCGGGTGATGGATCATATGCGCAGACATACCCTCAGGATGGATCAGGTGCATACGGTGGTCCTGGATGAAGCGGATGAGATGTTAAATATGGGATTTAGGGAGGATATTGAGACAATCTTAAAGGAGATGCCGCAGGAGAGGCAGACAGGACTTTTTTCTGCGACCATGCCCAAGCCCATATTAGACATTACCAAAACTTATCAGAAAGATGCGGCTTATATTAAGATGACCCCGAAGGAGGTCACAATCCCGCTGATCAAGCAGGCATATTATCAGGTGCGTAAACAGGATAAAGAGGAGGTGCTCTGCCGCCTGATAGACTATTATGATCCTAAACGGGCGCTTATCTTTTGTAATACCAAGCGGATGGTGGATGAACTGACGGAACATTTGAAGGCAAGAGGCTATGAGGTGGAAGGCCTTCATGGTGACCTGACACAGGGACAGAGAGATACGGTGATGAATCTGTTCCGGGGTGGGAACATCAACATTTTGATTGCCACCGATGTGGCGGCACGGGGCATTGATGTGAATGATGTGGAGGCGGTCTATAATTATGACGTGCCGGAGGACATTGAATACTATGTGCACCGGATCGGCAGAACCGGGCGTGCCGGCAAGACAGGCAGATCGTTTACCCTGGTGGTGGGAAGAGAGGCTTACAAGATCCGGGATATTGAGCGTGTCTGCCATACGAAGATTAAGGAGCGCAAAGTACCGAATGCGGCGGATATCACATCCAGAAAGGCGGAAAAAATCTTAAAAGAGGCGATGGCCGTGATTGAGAAAGAGGATATCAGCAGAGCCACAGAGTATATTCTGGATGCGGTTGCATTAGGGCAGTACAGCGCCACACAGATTGCGGCAGCCTTTATGAAGATGCGTCTTGGAGAGGAAATTGAGGATATTAAGGAAGAGAAGTTTTTCTTTGAGAAAAAGGGCAGGACGCCCGGCCGCGGCAGCAGAGGAGGCCGTGATGAAAGAGATGGCCGTGGCGGCAGAAACAGCCGTGGGGAAAAAGAAAGACGTGATGGACGTGCAAATAAAGGAAATTATAGTGACAAGGGCAAACGTGGCCGGGAATACCTTAGCGAGGGCGAGAAGAAGCAGAAGAAACCCTTCAAAGGTGGTGCACTCGGCAGTATAAAGGCGAAAGATGTGAGAAGGGACGGCAGCTATGAAAGAAGAGACAACAGCAGAAATAACCGCTATGGGTCGCTTCGCATCAAGACCAAATAAGATTAAAGCACCAGTTCGTGCCCGTGGTCTTTGAGCCATTTGCGATGGATGCGGTAGTCAGGGCAGACAGTTTCCACTGCCTGCCAGAAAGCAGCAGAGTGATCCATGTGAGTCAGATGGCATAGTTCATGAACGACCACATAGTCCAGAACGGCGGGCGGCGCCAGCATGAGTCTCCAGTTAAAGGAGAGGGTGCCTTTGGCGCTGCAACTGCCCCAGCGGGTCTTCTGGTCACGGATGGTGATGCGCTGGTATTCACCGCCGGTGAGCGTTCGGAAATAGGCGGCCCTTTTGGGAAAATATTCCTTGGCGGCCTCTATATATCTCTTTTCCAACGCGGCGCGCTGGGTATCGCTTAAATCGGAGGAAGGCCGGCTTTGGGCTTTTTCCATGACTTCCAGATAGTGGGTGATGATCCAGTGTTGCTTTTCCAGAAGAATATGACGAATCTCCCGTTCAGAAGTACGAAGCGGCACCCGCAGTGTGATCGCTCCATCGGGATTGATGCTGATGCCGCAGGTCTTCCGGCGGCTGCGGATGACCGTGTAGGACAGAGTGTAGAGTTTGCTTTGGTATTTGATTTGATAGCTGTTTTCCATAAGACAATGTTCCTGTATCTGATTTTTTGTGTTTGTTATAGGGGATGTATTATCAATGATATATCACATTATATATCATATCATGGAAAAAAGGGCAAAGAATGTTGTTAAAAACGAATATGAGAATGGGATAAAAGGTATGAAAACTGTGGGGTAAAGAGAAAATAATCTGGATTTATGGACAAAATCTTATAAATTATGCTAGTATGATATGAATGTATAGATTTGAACAAAGTAATAATGAAAGTAATCAATTAGAGAAGAAACAATCAGATAAAACAGGGGTATATTGTATGAGTGAAAGAACCAGAGAACCGGACAGAACGGTGCCGGAGCGGGAAAGAAGGTCTTCTGGCAGCAGTCAGGCGGCCGGGCAAAAGAGACCGTCCCAGGGTACCGGAGGAACGGTCAAAAAGAAACAACCGGCCGATATGGAAAACGGCAGAAGGCCGGGAACGGTTGAAAGGGACAGAAGATCGGGAACGGTTGAAAAGGACAGAAGGCCAGGAACGGTTGAAAGAGACAGAAGGCCGGGAATGGTTGAAAGGGACAGAAGGCCGGGAATGGTTGAAAGGGACAGAGGGTCAGAAATGTCCGAAAGAAACAGAAGACCGGGAACGTCCGAAAGGGACAGAGGGCCAGGAATGTCTGAGAGGGACAGAAGGCCGGGAACATCTGCAAAGGGCAGAAAATCAGGAACTGCGGAGAAAAGCAAAAGGCCGGGAGCAGCGTCTGAAAGAAGCAGAAGGCCATCGGACAGAGACAGCAAGGAGTATGACAGCCATATGTCCAGCCGTGAACTTGAGCGCGCCAGGAGAAGAGAAGAGCGGCTTCGGCGTGTGAGAAGGCAGAAAATTATTATGGCGGCCTCCGCTACAGTGATCGTTCTTTGCCTGCTTACGATTCTGATTTTCTTCCTGTCTCCGGCGAAATGTATTCTAAGCTTGTCCAGAGGAGACAAATATGCCAGAAATGAAGAATATGACAAAGCGCTCGAGGCTTATCAGGAGGCGATAGAGATCAATGAGAAGTCTGTGCGTGCCTACCGGGGTGCGGCCGGTTGTCTGCGCATGAAAGAGCAGATCACGGAGGCGGAACAGCTTTTGTATAAGGGCTGGGAGACGACCAGGGATGAGGGAATCTTACGCTATTATAACAAGCTTCTCCTCAATGAGGTTGTGGCAGATATCAATGCCGGAAACTGTACACAGACTACATTGGATAAAGTGAACCGGGTACTTATGAACGATCCGGAGAATCTGGATGCGATTGCGCTGCTGGATACCTGTCAGCAGAGAATGGCGTCAGAAGAATAAAAAAGACAATCATGGACTTTACAAATACTGGGTGGTAGAGTTACCATTGTAGAGGGAGAATTGAACAGAAAAGGAGATAAGATCATGGGAAGAAAAAAACCTGCTGTATTGATGATTTTGGATGGCTATGGCCTGAATGAGAAAACGGAAGGAAATGCGGTTGCCCTGGCAAAGACACCAGTGATGGATAAACTGATGGCAGAGTGCCCTTTTGTGAAGGGAAATGCCAGCGGTATGGCGGTGGGTCTGCCGGATGGACAGATGGGAAACTCTGAGGTGGGACATCTGAATATGGGCGCTGGCCGTATTGTCTATCAGGAATTGACCAGAATCACGAAGGAAATTCAGGATGGTACATTTTTCGAGAATCCGGCGCTGATGGATGCGGTGAATAATTGTAAGAAGAATGATTCTTCTCTGCATATGTTCGGCCTGATATCAGATGGCGGCGTGCACAGCCATAATACCCATCTGTACGGTTTGCTGGAACTGGCAAAGAGAAACGGGCTTTCCAAAGTATATGTCCATGCCTTTTTAGACGGGCGTGATACACCACCCGCAAGCGGCAAGGGCTTTGTGGAAGATCTGGAAGCTGAGATGGCAAAAATCGGCGTGGGTGAAGTGGCTACCGTGACAGGGCGCTACTATGCCATGGACCGTGATAATAATTATGACAGAGTGGAGAAAGCATATCTGGCGCTCACGAAGGGCGAGGGGCTGGAGGCGGAAAGCGGGCCGGCCGGCATCCAGGCATCCTATGACAGGGATGAGACGGATGAATTTGTAAAACCTACTGTTGTGAAGAAGAACGGTGAGCCGGTAGCGACCATTAAAGACGGTGATTCCGTAATCTTCTTTAATTTCCGTCCGGATCGGGCCAGAGAGATTACCAGAAGCTTTTGCGATGATGATTTCAAGGGATTTGACAGGGAAAAGAGACTACAGCTGACCTATGTATGTTTTTCCGATTATGACCCAACGATTCCCAACAAGGAAGTGGCTTTCCACAAGATTTCCGTCAATAATACCTTTGGCGAATGGCTGGCGGCCAACCATATGAAACAGGCGAGAATTGCGGAGACAGAGAAATATGCGCATGTCACTTTCTTCTTCAACGGCGGTGTGGAGGAGCCTAACGAGGGTGAGGAGAGAATTCTTGTTAATTCCCCCAAGGATGTGGCGACCTATGACTTAAAACCGCAGATGAGCGCCTATGAAGTATGCGACAGACTGGTGGAGGCGATCAAGTCCGGCACTTATGATGTGATCATCATTAACTTTGCAAATCCGGATATGGTAGGTCATACCGGCGTGCAGGAAGCGGCGATCAAGGCTGTGGAGGCAGTGGACGAGTGCGTGGGACGTGCGGTGGAAGTTCTCAAAGAGGTGGACGGCGTGATGTTCATCTGTGCGGATCATGGCAATGCGGAGCAGCTGATTGATGAGGAGACCGGTGCACCTTTCACGGCGCATACTACGAATCCGGTGCCTTTCATTCTGGTCAATGCGGATCCTTCTTACAAACTGCGCGAGAACGGCTGCCTGGCGGACATTGTGCCTACGCTGATCGAACTGATGGGGATGGAGCAGCCAGAGGAGATGACAGGGAAGTCATTGTTAGTGAAGTAAGATTAGGAAGATATATATAGGCATTAATAAACAGAATATAAGAAACGGTGGGAGAGATATACATGTGTTGCGATGTATAGCTCTCCTTTTTATGGTAGAGGAAAGCCCTCCGCTCATCCGAGTCCGCGAAATAGATATGGCGTTGCTGTTGACAGATTCCACCAGATATTGTATATTAAGTGTACCATCACAAATAGTACAGTTAGTATGCCTGAGAGAAGATGGAATGAAGGAAAGGAGACGGCATGATAATCATAGATTACAAGGATACGAGGCCGATATACGAACAGGTTGTGGATAAGTTCAAGACATTGATACTGCATGGAGCCCTGCAGGCGGATGAGCAGATGCCTTCTGTGCGCAGTCTGGCGATGGAACTGTCCATCAATCCCAATACCATCCAGAAAGCCTATGCGGAACTTGAGCGTCAGGGATTTATTTATGCGGTCAAGGGAAGAGGTAACTTTGTGTCCGGAGACGGACAGCTGGTGGAAGAGCGCAAATGCGAGTGTATCCAGAAGATCCTGGAATTGGCCAGAGAGGTGTTGGAAATCGGGATGACCAAGATGGAACTGATCCGGGAAATTGAGCAACTACAGGTATGACCGACAGGAAGAGAGGAAATTTATGATAGAGATACATAAGCTGACGAAAAACTTTGACAAGATCAAAGCGGTGGATGAAGTCAGTGTCACGATAAAGGAAAAGACAGTGTTTGGGCTGATCGGAACCAATGGCGCCGGTAAAAGCACGGTGCTCCGTATGGTATCCGGCGTGCTAAAGCCGGATGAAGGTACGGTGGCGGTGGATAATATGCCGATCTATGACAATGTGGAGGCAAAGAAAAAGCTGTTTTTCATTGCAGATGAGCCCTATTTTTTTGCCAACGCCAATGCCCAGTCTATGGAGCATTACTACAGCGGTATTTATGAAAATTTTGATAAGGTGGAATTTTATAAGTATCTGGAAAAATTTAATCTGGACAAGGGAAGAAGGATCGGTACTTTTTCCAAGGGGATGAAGAAGCAGCTGGCACTGCTTCTGGGTATCTGTGCACATACAAAGTACATTTTATGTGATGAGACTTTTGATGGGCTTGATCCGGTGATGCGACAGGGGATTAAATCGATCTTTGCCAAGGAGATGGAGGAGAGAGGGCTGACGCCTGTGATCGCTTCCCATAACTTGAGGGAACTGGAAGATATCTGTGACCATGTGGGGCTTTTGCATAAAGGAGGCGTGCTGTTATCAAAGGATCTGGAAGATATGAAATGCAATATTCAGAAGATTCAGTGTGTGTTCTCTTCCACAGAAGATGAATTGAAGGTATTAAACGGCCTGACGGTACTTAAGAAAGAACAGAGAGGGTCCTTGTGCACCATTACTGTGAGGAGTACCAGAGAGGAAGTGGAGGCGAGATTTGCCACGGTGGATATGATATTCTATGAAGTGCTTCCTCTGTCACTGGAAGAGATTTTTATCAGCGAAACGGAGGTGGTAGGTTATGACATCAAAAAACTCATTCTGGGCTAGCAGCAGAGAAAATCATAAACGGAGAATCTGGGTATGGATTGTGGCGGTATTGTCGCAGGTTCTCCTGTATGGGGCCATGACTACGATTTATTTAAGCCGGATTAAGAATCAGTATGCGATAAGAGCGTTCTGGACGGCGGAGGCTTTCCGCAATGCTATGTACCAGGCCGCCAGGGATGCGCTTGCCTTCTCGGATAATCTGTGGCCGGTGGTTACTTTTCTGGGCGCTGTGATTGCCATGCAGGGTTTTTCTTATCTGTACGACAGGCGAAAGGTAGATATGTATCACAGCGTACCTGTGTCTAAGAAGCAGCGCTTTGTGGTCATCTATATCAATGGTATTATCATTTATCTGACAGGAAATCTTTTGGGGCTTCTGACAGGTACGGTTATCGCGGCGGCACAAAAGGCCGTTAATGTGGATGTACTGGCGAATGAGGGATTGGCCTTTGTGTGGAATTTCCTGTTGTTCCTGGTGATTTACCACGCCATGATATTGGCGGTGATGCTCACGGGCAGCCGCTTTGTGACGCTGTGTATGTTTGGGGTGTTTGTGACATATGAGATGATGGCGTACTGGATTCTGGAGAGTATGAAGTGGTCGTTTTTTAAGACGGCTACCGGTTTTTATCTGCATACGAATCCCAAGGTTTCGCCATTGTATGATTGTATGAACGTGGGATTGGAACTAAAAAATGCAAGCGATGCGGCTGTGGCGGCCCGCATCTGTCTGCCCATTTGCGGTAAATGGATTCTGATCGCGGCGGTGCTCTTTGCAGCAGCATATTTTTGTTATCGAAAAAGGCAGTCTGAGGCAGCTGGTAAGGCGATTGCCTATCATGTAGTGGAGCCAATCGTAAAGATTGCAGTTGTCATCCCGGCAGGGCTTATAGTTGGAATGGTAGTATTGGAGACATCCTACAATAACGAGATGCTGATGGTGATTGGTATGCTGGTTGGCGGTGTGATCTTCTGCGCGGCGCTGGAGGTGCTGTTTGCATTTGATATCAAAAGTCTTTTTAAACATCTTTGGTCAGGCGGCATCGCACTTGCGGGTATTTTGGTAGTATTTTGCATCTATAAGTGGGATATATTCGGGTATGATAGTTATATACCAAAGGAAAATGAAATAGAAAGTATTGCAATTTCAGTATCCGGATACTATGATAACTATTGGAATGACAACTTTGAATATATCAGTCTGGCAGATTTTGAAAAGGAGCATATGTTCCTTACTGACACAGAGCCGGTTCTTGCACTTGCCAGAAAGTTTCAGATGGCAGATGCAGAACAGATGGCGGATGCCAGAAGTGTGCAGGTATTGTACAGGCTTCAGTCCGGCAGACAGGTGAATCGTTCTTTCATGATAGATTATGCGGATAAGGATGCGCAGACACAGCTGAACCGGATCATGGTATCGGAAGCCTACAAGAAGGGGATTTTCCAGTATATGACGGAGGAACTTTCCCTGGATAAGCTTATGCGTGTCACTTATTCTAACGGCGCTGCACAGGCAGCCATAGCCGTAGAAGAAGCAGACAGGCTGAAAGAGGCATGGAAGAAGGACATGGAGCAGTATGATTTTACGCTGGTACGGGAGAATCATCCCTGCGGACAGATCAATTTTCAGTATGTAAATTATATGTCCAACTATCTGCTGGTCTATGAAGGGTTTGAGAACACGATCGCCTGCCTTCAGGAACTGGAAGCTTACTATCCGGTGAAATTGAATGCGGCGGATATTGATTATATCACGGTCACGAATTATCACAATGAATTGACGGAGCCGGCGAATATGGAGGATCCGGGTTATGATTTTTACCGGGAAGCGTATGGCCCCGCAGTGGCGCTGGATACTGCGTATGAGGAAGACCTCTATGTGGATTACTCCGTGAGGGAGACTTTCTATGATGAGGCGCAGATTGCGGAAATCCTGGAGAATATCCATCCGATCTGGATGGTATCTGAATTTGCCGACAGGGATGCCACAGAGGACAATTATTCAGTAGAAGTGGTGTTTAAGAAGGATACCTCGTATCCTTATGAGAGGGATTCCTATTATTTTAATTACTATTTCCTGGGCGGACAGGTGCCGGAGTTTGTGGTGGAAGCGACCGCTTATGAGGCAGAGTAAAGACTGCCAGTTTTCGTATAATACGATACAGCAAACCGGCAGAAATGGAGGAGACGGTGAAGAAGCTGCAAAAGACAGAACCTGTCATATGGGTGAAGGATCTGTATAAGATATACCGGGTTGGTGAGGAGAGGGTGCGCGCGTTAAACGGCGTCAGCTTCACCATCAACCGGGGAGACTTCTGCTCTATTGTGGGCACCTCCGGTTCCGGTAAGTCCACGCTTTTGAATATGCTGGCAGGACTGGAGAAGCCTACCAAAGGCGAGATCGTGATTGCCGGAGAGCATATGGAACAAAAGAGCGAAAACCAGCTGGTTGCTTTTCGCAGGGAACACATCGGGTTCATCTTTCAGTCCTTTAACCTGATGGGTACCATGAATGCCATTGAGAATGTGGCGCTTCCCCTGACTTTTCAGGGAATAGATAAGAAGAGCCGCAACAGGAAGGCAGAGGAGATGCTGGATCTGGTGGGACTGACCAGTCATAAGAAGCATAAACCCAATCAGATGTCCGGCGGACAGCAGCAGCGTGTGGGTGTGGCCCGTGCCCTGGTAGTGGAACCGGAAATTATCTTTGCGGATGAGCCCACCGGCAATCTGGATTCCAATACTTCGGTGGAGGTCATGAATCTGATGAAAAAAGTAGTGCGGGAGAAGAATCAGACACTGGTGATGGTTACCCATGATAATTACCTGGCAGGATTTGCAGACATTATTCTGCGGATCCGTGATGGTAAGATTATAGAGATCGAAGATCACAGAGGGGAAGAGATTCCGGACGAGATTATCAGACAGGCATAAATTACGGGAAACTGGAAGGATGGAAAAATGAGCAGAAAACAGCGTAATGCAGGTAATACATTGATGAAAGCAAAACAGAGGGGGAGACTGATCAGCGCCATATCACTTGGACTTTCCCTTATGCTTCTCATACCGGTTGTGGATCCTGACGGTATGATGAGCCGGGTTTATGCCACTGAGAACAGATATGAAGATGAAGACTGGTATGAGGACGAGGATCGTTATGAGGACGAAGAGGTCAGTGAGAATCATACGAAGATCAAGTATCTGGAACGTTCCTCTGATCGGGTGATCACGGATGATGACCGGGCCGATGCCGATGCGGATATGCTCTATTATATGCAGAGTCTGGAAGTGCGCTATAAACTGGATGCCAAGGTGATGGAGAACCTACATAAGGTGTTCGACAGTGCAGTTTACTATATTGCCAATACGGAGATGACGCTCACGGAGATGTGGTCATATGTATCAAGCGCCAAATCCTCCATGGAGTCTGCGGCTGTAGAAAAGGTTACCATGACTACCAGTGAGTTTTTGCAGGTGGCGGATAACTGGGAGACGCCCATTGTCAGTTATGGGCAGACGGTCTCTATTGTACTGCCTGTCGTCAACTTTGGTACGGAGGAATTGAATGACCTGATCATAGAACCTGTGACCTCCACGCTGGTGACGGAGTGGCCCTTTGAGCCGGATATGACCAACTATCTGCAAACAGAACCTTTTATTCCGGGTTGTGAGACCAAGGAAGCAGCTATGATAAACCGCAGGGAGTTTACTTTTCATTTTACCACCAGAAGCGATGTGATGAGCGGCTATTATCCCCTGAAATTCAAGGTTTCTTATACCAAAGCAGGGGTGCGCAGTGAGGAGCCCATAGAACTGACGGTGTATGTCAAGACCATTGGTAAGCCGGGCAGCGGCATTATCGGCGGTAATGGGCAGGAAGCTTCCGGTGCCAAGCCGCGTATCGTAGTGACGGGCTTTGAGACCAATCCGGCCAGTGTGTATGCGGGCGATACCTTTACGCTGACAATCCATGTACGGAATACCGCCAAAGATGTTGCGGTGACCAATGTACTGTTTGACATGCAGGCGGCCCAGGAAGGGGAGGATAAGACCAATACCTACTCGGCGTTTTTGCCCACATCCGGTTCCAGTTCGGTTTACATGGACAGGATCGGGGCTGATACGGCGGCAGACATTGTGATTGAGATGACAGCCAAGGCCGATCTGGCGCAGAAACCTTATGTACTTGATGTCAATATGAAGTACGATGCCAGTACGGTGTTCGATCTGACTGACAAGGCCAGTGTGTCGATACCGATCTTGCAGGAGAGCCGTTTTGATACCAGTATCCCGGAGGTGGTGCCTTCTGATATTGAGGTGGGTTCCCAGTCCAATGTGATGTTTAGCATTTATAATACGGGAAAGACTACGTTATACAATGTACAGGTGAAATTCCTGGCGGATTCCATTGAGGAGGCTTCCGCTTTCGTGGGCAACTTGCAGTCCGGTAATACGGGCAATGTGGATGTGATGCTGACCGGCGCGTCAGCCACCATGGATGACGGTACAATCGTGATGGAGATTTCCTATGAGGATGAGGCGGGTAATGTGACGACCCAGGAAAAGACCATTACCCTGTTTGTAAATGAGTTTGTCATGGATGATATGATGATGGGCGGCGATATGATGGGAGACGATATGATGATGGAAGAAGAACAGGGCCCTAAGAAAAGTCTGATCATCGGAATCGTGGCAGCCAGTGTGGTGGTAGCGGCAGGGATACTCATCGTATTCTTAAAACTGAGTAAAAAGAAAAAGGCGGCCCGGGCATTGGCGGAAGAGATTGCCGATTTGGAGAAAGAACTGGAGCAGGATGAGGATAAGAAAGAATGAAGTTTCTGGATCTGCTGCGCATGAGCAGCTCTAATCTCTGGAAAAGAAAAGTGAGGACGATTCTGACGGTGCTCGGCGTGGTGATCGGTGTAGCCTCTATTGTGGTCATGGTTTCACTGGGACTCGGGTTGAGCCGTTCGTTGATGGAACAGTACGAGTCCTATGGGAGTCTGACACAGATTGAGGTCAATGAACCTTGGGGAGATGCTTCAGAGGAAGAGAAGCGTCTTGATCAGGCGCTGATCGATGAGATTCTTGCCATCGAGCATGTGGAGTCGGTCTACCCGGTGCTGGATACCCAGGCAATGGCCAAGTACGGAAGTTATGAAGGTTACTTACAGGTACAGGCCATGCCGAAAGAGGCTTTTGAGGATATGAATATCGAGGTGGGCCAGGGTCAGCTTCCGGGGAGTGATGATCAGCTGAAATTCTTCTATGGGTGTGAGGTGTTGCAGAATTTCAGAAACAGCAAGGGAAGCGGCGGAAGCTATTGGGAGACGGGTGTTTTGCCGGACATTGATCTGATGAACGATCCCATCTTTGTGATCTTTGATATGGACGCCTATTATAATTCCGGGTCAACGGATGAGAACGGGCAGGTCATAAAACCGCCCAAGAAATATCTGATTGAGACCTGCGGTGTGGAGAAATCACCGGGAGAGGATCAATGGTCTCAGTACGGATGGTATACTTTTTGTGATATTGATCAGCTGATGGTGGAGTTAAAGAAGATTTTTAAGAACAAACCGATTCCGGGACAGCCTACCACGAAGACAGGTAAGCCCTATAAAGAGATATTCTATAATCGTCTCCTGGTGAATGTGGACAGCATGGATCATGTGGTAGAGATACAGAATTATCTGAAGGATTCCGGATACAATACCTACAGTCAGGCGGAATGGGTGGAATCTGAGCAGAAGACCATGGGTTATATTCAGGCGGTGCTCGGCGGGATTGGAGCTGTATCTTTGTTTGTGGCGGCTATCGGTATCACCAATACCATGATGATGTCCATCTATGAACGTACCAAAGAGATCGGTGTCATGAAAGTGCTGGGGTGTGATCTTCGCAATATCCGAAGCTTGTTTTTGATGGAAGCAGGGTTTATCGGATTTATCGGCGGGGTGATTGGACTGATTTTAAGTTTTATTCTTTCTGCTGTGGTCAATCATGTAGCCGCGACCATGTCACAAAATATGACAGATATGTCGGGAATTTCCTATATCCCTATCTGGCTGGTGCTTTTGTCGTTGGTATTTGCGATATTGGTGGGTATGGTAGCTGGGTTCTTTCCGGCCAGGAGGGCAATGAAGTTGAGTCCATTGGCGGCGATAAGGACGGAGTAGAGGGATGGCTGTAAAAAGTTTATAATGGGTATTGATGTATATTAAACGGACGCTCGGAGGAACCATAATTTCTACGGTACCGCGCTCGCGCTCCGCAAAAAGCGTAGCAGGTGCTAAACTCGTGAAAAACCTCGTTAAGCACTGACGCTTTTTGAGGGGTACCTTTAGAAATTATGGTTCCTCCGAGCTGGTTTTTTAAATAGGGCAAGAAATTGCTCTTTTGTGAATGGAGCAGGAAAGTATCCTTTTTGAATCGGGCAAGAAATTGCCTTTTTTGCATGGAGAAAGAAAGCATTCTTTTTGAATCGGGCAGGGATTGTTTTTTTGCATGGAACGGGAGATTATCTTTTTAGATATTGCAAGATGGGTTCGATATATTTTTTGTCGGAAATATCGTAGGATGAAGAAATCATTTTTATCATTGTCTGTTCTTCTTCTGTCTTATTCTTTTTGGCGTTGAGAGTTTTTATAAATATTTTCATCATAAATTTAGATGATGTGGACATTTTTTCATAGCGGAATCCGCCCGGGCAGTAAAAAGTTTTCACCTTTTTCAGGGCCGGCTCGTTGAAATTCCGTTTCAGGGCCATGTCGATTTCCGGGGTGTCGATCGGGCTTGCGCCAACACAGAATGCGATCAGTTTCTTCCCGGCCCATTTATCGATATTGCCCTTAAACCAACTTATCTTACTGATACTGCCCGCACAGGCCCAGCTTCCAAAAACAATGGCTTCATATGCCGTCAAATCTTTCTTTTTGGCGTCTGTTAATGCAAGGCAGTCAGCCCCGGCAGCTTCTGCAATCCATTCGGCATAGCGTTTTGTAAATCCTGTCTGTGAATTATAAATGACGATGGTTTTCATTTCCCGAATCTCCCTTGCCTATAATGATTTTTCAGCAGTAACCTGTTTTTCCAGATTTTCGATTCCGCTGTACAGTTTTGATAAAAGAACGAAAAGCGTTTCAATTTCTTTGTCAGTATACACTTCAAAAAGATATTTCAATTTTTCCTGATATTCTGAAAAGTCATTGATGTAAAAATCAGTTCCCTTTTCTGTGAGGCAAATACACGTAGCTCTTGTATCGTGTGGATTTTGCTGAATTGTAATAAATCCCTTTTTCATCAAAACATCAGCCAGTTTTTTGATGTTTTGCCTTGAACAGCCCAACAGGTTTCCTAATTGGGTGAATGTCAGCGGTTCTTCTGACTGTCTGACGATTGACAGCAACATGAATTGTTTTAATGTTATCTCTGGGATATGGTTATCAAAAAGCGTTTGCAGCTTATTGCCGGCAATAAATAATGTGCTGAAGACAGCCTTTGTCTGGTTCTGTATAGAACTTGAAAATCTGGTGGTCAAATTCTCTAAATTCATAAAGCCCTCCTTATTGGCAACAAGTTACGGTTTTGATTATAGCAACTAGTTACTCATGTGTCAATAGGAATGAAACCGGAATAACAGAAATGCAGGGGATTCTGTAGTCGGCAACATTATGGAACTGGAGTTGATGCAGAAGAGAGGTTAGAAATTTTGACTTGACATAATATTTATGAATGTAAACAAATTTATTGTAGGTAATTGTAAAAATTAAGAAAAAATAAAGAAAAATAAGGAAAAATGGCTTGCTTTTTTATCCAAAAATGGTGTATGATAAATTTACATAAATATTTATTATGGTAATGCAAATCGGATATGTATTGGAGGAGTTAAAATGAAAAAACATAGAATTGTACAATGGTGTATGGCATTGTGTATGGCCTTGGGGCTGTTGATCCTTCCGGCGGCACGGATGGATGCACAGGCGGCCGAGGTGATCGCAACGGTGCGCGGAACAGTTATGAAGGGAACCACATCTCAGTTGATGTATCTGGATACTTCCAGCGGAAAGATGGAGGTGAAGATTGATGGTAGTACGGACACCAGCGGGTGCAAGTTTTTACTGCCGGGGAAGGTGATCAGTGTCTCTCTTTCCCATGGTTCCGATGGATACCTCCATGCGGTAAAAATCAGTGCGGATGCACAGGATTCATCGGTGTCACTGGATACGTCCAGTGTATCAACGGTGACGGGTACATTGAATGAAAAGACCAAAAATGATATCCTTTGTCTGGATACACAATATGGCCTGATGGAATTAAAATATGACAGTTCCCTGGATATGAGCGGTTGTACCATCATGGTGCTGGGACAGAGTTATACTGTGAAATGTGCGAGAGGGTCTGATGCTTATATGCATGCCATCAGTATCAGTGACGCATCCTCGTCCGGCGGCAGTACCGGCGGCAGCACGACTTCCTATGTGCCAAGCAACAGCAGTTCTTCCAGTTCCGTTACGGGTAAAGTTTCCAGTGATACAACGCCGGATATCCTGTATCTGTCTACGGATTATGGAGTCATGCAGTTTAAGATCGACAGCGATGCGGATACCAGCAGAGGCATGGTACATACAAAGGGCAATAAGCTGACTGTGTATTTTTATCACGGGTCGGATGGATACCTCCATGCGACAGGTATTGTGGGTGAAAAGGCAAACGCTTCGGATGTGTCAGTAGATTCCTCCAGTACATCTACGGTGTCCGGGCAGGTCATGAAAAAATCAACCGAAAATATTCTTCTTCTGGATACGCGGTATGGAGAGATGGAGTTGAAGATGGACAAAATTCAGGATGGCAATAATGGAAGAGCTCTTGTGGAAGATATGTGGGTGAATGTGACATGTGCAAGAGGTTCCGATGCCTACATGCATGCACTCAGTATCAGTACTCTCAGATAGTGCAGCGGATAGCCTCTGTTCTGCCATTTCGATATCAAGTAAACTTTCTGTAAGAACTTATCAGCAAGTATGAAAAATACCTTCTGTGCGCATACTATTACATAAAAAGTGCGTACAGGAGGTTTTTTATGGGAATGAAACTGCGGATTGTGGATGTACATGCAAGAGAGATCTTAGATTCCAGGGGGAATCCTACCGTGGAGGCAGAGGTTACCGTGGAGAAAGAGGTGGGAGGTCAACAGTATATTGGCCGGGCAGCGGTTCCGAGCGGCGCCAGCACCGGCAGATTTGAGGCGGTGGAACTTCGGGATGGTGAGACCAGATATTTTGGGCTGGGTACGACTAAGGCGGTAAACAATGTGAACACCAAGATTAGAGAGGCACTGATGGGTATGGATGCTCTGGATCAGGGGCTGATCGATCGTATCCTGATAGAACAGGATGGGACGGATAATAAGAGTAATCTGGGGGCGAACGCCATGCTTGGCGTGTCCATGGCCTGTGCCAAAGTGAGCGCGGAAGCGCTTGGCATTCCCCTGTATCGGTATCTGGGCGGCGCTTATACAAGACTGTTGCCGGTGCCTATGATGAATATTTTAAATGGTGGTAAGCATGCGGATAATACAGTGGATTTTCAGGAATTTATGATCATGCCTGTACAGGCAGAGAGTTTTCGGGACGGCTTGAGAATCTGTGCGGAGATTTATCACAATCTGAAAAAAATCTGCAATGCCAGAGGATTATCTACAGGGGTGGGTGACGAGGGCGGTTTTGCACCTTCCCTGCCCGATGCTTTTGCGGTTCTGGATTTGATCGTGGAATCTGTCAAGGCGGCAGGATATACACCGGGACAGGATATTAAAATTGCGCTGGACGTGGCTGCTTCGGAACTTTATAATGAGGAGGATGGTGTATACCATTTTCCGGGAGAGACAGAATTGAAATTGCAGAGACAGTCCGTTGAAGGTTCCCAGGTGCATGAGTGTTATGAGGCTGGCTGTGGACCGACCGGTTGTGAGGATGTGCCGGAGATCACTCGAAGTACGGAGGAGATGGTAGCCTATTATGAAGAATTGGTGGAGCGATATCCTATTATTTCCATTGAGGACGGACTGGCGGAGGATGACTGGGATGGCTGGCAGATGATGACGAAGAAGCTGGGAGATAAGATACAGCTGGTGGGGGATGATCTTTTTGTCACCAATACCAAACGTCTGGATGCGGGCATTAAGTTGCAGGTGGCCAATGCAATCCTGGTCAAAGTAAATCAGATTGGTACCGTTTCGGAGGCTATGGATGCCATAGAAATGGCGCAGAAAAACGGGTATAAGGCAGTGATATCCCACAGATCCGGGGAGACGGAAGATACCTTTATCGCAGATTTGGCTGTGGCTGTGAATGCAGGGCAAATTAAGACGGGAGCGCCATGCAGGAGTGACCGGGTGGCGAAGTACAACCAGCTTCTGCGGATTGAGGAAGAATTGGGAAGTGTGGCGTGTTATAAGGAGCCTTTTAATAAGATATAAAAACTGGAAAAGGGCATGTGAGCGGTCAGAGACTGGCCGCTTGCGCGTCATATTCGGGAAGGAGTCATTGTGAAAAGATGAAAAAAATCGGGGTACTATCAGATACACATGGGAAACTTCGACAGGAAGTCATTGATGTATTGCAGGGATGCGACAGGATACTGCATGCAGGAGATATCAACACGCCAGGGGTGCTGGAGAAATTGCAGGAGATTGCACCGGTCAGTGCCGTGCAGGGCAACGCGGACAAAGACTGGGCCCAGACACTGCCGGTAATGCTGGATGAAGAGATTTTCGGCCTGCGGGTTTTGATGGTACATAATAAAAAGGAACTGCCAACAGATCTGACAGGATATGATCTGGTCATTTACGGACATTCCCATAAATATGAAGAGCGCAGGGAATCGTGTTTCTTCTTGAACCCGGGAAGCTGCGGCCCGAGAAGATTTTCCCTGCCTGTGACATTGGCGGTGGTGGAAGTGGAAGATGACAGGACATTCCGGGTGGTGAAGAAGGATATTGTGAACACGGCGGGTGGTAAGAACGCAGAAACCGGAGCAGAGAAAAAGGACAACGCTACAGAGAATGCATTGGATAGGGCAGGACAAAAAAATATTTTCACAGAGAAAACACTGGCCTTATTGCTGCGGGATGTGGATAAGGGCAGGAGTGTTGCGGAGATTGCCGGCAAATATAAAATTGAGGAAGAGACGGCGGAGCAGATTTGCAGAATGTATCTGACGCACCCGGGCATTGGGGCTGCCGGAGTGCTGGATAAGATGGCGATGCCAAGGGACAGATAATGAAAGAACGATATCATAAGCCGATACTTTCCTTTGCTCCATTTCCGGTTCCATGTTCGATAGCTCTGATTGCCCCTATATTTTAATCTGTGTCCACTTGCCCTTCTTAAACCGTGTCGAGGCAAAAAGGAAACGCGAGACCTGATCCGCCAGAACACCCAGCCAGATACCTACAATGCCGAATCCCAGCACGTAACCACCCACAACAGAACCGATGGTGCGGATAAAGGTGACGCTGATGGTGGAGGCCACAGCGGTGTAAAAAGTATCTCCCGCACCGCGCAGACAGCCCATGTACACTACCTGGCTGATCTGGAAGATCACTACGAAGATAATGACGCGCATGATACTCACACCAATGGCAACAATATGTTCCTCCGCAAAGAAGAGCCGCATCAGCGGTCCGGCGCCCACGAAATATACGACTGCCAGGAAGGCAGAAATGATGCCGCCGAACATCCTGCATATGCGGCCATATTCCTTGGCCAGATTTTCATCCCCAGCACCGAGACTGCGTCCGATCAGCGCTACGGCAGCAGCCTGTAGTCCGTCTCCAAAGGAGAAGGACAGTCCCATGATATTCATTCCCACCTGATGGGCCGCCATGGCATCGGTACCCTGTTTGGCGGCCATAATCGCCGTCAGCATAAAACCGATTCTCATAAGAAGCTGTTCAAAGAACACACTGTAGCCAACTTTGATCAGGTGTACGAAAGCGTCTGCGGCAGGCAGAACCCGATTCTTTATAATGTAGGGGAGACTGATAAACCCCTCCGGTTTCAGGATGGAGAGGATGCTCATGATACAGGCAACCACTGTTCCCAGAACGGTTGCCAGCGCAGCGCCATGGATGCCAAGGGCCGGAAAACCCAGGTGACCATTAATCAGCAGATAGTTAAATATGATGTTTACCGTGTTGGAGGTCACATTGGTGCGCATGGTGATCTTGGTGTTGCCAGCGCCTCTCTGGGCCGAGTTGATGCCCATCTGGATACAGTTAAAGATCATACCGCCCATGATGATCTGAAAATAAGCCACTGCACTGTCATGGGTTTCCGTTGTGGAACCGCACATGTGTATGATGGGGCCAGCCAGAAGCACAAAAAGGATACTCAAAAGAATTGCCGCCGCAATGATAAAGACGATGGCAGTGCTGAGGATCCGATTGGCCTCATCTGGTTTTTCTTCGCCCCGTCTTCTGGCCACCAGTGCCGAGATCGCTACGTTCAGGGCAAAGAACAACGCCAGACCAATGAACTTGGGCTGCGTGGTGAGTCCCACGGCGGCTACGGCATAGGAGCCGAGGGAACTGACCATCAGCGAGTCCACCAGTCCGGCGAAAGCCACGAAAAAAGATTCCACAATGGATGGCCATGCCATGTTGAAAGTGACGAGAATATTTTCTTTGCTGTGTTTAGCCAGAAAGGATATCTGCATTTTATATCAATCTCTCATTATACTTGGTGTATCGCTGAATAGCCATATGCATTAGCGAAAGCGTCAATGGGCTGTTTTTCCTTGCACAGGGCACATTCCTCTGAACTGTAAGTTTTGTATTCCGGGATGTCGGAGGTGTTGAACAATGCGTTGATCGGAATGCCCATCACACTGTTAGCCGCGCTGAAGATTGCGCTTACGCCGCTGATGGTCGCGCCATAGTAAGTCAGAGTCTGTACTGCTTTGGTGACAGTACGGCCCGTAGTGGCACTTGCCAAGAGGAGCAGCACATTTTTATCCTTGATCATGGGCAGATAATTATCACGGAATAGCATCTGTCCGGCAGTGGAATATTCCGGGGTAACAATATAGATTGTCTGGTGTGCATTTCGGGAATATACGCCAGCCCTTGTCAATTCTTCTGCTAAAAATGCGCCGATGATCTCACAGCCATCGATACAGACGATTGTATCCACAACGGTGGACAGCATAATCTGCCTGCTCAGTTCTTTGGCGGCTGTGGATGCCTCGCTCAGTCTGGTCTTCATAGTTGTCATATCCAAATAGTGATTGATATGGGAGTTGGGGGTTACGAAATGTCCGTGGATTGCCTTCAACTCGATGTTGGGGTGGCTTTTGGAGTGAATCTTAATAAGTTCCTTCATGTGCATACCTCCTATCATGATAAATTATTTGGGTCATAATATTTCCCTGAGGAATTATCATGCTGTTGTAAATATTATACAGCCTGGACATGCGTAAATCAATCTCGGCTTGGTAAAATATCCTGTACATTTTGCAGGAGAGATGATAAGCTGTAGGAAAAATGGCAGGTATCCTGAAATAGCAGGTACGGGGAAGTGTTAGAATAGGATGTTTTGCCGGAATGAGGAGTGCAATGCAGATTATTAAAAGTAACAAGGCACAGTTTGAATATGATATCCATGCATTGGTAAAGGCTTTTTATCCGGAATGGGAATTGAAAGTGCTGACACCCGATTCCGTGATCAAAGATAGAAAGATACTGGAAATTCAGCCAGTGATGGAGCTTTTATTTGAAGATGCGGAAGTAGTGTTTTATGTGCAGAATGGTTTACATAATTTTGCAAAAGATAATAACCAGCAGGAAGAGAAAAAGGATGCTATAGATATAACAGATAGGGAGGAAAAGCACGATAAGGAAAAGGAGGGATACCATGTATACTTCTGGAGGTATACAGATCAAGTAGAACCCAGGGCTTATAAAAATGCCTTCAAGCGTTTTCTCTATACATCCCTTCGGGAAGAGACAGGAATTTCTTTGCCCTGGGGAAATCTGACGGGAATTCGTCCTACCAAGATTGCAATGACCATGCTGGAGCAGGGCGGAAGCGAGGCGGAGATAGCAGAGTATTTGAAGAAAGAACATTTCGTCAGCGAGGAAAAGACAGCACTGGGTATCGAGATTGCCAGGAGGGAGCGGGACATCTTGAGCAGCCTTCATTATGAGGATGGGTACAGTCTCTATATTGGGATACCTTTTTGTCCAACAACCTGCCTGTATTGTTCTTTTACTTCTTATCCGATCAGCCTGTGGCGGGAACGGGTGGATGAATATCTGACGGCGTTGGAGATGGAGATTGATGCAGTGGCGGCTCTGTACCGGGACAAAATATTGGATACGGTCTATATCGGCGGCGGTACACCGAGTTCACTGTCGGCGGTACAGCTTAAGAGATTGCTGACTAAACTGAGAAACACCTTTGCTTTCGGGTCGGTACAGGAATTTACCGTGGAAGCAGGGCGCGCAGACAGTATCACAGAAGAGAAACTGCGGGTACTTTATGAACATGGTGTCACCAGAATTTCCGTGAATCCGCAGACCATGAAGCAGGAGACTTTACGGCTGATCGGCAGACAGCATACGGTGGAGCAGGTAGTGGAGGCTTTCGGACTGGCGCGCAGGGCAGGGTTTGACAATATCAACATGGATATTATTCTGGGTCTTCCCGGAGAGACTGCGGCGGATGTAGCACATACCATAGCGGCTGTCAAAGAATTATCTCCGGATGCCTTAACAGTACATTCCCTGGCGGTAAAGCGGGCTTCAAAGCTGCATCAGTGGATTGAAGAAAATGGTGGGACGGCTTACAATAACACAGAAGAAACCATGAGGATCGCAGCAGAAGGCGCGGCGGATATGGGAATGGTTCCCTATTATCTTTACCGACAGAAGAATATGTCAGGTAATTTTGAAAACGTGGGATACTCTAAAGAAAATAAATATGGGATTTACAATATATTGATCATGGAGGAGATGCAGACCATTGTGGCCCTTGGCGCCGGGTCGATCACCAAGCGGGTGTTTTCGGACGGACGGATTGAACGCTGTGAAAATGCCAAAGATTTGGAGACTTATATGGGGAATATTGAGGAGATGATTGAGAGGAAGAAGAGGCTTTTATAAAGATAGTGATAAGGCGTATGGGACAGAGTGGTTTCATACGTCTTTTTTGTTATAAAAAGGATCAATGTCTATCATGGGAAAGAAAGTACTTGCTTTTTTAGTTGAATCATACTATAGTAAACTTACATTTCATATCGTATCACTTTTCACAAAGATATGATATCTGGCTTCCGGGGCATCCGGGAGATGAAGGGGCAGTTCGCCCCAGTGTTACCAACTTTTAACCGACAGAAAAGGCAAGACAGTGTGAAGGGCGGTCTCTTTGTTTTTCTTTCCTTTTCTGTGTCTAACATGATGTGCCGGGCACATCGTTCAGAAAAGGAGGCATTATGGCCAAAGAAAAGCAGGTTGTCATTAACAATCCCCATCTTCATGACAGTGGGGGCAAATTAATCTTCGGGGATAATATCCTCTGTTCCCAATTCCTCAGAGATTATGCAGATTTGGAAATTCTTCGGAATATCTGTCCGGAGGATATCGAGGATGTGTCGGAACGATACGTATTATTGTATAGTTCTCAAAGGGACAGTGATACTGTTAAAAAAGTAAATATCTCCAAATATCTTTCTGCTGAGGAAGACGAAAATCCACTCGAATTGCCACTCTATATTGTTTCTCTGGTTGAACATAAGACAAAAGTGGAGTACAATGTATGTATGCAGATATTCCGGTATATGTTCTGCATTTGGGAAGACTATGAAAGGGAGATGGAAAAAGCCCATCCCGGGATCAGTGCCAGGAAGGATTTCAGATATCCGCCAATCCTTCCCATCGTGTACTATGAGGGAACAGATAGATGGACGGCCCCGATGGATCTGGCAGACCGGATACTCTGCAAAGAATTGTTGGGTGAGTATCTTCCGCGCCTTACCTATCAGGTAGTAAGACTGCACGATTACAGTAACGAGGAGCTCCTGTCAAAAGGGGACGAGATATCCCTTGCCATGCTTGTCAATAAGATTAGATGCCCGGAGGATGTGGAGATTTTCACACAGCTTCCCAAAGATAAAATGGACAAGATCTTGCAGGATACTCCCGCCTATTTATTGGAGGTCATGGCCAAACTGGCACGTGCGTTGTTTTACAATATGGATATACCGGAGGATAAGACAGAGGAAGCGGTAGCAAAGATAAAGGAGCGCAGGATGGGAAAATTATTTGAAGGGATAACATTTGACTATCAGGCAGAGATGAGGAAGATGAGGGAAGCGACAGAGGCGGCGCAGCGGGACATAGAGGCGGCACAGCGGAGATCGGAAGCGGCACAGCGGGACATAGAGGCGGCACAGCGGAAATCGGAAGCGGCACAGCGGGAAATTGAGGCAGCAAACAAGAAGATAGAACTGGCTGAAAAGATGGAGGCGGAGGCAGCGAAAAAGAATGCAGAGGCAGAAAAAAAGAATGCAGAGGCAGAGAAAAAGAATGCGGAGGCACAAAAAGTAAGAGAGGAAGCCAGCCAGAAGGTTAAAATCTCAAACCATATAGCAAGAATGGCGTTTGGCCACCATACAGCCAGTGAAATAAAAAATTCTTTGATACAGGAACTTGGTTTGACGCAGGAAGAGGCAGAAGAGGAATATCGGAGAGTTGTTGAATAACTGGTTCTGGTCAGGGCATCAAAGTTATGAGAGGGTCTTATGAAGATTACAATCATTCACGGGCAGAGCCATCAGGGTTCTACCTGTCATCTAGCCAGGATGCTGGCAGAAAAACTAAATGGCGAAGTGACGGAATTTTTCCTGCCGCGGGATTTTGGAGAAGATTGTGTGGGCTGTACTACCTGCTTTGAAGTGACAGAGGCAAAATGTCCGCATTATACAAAACTATCACCCATTACACAGGCCATGGACGAGGCTGATGTGATCATTATGGCGAGTCCTGTTTATGTATATCATGTGACCGGGGCCATGAAAACATTTCTGGATCACTATGGCTGGCGTTGGATGGTACACCGTCCTGAGGAAAAGATGTTTTCCAAGCAGGCCGTCTGTATTTCCACGGCTGCCGGTGCAGGCATGAAAAGTGCCAACAAGGATATGGCTGACAGTACATTTTTCTGGGGTGTGGGTAAAACCTATCGTTATGGAATTGCAGTGATGGCGGTTTCCTGGGATGCCGTCAGTGATAAGAAGAAGCAACGGATAGAAAAGAATATGGAACGGTTGGCACAAAAGATTCAAAACAGGAAAGGTCATGTGAGACCATCTATCAAAACAAAGCTCTTTTTTCATGTTATGCGCCAGATGCAGATACGCGGCTGGAATGAGACGGATGCAGTCTATTGGCGGGAGAAAGGTTGGACAGGAAAGAATCGGCCATGGAGATGACGGCAGAATCATTGATGCGCTTTCAGGCTTGAAAAACGCTCCAAAAGAGAGTAAAATCTAACAAGTATACTTATCGATAGGAAAAGAATAACAGGGAGGCATTATGGCACTGAATAAGAAACCGGTCACCGGCATGAAAGATATCCTGCCGGAAGAAATGGCAATCCGAGATTACGTTATCGGCGTGATCAAGGAGACCTATGGGAGTTTTGGATTTACTTCAATCGAGACACCTTGTGTGGAAAATATTGCGAATTTAAACTGTAAGGCGGGCGGTGAGAACGAGAAGCTGATTTTTAAGATTTTAAAAAGAGGTGAGAAACTCCGTCTGGCAGAGGCCAAGAGTGAGGAGGATCTGGTGGATGGCGGCCTGCGTTATGATCTGACAGTCCCGCTGGTGCGATATTATGCCAATCATGCCAATGAACTTCCGGCTCCCTTTAAGGCATTGCAGATGGGCAATGTATGGCGGGCGGACAGGCCTCAGAGAGGGCGTTATCGTCAGTTCATGCAGTGTGATATCGACATTCTGGGAGAGGCCGGGAATCTGGCGGAGATTGAGTTGATTCTGGCAACCACTACGACTCTGGGAAAGTTAGGATTCCATAATTTCCAGATTCGAATTAATGACAGGCAGATTTTAAAGGCTATGGCGGCATACAGCGGTTTTGGCGAGGATGACTACGACCAGATTTTTATCATTCTGGATAAGATAGATAAGATTGGCGCAGAGGGTGTGGAGGCCGAGTTATTAGAGGCCGGTTATGCCAAAGAATCCGTGAGCAAATATATGGCGCTTTTTAAGGGCGTGGAGACGGCAAAGACACCGGTGGCTTATCTGACAGAGGCTGTGGCCGATTTCCTGCCAGAGGGTGTCAGGGAGAGTTTTCAGGAGATCATCGACAGCGTGGAAGCGGTCAAGGGAGATTTCTTTGAACTGGTGTTTGATCCCACACTGGTGCGAGGCATGTCCTATTATACAGGCACGATCTTTGAGGTGGCGATGCCGGAGTTTGGCGGCAGCTGCGGCGGCGGCGGAAGATATGACAAGATGGTGGGCAAGTTTACCGGAAACGATGTGCCGGCCTGCGGTTTTTCCATTGGCTTTGAGCGTATCATCCTGTTACTTTTGGAGAGTGGTTTTAAGGTGCCGAAAGCAGGGCGCAAGGTGGCTTATCTGATGGAAAAGGGACTGCCTGCGGATAAGCTGCGAGATGTGATGAAAAGGGCACAGGAGGCCCGTGCGCAAGGAGACCAGGTATTGGTGGCACGCATGAACAAAAATAAGAAGTTCCAGAAGGAGCAGCTTACGGCTCAGGGGTATGAGGACTTTGAGGAGTTTTATAAGGAAGCTTTCAGGGAGAAAGCAGGAAGCATTGGATAAACCAAAAGCAGCGGTTAAACATTGGACATAAAACGGGCAAAATGAAAAAGCGTGAGGAGGATACGACAATGGCAGAGTCCATGAAAGGATGGAAAAGATCTCATCGCTGTGCGGAACTTGCCACAGGCAATGTGGGTGAGCAGGTGACCGTCATGGGATGGGTACAGAAACAGAGAAATAAAGGCGGCATCATATTTGTTGATCTGCGGGATCGTTCTGGGATTTTACAGATTATATTTGAGGAAAAGGACTGTGGTGCGGAAGCCTTTGCCAAGGCGGAGAAAATGCGCAGTGAGTTCGTGATTGCCGTAGTCGGTAAGGTGGAGAAACGTTCCGGCGCCGTCAATGAGAATCTTAAGACCGGCGAGATTGAGGTCAGGGCCGCACAGGTGCGTATTTTATCGGAATCTGAGACGCCGCCGTTCCCGGTGGAAGCCGATTCCAAGACCAAGGAAGAAATCCGCTTAAAATATCGCTATCTGGATCTGCGCCGTCCGGATCTGCAGGAGAAGATGATACTGCGCAGTAAGATTGCATCTGAGATGCGCGCGTTTATGGCAGGGGAAGGTTTCCTGGAGATTGAGACTCCGATTTTGTGTAAATCCACGCCGGAAGGGGCCAGGGATTATCTGGTGCCCAGCCGTGTGCATCCGGGAAATTTCTATGCGTTGCCGCAGTCACCACAGCTGTATAAGCAGCTTTTGATGTGTTCCGGGTATGACAGGTATTTCCAGATTGCCAGATGTTTCAGGGACGAGGATCTGCGGGCGGACAGACAGCCGGAATTTACGCAGGCGGATATGGAACTTTCTTTTGTGGATGTGGACGATGTGATCGATGTAAATGAGCGGCTGATCAAACATATCTGTAAGGAAGCGATTGGTCTGGATGTGGCATTGCCCCTGCCCCGCATGACATGGCAGGAAGCCATGGACCGGTTTGGCTCCGATAAGCCGGACACCCGTTTTGGCATGGAACTTGTCGATGTGTCCGAGGTGGTGGCAGGCTGCGGTTTCGGGGTGTTTACTTCCGCTTTGGAAAATAAGGGATCTGTGCGCGGTCTTACGGTCAAGGGACAGGCGGCCATGCCCCGTAAGAAGATTGATGCACTGGTGGATTTCGCCAAGGGTTATGGGGCGAAAGGGCTGGCATATTTGAGTGTGCAGGAAGACGGCACATACAAATCTTCTTTTGCCAAATTTATGACAGAGGAAGAGCTGAATCAGTTAGTAAAAGCAATGGGCGGCGAGAAGGGCGATCTGCTTCTCTTTGCGGCGGATAAGACCAATATTGTGTACAGCGTCTTGGGCGCACTGCGTATAGAACTGGGCAGACAGCTGGGGCTGATTGATGAATCCAAGTATAATTTCCTCTGGATTGTGGAGTTCCCGCTGTTGGAGTGGAGCGAGGAGGAGAACCGCTTTATGGCGATGCATCATCCTTTTACCATGCCCATGGAAGAGGACTGGCAGTATATTGATTCCAATCCGGGCAGAGTCCGCGCGAAAGCCTATGATATTGTCTTAAACGGTGTGGAACTTGGCGGCGGTTCTGTGAGAATCCATCAGGATGATATCCAGGAGAAGATGTTTGAGGTGCTTGGCTTCACGAAAGAGCAGGCCTGGGAGCAGTTTGGGTTCCTTCTGAGTGCATTCAGGTATGGAGTGCCGCCTCACGCGGGACTTGCTTACGGCCTGGATCGCTTTGTGATGCTCCTAACCCATGCGGACAGTATCAGGGAGGTAATCGCATTCCCGAAGATTAAGGATGCATCCTGCCTGATGACGGAGGCTCCGGGTATGGTAGATGATAAGCAGTTGGAAGAATTACAGATTGCAATCACGCAGGCAGCGGAGAAAGAGGAGGAAGAGGCATGAATCTGCAAAATCCGGCAGCACTGTTACAGATGATGAATCTCTGGAATCGTTTCGAGAAGAATCACCCGAAATTTCCGATGTTTTTAAAGGCAGTGGCCCAGAAAGGGATCAAAGAGGGCAGCATCATTGAGATTAAGGTGACAACAGCGGATGGAGAGAATTTTGATTCCAATCTGAAAGTGAGTGCGGAGGATATGGAATTGGTCGCGCAGATGAAAAATCTATTTGGAGGATTATAAAAAGGAGTTATCATGGCTGATCAGAAAATAAACAATCAGGCATTGGAAGAGGCGATAGCGGCTTTTGCGGCTGACAGGGAGAAAGATAATTATGTCAAAGTGATGGAACTTCTGGAGAAATCCATCGTGCTGATGCCGGCCATGCCGCCTCAGAATCTGGATCCGGAGACGGAGAAGCAGATGCGGGCGGGCAAACCGGTACAGTTATCAGGAGAATCCAGAATTATTCCCTGTCTTTTGCGCAAGGAGAGCGGAGAACAGGCACTGCCCATTTTTAGTTCTGCGGTGCAGATACCGCCGGATAAGAAGAGCCCTACGGTACTTGCCCTGCCGTTCTTTGCCTGTGTGTCCATGGCAATGGCGAATCAGGAGAAGATTGAAGCTGTAGTGTTGAATCCGTTTACCCAGAATATGGTGCTGAACAGATCCATCCTGGAAGTGGCGGATAAGCGCAGGAAACAGATAGCGGAACTGGCAAAACAGGGACAGGCCGGGCAGAAGAGCATTCAGGTGACCGAGAAACAGTTCCAGGATCTGGTGCACAATCGGGTGGCACTGATGCTTTTACCCAAATATTTGTTTGAGCATAAAGAAGAGGGCCTTAAGAAACTGCAAAAAGAGGAAGGCGAGTTTTTGCTGCATTTCTATGATGAGGTGTATCCGGAAGGCAAAAAGGCGTCTTTCAGGGCGGACGATTTCTCGGTGATGACGCTCAATATCACGGATACGGTGCAGCTAACCAGGGTGGACATGCCGGACGAGGCGGTGAAGAAGGGTATGTGTTACCGTGTCTATGCGGTTTGGAAGCGGGATACTGAGGAAGTGGTTTATTATGTGCTGGAAAAGACCAGGGACGGAAACTTTATTGCGCAAGTGACTTCTGACGGGAAGCATGAGGTGATAGAACCGGCGCCCGACAACGGGGCGGAGATTGAAGCGGTCATGGGGCTTGTGGCAGCACACTGACAGAGAAGGATAACAATGATTGATACGATTATATTTGACCTGGACGGCACCCTGTTGGATACTTTGGAAGATTTGACAGACAGTGTCAATTATGCCATGGAACAGTTTCAGATGCAGACGAAGACACTGGAGGAAGTGAGAAGGTTTGTGGGAAACGGCGTGGCAAAGCTGATTGAACGCTGCATCCCCCAGGGGGTACAGAACCCTGTGTATGAGCAGATATTAGCTGCATTCAAAGAACATTATGCAAAACACTGTGAAGACAAGACACATCCTTATGAAGGGATCATGGAGCTGTTGGCCGAACTTTCCGGGAAAGGATACCATATGGCGATCGTTTCCAATAAGTTTGACGGTGCCGTCAAGAAGCTGAACGAGAAATATTTTAGGGACTATATTCCTGTGGCAATCGGAGAGAGTGCCACCGTGAAGAAAAAACCAGCGCCCGATACGGTGTATCAGGCGCTTTTGGAACTTTCCTGTGATGTATCACGGGCGGTCTATGTGGGTGATTCCGAGGTGGACCGGCAGACGGCTGGTAATGTACCCATGCCCTGTATCAGCGTCACCTGGGGGTTCCGCACCATGGAGCAGTTGATCGAGGCTGGTGCAAAGGAAGCCTGTATGATCAATTCTCCTCAGGAGCTTCCGGCGCTTCTGTCTCGGTTTCCTCAGGAAGTGTGATCAACACTTTGACAATACGGTTATCCTGAATACCGCAAGCCTGCAGGGAGATGCCATTTTCCAGAACAATGGTCTCTTTATCCTGGGGCAGGCGGTCTAATTTTTCTATCATCAGTCCGCCGATGGAATCATAGTCTTCAGAATCCAGGGAAATTTCCAGGGCATCGTTGATGTCGTCAAGTTTCATGCCGCCTTCTACCAGATACTGGCCTTCTTCGGTCTCCTGGATCAGCTCCTCCTCATCGGCATCGTATTCATCCCGGATTTCACCGACCAATTCTTCGATCATATCTTCCATGGTGATCATACCCACCGTAGCGCCGTATTCGCTCAAAACGAAGGCGATGTTACAGGATTTTTCACGGATTTCCATCAAAAGATCGGACACATTCTTATATTCATATGTATAGTAGGCTTCCCGCAGGATTTTTTTGAGATTGAATTTTTCCTTGTCTTTCACCAGAATGAAATCTTTGATGTTGACAATACCGATGATGTGGTCGGGGTCATCATCATAGACAGGGATTCTGGTAAACATGGATGCCTGGAAGGTGGATAACAGTTCATGATAAGAGGCATCGATGGATACGGTAGTCATCTGGATTCTGGGAATCATGATGTCTTTGGCGACTGTGTCCCCAAAATCAAATACGTTGTAGATCAATGCCCGTTCCTCTGATTCGATGACGCCGCCCTCATGGCTGACATCCACATAAGTCTTTAATTCCTTTTCTGTGATGCTGAAATTGTTGCCCTCGGAACTGATGTGCAGCAGTTTTAAGATCCAGTTGGAAAGTTTATCTACCAGGAAAATCACCGGGGTTAAAATCGTCATCAAAAGGTGAATGAGGCCGCTGAAGACAAGAGTGATGGGTTCGGCTCTCTGCATGGCCCAGGTTTTGGGGATGATTTCGCCAAACATCAGCACCACAAAAGTTAATACGCCGGTAGCAATGCCTACGGCACGGCTGCCCCAGGTATTGATGGCGAAAGTAGTGGCCACGGAAGAGGCGGACAGATTAACGATATTATTGCCGATTAAGATCGCACTCAGCATCTTGCCATACTGATCCAGTATGCCGAGTACCCGAATAGCCCCTTTGTGGTTTTCCTGGGCAAGTGTGCGAAGACGTACACGATTCACTGTCGAGAAAGCTGTCTCGGCAGATGAGAAAAAAGCAGATAAGAATACGAGAACTGCTAAGGAAACGAGTTGTATGACACCTGTGGTATCCAATTTAAAAGTTCACTCCTTCTTTGTGTTATTCCGGGCAGGGAAAAGTCCCACCGCTATTATGTAGAAAATATTACTAGAAGCATAAGATTGTGTCAAGTTTTTCTGACAGCCGGAATAAAATATAGCAGAGTAGAAGACATATGGACAAGGGGGAAGTATGGGAAAAAAGGAAATTTATACGCAAAAGGTGATTTTTGTTACTAAGTGCATGTTGGCAGCATATATTCTGACGGCAGGACTTCTTTTGCTGCTTGCCTTTCTGCTGTACCGTTTTGGCCTTTCCGAGAAGGTGGTATCGGTCTGTATTATTGCAATCTACATAATGGTAACGTTTCTGGCAGGATTGATTGCGGGCAAACGAGCGGGAAAGAAACGATACTTGTGGGGGCTGGCCATGGGAGTTTTGTATTTTGGGATTCTGGTAGTTGTGTCCATGGTGGTGAATAAGGGGCCTCAGGATGTAGCAGGAAATATGATGACGGTGTTTTTCCTGTGTGCGGGAAGCGGGATGCTAGGGGGTATGATCAGTTAGGATATAAAAATTTAAGAAAGTGCTTTGCGTAACGGAAAAACTATGATATACTACTTTAAGTTATTGAGACAGCATGCAAAGGGAAACGATACGGGCAGTATACAGAACGCAGCCCTTCCCGGTATTTATTACATAAGGAGGACATATCGATGAAGCATATTAAAACATTATCGACCAGAGATTTGAAGGAATCCATGAAGAAAGGCGGCTGCGGCGAGTGCCAGACTTCCTGCCAGTCCGCTTGTAAGACTTCCTGCACAGTGGGCAACCAGAGTTGTGAGAAGGCGAGATAGGAATCCTTTATCAGCAGTTGAAATGAGAGGAAATATAAGCAGCGAGTCTATCGCTGCTTATTATGCGTTTTCTTTTAGTTTCTGTATATCTGGAAGATGATATTGTCAGGACGGAATAGTCAGGGACAGAACAGATAAGCAATAGATAGGAGAAAAGAAGTGATACATCAGTATATAAATAACGGATATCATATTGTACTGGATGTCAACAGCGGCTCTGTCCATGTGGTGGACGAACTTGCTTACGATGTGATTCCGATCGTGGAAAAACTCCTGGCACAAAAGGTGGAAGGGAAAGAACAGATTGTGGAAGCGGCGGCCAGGCAGCTTTCCAGGAAGTATGCCGAAGTGGAGGAGACCGTGGAAGAGATTCTTTCTTTAAAAGAAGAAGGAGCGCTCTTTACGGAGGATGTCTATGAGAAGTATATTGACAGTTTTAAGAACCGGGAGACCGTGGTAAAGGCGCTCTGTCTGCATATTGCCCATGATTGTAACCTGGCCTGTAAATACTGCTTTGCAGGGGAAGGGGAGTACCATGGACACAGGGCGCTTATGAGCCTGGATGTGGGAAAGAAGGCGCTGGATTTTCTGGTACAGAATTCGGGGAACCGGGTAAATCTGGAAGTGGACTTTTTTGGCGGGGAACCGCTTATGAACTGGCAGGTGGTCAAGGATCTGGTGGCTTATGGCAGGTCTTTGGAGGAGCCTAACCACAAAAAGTTCCGGTTTACATTGACTACCAATGGGGTGCTTTTAGATGATGAAGTACTGGAATTTGCCAACAAAGAGATGTCCAATGTGGTCTTAAGTATAGATGGAAGAAAAGAAATCCATGATCTGATGCGGCCGCACAGAGGCGGTCAGGGCAGTTATGATGAGGTGGTGCCGAAATATAAAAAGGTGGCGCAGTCCAGAAATCAGATGGATTACTATGTGAGAGGGACCTTTACCAGAAACAATCTGGATTTTGCAGAGGATGTGAGACATCTGGCGGATGAGGGCTTTGAGCAGATTTCGGTGGAACCCGTGGTGGCGCGGCCGGAGGAAGCGTATGCACTGCGTATGGAAGATGTGCCGGCTATCCTGAAAGAGTATGATGAACTGGCTTTGGAATATATTCGCAGAAAAAAAGCAGGAAAAGGTTTTAATTTCTTTCATTTTATGATAAATTTAGAAGGTGGTCCCTGTGTGGCAAAGCGATTGTCAGGCTGTGGATCGGGCACGGAATATCTGGCGGTGACGCCCTGGGGGGATCTGTATCCTTGTCATCAGTTTGTGGGACAGGAAGAATTTCTCATGGGAAATGTGGAAGAAGGAGTTATCCGCACGGATATCCGGGATAAGTTCAAGGCATGTAATGTCTATGCAAAAGACCAGTGCAGAGACTGTTTTGCCAAGTTTTATTGCAGCGGGGGATGTGCCGCCAATGCTTATAACAACAGCGGTGACATTAACGGAAGCTATGAACTTGGCTGTGAATTGCAGAGGAAGCGTGTAGAGTGCGCGATCATGATAAAAGCGGCGCTGGCCGATGAGGAAAAGGAGAGTTGATGATGAAAAAGAGCAGAGCGGTTGTTGGTCTGATCGTCTATGTCCTGATACTGGGATTGCTTGGTTATACGGCAATCTTTGGTGTCGGCGCGGACAAGTCAGGCTCGGCAGGAAGCATTAAACTGGGACTGGATCTGGCAGGTGGTGTCAGCATCACTTATCAGGTGGTGGGCGATGAGGAACCGAACTCCGAGGACATGAGCGATACCATCTATAAGCTGCAACAGCGTGTGGATGGCTACAGCACGGAGGCACAGGTATATCAGGAAGGCAAAGACCGGATCAATATCGAGATTCCGGGCGTCTCCGATGCCAATGCTATTCTGGAAGAACTGGGAAAACCGGGAAGCCTGTACTTTATTGCGCAGACAGGCAGTGATGGCAGTAACAACTATGATCTGATCGGTTATGGTATTGATGCAGGAGGGAATCTGGCGCCCCAGTATCAGTTGAATAAGACCATGGATGAACTGATGGCCGATGGTTCCATCGTATTAGATGGTACGAAAGTGGAAGATGCACAGGCCAAGGCACAGCAGGATTCCATGGGAAATCTGGAAAATGTGGTGGCGCTTTCCTTTAATGCGGATGGCAGGGATGCTTTCGCGGCGGCAACGAAGAAAGCCTATGAGAATGGAGAGACGATTGCCATTTACTATGACGGAGAGTTTGTAAGCGTACCCAATGTACAGGCCGTGATCACAGACGGTAATGCGGTCATCACCGGACAGCAGTCCGTGGAGGAGGCACAGCAGCTTGCTTCCACGATCCGAATCGGCGGTCTGAAACTGGAATTGGAAGAACTCCGTTCCAACGTGGTAGGCGCACAGCTTGGTTCTGCGGCGATTGAGACCAGCCTGAAAGCGGCAGCAGTGGGATTTGCACTGGTAGTCATTTTCATGATTGCTGTGTATTATATTTCCGGTCTGGCAGCTTCCCTGGCGCTGTGCTTATATACGGAACTGTTGGTCATCTTACTGTATGCTTTCGAGGCCACACTGACACTGCCCGGTATTGCGGGTATCATCCTTTCCGTTGGTATGGCGGTGGATGCAAACGTGATCATTTTTGCCCGTATCAGAGAGGAACTGGCCACGGGCAAGACCGTGCAGTCTTCCATTAAGATCGGTTTCCAGAAAGCGCTGTCTGCGATTCTGGATGGTAATATCACCACCCTGATTGCGGCCCTGGTGCTCTACTTTATGGGAAGCGGCACTATCAAGGGATTTTCCATCACCCTGATGCTGGGTATTTTCTTATCCATGTTCACGGCGCTTTTTGTTACCAGATTCCTGGTCAACATCTTCTTTGCACTGGGGGTACAGAGTGAGAAGGCATATGGTGTGGCAAAGGAGAAGAAGCCTATCAATTTCCTCTCCAAACGCTTTGTTTTCTTTGGTATTTCCGTGGCGGTGATTTTGATTGGCTTTATCGTTATGGGTGTGAACAGTTCCAAAATCGGTATGCCCCTCAATTACAGCCTTGACTTTGTAGGCGGTACTTCCACGACCATGACATTGAATGAGGATATGAGCATTGAGGATATTGATGCCCAGATTGTTCCCCATGTGGAAGATATCACAGGGGATGGTAATGTACAGACCACAAAGGTGGCCGGTTCCAACCAGATCATCATTAAGACCAGAACCCTGAATGTAGAGGAGCGGCAGCAGTTTGCCGATCTGATGGCCAATAATTTCGGCGTGGACAAGAGCAGCATTACGGCGGAGACCATCAGTGCTACCATCAGTTCTGAGATGCAGACAGATGCGGTGAAAGCAGTCCTGTTGTCTACGGTGTTGATGCTTCTGTACATCTGGTTCCGGTTTAAGGATATCCGCTTTGGTGCAAGTTCCGTGATCGCGTTGGTGCACGATGTACTGGTGGTACTTGCCTTCTATGCGGTGGTACGGATTTCTGTGGGCAATACTTTTATCGCCTGCATGTTGACCATTGTGGGTTATTCCATCAATGCGACCATCGTTATCTTTGACCGTATCCGTGAGAACCTGCGGGAGATGGGCAGGAAGGAAGATT